>CALRGE010000006.1 GCA_943357175.1 Candidatus Peribacteria bacterium
TAGGATTTTTTTGAAGTCGGAATAGTTGGATTTTTTTAGTTTGAAACCGGCCGCCATTTCGTGACCGCCAAAATGTTCGAGTACTTCGCTTGCCTGAGTTATCGCTTCTATAATATTGAAACCTTCCACGCTTCGAGCAGAGCCAATTAAGTAATCACCTCTGTCGTCTAAAATTAATGTTGGTTTGCTGAATTTTTCCTGAATTTTTCCTGCAATTAGTCCGACAAGTCCGCTAGACCAACCCTCACCTTCAGCAATAATTATTGCATCTTCCAGATTAATTTTAAGCAGTGCTTCATCAAAAATTTTGGTTGTTAGGGTTTGGCGGTCGCGGTTTAGTTCTTCAAGTTTTTGGCTTTTTTGACGAGCATCTTCGCCACTGGCCAGTAAAGTTTGAATCGCCCAGTATGGTGTATCCATTCTTCCCGCGGCATTTATTCGCGGACCAATTTGAAAACCGATAGTATCTGTTGTGAATTCTTTCGCGTATAAATTTCCGGAGCTTTCGAGAATTGCTTTCAGGCCTTCCCATTTTGTTTTTGAAAGTTGTTTCAAGCCCATTTTTACTATCGCGCGATTTTCGCCAATGAGTGGAACACAATCCGCAACAGTGCCAAGGCTTGCGAGATCAATTAAAGTCATTGTCATTTTTTCGTCGTTCAAAAGTGCTTGCGCGAGTTTAAAAGCGACGCCACTTCCGGAAAGATGTTTAAACGGATAACTTGAAGTTAGTGGATGCAAAGTTGAGAAAGAGTTTGGGCGTGCAGTTGGCACTGTATGATGATCTGTAATTATCACATTAATTCCGAGAGATTCGGCATGATCGATTTCTTTTTTGCAGGAAATTCCGCAATCTACCGTGATAATAATTGAGACGGAATTTTTCTTGGCTTCCTCGATGTAACTCATGTGCAAACCGTAACCTTCATTGAGTCGATGCGGCACACGATAGGAAACTTCTGCGCCGAGGAAACGAAGAGTGTGAATTAAGAGAGAGGCACCGCTTGTTCCGTCCACGTCGTAATCGCCGTAAACTAAAATTCGCTCCTTCGATCGAATGGCTATTTGCAGGCGTTCGACTGACTTTGCCATGTCTTCAAATAGAAATGGATCGTGCAGATCTGAGTAGCTCGCATCAGAAAAAAACTCACCGGGATTTTCAACTGTGCGCGAATTTACAAGAGCGGTCCAGAGAGATTCTTTTTTTTGTCGCTCGTATTTTAAGTTCCAGTTCTTCATATGCTTTTATAGTAGCCGCATAATAGCAAAAACATATTTAACTAACAGCTATTTCGACTTTATTTTTTGTATCTTCAATTAATTCATCCAAAACTTCTGGCGAATTTTCATTCAATGCTGAAAGAGTTTCCAGAGGACTAAAACCTTTTCTAAGAAGTATCTCAATACGCTCAAGCAATTTTTTATAATCCTCATTAAGTTTTTGAAAGTCAGGATTATTTGATATATCACTTATCCAATAATCGGTATCGTAAAAATTAAACGGATTAGCATTCATAGGATGACTCCCAACATGATCGGGAGACATAAAGATTTCGTCCCAATCAATTGTAGTAATATCTCGATAATCTTTGCAGGATTTAGCATCATAACCCAGCAAAAGCCCAAAAGCTTGATACATATCTTTTCGACTGCAAGTACCTTCGTCAGGATTGGAATAAAATCTCAAAAGTACATTAAGAATTTCTTCGTAAGACTTTCCATAAAGATTTACTCTTTGAAAGATACTTTTATTTGCCTCGATCACTCTTTCAACAGCCTTTAGGTTATAAATAACTTGTTCTTTAGATTTAAACTCATGGCCATTTTTACTTTCTGAGTTATCAACAATGACCAAGCCTTCCAAATTTGAAAAATTTTTAACTATATATTGTAAAGATTCATTAGTATCTAGATCTGTCTCAATTGAAATTGGTTTAATTCCTGCTGCAACGGTAACAATTTGCCCCAGGTCTCTACCTGCAAGAGCTAAAAGTGCGGTATGTTGCTTTTGATCTTCAAGACCTTTTGGATTTTTTGTTAACCATAGATTTAATGCTTTTATAATTCCTTTATTTTTAAATTCAAACTCTTTGTTACCAAGTTTTTCCCATTCTATTTTTGGAACAATATAAATCACCTGATTTGTTTTCAAATCAATTAACTCTCGAACATCAATCATATCTGTAATACCTTTGCTTGAAATATTAGTTGAGTAATAAGTATTATCAAAAAAAGTTGTTCTATACGCTTCCCAAAATTTTTCATATCTTTCTTCTTTTGCTATCTTTTCCTCAGCTAATTTTGCTTTATGTTTATAAATCCTGCATGGTTCAAAGTCACATACTAAAACTAGTTTTCCTCCACTTTCGTAAATATCCATATCCATTTCTGGAAGACTATTTTTGAGTAAATCAAAAACTCTTCTACTCAAACATTGCTTTTCTAAACCTTTTTCTGAAGTACTCATATTGTAAAATGGCCGGAACATTACAACAAAATAAGGCTCTAGTCAAATTACGTTCCTATTTTTCCTTCTTCTTATTTTCCTTCCACAAAGCAAGTGCCTCTTCTGCTGTTGTCGCTTTATCTGTGCCAAAAACCCAAGTGTGGCGGGAAACAATTTTTTCGCCGATTTTTGTCATCACAGATTTCATATCGAAATCGCCTTTTTCAGATGCAATTTGTGCGATCAGCAGAATGTTAAATAAAAGATCGCCTAATTCTTCTTCAAGATTTGGAATGTCATTTTTCTCGATCGCCTCAACTACTTCCGCGCTTTCATCAACTATGCATTTTTTCATTGTTTCATATGTCTGTTTTTTATCCCACGGACAGCCTTCTTCAGAGCGAAGTTTTGAGCAAAGATCTATAAGTTCTTGAAATTTTAGGAGCATAATTCAGTGAAATCTTCAGGCGTGATCCAATAAATCTCTTCATCACGACGAAACCAAGTTAGCTGTCTTTTCGCAAAATTGCGAGAATTTTGTTTGAGTTCTTCTTTGCAGTCTTGTAGCGGTCGTTGGCCGCTGATGTATGCGAAATACTCTTTATATCCAAGTGCCTGCATTGATTGCAAACTTTCATCATAGCCCTCCAAAAGTAGTGTTTTAATTTCATTCAGGAGCCCGAGATCAATCTGATCGTCAACTCGTTTATTAATACGGTCGTACAAAACTTCACGAGGCCAATCAATTGCCATCTTGAAAACCTGATAAATCGGCTTCGCCTTGCGGGGTTCTCGCGGGCCCGTTTGCATTACAACTTCAAGAGCACGTGCAACATATCGCACATTATTCGGATGAATTTTTGCCGCAGTGGCTGGATCAAGTTCAACAAGCATATTATATAGATGTAAATTTCCGCCTTTTTCGTATTCCTTTTGAAGTTCTTCGCGAATTTTCAGGTTAGGCGGAGCCAATGGCAGATCATAATTTTCAACTACCGAACTTATATAAAGACCAGTTCCTCCGCAGACAATCGGAAGCTTTCCCCTCATCAAAATATCATTGATCGCATGAGTCGCTTCACGCTTAAAATCAGACATTGTGTATTGCTGATCAGGATCACGAATATCAATCAAATGATGTTTAATTTTCTTGCGAATATCTATACCGATTTTATCTGTTCCTATGTCCATTTTTCGATAAACCTGACAAGAATCTGCTGAAACAATTTCACCATTAAAATCTTGAGCGAGTTTAATGCTTAGCGCGGTTTTTCCGGATGCAGTCGGACCACAAACAACAAGAAGCGGCTTTTGATTATTTTTCTTGCACTCCTTCAGCAAGAGCAAAATGTGGTGATATAGATCAGTCATTCAGGCCTTAATATACTTCACTTTTAGATTTTTGAAACTTAGAAAATCTTTGTTTGACATAAACCTAAATATATGTTAAATAATGCCTATGCTCAAATTAGTATTAGAACTGACCCAAAGGCAAACAACACAGCTAGATCAAAGCCTTATTGATGAAGCCAAAACTGCATTAAAAATTTGGGACAATCACAAGAAAAATGCATTCAGCATTTCAAAAGATGAACTGATAGCCCTTCTCAAATCCCGCAAACTTACTCCGGAGAAGATCAAAGAAGGCCTTGTTGATGGTGAAAATCTCAAAGATCTGCCTGGTGAGTTCGCCTTTATTTCTGCAGAAGAAATGGAGGAGTTAGATCCTGATGAAAAAATTGGTGTAGTTATTGGGAATTTTATATTTGTTTCTGAAAATATTCCCGAAGAATATCTACCATATGTCTTATTAAACCTTAGATTATTGGTATATTTCAAAGAAAGTGACCCTTCGAGCTTAGCATTTAGAGAGCTCGGCATTGAGGCGGAAACCCAAAAGCACTGGAGTGCAAATACCTTCGACATTATTGCCGCAAGTAAGGGCTTCAAAGATAATCCTGAAGCATTTGTTGAATTCTTAAAGTGGAGAAAAAGTGTTGAGCGAACGGGTTATTTTGATAGAGTTGATATTGGCGATGCATTAAAGGGATTAATTGACTACAAAGCATATAAAAGAAAAACCCATCCCAATGATAGGTCTAAATGGACAAGGAACTCATGGAATCTAGGCACTGCAATTTCACAGTTTTCGAATGAATTTCAGGCACGAAACAGAAATGCACTAAGAATAAATAAATGTGACTACCAGATGATGGAACTTTCTAAAATACCGAGTTTCAATCCATCCAAAATGGTTGATGCACTTAATCAAATTGTAAATAGCAATGATTATACAAACGTACGAAAAAATATCTATGGCAGAGGGGATTTCAATATTACGAAAGTGAGAAAAGTTACTTTTGAAGATGAAGCAATACTCGGACAAGCAGAATTATTAACTGAATATCACCTGCCCGCAGGCCATCTTTTAGAAGGAATCAAAGGAGACAATAATTCTTTCACGACAGCTCCATTGGCTCGCAAGACAGCCTCTGCTTTGATTGATAGAATTAGTTTTTTCTCAAGACAAAAACTGATGGAAGATTGTGGGACTGGTATTGTTGCAAGTCTGAAACAATTAAAGCAAGGTACAGGAGTAATTCAAAGTGGTCAAAACTTGGATACAGGCTTGGAAAAGCTGATTGCTGATCTTGAAGATGTGAATAAATGTCTTGATGATATCGAAGGGCTTGAAGCCAAATTCAAATCATTAAGTGCAATTGCACCTGATGAGCTTATACCAACTTCCGTAATTGAGAATAAAAAAAATTTGATCTTCCAGATAGGTAGAATTCAAGAACAAATTAAATTAATATCAGAAATAAATAATGAGATTTTACGTGTTTCGACACAATCAAGTGCTTTGATTGAATCTTTGGAGGCTTAATTTCTTTGACTTTTTCTCCACCATTTTGTAAGCTTCTTTCGTATGAGATTAAATTCATTTTTTAGCGCATTTTATTTCTTCGCAACAGCGAGGCGCTAATGTTATGAACTAAAATCACAAACATTTAAGCCTCGCAAAAGCGGGGATTTTTATTTTTATAACCATAATTTTATGGAAACACCAGATATCGTTCAGGATTCGACAGAGCAAGTAGAGGCAGTACCGGAAACTTCTCCTAAAGTTGTGGCAGTACAGTCTCAAGTCACTAAAGAGATTGCTGTAGTAGTTCCTGACTATCCAATAGATCGCGGCAATGACACAGCTAATTGGTAATTATGAAAAAGTCAAAAAACACATATCTATACTTTTATTTTACCGGCTCGCGGGGCGCCTTTTGACTTAGATTTTCAAAAGACCTGCCCTGCGGATAGCGGGGCTTTTTTATTTTTAATCATAAATAATATGGAAACATCTTTACAAGAAAAAGGGTTGGTTGATCTATCGGAACTCGTTGCAGTTCGCGAAATGGCTACCTGGATAGTTGAACATGTGGATAGAGTTGAATCAAATGTAGATTCGAGAGTGAAATCAGTTAGATCTGAAGTTCAAATGGTGGATATGTGGGGCGACTGAATTTAACTTTACAAAAACCGAAAAGGCGCATAAAGTGCATTTGCGTCGTAGACAGCTGGCAACTCCATCAGGAGTAATAAGACCCGCCGAGATGAACAAATACTTAAATTTGTATCTCAACGCGCAAGCTTGAGAGCTTTTATAAGGTCGACCTCAACTTAAAAAGGACAATACGTTAATAAATTAAACTATGGCAGTTACAAGACTACAGAAAGAAGAAAGTCTCGTGGAACTTAAAGAGAAGTTCGCAAAAGCTAAGTCGATTGCCTTTGGGCAGTACGCCGGCATGAGCGTTGAACAGATCTCTGCTATGAGAAAAGAAATGCGATTAGCTAATGTTGAATTCAAAGTAGCAAAGAAAACTTTGATGAAAATTGCAGCTAAAGAAAACGGCGTAGAGGTTTCAGACGATTTAATTCCTGGAACAATTGCGGCGATTTTATCTTATGGCGATCAGGTTTCCGGACCAAAGATCGTTAGTAAGTTCGCGAAAAAAATCGAGGTTTTGAAACTCGTTGGAGGAATCATGGACGGTAAAGTATTAAGCATGAAAGACGTTAAAGCGCTCGCTGATCTTCCATCAAAAGAAGAACTTCTTGCGAAATTTATGTCTATGCTTGTTTCACCTCTACGAAACTTTCATGGAGCAATTTCATCTCCTCTCGCTTCATTTGCCCGAACTACTCAGGCTTATGCAGATAAACAGTCACGCGTAGCGTGAGCATTAGGCCCTAAGCAGTGGGCCGCAATACATCTTAAATTATAACCCCTTATAAAATGTCAGACGAAGCTACAAAAATCGAGCTTAACAAGGAAGAAATGGCCGTTATTGAGGCCCTTGAAAAGCTAAACATCGTTTCAGTTAACAATGTTGTAAAATACATGGAAGCTGAATACGGAATTTCAGCAGCCCCAGCAATGGGAATGATGATGCCAGCAGCTGGAGGTGCAGCAGCAGGTGAAGCCGTTGAAGAAAAGACTGCATTCACAGTTCAGCTTAAAGATGCTGGAGCTATGAAAATCGGAGTTATCAAGTCAGTAAGAGAACTTACAGGTCTTGGTCTAAAGGAAGCTAAAGACATCGTTGACCAGAACGGAAAAGTTATGGAAAACGTTGATAAAGCTAAAGCCGAAGAAGCTAAGAAAGCTTTGGAAGCAGCAGGAGCTAAGGTTGAACTAGTATAATTTAGTCATTCTAAGTGAAAAGGCCCCTTCCGAAAGGTTGGGGTTTTTTGTTAATTATTGCAGGAATCCTTCAGGACTTTGTCAGCTTTTACTGTTATTTTTAGTATGTATTTTACTAATTAACTTGTCTAAAGGTTAAACAATTGTTAAACTATAAGTGAACTAATTGTTAAACTTTATGAATCCAACAGCTCAAATTATCGGGATAAAGCAATTGCACAAAGATATGAAGAAAATTTCAGAATTTGTGGCTAGGGGTCAGGTTTATATTGTTGTCAAAAACTCTAAACCAGCCTTCAAAATTGTGCCGATGGGAGCTGAGAAGAGTGGGCTTAGCTTTAAAGAAGCATTCAAGAACTCTCACTTTACCTCAGATAATCCGAACTTGAGCATGGAGATCGACAAAATTCTATATGGAAGTGATTCTTGATACAAATGTCTGGTTCGCATATCTACATGATGCTGATTCTCAACATAAAAAAGCACTAAGTCTGTTTGAAGTTCTAAAAGATAAAGTTTTAATACCAGAGTATGTGTTAATTGAGATATTAAATCTCATTACTGTAAAAATAGGTAAAGACAATGCAGATAGCTTCATTTCTGATCTGCTAAGTTTTGACAAAGTAACTATACTTTGGTCAAGTTCTGACTTCAGAGATCAGCTTTTGAGCTTCTTCCTCTCCAACAAATTCGAGAAACTTTCATTCGTTGATCAAAGTCTCTTATTTTTGTCGAAAAAATACAAAGTTGTGACATTCGATAAAGAGCTTCTAAAACGGATTGGACGCTAGTTGCTTTTTAGCCTGTTTTTTGCTATAATAGTGAGATTTAAATAAATATAAAAATGGCTGAAGAATTAAAGATGGCTCAGGCAAGCCCTCAACCGGCATCCATGACGGGTGTACCGGGTATTCCTATGGCTGCGAAAGTAGTAGAAAAGAAGAATATTTTTTCTGAAATGTTTGCTGCAAAGAAAGCGCCGCTCGTGTTGAAAAAGGACAATCCGCTTGAAGCGCCTAAGAAAGCGAAGCCAGGAACTATCGTTTTGAAGGTTTCATTGGGGATTTTTGTGATTATTGCTGGATTCTTTTTCACTCAACTTTCAACAAGTTTCACAATACTTGGAACGAATACTGCGCAGAAAAATGCCTTAGCAAAAGTGCAGGTGACAAATTTACAGGCAGAAATAACAATGGAAAAACATTTGAACGCAGTTTTATTGCTTGAAAAATATTCTAAACTTGGAGACGAGTATTTTTATTACTTGAAACAATCGACCTCTGAGTATGTTTCAGAAAATAAAAAGACAGAATATAAAACAAAAGTAGATTCAATTAAACCTCAAATGAAAGAAATCGTTGCTGCTTTACAAACAGATCTTGGTGATGTGCTAACTGAAGAACAAAAACAGCTAACTGTTCAAAAAATCACTGAAGCGATTGATGCCTTGAAGGCAAAAACCGGTCAGGCTGATGAACAAGCGATTCTGAGTGATATTCAAGATTTGGAAAGTACAAGAAAAATTCTTATTGATGACGCATTTAAGTCGGCCATTAATTCTACAGATTCAGAAAAAGCTGCAAATGATGATTTGCAAAAAATCCTAACAGCTTATAACACAATCAACCAGAGCGTTGCGTCTTTGATTTCAAGCATTGAATCTAAACGAATTTCTTGGTCAACATATTTGGCGGGAGCAGAAGAAATTGCAAAAGATATAGATCCACTTTTCAATACTGAATTTAAGGGAAACATGACAGTTCAAAGCCTTGATTTCAGCAGCGATAGCGCAACAATGAGCGTTACCGGTGAAACAGAAACAGCAGATACAAAAAACTTTACTTTGATTTCAGATTTGGTTGATGCGTTCAATGCATCTTCAATTTTCAAAGATGCAGAGCAAAGATCTTTCTCAAAGAATGAATCTGGCGATGAAGAAGCGGCAAATTACAGTGCATCATTTCAGCTTACTATTTCTTTAGAAGCAGAAACACAATGAATGAAAGACATAGATTTATTACCGGCTTAATTATAACTGCAATCGCGGTGGTTGGCGGAGTGTGGCAGTGGAATGAACTAACTGCGATGCAGTTGGAAACAAATACTTTTTCAACAGATGCGAGTAATTTAACACATACAAAGTCAGAAATAATTAAGGAAAATGAAAGCCGGAAAGGTGAAGTTATTAAATTAAGAGAAGGCTCAGGTGAAGAACTTAAAGCTGTTTTTCCTACAAGTGAAGATATTACGTCTCTGACGAGACTGTTTGACGACTTCTCAGTTCAGAATAATTTCCCAACTAATCCATTTTTCATTGGAAGTATAAATTATGCAAACTCAGAGGCGGCTGAAGGCACAACTTACAGATATGTTCCGCTTAATTTATCAGTAAGTGCTTCAAGAAAAAACTTGGATAAATTTATTGAATATATTGAAACATCTGGATCTCTGGAAAGTGGAGTTCGATTGATGAGTATTGATAATTTTCGACTCTCCTATCCTGATGAGTTCGGCGGAGAATATAGCGCGGAATTTCAAATTAAAGCTTACTTCTCACAAGAAATAGATGGACAATCCTAAACTTCAAGCATTGCAGGACGCGATTGTGGGAGGAAACATTCCTCAACTTGTTATGAATGCGCTTTCTTATGCGATTGAAATCAGATGTTCTGATGTGCATATTGAACCACTGAAAAATACCGTCGCGATTCGTTATAGAATTGACGGTTCACTTCGAAGAATTGTTGAGTATCCACCAAACATTCATCCTGCGGTTACTTCGAGGGTGAAAATTATGGCGAATTTGAAGATTGATGAACAACGTGTTCCGCAAGACGGGCGCGCGCAAGTTACAACTGCAGATGGCCGAGAGATGGATATTCGTGTTTCAACTCTACCGACAATTAACGGTGAAAAGATCGTTATGCGTCTTCAGGATCAATCGAGAAAAATACCGACTTTTGCCGAATTGGGAATTACTGGAAACGCGTTGAAATATTTGCAGGAAGGGCTCGATTTACCTAACGGAATTATTTTAACTTCCGGACCAACCGGTTCCGGTAAAACAACAACTCTTTACTCTGCGCTGAGCACTTTGAATAAATCAGATGTGAATATTATGACAATTGAAGATCCGGTAGAAATTCAGATGGACGGGCTTAACCAATCGCAGGTTCATCCTGATATTGATTATACTTTCGCCGGAGGTTTGAGAGCCGCACTTCGTCAGGATCCTGACATTATAATGGTGGGAGAAATTCGTGATCGAGAAACGGTTGATGTGGCGATTGAAGCTTCGTTAACAGGTCACCTTGTGCTTTCCACAATCCACACGAACTCAGCGGTTGAAACTTTGACTCGTATTATGAACATGGGAGTTCCTGCATTTTTGATGACTGCGACAATCAATGCGATTGTGGCTCAGCGACTTGTGAGAAAACTATGTGACGTTTGCCGAAAGCCACTTGTGCCCGATGCAGCAACTCTTGAAATTGTGAAGCGTGCGATTTTGCATCTTCATCCTGATGAACCTTTCGATAAAGCTAAAGGTGCCGCGTTGCAATTCTTTGGACCGGGAGAAAAACCAGACTGCGCAAAATGTAATGGAATCGGTTACTACGGCCGAGTTGGTATTTATGAAGTGTTGAGAATGAACAACCATATTAGAGATATGATTTTGAAAAATGCCAGCGTGGTTGATATTGAAAAATCATGTTTAGAAACAGGAATGGTTTCACTTGAACAAGCCGGCTTAATTAAAGCCCTCGACGGAATCACATCACTTGAAGAAGTTTACTCTGTAGCAAGGCCTGAGGCTGACTGATGGAAAATACTACAAACCTACAAATCGGACTTTCGAAAGAAGATCAGGCGCGAATTAACTCGCTGAAACATGTAAAAGTTGAAAAAGTAACTTTGACAGGTTGGATTAAAAAAGCCAATGATTTTGCAATTAGTCTTAGTTCAATAAAACTTAAAGATAAAGTAACTTTTTTTCAGCTTCTTGCTGTGATGATTAATGCAGGAGTACCGATTATTAAATCGCTTTACGTACTTTCTGATCAAACAGAAAACCCGCTTTTGAAAGAAGTAATTAGAAAAATCGCAGGGAAAATGGAGGGCGGTTCAAGTTTTTCAATTGCGATGGGAGAACATGAAAAAGTTTTCAGTGAATCTGAAAAAGGTATGATTGCCAGCGGCGAAGCTTCAGGTAATTTGAATGATATTTTGAAGGACCTCGCCCACCAGGCCGAAAAAAGTGCAGGAATTGTTGCGAAAGTAAAAGGTGCAATGGCTTACCCTCTTGCGATTATAACAATCATGATTATTGCATTATTTTTGATGTTAACAATTGTGGTTCCACAGCTAACTTCAATTTTTACAGACAGTGGAAAAGAGCTTCCAATTGCAACAAGAATTTTGATTGGAATGTCTGATTTTGCAAAAAATCAGTGGGGAGTAATCTTAATCGCTGCACTCGCCGCAGGAATCGGTCTAATGGTTTTCCGTCGAACAAAAACCGGAAAATACGCAATGGATTATGGAATTCTTTACGTTCCAATTTTTGGATCACTAATTAAAAAATTGATGGTTTCAAGATTTGCAAGATTGCTTGCCAGTCTTCTTAAGAGCGGAGTGCCGATTGTGAAAACTCTCGAAATTACTTCGAAGGCGATTGGAAATGAAGTCTACAAAAAAAGAATTGAATACGCCGCGATGGATGTTTCACAAGGAATTCCGCTGGGTGAAAACTTGAGCGACTCTGGTAGCCTATTTCCACCAATGGTTTCATCAATGATTCTTGTGGGTGAAAAAACTGCGAATATTACAGAAGTGGCAAATAAAATTGCAGATTTTTATGAAGACGAAGTGGACAATGCGGTTAGCACTTTGTCTAAACTTATGGAGCCGGTTATCTTGGTGGTGATGGGTGCTTCAGTTGGTTTCATTGTTGCCGCAATCATGCAACCTATAATTGCATTGAGTGACGTGTCAAGTTCTGTTTAATCTCGAAATTTGCCTGAAGTAGATTTTTGGTTTAGGATTTTTTTCGAACAAACGCCTAACCAATTTCATATGAACATTCGTTCTCTTCGCTCATCTCGAGCTTTCACGCTTATTGAGCTTTTAATCGTTATCACAATCATCGGTATCTTAGCTGTTGCGCTACTACCAAGAATTACAGCAGGTCCAGCAAAAGCTAGAGATGCTCAAAGAAAGGCTGATTTAGCTCAGATTTCGACGGCTTTGGCTTTATATGCGGATGACAATAATGGGAGCTATCCATGGGGTACTACTTACACACAGGGCTGTATTTCTGGTGCAACTGGTCAGGCATGGGCTACAACTGTTTCGGCAACAAGTATTCATACATATATGACTACAGCTACTCCAACTGATCCTAAAGCTAATAATGGCGCGACAGTTTGTGCAACAGGCTATGGAATTTATGAAACATTAAATGGATTTATTCTTGTAGCAAAAATGGAGTCTACTACATCTACTGGAGCTGGACTATACTTAGCGACTCTATCAACAGCAACCAAACTAGGTGCCTCAACTACTGCTTCAAGCAATACTAATACAGTAATGAACGACGCCTCTATGACAGGAGGTGGATGTACTGCATCTACAACTTGTTCTGCAGGTGCAATTTATGTACAACCTAGATAGTCACCAACTTCAAACCACGATTTCACACACATTTATCAAGAGGCATCCGTAAGGGTGTCTTTTGGTTTGAACATATAAATTGCGATTTGCTTGATGTATTTTTTTAGTCTAGAATTTTTTTGACAAATGCCTAACCAATTTCATATGAACATTCGTTCTTTTCGTTCATCTCGAGCCTTCACACTTATTGAGCTTTTAATCGTTATCACAATCATCGGTATTTTAGCTGTTGCGCTTCTACCAAGAATTACAGCCGGTCCAGCAAAAGCAAGAGATGCTCAAAGAAAAGCTGATTTAGCTCAGATTTCGACGGCTTTAACTTTGTATGCTGGTGATAATAATGGGAGCTATCCATGGGGTACTACTTACACACAAGGATGTTTAAGTGCTCAAGCATGGGCTACAACGGTTTCTGCAACAAGTATTCATACCTATATGACCACAGCTACTCCAACTGATCCTAAAGCTAATAATGGAGCTACTATTTGTGGAACAGGTTACGGAATTTACGAAACAATGAATGGTTTTATACTTGTAGCAAAAATGGAATCTACTACATCTACTGGTGCAGGATTATACTTAGCAACTACCTCTGCAGCATTGAAACTAGGTGCCCAAACTACTGCCTCAAGCAATACTAATACCGTAATGAATGATGTCTCTATGACTGGTGCTGGATGTACTGCTTCTACAACTTGTTCTGCAGGTGCAATTTATGTACAGCCTAGATAGTCACCAACTTCAAACCACGATTTCACACACATTTATCAAGAGGCATCCGAAAGGTGCTTTTTGTCTTAAAAAATTAGGCTTCGAAGCCTTCGTTTATAACTTTTATAGAATGAGTCAAGGTAGATTTTTATCTAAAAGGTGACTCTATACTCACCGCTAGAATTTGTCTAGTCAACTAGCTTGATTTGGCTTCAGTAAGTGATATTTTTGACTTATGAATACACATGAAAAATTTAAAGAATACGGGAAGAAGGCACTCGAGTATCGACGAAAGTGCGAGATGCTTTTGCCGGAGATTTTTAAATCTGAAATTTGGAGAGAAAAGGGTTTTTTAAGCATTTATGAGTACGCAGCAAAGTTAGCTGGAATGAGTGCTGCCGTTGTGGATGATTGCCTAAAAATTCATAAACGTATCGAAGATAAACCGGAGTTGATGGCGATAGCAGAAGTGAAAGGACTCCGAGCGGTTAAGCCAGTGGCATATATTGCGACTCAAGAAACTGCAGTATTTTGGGCTGATAAAGCAGCTGAAATGAGTCAACATACTTTACAAACATATGTTAAAGAATTTCGAAATGAAAGTGATGTGAAGTCTGAAGAAGAGGTGACGATGAAGCTCAAACCAGAAGTTTTAAAGCAGTTAGAAAAAATGAGAGGTGAATTAACTTGGAATGATTTGATGGAGAGGTTGTTGGGGAATGATGTGCCGGAGGCAGTTGAGGCAAGTTCACGGCATGTTCCGAATGAAATGCAAAGATTTTCTAAAGGTAAATTCAACGGAAAATGTCATTATCCGAACTGTACTCGACCGGGTGAAATTTTACATCATACGCAGAGGTTTGCACTCGAGCGAGTTCACGATCCAGCCAGATTAGTTTATCTATGCAAGGCACACGAACAGATTGCACATTTGGGTTTGTTCGATAATGAAGATGAAGCTCCGCATTCGTGGCGGCTTCGTGAGGCGGCGGATAAAAGTGATTTGAAATATTTTGTTGATCGGAAGGTGCAGGGGTATAGGTCTGGTTGAAAGCAACTTGTAAGATATCCTTACAAGTTCGAGTAATAATTTAGAATTACAAATGAACTATTGCCAAAAATCACAACAGTTCGTTTATCGCAAAAAAGGAATATGCAAAAAATGCATATTTCTAATCCAACAACTCGACCAAGAAAATATTTCCTAACAGCGCAAGCAAAAAGCATTTTAACGGATTAAATGAGGGCGGAGAATTGGGGCTTTTTTGATAGAATTTCAGCATGCAAAAATGCACGCCATGGCATATTCGGCTGATCTCGTCTGTTATTATTTCTTCGATGCTGATGGGAGTGGCTCCGGTAAGCGAATTTATTCGTGTTGCAGATGCTTTTACATTTCAGAGTGACGGAGGAGATTTGACGGAAGTGCATCCGGGTGGAGGACTAACGGAAATTAGAGAAGTGAGTAGTGTTGAAACACGTTATGGGCTAGTGGCGATTTTGGTGAATAGTGAGGTTTGGGAAGATACGACAAGTTATCAAGGTTTGGTTTCTGGATATTCGGCTAGTAACACAAGAATTTTTGAGAGGATTCAGCGCTATGCGGCAGATGTTCAAGCGGCAATTCCGTGGACGAAGACTTTGATTATTACGGTTGATGAAGATGAAAGTACTGTTGGCATTCAGAAACTGCTCGAGCGGCTTTATTTTGAGGGTGATCCGAATGACACTGATTTAACAAGGTTGTCTGGTTTGGTTATCGTAGGTGATGTGCCACTGCCTGTGGTTAATAAAAGCGGACACAGATTTATTTCGATGATGCCGTATACGGATTTTGATGATCCGTCTTATTTGGTTAATGAAACAAGTCAAGATTTTGAGAGGAATAAAGTGGCTGATAATTTACAGGCTGATATTTGGCATGGGGTCATTGTTCCGCCAAAAAGTGGAGATGAGGGTATGGAAATGCTGGCGGAATATTTCGACAAAAATAATAGTTTTCACGCTGGTGATTCTGATTTTTCTAATTTTACTAAGAAAACTTACATCGGTGATTTTGTGACAGAAGAGAACACTGTGAATAATGTTTCATTCGCAAGTTATAATAGATTTTTAGATCACTGGGAGGAGATTGCTTATTACCGTTACACAAGCTCGATGCTAACAGAAATGTATGCGGACATGCTTGCTTCTGTTGAATCAGGCGACAAAGTGGACAATGACGGTGACGGCAGAGTTGACGAGGAGGCGAAGAATGGAAAAGATGATGATGGTGATGATTTAACAGATGAAGATATTGGAGATGGTTTTTATGAAATTGATAATGATGGCGACGGTGAGATTGATGAAGATTCCGGGCAAGATAATAACAATGATGAAGATGCTAACCCATTGTATGATGATAAATTTGAGGATGTTCCTTTTTACAAAGATGGAACGAATGATGAAGATCCACCTGGAGATGCAAATGGAGACGGTTGCCCTGGAGCTTGCGGCAAAGATGATAACGGTAATTCAATTGATCATGATGAAGATGGATTTCCTACCGGAATGGAAATGGTAAATGGGTGGCATTGGAGCAAAGGGAAAATTCCTTGGGCTAATCCGAAAGGTGTTGTGAAAGATCCGCCTTTTGATCAAGATATTGATAATGATGCTGATGCAACTGCCTATTTCACATCACTTTTTGTTGATGAAGATTATCGAGATTTGCTAGCACTTGGCTTGGTTACAAGAGCTGATAGCAGTTGTTATGAAGGCTCAACTTGGCATGGCGAATGGGATGATGACGAAGATGGCCTTTGTGATGAAGATGGTTCAAGTGAAATTATTGAAGCAACGGGTTTTGCTTATAACGATAATGATGAAGATGGGATTATTGATGAAGACCCAGCAGGAATGAAACCTGAAGGAATTTTTGAAAGTTTGCCGGATATTCAATCGAAGAAAGTTTTTGAGGGACTCGTTAGTAGATATGTTGAAATTTTCCAGCAGCCATTGGGTGTTTGGAATCGAATTGTTGATGGGACAGGTAGATGGGGCACAAGAAACGAAGATGCAGAAGGCAAAGTTACAAATGATTATGACAGCAGTGTTTCTTTAATTTCAAAAAAAGATGAGTCGGTTTTGCAATATTTGCGTGCTGTTAATGATAATTTTGAGGCGGAAGTAAAAACAATGGCAGAGGATTTGCAACAAGACATTCCACTGTTCGGTTATGAAATGCTTTATGGAACTATTACTTTTGATCCGGTTGATGAAGATTCTGATCCGGTGACTGAGGATATTTGTGATCCTTTGGTTAATTCAAGTTCTGACGACGCTTGTTTTATGTTTGTTAATCAATCAACTTCTGATATATCAACGGGGAATGTTTTCACTTGGTCTTTGGCACCCAATGCCGAACAAACTTTCATGTATGGAACGCCATATACAGAGATAGACAGTGTAAAAGATTGTTCAGATTTGGGTGGAACATATGAAGATGGAGGACAGTTTGTTAAATACAGTTCACTGTATAGTGTTTCGACTGCTGATATTACTGACGATGCTGAAATAGAGAATTACAAAGGATGTTTGATTTCAAATTTAGCGCATGCAATGGACGATCCGGAGCAAGAAATATGCTTTCCGGCAATTGCAACAGAAGAGACAAGCTTGAGAAATGGTGCGAAAGCATTTGTTGATGATCCGACTACCTCTGAAGATGAAATCAAACAAACATGGGCTAAATCTGAACAAGGCTACCCTGCTTGTTTTGAACTGAGAGAAATGGAAACATATCAAATTTACAACAAAGTGTACGGGAGTGATTATAGTGGTGATAACAGTTATTTATGGAACCTTTCACAACTCAGTAAAGATGATCCTAAGTCGGAAGAAGAGTATGAAGCTCTTGTTCATGAATACTATGAAAATGCAGGGCATCCAACTTTGAGAAAGGCATTTAATGAGCTGATGTTGTATGACAAGGATGGAATAAAATATTCTATTGCCGCGATGTTGAAAGATGCCGGTTTTGACACTTCAAGTGACGACGCAATGGATTTAGCGCTGTCTTTTAATGATTCATTCAATATAGATAATCCGGTTGATGGGGTGGAGGAGATAAATATTGATGTTCAAAGGAGATATGTTGAGGAGACTTCAGGATTTTTGACCGGTGGATTTACTACAGATAAAAATAATGCAAAGAAAATCCCTTCAGTTTTTGAATATATTGAACCAAGAAATGGTACGCTAAATATTCAGATTGCTGATGGAGCGACTCCGAATTTGCCGGTAGACGCGAATAGGAGAATTTCATTTATGGATAAATCTGAGACGCCTCAGGTTTTGAAATACATAAATTTATACAGGGCTGAAACTGTTGAAGATGTACAGGCACAAATTGAAACTTTGGCAGCATCGATGGAGGAAGTTTCAGGTGGAAATGCTTACGCAGACGACATTAGAGATTTCAAATTGAATGAAGAGCAGTTAACTGATGCCTTGGCTTGGTATCACATGAATATTGATCAAAAACATAAATATTTATTTACGAATTATTTGGGTGCTGATCCGGCAATTACATCAAAGCCAAGTGATGGATTTGAAGTTTCAAACATTATTGTCGAAGGTACTCCAACTCAAATGGATTTCAGTTTCAACGGAGCAAAACCAACTGAAGAAGATGATTTGGAATATATATATAAAACCCAAGCTTTAATTGATGAAGCGTTGGCGGCGGAGGCAAGCACAGAAGCGGAAAGTTATGATGCAATAAGTGAAGTGACTAATACAACTCCAATTCCACTCGTTGAATGGATGGATGAAATTATAAAATGGCTAAGTGATATTCAAGATTCCGTTAGTAGTGTTGGAACTTTTAGCGGTGGTGATTATTGTGCGAGTGCAACAACTGATTTAGCCGCAGTGAGTGCTGTAAATAATACTGATAGTGATGGGAGTGGTAAGCCGGATGTTGCAGATAATACAAAGACTATTACCTTAACTAGTGAAGAAAACAACGTTTTGCAATCTAACGGTGATAGTACTTATAAAGTTAGCGTAAGTGCTAGAAAATCAGATGGTTCAGCGAATGCTGAAGACAGTTACACAGAAGTAAAACTCGAGATTGTTTCGGGTGATGAAACACTTGAAGTTAGCGGAAATGACACAATGCAATTAACCGCCGGTGTTGCTACTTTTACTTTGAAGAGCAAAGATCCTGGAAATTTTAAAATTAAAGCGACAGTGACAAGCAGTGATGATTTGAGTGATTCAAATTCATTAAGCGGAACAGTAACTGATAAATATGTGAAAGTTACGACTTATACTTTGAGCAATCTTGTGTCTACTGGAAGTGGAGAATCAAGCCTTGGTCAGAATATTGATGTACTTGATTATGATGACAATATTGTTGCGACTTTAGATACAATAACTGGTGATTTGACTCTTGATGGTGCTGAGGCAAAACTCTTGGAGGCTAATGCCGATTCATCAACAAGTATTGCGATTCAAAGTTCTACCGGGAATATTTTTGCGACTTTTTATTTAATTCCTGCAACTCAAAAAGTTAGTGTCGGTGATGGTTTGGATGGGGTTTATGTCAACGCGGTAGACGGCATTGCTACTACTACGACGGACGGCGTGAGCCTTGAACACAATGGTGTGGAAATGGGATTCGTAAACGGAATGGGGCAAATTGCAATTTCTGATGATTATTATTTGGATTTTCAAAATCCAGGGGAGATAAATATTTTTGATCCGATGAAGATTTCAGACGCTGATGGAAATACAATTTTCGAAGTGACAATAAAAGTACTCGACCAAACTGTAAATTTGGTGGATGCCGGAACCACAATAAGTTATTTCTGGCCTTCGCCGAAAAAAGGACGCATTGTGCCGGCTAAAAATACCGCATACGCGGAGACTGTTATTCCTGATACAGACGGTGATAGTCTGGATGATCTTGAAGAATATGCGATTGGAACAGACATGGAAATTACTGATACTGACGGCGATGGCTACGCGGATGGGATCGAAGTTTTCAGTGGAAATGACCCACTGGCAGATGGAAAAAAATTATTTAGTGATGTTGGACCGACTGACGAATCATACGCGGATATTGTTAAACTTTATTTACGAGGAGTGATTCGCGGATACACTGATGGTTCTTTTAAACCTGACAACGCACTGACTCGTGAAGAGTTTTTGCAGGTGGATTTGGGAGGGATTTGCGTTTCGTGTCAAAAGTTTTCTGAAGAATATAAAGTGCTTTTGCTTGAAAATTATAATACAGATCCCTTCCCTGATACTGATATAAATCCTGAACTTTTATATTGTGTTGCTGAAGGAAAAACACGAGAAATTGTTTCCGGTTATGCGAGCGGTGAAAATGTCGGCTATTTCGTTCCTAAACAGTTTATAAGTAGAGCTGAGGCGACGAAAGTACTTGTTGAAACGGCGGAGTTAGCTGTGGCAAGCAGTGAAGGTGTTTGGTATGGAGCTTATGTGAAATCGGCACAAGAAAATCATATTTTTCCAAGCGGTAGATTCACAGAATTAGATGGCGATTCTCCACAAGATTTTTCTGATTGGTTTGATGCAGATCAAGCCGCAAACGGCGAATTTAAAACTTGGATAGAGGGCTACATTTCAAGAGAGGAATTTGCAATGATGGCTTCGAATTTATTAGCGGTAAAAGATTGTCGAGCTGTTGATTTTGACAGTGAAGGATTAAGTGATACAGAGGAAGATTTAATTTATAATACAGATAAATACGCAAGTGATACTGACGGAGGTGGTGTTAATGATTTTGACGAAGTTGTAAGAGGAACTGACCCTAATGATAAGAGTGATGATTATGCGACTTCCAGTGGTGACGAGGGGGAAAGCTCGACTACGTCGAGTGCTTCGTCGAGTGTTGAAGATTTTGAAGCTCAATTTGGTGACTACAGCCATGATGCCGGAGTTTATGGCGAAGGCGATACAATTGTTTATGAAACAGTGACGACTTCAGTTGATACATCGAGCACTGAAGTTAAAGTTTACACTGACCTACTGGCAGCGGACGGAGAATCGATCATTTATGTTAAGGCGGAAATTCGAGATCAAAGCGGAAATGTTTATACAGATGACAATTCAAGTGTAATTAAATTCACCCTATCTACTGCGGATTATTCAGAAATTGACAGTGATTCTGTGAAAGTGAGTGGTGGAATTGCGGAAACTGTGATGACTGCAAAAACCGTCGCGGGTGAGTTAACTGTTGAAGCAAAAATTAGTGATGGATCAATTCCTTCTCAAAATAGTGATGTGAATGTTTATGCTGGCGTGCCTGTTAAAACTGTTGTTAGCGCAGATTCTACTGTTTTGCCGTCGGGTGGTGAAAGTTTGGATGATGTACGAGTAACTTTATATGATGCTTTCGGAAATATTGCGAATTATGGCTTTCACACGGTAACAATTGAAAGTGAGGGCGGAATTGAAGTGATGGATTTATATGATGAAGATGAAGAAACAGAGGGCTATCAAATTACGAGTTCGGAAGGTTTTGTGGATTTCAGAATTAAGTCTTCACTTGTTGAAGATATTTCTGTAATCAAGGCAAGCCTTTTGGATGGTGGAGATGGTGGAAGTCTGTTGAAAATCAGCTCGCTTGAAGGAATGAAAATTCAATTAAAAACCAGCCAACCTTACATGGTTGCAGGAAGCGCTACTTCACAAACTGTTGCCATTAGAGTTGTGGATTCCATGAATAAAGTTGTGACAGGATTCCAGGGTGAAATTAATTTAGTTCCAAGTGATGATAAATTCGGAACTTTTGATGCACAAACTTTAGATTTGGTTTTGGGCGCTGGAACTGTAAATATTACTGTTGGAACTTTGGCAGGCATTGCGAGTTTAATTGGAACAAGCCCTGGATTCTCTGCCGGTAGTACAAATATGACAGTTAAACCGGCCGATCCATATTCCATTCAATTGGTGAAAGAAGACGGTGGTACAAATTTAAAAGCAGCCGGTAAAGAAACTTTTTATGCTGATGTTTATGATGAATATGGAAATTTAGTTAGCAACGATAGTACAACAGCAATCAGTCTTAGAAAAACCGATTCAACAAGTGAATATGGGCAATTAAGTACTACTAGCGTGACTGCGAAAAACGGCCGCGCAAAATTTCAAGTAACGGCTTCAGATGTTAGCGGTGTTCTTAATTTGGTTGCATCAAGTGCGGGGCTTGTTGCAGGATCTTTTGGAGGAAATGTGAATTATTCAATGGATTCGGATGATTTTGAAGCTATTGAGCCACAAGGTCTTTATACTAATTTGCTTGGTGCAAATTATGGAGACGTAACACAAAGTAACTATATTGGTGGATACATGACTTTCAATGGAAGATCACAAGTTGTAAACACAATGATTGCAGCACCTAAGCCAAAATTGGAATTAGCGAGTGTAGATGCGAACGGAAAAATAAATATTGTGGATGGTGAGTCAATTTCACAAACTGTTATGGGGGCAGGAGATACTTTACCGGTTAAAATGACATGGAGAAGTTTTCCTGATGATGTTTTACAAGCACAGATTTTCTATGTTGCACCTTCAAGCACCGATTCAATTACAACGACATTAGTAAGCACTGATGAATCATTTGAAATGGTTCAAAAAGATGCAGATATTTATTTGAGAGAAGATGATGCAGGCGTTGTAAAAGTTCGTGAAGACGGACAAATTGAACTGCTTGATTCAAATTATAATCTTTCAGTTAATGCATCGGCGGAACAATTGAGCTTCATTGTTTACAAAACTACTGAGGCAGTAATGCAGGTTGATTTTACCGGTGAATGGACAGCTGATGTGACAATGCTTGCCTCAACTTATGATATTGAAGAATACGCCGGTCTTTCTCCTGGAATTTATTTGATTCCAACAACATCGAATACAGGAAATTTTGTGACAATGCCTTCAGGAAATTCTTCTGCTGATCCGATTGGGCTTGTTTTAACAGATCCGACTCAGGAATTGGCTGAACAAATGAGACCTTCGCTAGGCTACGACAGCCTTGATAAAGCTGAAGATGTTGGAACTGTTGGTTATGAAGGTGACAACAAAAATATTCTGCTTTTTGCTGCTGGAAATACTGCCGGAGAATCAAATATGTACTACACATCTGAGGCGGGAATTTTGCTTGGTGACCCTAGTATTCGTCTTGAAAAAAATAATACGCAGAATGAAGCAGGCTTCACTGAAGACATTGGAAAAATGGTTTACGCGAATGGTAAAGATATCACTTCCCTGCTCAAACTTGATTACAACGGAGATGAGTTAGATGATGTTTTAATTGTTTATGAAGATGGTCAAATTGATGTGCTTCAAAATTCAAAATCAGCGAATCGTTTGAATAATCGTGGCACGGTTTTATATGTTGAAAATAAAATTGAATCAGTAGATAAAGGAGATTTCAACGGTGATGAATTGGATGATCTTTTGATTGTTACAAAAACTTCATGTTTGGCTGATGAAATGTGTCTTTATATTTATGAAAATATTGGAGGAGGATTTGTTGCACATAATTTGACGTTGAGTGAAATTACTTCGAAGCCGGAACAAGTAAAAGCAAGTGATTTAAATGGTGACGGTTATACAGATATTGTGATTATGGATGTGAATTTGAACCTTTATATTATTTGGAATAATGAAGGCGTGCTGGAAGAAGTTGAAAAAATAAATAATTTTGGATTGAATGTTACTGAAGGAGATAATTTATATTCTGACTTAGCTGTTTCTTATACCGGAATCAATAGTGAAGCTATTATTCTTGAAGTTCCAAGTGATGAAGTTGCCGGTCAAGAATACATTGATGCAATTGCAGGAAGTTCAGATTACTCACTTGAGGGCTCTGATATTAGTGGTAGTAAAAATGTAAATTTTGATATTGCTGATCAAGAGACAGTTAGTGATGCAATTGCAGCGACTAAAACTTTGGCTGATGACAATGGAGGCGAAGTGGAAGTTGGTGATACTTTGACTTACACAATTACTTTGTTGAATAATTCCAGCGGCATCGGCCTTGCCGATATTTATATTGCAGATTCTGTTTCTACAAGATTTGAATTCAGTGAAAGTTTGGAATGCGATGAATGTGATGAAGCGCTTTACATTGAAACTGGTGACAGTGCGAGACCATGGGCATACGGACCGATTTCTCTTAGTGGCGGTGGATCTGCTGTTATTAGTTACAAAGTAACAGTTAATGATTTGCCGGGAATGTCGATGATGATTGGAGATGATCTTTATAATGATTACACAAATGATGACTACCCTGATATTGGCCTTTCACCGGAAGGAAATGATACTGGATCAATGATTATTTATTACTCGAACGGTGAAGATTCTTCAGGCGATTTTGATAGAATTAATTATGTTGAGAAAGAATATTCAGGTGCAGATGCTGAAGAGGAAACACCAACTGCTGTTGAAGATGATGCCATAGATTTAACAGATGCAGATGGTGACAATGTGCCTGATGCTTTTGGCGAAATGGATCCTGATAAAGGAATTAAAAAAACTGCTGGAAACAAAGAATTGATGGAGACCGTAATGCATGCAAAAGATTTTGATGGAGACGGTTGGTACGCAAAAGATGAAATAACCGCTGATGATACTGATCTTGATGATGATGGGTTGAATGATTCAATTGATCAGTGGGTAATTACAGGAGTTGCTGCAGGAGCATCTATGCTACTTGACCCTGAAAAAACTCTCGATGAATTAGGCGATTCGATTAATGAACTTGATACATATGTGCAAGCGGGTGCCGCAATTGTTGAAGATGTAGTTGCAACATTTTTCTGTAATGGTGGCTGTATTGCAATGCCATCAAATATTGCATTCCTTGCTCCTGGAACTTTTCATATGCCACTGACAGGAACATCAATAAGTCCGGATGATCCTGGTATTCCGATATTTGGAATTTATCCTATTCCAACACCTCCGGTTGTTTGTTTCTTCATGGCTTGTAATAAAACCTCAATTTTCAGATTCTTTATTGCCCCAACAACAACTCTAGGAATTGGTGTTGCTCTATGTGTGTCACCACAAGGAATACAGGGAGTATGTTTTGCTTTCACCGTTCCATTATTACAAATGCTCGGAGTTTGTGATGCAATTAATGGGGCAATTTCCAGCGCTATGTCTAGTGCGACTTCATTCACAGCAAGTGCTGATACAAAAGTCTTCAGTGCAAGTGTATCCGCGAGTGCGGGTGGAGATGGTGGAATTAGCTCAGGTGTATTTACTGATTATTCACCCCCAATTATTACAAATGTGAATATTCAAATTCCCGGCTTCCCCGCAATCTTCACAGACTGGTGGAAAAAACAAAAATATGAATTTTTCCAAATGCTTGATTTGCCGGATATTACATTTATATATCCTGATCCGGATAGTTTAAAGAATGCATTCCAGCCTGACCCTTCACAACCAGATCTTGGATTAAAAACAAATATTCTTGGGCTTCAAAAATGGCTTAGTATTGCGAATTCTTTGCCAGTTGTAAATATTGAACCAAAAGTTGTAAATATTAATTATCCTTTCATAACTCCGGAAGAAATTGAGTTGGCTAAAAAAGATTGGGAACAATGGCTAGTTGATGCAAAGGCAGAATGGGAAAGATTCAAGGCTGAGTTTGAGCCACAAATTGATAAAGATCTGTTTGGAAATATTGAAGAAGCATGGAATGAGAATATTGCGATAATGGAAAATAATCTGGCTATACTTGAAGATTATGGACATGTGCCGGAAGATCTTTTGAAAATTAGAAATCTGCATGCTTATTACGCTAAAGTAATTATTTGTTATTTAGATGCTGTGCTTGGATTTACAGCCGGCTATTTGGGAACAAATGCTGAAAGAATTGAGGCCTGGATGGAATGGGTTGCTCAGTTAAAAAATATAATAAAAGGTTGGGGTGCAATCATAAAGCTTTCCGGAGATTTCATGAATGCATGTGATAAATGTACAAATCAGCGTTATAGCGCCTTCCAAATTATTGCGAGTCTTTTCGCTTTCCTTCCGGATATTCCAGTAATTGAAATGCCGAAATGGCCGGATATTGTTATTGATGTTTCAAATATTGAAGCTGGAGTAAATCTTATTTGGCCAGATTTAAAATTTGTTCCGCAAACAATTATTATTCCAAAAATTCCACGTGTAAGTTTGCCGACCGGTAGTATAAATCTAGACTTTTTCTTGGGCTATAATATTGACTTACAATTGCCTACCCTACCGGAATTGAATTTGGATTTTGAGGTGCCGGAAATGCCAACTCTTTCACTACCAAATCTTCCTGATTTGCCACCACCACCAGCAATTCCAAAAATTGATGCAACTTTGAAAGCCAGCCTAGATATTGTTTCAACTGTATTGAAAATTATCTGTTTAATCAGATCAAATTTCTTTCCTGTTCAAGAGTCAGCATTAAAAACAAAGATTGAAGAAATGACGGAAAGATCAAGTAGCATAGTGCTTCCGGTAGATCTTAAAGTAACAGTTTCATTCCCAAAAATCAGTCTGGATTTCGTTAAAGAAATTGATATCACAACGTATCTAAAAATTGAGCCGGATATCACTGCAGTTTATGATGTTGTAAATATGTTAGGAGAAAAATCTAATGATTTTCTTGGTAAAATACTTAAAGATTTCAATTCTGCCACATCTGGTTTGGCGGGAGATGTGCAAAGTTGGATGGATCAATTGGGCGATATGAATTTGGATATTGAAGCAAGTGCCGGAGCATCCGCGGAAATTGATGAAGATGGTGTGTCTGCGGAAAAAGAAGCTGAGGGCTCTGTAGAGCTTGAGACTTATAACCCAGCAAAGAGTGTCGCTTATCAATATAAAGATGCACCTCTTGTTGCGGGTAATCTTGCCGTATTAAAAAGCACATTTGGAGACTTAACTAAACAAATTAAAGATTGGAATGATGCGACTCCGGATAAATTTGAATTGAAGGCTGAAAGTATAATTTTGGCAGAGAATGATCCACTTCTTCACAGATATAATGATGTAATTAAGAATCAAAATCTTGATGCAAAATTCTTGGCTCAAATTAAAGATAGTCCTTTGGCAAATGTTGTCACTATGCGAAATAAGATGATCGCATCTGTGCAACAAATGGATAAAGGAACTCAGACTTTGGAAAATATGGATGGCAATAATTTCATGAAATATCTAGCGATGGAAAGTGAGAATGAAAGATATGGATTTGTTTCTGATAAAACCGGACCAATCTCTAGTGGTAGTGTTAAGAGATTTAAAGATGAAGTTGTGGAGTCAAAAGATATGAAAGTTGAACTTGCCTCAGAAGATGAAACAGAACTCAGTATTCAAGCGCCTGAGGCGGTTAACGATGGAATTTATATTTACAATGCAGAGCTTGGCATTAGTCAAAAATTAATTAAATATACTAAAGAATCTGATTCTTCTATTAGTTTGCTAATGTTTGACATTGATAATGACAGTGATGAAGACATCATTTATTCAATGGGTGGTAATGTTTATATTAAAGAAAATTACACTGAGGAGGCGAGTTTAAAATACGTGAGTGATGATCCGGTAGTATATACAGTTGCTGATTTGGAACCGATAGCAGGAAATGTAAATAATTTTGAAACCGGTGAAAATTCATACCAAAAGGCAAGTTTTGCGTTTGATGCGAATGGAGATTCTCTTGGTTATCAAATTTTGCTTTATGATTCGCTTGATGCTGAAGAAAGCGCTCCCGATGAGAATGTGAAGAGGATGTTATTATTGAATGATAGTGAGAATGATTCCGCCGTTTTCCTTGATGAAAATGGCAGTGAAATAAATGCAGGAGGAACACTAACTGCAGATACAGATTCAGCATTATTCGAGTCTGGTGAGCTTAATGTAGAGATTCCAGCAGGCGTTGAAACAACACTAGCGACCATCAGACAGAGTAGAATTTATGTTAAGAGTGAAAGTGGCTCTGCATCACTTCACGGAGGATATTTGAGAACTGAAATTGATTCTGACGGTGAAATTATTTCTGATGATAGTGTGAGATTCCAAACACTTGAAGATACTAATATAAAATTGATTGAAGAAACCGGAACAACAAGCATAAATCTGCCTGCTCTATATACAATTGATTTACCAAGAGGAGAAGGTAGAACAATTCGAGTTGAAAGTGGAAAAGTACTTTGGATTGATTTGAATGAAACTGCGGAGGAACAAGATTTGATGGAAAATATGGAAATTTATGCTGAGGAAAGTGTGGTTTTGTCAGGTAATGGAAAAACAACACTGAGTATTACTGAAGGGCTTGATTTTGAACTTGATGAAGAAGAATTATTTGTTATGGATTTGTTATCGAGTCCAACTAATCCAAATGCAGAAGTTGAACTTGAGAATGGAGCTTATTACACTAATGTGAAAGCAATTTATGCTGAAGGAATTTCTACAGTTTCCGATAACATACTTTTGAATCCACAAATTTGTGGAGATGATAGTTCACCTTATCCGGTTTTGAGTAATACAGAAATGGATATTTCAGTTTTCACAACAGCTAGCGTTTCAGCAGCGAATTCATTTGATTCAACTAGTGAAATTGGTGAAGTTTATTGGGATACTGATGATACTTTGGACAGCGATTCTAACGGAGTTAAGAATGATGATAAAGATGTGGAGGGTGAGACTGTTGATATAGGTCCTTACGATGATGTTAATGCAAGAATTGTCACAGCATATATTGCAGATATTGTTGGAAATGTTTCAAGTGCAACAATTTCTGTGAATGTTTTCGTGCCGGAAATAATACTAACAAGCGCTGACACCGGTGAAGTTCTTGGGACTACCGATCCTTCAACTGCAAATCTTCCAATTCATTTAATTCGTGATAGAGATGGAGAGCTTACAGAACTTGGTGAAGGATATATTACAGATTCTGCCGGTGAATTTATGGCTGATGATTTCAATGATTCCGACTTAATAGATGTATATAATCAAAGTGATGAGACTATTGCCCAATTTAATCCTGACACGAAACAATTACTTGTTTATAACGAAGCATATGAAGCCCTCGCCTTGCCTTCTGGTACCGACTGGCCTGCGAGATTAGTTGTTTCAGAAATTGCAACCGGAGAAATTATGGCGAGCTTTATAGTTGTTTCTGATGAAGATGGAGGAATTACTGAAGTAGATGATGATCTTGAAGATGTTGATCTTTCTAGTGCGGAGAATGTGCATGTGCATGTTTTGGAAGATGCTGAAAATTATGAAGTGACTGATGACGGATTTGCAGCAAAAGATGAATTTGGAGTTAATGAAATGTTAATCAGAAAAAATGGAAATGTGACAATGTATAATTCTCGATTTGAATTGAAAAAACGTGAGACTGATTCACTTGATGATTATTTGATACTAGACCTTTATGATGATGGAGTGCTTGAACTTGAGTTCTTCATTGGTTCACCAAGTGTTGTTGAAATTAAGAACAACCAAGAACTTGAATTGCCTGATTCAGAGCCATTAATTGCAGGTTCTTCAAGTGGCGAAGAAGAGGAAGAAATTGCGCAACAATATTTTGTGGATATTACATCAGATGATCCACTTTTTGAGGACATTTGGAAGCTCGTTCAAAGAGGAATTCTAACTGGATATGTTGTGGATGGCTTAAATTATTTTGAGCCTGATAATGACATAACAAGGGCGGAATTCACCAAGATTATTCTTTCTATTTTATGTATAAGTCCAAGTGATGAAGCAAAGGTGGCTCCATCTGTATTCAATGATATTTTAAGCACTGAAGATTGGTATTTCCCTTATACTAAAGAATCTTATATTAGAGATTTAATTACCGGTTACTTGGGAGAAGTTGATGCGAATGGTCAATCGCCTTTCAAACCTAATAACACGATAACTCGAGCCGAGGCTGCAAAGATTGTGCTTGAGGCATTGAATATGCAAGAAATTATTACATTGCCTGAAGATATGTCTGGTGAATATTGGTATTCTGAATACATTACTGTTGCTCAAGATTTTAGTGAATATTTGACGGCTGAATCAGGTGGAACAGAAAATTATATTTTGACTGCTGAAGAAGCTGAAGATCCTTCACATATAGTAACTCGTTACGAATTTGTTGAAATGTCCGTTCGCGCATTGAACGCTTACAATTGTTTTGATGTTGATAGTGATGAAGATGGGCTAACCGATTATGAAGAAGAAAATACTTATGGAACAGATCCTTTCAGTGAGGACACTGATAAGGGAGGGATTAACGACGGTGATGAAATTGATCGATCAAGCGATCCACTTGATCAAGAAGATGATTTTCCTGATGCGAATCCACTCGATTTAGAAACTGCGGTTTACGCGGTTGAAGAAGCATGTAATTCTTGTCCATGTTATTCGTCAATTGACTATGAAGGAGATCTACAGAGCGGCGATACAATATTTGCTATAATCCAAGATGAGATTGGTAATGTACTTGGAAAAAGTAATGAATTAGAATTAACTGAATAAATATGAAAAACATTCTCGTAATTTTTGCACTTATTGGATCTGTGGCCGGATTTAGTTTCGGTAGAACTCAGGTAATTTACGCTGAGGAAACTGAAGAAGCAGTAGATGAAGAAACAACGAGTACGGAAAACGAGGAAGATTTATTATGTGGGCGAAATATGTCTTCATCTGGAGATGTGGCTTTAGAAAATTATATTATTTTCCTTGATGAATATTTCAAACAGGTAGAACCTGCTAGTGAACAAATTGAAGATGGAATTACGAGATACAGATATTTTATTGAAGAAATTGAAGCAGCTTTTGAATTAAATTCAATTCCTGTCGGTGGTAAAACAATTGAAAGGAATGTCGCTTCTTACGCATATTGTGAATCAATTCAAGATGAATATCTCTCTATTGGTAAAAACTTGTTGGCTGTATTTTCTGTAAATTCCGCAAACAGCAAACGTACTTATAAAGTTGTGGATGCCCTGAAAGCAATCAACACAAATATGTCTGATTTTTCACAAGAATACAGCGCGGTATTTCCGCAATTATTTCAGAAAATGGATAACGCCCTGCCATGTTACGCAAAATCATGTACGACAAAATAATTCAGCACAAAACTTATATTTTTCTTTTTTCACTCGCTTTCGCGGGAGGGCTATACTTGCCAAAAAATTCACTTAATTCAGTGCAGGCCAGTACTTTTGATTATGACAATACTAAATATACTTTAGAGGAATCGGTTATCGCATTTCACACACAAATGAACAAAACCACTAATGATTATTTGAAAAAACTTTTAAAAACGGCAACTCCAAATGTGGCTTTTGTAATTGATGGGTCAGAATGTAGTGATGATAATGTTTCAACATATTGTCTCGCTGTAGATTTGAATGCTGAACTACTTAAATTTGAAAAAGAAATTATCTCCAGGAAAGAAGCTTTTAAAGAGGAGGAGGATACTGCGACTTATACAATTGAGGATGCTGTAAAAAATACAGGAGCGAGAAGAAGCTTTATTGACGAAGAAATTATTGAAGCAAGGGCAACGCTTGATTTAACACTCACGACTTATAATGAAATTCAAAGTGTCTATCCAATGCATAGGGAGCTTGTGACTTTGATCAAAAATCTGGAAACTTACAGATCAAATTTGGCTGATGTGCGAAGTATAGTTGAATATTATCCTGCAAAATTTAACGACGCTACAACCATTCAATGTAAATGAGAAAAACTATTTTAACATTTTTGGGATTGATGCTTTCCACTGGAATTGGGATGGCTGTGTCGAGCAGTGAAGACATTATTACTCAACTTTTCAGTGACAATGATGTTTCGACTACCCTTTCAACTGATTCAAGTGAACTTGCCGGTCTTTCAAATGGTGAAGATCCATTCAAGAATCTTTATCTATTCATGTATCAGAATGTTAAATTGGCGCCGAAAGAAGAAACTTTAAAAGTACTGGTGCAAAAATCTGACTATGCTTGGTATTCAGAGGATGATATTGCTGCAGTTGTTGCCGGGGATATATACCCATTAAAAGAGGCACTCGGCTCAGGTGTTACACAAAGTATTTTAATTGAAACTTATGCACAAATACAAAATGACTATAATAATGAATTGCAGCTTCAAATTGACAATAGAGGACTTATTTATGAAGCACTGGCAAAAGAAATTTTCTATAATAATGATTTAACCGATTCGGCATCGGTTGATATTCTCTACGACTTAGATCTAATTAATTTTTTATTATTTAATGAATATGTTCCCGAGACTGATCGAAGTGGAGATCCTGCTGTAGTACCAGCGAGTGAAGAGACAATCTTGGCGAGTGAAGAGACTGTTGAAAAACCAAAGTTGGCTAAAGTTAAAAGATCTACCGATACAAGTACAGTGGCTGTAAGTAGTGCCGTGACTGACATAATTTGTAGTATAGACACTGAGTTGAGTGATGCAATTACTGCATACGAAGAAGCAAATCCTGAACCTGTTGTGGAGGAAGTTGATGAGCCTACTGTTGTGGAAGAGGATGAAGATGCGCCGGAACTAGATGAGCCTGAGGCTGATGCTGATGTGCCAGATTCAGAACCTGAAGCAGATGATTCGGATGAAGGTGAAGATGATTCCGGTGAAGATGCTGAAGAAGCACCTGCGGAAGCAACTGTTGATGAGTTTGTAGCATCTCTTGGTGGTGCTGTTGGTAATTGGGATAGAGAACTCCCATGTGATGAAATTTTCTGTATAACCGTTGAATTAATCCCTGGTGAAACGGAAGATGATGATAACAGTTATGAAAAAACTGATGACTGTATTGCTTGTCATATAAGTTACATTAAACAAAAATTGGAAGAAACTTTAAGTAAGCCCGTTGCACCTAGTAAAGTTCCAATGAATAATTTTGAAGATGGCACATGTAAAGAAGCAGGGAATAAAATAAATTTAGATATAAATGTTTATGCGATCAAAAAACCAATTTTCACTCCTGAAAATGATTCAACTCCTGACGCTTCAGCAAAAGCTGTAGAAGATTTAAAACAAGTTTTATATAGCACAAATGCACTAACAACTCCTGAAGGTGTGACTGGTACAACACAGAGTCAGATTGAAACTGCTAGAATTTTAAATACTAGAGCTGGCTTAGATCAAGCAGATGTTGCAAAGCAAATAATAGCTGCAGATGAGGCTAGAAGGGCTGCTGTAAAAAAGACTCTTGATGATTTCGAATTTAAAGCTCGCGGTCAAGCTTCTCAAGATTTTGAAGATCAAATATTAGGTGAATTGGCTACTTTTAAATCTTATTTTAGTCAATTTTCAGAGTCCTTAAAATCGACACTTGCACCTCTTGAATCTTTAGCCGGTAAAAAATATTGCGAATGAAAAAATTGATTTTCATATTGGCGTTAACGATTGGGATATTTATTCCAATTAAAGTGAATGCAGCCGAGGACGATATATTTGGATGTATAGATATATATTATAGTTATATAGGTACAGCCGTGTCGGAAAAAAGTCGTGGTGAAATTTTTAAGGATTTTACAAGAAGTTACTGCCAAGTGAATGACTTAATTGCAATTAATGATCAGTTGGAAACATTGAGGGATACTTTCAAAACAGCCGCACAAAATTGCCAAGATACGAGTGAATATTCAAAAACATATACAAAACTTTTGATGGAACAATATTTCATTCGTAATATTCAGAAAATTCCGTCTGATCTAATTGGTGACGCGGAAGTTGAGAAAATTAAATCTGAGAAAAAAAGAAAACTTGAGAAACTTGAAGATGAGATGAATAAACTATTTGTCATTCAAGAAAATCGAGTTGGAGAAGAAGATTTCGCTGCATATTATGAGGAATGGTCAGCTAAATATGATGATTCAATAATTAAATATGCACATTGTGATGAGGGGCCATGGGCAGAACTAACAACAACTTGGAATGATTTTATTGATAAAATGAAAAGTATAAAAGTTAAACCGGAACCAGTTGAATTTGAGGTACCTAAGAATAATAATCAACCATTCACAGAAAATATCAGTAAAAATATTATTGAATATATGGAGAAATTTGCTGAAGACTATAAAATTTCAATTACTCCAGAGCAAAAAGTTAGTGATGTTGTTGGTGCTACTTTTCAAGATGTACTGAAGACACTTGGTGAAAGCAGTGAAGTATATGATGCAGAGATTGAAAATGCTGACCGTCTTGCAAAATATCGAGTTCTATACGCTGAGGGAGGAGCTAGAGTTTCTTCAAATTTCCAAACCGTCGTTCAAGATCTAAATAAGATCATTACAGACAGCAACAATGTAGAGTTCAAAGATATCAAAAAAAGAGTGGATCAAGTTAAAGAGAAGCAGTGCAAGTAATATTTATCTAGATAGCAAAGAGAAGAATGTGTGTTTTGCTTTGCCGAATTTGTTTTTAACTTTCAATTCTACTTCAACGTTGTTTCTTGATTCCTGGAGCTCGACCATACAATATGGGCACAGTTCTTTTTTTAGCGAGATAAGCTTGCCGCAGGAGAAACAATTTATGAGCATGTGGTGGAGTGAATGGTGGAAATCAATTCGTTTCGTTGTCCGAGAGAAAATCTGAGAGGTCTACTTCCCTAATACGGTAGACTCTTCCGATTTTGATGCTTTTTAGTTTTTTATTTTTAATGAACTTTAACACCGTGAGGTGGTGAAGCTGCAGATTCTCCGCGACTTGTTCCGGCGTGAGGAGCCGCATCTTTATATCCACTTAATCTTGTTTAAGTTTTCTATACTTTAGTCTGCTCTTTTTAATTTAGCAAATGTTTTATTAGCTTTTAGTTAATAGGTTTAATTGTGATAGATTTAATTTTGTTTTATGGATGTATTTTATGCTTTATTAAAGTTTGTTATATTTTACTGAGTTCTATTAAAGTTATATATAGATGTTTGCTAAATCCTATTAAATATGGTATTATATTAGAGTTATTAAAACTCTATGGGAAATATCGATAAAAAATTATTAAAAGAACGCATAGACTCTGCAAGCCCAGAGGAGTTAAGAGCAATTGCAGATATTTTAAAAATTCAATCTGATAGTAAAGATGCAGTTGATTCTATAGTTAATGATGAAAAATCAAGTTTTGGAATAAAAATAGATTCAATACAAGTGCCTAAAGGTGAACTCATGTTAAATGGCAAAGATGTCGGCACAATTGAAATGTATCGGAATAAAAATTTACTTCTTATACAAATAGATGGCTTTACTCCACCATTTTATACAGTCCAGAATGGAAATGTTGCGCCTTCTGATGCAAGTTTACAGGGATTTCATGGTGAAGATCGAACATTTATTCGTTCGCTAACTCAATTCTTAAATCATTCTAATAAGAATATGAGGTGGCGTGAAATTAGTGATGAGGATTGGCAAATGATATTAGCAAGTCAGAAGAAATAATAAGGTGAATAGTGGATTGTATAATCCTAAATCCCCATCTTCTTCAGCCAAATTCCTGTATAAGATTTTTTCGACATAGCAACTTCTTCAGGTGTACCAGTTGCAACAATTGTTCCACCGGCATTTCCGCCGTCAGGACCAATGTCGATAATATGATCTGAAGATTTGATGACATCTAGGTTATGTTCAATGACAAGAACTGAATTTCCCATCTCAACAAGTTCCTGCAAAACCTCAATCAGTTTGCTAACATCATCGAAGTGAAGACCCGTTGTTGGCTCATCCAAAATATAGAGAGTTTTTCCTGTAGAACGTTTTGAAAGTTCGGTTGCGAGTTTGATACGCTGAGCCTCACCACCTGAAAGAGTGGTCGCAGATTGACCTATATGTAGGTATCCTAAGCCGACTTTTGCGAGAGTAGCCATTTTCACTTTAATTGAAGGAATTGCGTCAAAGAATTCTAGGGCTTCGTCGACTGTCATATCAAGCACGTTCGCAATATTCTTGCCTCGGTAAGTAATTTCGAGAGCCTCACGGTTATAACGCATACCCTTACAAACCTCACATGGAACATAAACATCTGGCAAGAAATGCATTTCGATTTTTTTGAGACCGTCACCCTGACAAACTTCACATCGTCCACCTTTCACGTTAAATGAGAAACGTCCTGGCTTATAACCACGAAGACGAGCCTCAGAAGTTTGTGAAAAAAGATCACGAATTTCTGTGAAAACTCCTGTATAAGTTGCTGGGTTTGAACGAGGTGTTCGCCCGATTGGAGACTGGTCAATATTTATCAATTTATCTAGATGTTCGATTCCTCGAATATCGCGATGCGCTCCTGCAATAACTTTGCTTCTGTTGATTACTGCGGAAACTTTTTTTACTAAAATATCATTGATCAAAGTTGATTTTCCTGAACCGGAAACACCTGTCACACAAATTAACATTCCAAGCGGAAATTTTGCATCAACATCTTTCAAATTATGTTCGGTCGCACCAAGAATTTCTAAGAATTTACCGTTTCCTTTCCTTCGATTCTTAGGGACTGCTATACACTTTTTTCCGGAAAGATATTGACCGGTAACCGAATTTTTATTTGCCATTACTTCCTTTGGAGTTCCGGCGGCAACAACATATCCACCGTGTTTTCCAGCTCCTGGACCAATGTCCAAAATATAATCCGCGGCAAGCATTGTATCAACGTCGTGCTCAACAACGATAACAGTGTTACCGATATCACGAAGAGTTGTCATAGTTTGAATCAACTTTTCATTATCATTTTGGTGAAGTCCAATTGATGGTTCATCTAAAACATAAAGCACTCCCACAAGGTGAGAACCTATCTGAGTTGCAAGCCTAATTCGTTGTGCCTCACCTCCTGAAAGTGTATTTGCAGCACGATCTAAAGTTAAGTAAGAAACACCCACATTATCTAAAAATTTCAACCGGGAATTTATTTCTCGCATGATTGGAGTTGCAATAACTTTTTGCATATCGGAAAGAAATAACTTATTGAAGAATTCAAAGCATTCATGAATTGAAAACTGAGTAATATCAACAATAGAATTTCCATCAATTTTTACTGAAAGCATTTCAGGTCTCAAACGTTTTCCTTCACAAGCCGGACACATTAAAATTCGCATAAATTGCTCGATCTTTTTCCTAACATAATCTGAATCGGTTTCTAGAAATCTTCTTTCAAGATTTGGAATTACACCTTCAAATTTGCTTTGAAATTCACCTTTTGAACCAGTTTCCGCAGACATCATTTTTACTAAATATTTTTCTTCTCCAGTTCCGTATAAAATCATTTGCATCTGTTTTTCTGTCAAATCTTGAATCGCTTTATCCATTGAAAAACCGTGTTTTTTTGCAACCGCCTCCAAAATTCCATTATACCAAGAAAGATGTGAAGTTGTTGCAGACCAAGGCATAATTGCACCTTCAGAAAGGCTCAACTTTTTGCTTGGAATAATTAAGTCGGAATCAATTTCAAGTTTTGTTCCAAGCCCATGACAAGTTTCACAAGCACCATGCGGACTATTGAATGAAAAATTTCTTGGTTCGAGTTCTGGCAATGAAATTTCTGGATGATCTTCACAAGAAAAATGCTCAGAAAAAGTTTGAACTTCTCCATTATCATTATCTAAAACCATCATAACTCCCTCACCGTGTTTTAGTGACATTTCAACCGAGTCAGCAAGTCGACTAAGATCAGGATTTGGTAGTTCAATTTTGTCACCACTTGTAAGTTCTTTATATAATTTTTGTAGATTTTTAACGACTAAACGATCAACAACAATTTCAATATTGTGAGCTTTGTTTTTATCAAGTTCCGGTAGCTCTAAAACGGAAAAAATTTCGCCATCAATTCGAACTCTTACGAAACCATCACGCTTAATTGTTTCAAAAATTTTCTCATGTTCACCTTTGCGACCTCGTACAACTGGCGCAAGTAAAAGTATTTTTTTTCCTTCTTCCATTGCAGCAACATGATCAATAATCTGGCTACCGGTTTGTCTAACAATCGGTTTCTGACATTTTGGACAATGAGGAACACCAACCCTTGCAAAAAGTAGTCTCAAATAATCATAAATTTCCGTAACTGTTCCTACTGTTGAACGTGGATTTCTTGGTGCTGTTTTTTGATCTATGGAAATGGCTGGCGAAAGACCTTCAATTGATTCCACATCCGGTTTTTCCATGAGCTGGAGGAACTGGCGCGCATATGTCGAAAGTGATTCGACGTAACGTCTTTGTCCTTCTGCGTAAATTGTATCGAATGCTAGAGTTGATTTTCCTGATCCTGATAATCCTGTGATAACTGTGAGTTTATCGCGTGGGATTTCCACATCAATATTCTTCAAGTTGTGCATCTTCGCTCCCTTGACAATAATTTTATCAAATGCCATAAAGTATAATTTTTTAGGTAGAAAGACCCTAGCAGGTTTTTTGCCTTTGCACAAGGGTTAAAGCCTCATTTTTTCGACCAAACGATCAAAAGTACTTAATATTCCGGCAATTCTACATTTCAGTAAGGCACTTATATCATGTATTTCCTCAGGAATTTCGATGATTATAGCTCCACCATTATCAAGACAGCTAAGTTTTTCTTGGAGTTCTTGCCATGCATTTGGCGCATTTAGATCTACTTTATCACCTTCGACAGTAATACCAAGTTTCCCCCAGTGCTTCATATCAACTGTCCTGCTAAGGACATGAACAAAGTCATTGCCAGAAACCGGACCGTCTGTTTGGAAAGAAAGGTTCATAATTTTGTTTTCGAGCGCAGATTCTAGCCTAGCTTTGTTTCACAGGCAATACCTCGCCGTATTCACCTGTAATATAGCCGTATTTCTTCAAATTTTCCTTTTTCTTAAACAGATAGTCTAAGAATGAATATCCGAAAAATAGGAACGGAACCATGAAAACAGTAATGCCCATTTCCAAGAAAATATTAAACATCGCATGGAGTGCTACCGCGCAAATTAAACCTTCACTAATTTTTTCATTTGCGAATGTTCGATTCTTCTTAAAATGAAAAGTTGTATAAAGAAAGTCGATAATTGGATGTCGTTTTTTACGCTGTTCTTCAGCCCAAACCGGATCAGCAAAATATGCTAGACCGTAAAAATATCCGTATACGCCTGAGAAAAGAATGTGAGCAAAAGTTGAGAAAATTGATCTGAAAACAAAGGATATCATAACAACTTCTGTATCTTGATATTGCCAAATGTAGAAAAAATAAAGAATATTTTCAAGGAATGCAAAACCGAGCGCTGCAATGATTGAAAACTCAATCGCATCGTCAATATTCCTGAAATATCCTCGGTCTGCTTTTACAACAACAATATGTTTCATATATTCCTCAATCACGCCAACAAACATAAATGCCAAAACAGAACCGAGCGGTAGCGTAAGGCTTGCAAGACCGATAATGTCTGTTTGCATCGTAGATGTGTAGTTGAAAATATTAATTGCAGGAATGAACTGCCAGCTAAATTTATACAGCAATATAGGTAAAACTGAGGCAATACCCAAAATAAAAGTCTGAAGTGCTTTTCTTTTCGAGACCTCATCCTTCTTGTAGAAGATATAAGACCAGATCATCGCAGGCACACTTGCGAGGAGAATCGACAGGATTAGGCTTAAATTTTGATTCATTTAGAGAATTTAATCTCTTAATTATAGCATAATAAGGGGGTGTGGGCAAGGTGACAGGTTGGGTTTTAGCGGAATGCATGAGATTTTCGCATTAAAATACGGCGGTATACGAGTCCACACTCACCCTGTGAATTGTCTAGCTGAAGTGGGTGTTTTGATCTGTTAATTACCTAGGTTTTTGCTATCATAAATAAACCTTAACCCACCCAAAATGAATGATAAAGTACTATTAGAGAAGGCAATTTATTTCGGCAAAAGTGCAATAGAATGGAAGAGGAAATTTACAGGTTTGTTACCGGAAATCTACAAACGTAAGTTATATGAAAAGAAGAACTGCAGTTCAATCTTCGAGTTTGCTGCAAAGTTCGGCGGATTATCTAACGATCAGGTTCGTTTAGCACTTAAGTTAGAGGAGAAATTTACAGAGATGCCAAGACTCCACGAAGCTCTAGTAAACGGAGAAGTAAGTATTAATAAGTTAGCTCGAGTAGTTTCAATTGCAACTCCGGAGAATGAAGTTGAATTGTTGAATATGGTTTCAAACTTATCAAACCGAGCTGTAGAAACGCTAGTACGCGATGAGAAATTTACAGGTTTGCACGTGCAGACTTTAACCTTAAATGAAGAAGTTCGAGCTAGACTTGTTGAACTCCAGTCAAAAGGAATAGACATCAACGAGTTAATCAGCGCCGCGCTTAACAAACGTGAAGAGGAAATCGCAGAAGAGAAAACCCAACCGGTTGAACTTGCAACTTCACGCCAATTGCGAGTTAAAACCAAAAAATTACTTACAAAAGAACACGGCACAAAATGCTCCATTCCAACCTGTAAAAAACCATCTTTAGTTATTCATCACACTCAAACCTTCGCTATCTCCCACTCACACAACCCAAACTACCTCGCTCCACTCTGTAAAGAACACCACGAGATTGCTCATGCGATTAACTTGAAAGTGAGGGAGAAAAGGACTTTTAATTAGAACTCGGGAAAAGTATAATCACATTATGAAGAAAAAATTTCAATTAGATCCGGAATTTGCGAAATCTATTGAAGAATCTTGGGCTCAGTATAAAGCTGGAAATTTTATTACTCATGAGGATTTAATGAAGGAATATGGCCTTTCTAACCCTCCGTCAAAACCCCTGCACTAATCTTATAAATCACCGCATTTTTCAGGTTTTTCACGTTTTCCATCGAGCATGAAGTGATGATTGTTTGGTAAGATTCAACAAGTTGGCAAAGATGAGTTTGGCGAGAGGCATCAAGTTCAGAAAAAACATCGTCTAGAAGGAGAATTGGTTTTTTGCCGGTGTGTTTTTCGATGTAACGGATTTGGGCGATTTTCAGAGCAAGAACTGCTGTGCGCTGTTCCCCGCGCGAGCCGAAGTCAGAAAGTTGCTTGCCGTTCAGGTGAAGTTTGAAATCGTCGTGGTGAGGACCGACTGAACTTGAGCCGGAATAAATATCGCGATCGCGGCAAAAGATCAAATCGGAATGTGCAATAACGTCGCTTTCAATTTTTAGCTCATCTTGAGATCCGGAAATTGAAGAATAAATTTCGCTTAAATTTTCTTTGAGAAATTCGATAAACTCAGCTCGAATTTTCCAAATTGACTGGGAGTTTTTGAGATATGGTTCATCCCACATGTCAAGTTCATCCGGCTTAGCCAGCCTCATTGAGATTCTTTTGAGAAGCGCATTTCTCTGCTTCAGAACATGATGAAAAACAGAATACGATTCGAAATATTCGCGACTAAGTTGAATTAGAAGTCGATCAAAATACTGGCGACGAAGACGAGGACTTCCGCTAATCATTTGAAGACTATCCGGTGTGAAAAGTACAACTTTAAAAGTACCAATAAAATCTTTCGGCTCGCTAATTTTCCCCTGTTTTTTGATTTTTTTTCGGCGAGGTTCTCGTTCAAAAAAAACTTCGAGAGATTTTTCTTTACCATCTTGTTCAAGTGTTCCTTTAATACGTCCGTGTGGCCTTTCCCATCCTAAAACTTCCATAAAATTTCCGGCGCGGAAAGATTTTCCAAGTGCGAGGAAGGCGATACTTTCAAGTAAATTAGTTTTTCCCTGAGCATTTTCTCCGAGAAAAATTGTTACTCCGTCAGATAGGTCTAAATTTAGAGCTCCGTAATTACGAAAGTTTTCAAGCTTCAATGATTTCAGTTTCATGTTGTAAGTTTAGCTCTTGATGATAATATGTCCACATGGAAGCAAATGAAAAAGTTTCGGGAATGCGTCACTCGGCAGCGCACGTGCTAGCACAAGCGGTTTTGGAAATGTTTCCGGAGGCGAAGTTGGCAATTGGTCCTGCAATTGAAAATGGTTTTTATTATGATTTTGATTTACCAAGAACACTAATTCCTGAAGATTTGCCGATTTTGGAAAAAAAAATGAAGCACATCGTTAAGCAAAATCAGAAATTTGTGGGGCGTGAAGAAAACGGCAAAAAAGCTATGGAATTTTTGAAAGCGATCAATCAACCATTCAAAGTTGAACTTTTGAAAGATTTTTTGAAGGAGGGAAAAACTATAACTTTTTACGAAAATATTCGTGGTGACGGAACTGTCGCTTATGTGGACATGTGTAAAGGTGGGCATTCGAAATCAACAGGAGAAATCGGCCCATTTAAACTTACAAAAATTGCCGGGGCTTACTGGCGAGGTGACGAAAAAAGGCCACAATTACAAAGAATTTATGGAGTCTGTTTTGAAAGCCAGGCAGAGCTTGATGAACATTTGGCGATGTTGGCTGAGGCTGAAAAACGTGACCATAGAAAACTTGGAAAAGAATTGGAAATTTATATAATGAGTGATGAAGTTGGACCTGGTTTGCCACTTTGGCTACCGAACGGGGCTGTGATGGTTGAGGAAATTGAAAAGCTTGCGAAGGAAGTTGAATTTGGCGGCGGATATTCTCGCGTTCGAACTCCACACATCACAAAAGGAAGCCTTTATCATAAATCCGGGCATTTGCCATATTACGCAGAATCAATGTTTCCACCGATGATGTTGGATGGCGAGGAATATTATTTGAAGCCGATGAATTGTCCTCACCACCATTTAATTTACGGAAGCAAAACAAGATCATACCGTGACTTGCCGATTCGTTTGGCGGAGTATGGTCATTGCTATCGATTTGAAGATAGCGGAGCGCTTTTTGGACTGATGCGCGTTCGATCAATGTGTATGAATGATGCGCATATTTATTGTATGCCTGAGCAATTTGAAGAAGAATTTTTGGCGGTAATTGAAATTTACAAAAAATATTTCGAGATTTTTGGCATCAAAAAATACATGATGAGACTTTCGCTTCACAATGAAGAAGGTCTTGGGAAAAAATATGTTGATGAACCAAAATTGTGGATAAAAACTGAAGCCGACGTTAGAAAAGTAATGAAAAAATCAGGAGTCAATTTCGTGGAAGCACCGGGAGAAGCGGCTTTCTACGGACCAAAAATCGACGTTGAAATTTGGTCAGCGATTGGAAGAGAATTTACATTGGCAACAAACCAACTCGACTTTGCGGTTCCAAAAAGATTCAATTTAACTTACGTTGATAAAGATGGAAAAGAAAAAACTCCACTGGCAATTCACCGTGCACCACTTTCAACACACGAACGTTTGATTGGATTTTTGATTGAACATTTTGCTGGTGCATTTCCAACTTGGTTGGCTCCGGTTCAAGTTGCAATTCTTCCTGTTTCAGATAAGTTTTTGGATTTTGCCGACGAAGTAAGCGATGCACTTGCGGCTCATGGCGTGAGAATTTTATTTGACGACAGCGCAGAAAGTTTGGGTAAAAAAATCAGAAATTCCGAGATGAAAAAAATCCCATGGATGCTTGTGATTGGTGAAAAAGAGGTTGCCGCTAAAGCGGTGGCCGCGCGAAGTTATCACACAAAAAAGCAGACCGACATGCACTTAGAAGATTTCGTGACTATGGTGCTTGAAGAGATTGAAGAGAGAAGTTTGCCGGCAAAGGATTAGTGGTGGCCTTTATCCCACCCTGCATCTTCATCCCATTCTGGGAGAACTCCATGATACTCACCATTGTCAAAATGTGGATGGAAATTAGGATCAAGATGATGCATTTCAACATCTATATTTTTGCCATTTCTTCCCTCTTGAAGTAGTCTTCTCTTTTTTGCAATTGAATCCGCTTCATTAAAATCATCTACAGCTTGTTGCGAAGTTGCTTTTTGTGAGACCTTAACTCTCTGTAAAAGTGCATCCACAAGACTTGGTTTTGTCTTAATTAAATATTGGAAATATTCACCGGAAGCATCTAGTAATGAGTCGTAATCTTTTGGATCCTGCATGTTACCAAAAATGTCCCCTGGATGGTTTGCTTTTAGCTCTTTTACAAATTTTTGCACTTCGTCTCCATCAGGAACAGGAGTTTTATATATAAAATCGAAGAAAGGTTTATCAACGTCTTGAAGTAATTCACGCAAAATTTTCATATATTCACGTGGCGATTTTTCAAAACCCTTTCCTCTATAAATTAAATCCCCAGCAGCTCTAGCTTTTGCAGTATCGGCACCTGTTGAACCCCATCTAAAATATTTATCTCCTAGGTTCTGATATTTTCTTCCCTTTGTGATGGTATCAAAATCAAGAACTATAGTAATAAATCTGGCTAATTCTTTCTCTTTATGTGGTATGTCTTTGTAGGAGTGAGCCATCATATCAAGATAGTCTACGAAGGATACAGTACAGTTACCCATACCTGTTTGTGGCAATCTATAACCACCATTTGCTGATTTAGTTAATGCACTTTCTAAGGTTTTATCTTGTAAGTGCGCCGCATATCTCACGAAATCATCATGATCCAGTGTGTTACCTTGAGATACGGTTTTCTCAAGACGCTGTCTTACAGATTCCTTATGCATAACTTCAGCCATGAAATGATGTTTATAAGCGATACCAGGTTCAAATGAACCAGCATCAATCCTTGCCAAAGCTTTTAAATCATTAAAACTTAAGCCTGCCGCTCTTCCCCATAACTCAATACCTGGATATTTATTTGAATCATTAGAATTTAATTCTGATGGTCGTTTTCTATCCAGCAATCCACAATCAACACCCTGTAATAAATAATATGCATATTTTTCAGGTGACATTTTACCATTCTCAATTGCGTAAGAAATCATTTCTTCATATTCCATTGCATCAACATGATGATGGTGACCTTTCGTTCTTACTTCTTTCAACATATCCTTCAAGAAACCACTCAAACCCTTATCGGTTTCAGCTCTTTCATTACAAACGCTTTTGAATGAACCCTTTGCTGATTCATATGCTGATGTATTTCCACTTTGCCATTTTCTGAAATCATCGGGAGTCCAGATGATAGAAGTTGCCTCTCTAAGTCTTCCATAAAATTTTGTTTGATCTTTAAATTCATTCTCAGGATTTGTGGTATCAAAAATAATATGGGTTTGAAATTTATTTAGTAATTTTAATACATTTACATCATCCCATCTCATTGCTCCTTTTTTACACAGAACCTCAATGACAGCTTTTAGTTGATCTGGGCTGTGAGTTTCTGTTGCTAATTTATGCCGTATATGAAAAATATCATGCGGCTCTAAAAGCTTCTCTAAACGTCCAACTTCATGATGCTCTGCTTCATGCACTTTATCGGCAAACTCCGCACCGAGTGTTTTAGTTAGATTAAAAGGTAGTAAATGAGGAATCACTTTCTCACCAACTCTACCAATAGTTTCATCTGAACGTCTGTGCATTTTGCTTTCCGTCCAAGTTTTGATCATTTCGTAACCTCTTGTTAAATCATACCAAGAGACAAAGTATAATTTTTTTCCTCCACTCTTACCTCTAGGGAGTGAGAACTGATTTACAAAATCATGTATTTGCTTCTTTGTTTCAGGAAGTTCTTTTTTATATAATGTATCGAAAGCATCGAATTTCAATTGAGTTTCTGCGTGAGTAATAGCTTCATCTAATAGGTTTGCGTATTGAGTCTGTTTGACAGGATCAGGGATTTTTCTTACAAACTCAATTTGGTCAACAAGGCCACTTGGCAATTCACTCGATTGCTTTAAAGATTCTGATAAATATGAATTATTGTTTAAAACATTAAGAGCTTCTTCTTTTATTTGTCTATTTTTCTTAATTTTTTCACGCCCTGTTTCGATATTAGCTTTCATCTTTTTAAACTCATCTTCCGGAATTTCTGTTTTCTTACTATCAAGTAAAGATTCGGCACTAGCTAATTCCAATAAAAGACTGTCGCACTCTGTTTCGATCGGTCCGAACAGTTCACTTATTTTACCATGTCCATCAGTAAGATCCTTTTTTAGTTCTTTCGCACGTAACAATAAGGCATCTAAATTAATTTTTTCTTTTTTGCTTGAAAGTGCTATTAGGTTTTTTCTTCTGCCTGTTAAATCAACATCAAATATTTCCTTCATCTTCATTAATTCTATATTGCTAATCTTCGTAGGATCATTCGTAAACTCCTCAACTTGTTTTGCATACTCTTCAATCGCGTCCACATGGCTCTTATATGAACGAGACGTCACTAGTTTTTTCATTGAATCATCATCAACCCAAAATTTTCTTTCTGAATCAATTATACTTTTAAACTCTTGAAGTAGAATTTCCTTCATTTCAGTTTCAAAAACAGTTTTTTGTTTTTCAAAATCAGTGATTATATTTTCCAAAATTACATTAATGTCATCTCTTGCTCTTATATGTATTGCATTTCTTGTAGCAGGATCTAGAGCTGACTCAAATTCATCAGCATTTGGAATAGTGCCAACTGGTTGATCAAGAGTTATCCTGCCCAATTTATTTGATTTTGCATAGCTTTCAAGTTTTTCTATTTCTTGAAGAATCATATTTGCTCGCACAACGAAATCAACTTGTTTAAGAAATTTAGCATTCGCCTGCAAGTTATCTTTATAATGCTTAATATGGTCGATTGAATTTTGCACCGCATTCATTTCTTTTTTCAAATCATCCCATTTTGTCATTCTATCTAGGTTTTCTTTATCACCTAAAATTCCGAGTCCTTTTACATCAGAAATCGTAGCTGATATTATATCCTTCAAATCAGGATTAGTCGTTGTATTTGACTGTAGTGCCTCCGCACTACGCATTTTCTCTAAATCTACTACTACCTTGTTTTCTTCAGGTTGTTGAGGCGCAACTAAATACAAAAGCTTAGCTTCGCCTCCGAAGGGGTTTGAGTATTTATTTCGACAATGTAGTTTTTTATTTTTCATAGATGTCTTAGTTCTTAGAGAGAGAGGAGTAGCTCAGCTTCCTGAGCGGACTCTTCCCTGACAACCACTTGCGTGATCCGGAACCTTTTCACATCTACTTGTCTTTTCGATGTGAAGTATATCATGTTTTTTTTATTTGTAAAGTTTGTATTTTTATGGAGGACCTCCGGTTGGACCTGTAGGCGGAGTTGCCGGTGGTGTAGGTGCTGTAGGCGGAACTGGCGCAGGTGGTGGAGTTGTTGGTGGAGGAGTAGGCACTACTGGTGCCGGAGTTGGAGCAGGGCCCACATTTAACGTAAGGTCATCTAAATTAAGTTTCGTTGCATCAGGATGCGCCGTCATATAGGCGTCGATATGAGTCTTTTTTAATTTCCCCAGTACATGGTCTAGAGATTTGCCACTAGGGTTTTCAATTTCAGTTATTGCGCTAGGTATTTTTAGTGCTGCAAGATTTGCCGTTGTCTCAGGAGAGAATGCCTTCCTTACGTCATTACTAATAGTTAGATTATTTAATTTTGGCTTAGGTGTTTCAGTAGATGTGCCGGTTGTTGTGGTGTCAGAGCCTGCTACTGGAGCTTTTGGTGCTGCAGGTTTTCCACCTTTATCAAAAACTTCATCAGATATGCCTAATTTTGCATATTTACTTCCATAAACTTCTTTTTGTAAGGCAATCATTTTAGCAGGATCATCCTTTGCCGCCGTCAATTTCGCCATTAAAGTTGTTATATCTGCCCCACCAAATCGTGTAATCGCAGCCTCAAGTGATGCCTTTTGTTGAGTTTTTTCTGCAGTAGTGATCGACGGATCTTTGTATGATTTGCCAGTTTCAATAACTGATTTTATCTGATCAAGAGTCGCGTTCGGCATATGGCTAGCCAGATTTGTATAATCAATAGGTTCAGCAAATAACTTGCCAAAGGCACTATTAGTAAACATCTCACGGGTTTGACGGTTTTCCATATCTGTAAAGCCTTGCTGAGCCATTGTTGCCATACCACTTAGGTTATTCCAAGAGAAACCAGGCATTTTAGATTTACGATCATCACCCAAAACAGGACCTAATGGAGCATATTTCACAGAACCAAGAATTGCTGAGCCTGCGCTTTCAGTCATGCCCTGTAATTTGTCTGCCATGCCTTTTGCTAAAGTACCATCTGCTGCCCAGAATATTCCCTTCCAAACAATCATAACGCTCATGATTGCAATCAAGAGCCTTTGTAGATCTGCTATACCAGTAATTAAAAGTGAACCACTTAAATTATTAACAGTTGTTTTTGAAACAAGACTATCTATGTTCGATCCAATTGCGCCATACATGGCATCCATCATCATGTAACCGACAGTTAAAACTATTCCTAATTTAATTGGTGCTAAGAGATGTTTAATAACCTGCTCACTCGCATCTCCTGCTCCACCCGCGGAGGCTTTGAGTTCCGGTACCACATAAAAGAGTACGGCAACCGGCGAGAAGGCCAATGCAACCCAAAGTACGGCAATTCTGGAAACTAAAAGCATGGCTAATACTATGTATGAAATTGCATACACAACGAACATTATTACTGAGAACATTGTGTTAACTGCTAAGTCACCAATTGTTGTAATATTTATGTCTGAATATTTAAAGCCTGTCAGCTTACCCATGTTGATTGCAATAATTAGGCCAACGTTACTGGAACTTAATTTAGAGAAAAATCTTGATGCAACTGCATCATCGAGAGTGCCTATATAGTTACCACTCGTGTCGTCTTTTTCACAAAACCATCCTGCAACAACATATGCATCAGGATCTTTTTCTATATCATCACTTGTAATGGTTGCTCCTCCTTCTTTTGTACAAAGATTTGTACCCAATTCTTTTTGAGTTTCAGCAAAATCAAAAGCATCTGCATTGTCATCATCAGATTGTGTAATTTCAGGAAGTGCAAAAACTGCATTCGTGGCTATGTTTGAAATATCCAGCACAATTTTACCTCCAAGGAATGTGAAATTAACAAGAATTAATCCGATTATAAGTTTTGGTAGGCCGGTTTTTAAAGCGAAATTTCCTTCTTTCGCGTAACCGGACACATTATAAAATGCCATTACTAAAAGTACTAAAACGAAGGCAATATTTACTAAGTTTCTAACCTGCTGCCAAATACTTAGTAGCCTTTCCTCCATTCCAGGTCCGATTATAAGATCGTTATTCATTAAATCACCAAGCATCAAAAGAATTGGCCAAAGTGCCATATTGAGTAACTTGATCATCAATACTGCCGCAGCTAATAATGCTTTTTCAACAACAGCTCCTGTATCTTCTGCAGCATATGCTGTATCAGGTAAGAAAAGCATAAGCGTGAAGAGAAGCACTATGTGGCCTTTTTTTTGGAAGAATGAATTGAGATGTTTCAAAAATGTTTTCATTTTTATGTTAAAATGGTAGCTGCTGCTGTTGTTAAGCCGACTGTTGCAGCAACACTTGCCGCGACTGCAGTGCCGATGCCAATTCCAACTCCGGCTGCCTGTTTTGTTTCTGGGCTGTATCCTGATTGTTTTTTATTTTGTGTATTTAATTGAGCTGTATTTTGTTGTCCCCAATTTTGTGAACCATCTTTTTGCTTTTGTTCATCTTGAGGTTTTTTCTCATTATTTTTCTTAGAGTTTTCAAATCTTTGCTTGGCATCCCTAACATGTTGCGCCCCTGATGCAGATTGTTGTTGTGCATTTGAAGCCGCTCCTGCAAAATTGGCAAGATTAATTAAAGATGCTGCTTTTGCAGCGTCGAATGCTTTCAGCGCTTGGCTTTCCTTATGCGCCCCTTCATGATCAAGTCCATTTGAATTATTCAAACTTGAAACACCTGCTCCCATCATTACTTGTTTTTGCTTAGAGTCATGCATTCCAATCATCGCTGCCCCTAGTTCTTCATGACTCATTGGCCTCAAAGTTGGATCAATTTCAGGCTGACCATATTTTTCTGCAAGTTGTGTTTCTGGAATATTTTTTGCAGTACCTTCTTTATTCACAAAAACGTAATTCATCGGTTTGTCGAATTTTTGTGTGGTGTCAATCAACACATTGTAATCAACTAATCTTGGAGTTTTAACCTCAAGATGAATCGTGTTATTTTGAATAAAGCCTTTTTGAACGAGGTAATTTTGAGATGTTAAATTGTTTGCGGCATGAAGTAGAACCTGCTCGTTCATAAGCTCATGCACATCTGTTGTTGATGTTCTTAAAGTTGGTGAAAGGAACTGAAGATTTTCACCTTTTGTCGTTGCAAGATCTTCCGGTTTTACTAATTTATTAAAAGTTTTTCCACCATCTGTACTTGCAAGAACAACCTTTCCTTGAGATATAAGTTTTTTATTTTTTTGATCTACTAGTGTGTCACCCGGAACAAGACTTGTTTCAATTTTTTTGACTTCAGTATCCAGAAAATCTGCAAAAGAAACTGCTTGTTCGTGTGGCGAAAGATGTGTGAGACCAGGATACGCAGTTTGCCATTTGGCATACATATCTTTGTAGCCGGCAGGCAATTCCCTCACTTCACCGCGACTTAGCGGCTTCAAGTAATCTTCTATGAATTGATTTTGGCTTTCGAGTAACATGTTTAAGTTTTAGCAGGTAGATTATCTTTGAATTGTGCAAATGCTTTAGGTGCTTGTTCTTCTATAAAACGTTTCTGTAATTCTGCTTTCGTTAGACTTAGTCCAATTTCATCATCGGCAAATGCCGCATAAGTGATAGCTAAATTATTTTCGAAAAATTCTTTTGACGTTCGTTTTTCACTTGCCGATAATGAGTCATAATTTTTCCCGCAAACTGACTCTATAGTTATTTCTTGATTTAATGATCGAAGCTTTTGAATCTGCTCAGCATTTCTGTAATAAAATTCTGCAAATGCCGGGTTGTTATTAAAAAGATCAGCCATATTTTTATTTTTTAATTCAATTTTTGCGTCTTCATCAAGAGATTTGTCTTTTGTTAGTCGATTTAGGAAAGTAGAAATTGCTCCTTTCCCAAAACCACCAGACATATGTTCTGCCACAGCACCTGTTACTGCTGCACCACCCAAGAATGCCACGTTCGTACCTAATCCTGCGACCTCACCAAAAAATTCTTTAAATTCACGCTTCCATAAATGTGAAATATCTACATTGTATAAGAAATTTCCGGCCATTGTTCCAATACCCCAAATTTGACCGACTTTACCAATCAAGTAAGTCTGAGGGTTTAAATATTTCCCGGCATAGTTTTGAGAATAATTTCTTTCATAAATTTCAGCTGCTGAATCTTGAATTTTCTTAAGATTACTCTGATAAAGACGCATTCCATCACTATCAATTTGGCCTAAAGCTGCTGCTTTATTTTCCTCACTAACATTAGTTGCAAGATTTAAAAGAGATATTCCGTCAGAAACTGTAATGTAATTTGTTGCAACAAGTTTAATCAAAAGTTTGTGATAAAGTTCATCGCCTTTCATGCCTTCAATAACTTGCATTCTCTGTTCAGAATTCAACTCTGAAAGTATTACAAATCCGACATATTTATGAGATTCACTAGCGGCTTCATGTGGATCAACCTGGCCAAGAGTTGATAGCACTTTCAATTCAATTCTCAGTTGTGACAATTCATTTGGTTCTAAACTTTTATTTCCTCTAAGTTTTCTTAGCATTTCAAGCCATTCGGGTGAAACTTTTTCAGCCTCATCTTTTTCAGTAAGTCTAAAAAGTCCTAATGTATTATTTAGTGACTCAAAATCTTCTCCTCCAACTTCAACAACAATTGCAAGTCTCTTGATCAGAGTCGCCATTTTCTCATTATAATCTTCCATTAATTCGGCCCTTTGAACTGCAGTAATTTCAGAATTCTGTCTCTCAAGAATAGCTTTTGCTTCCTGATAAACTTCATCTTTAGAAATTTTACTTAAATCAGATACCATTGCTTGACCTCTTTCTTTACTCGAAATATCTAAATCAATATCTGAAAGTGTAGAATCAATTTCATCCAAAGTTTCTTGTTTCTTATCTTCAATATTGACCTTCAATATCTCCGTTTGTGTGTTTTTATTTTCAGTCATTTTATGCGAGTTTTAAGACACGAACTAAAGTTTCAACGAAGGGTTCTTTTTTGCCTTCAAGTTCACTGATTTGGGTGATCAAGAAGTTTCTAAGAAGCACAGGATCAACATTCATCATGTGGATTGTAATTTCAGGGCTGATTCTGTTGTTTGTTAAAATATGCAATTCATTTACGTGTGGAGGGTGATGTAAAATCCAGAATTTTTTGATTTCGCTGTAAGGAAATTTACGTATGCCGAATTTGATTCCATAAGGTGAAATAATGACTTCTTTCATCTCCGGATGTTTTCTTTGTTCTAGTAAAATTACGATTGGTAGTACAGCAAAAACAAGCGCCATCGTGATGGAATTTGAGTAATATGCGTAGCCCAAAAGTGCCAAATCAATCACTCCAGCAATGAAAAACCAGAGCCAAGTTCTTGGATATCTAATGAATTCAGGCGTATGCCATGAAATTAGCGCCTTATTGAATTGATTGTCGACTGAGGGTTGATTTTGGCTTGATACAGCCAATTTATCACCATCAATATTTTTGTTTTTATTCGTAGCCATACGATTTTTGTTTTTTTATCTGATCAGTATAGCAAATTTCAGGCTTTTTAGCAAGCAAGCAGACCGCTTAAAAAGACCCCGCGTATTGCGAGGTCTTAATGGTGTTTTAGAGTGCGCGCCGTTTGGCGCTAATGCTCACGTCTACGCGTGACTACTAATACTTGCTTGTGTAAGGCAACATTGCCATTTCACGTGCCAATTTGATGGCATGTGCAAGCTGTTTCTGCTGTTTTAGAGAAATTCCTGTGTAGTAACGAGGAACGATTCTTCCGAAAGTCGATAGGTAAGCTCTTAAAATCTTAAGATCTTTGTAATCTATGAAAGTCGGAAGTTCCGGCCTTTGAGTTTTCTGTTCTTTAACTTTTTTTGTCATGTGAATTTATTAGTTAGTGCGCGCCGTTCGGCGCTAATGCTCACGCTATGCGTGACTATTAAAACATGTTGTCATCGTCGATAGCCGCTGAGGCGATACCTCCGGAAATTGGTGCAGCTGGTGCCGCGTTGTCATCCATCATTGGAGCTGCTGCATCGTGTTCAGATGGAGCATAATCGATATCTTTTTCATCACCACGTTTTTCAAGCATAATCATATCTTGAAGAACAACTTCTGTTCGGAATCTCTTTGTTCCGTCTTCCATGTCCCAGCTTCGAGTTTTTAGGTAGCCTTCAACATAAACTAGCATTCCTTTTCGAAGGTATTGTTTGCAGATTTCAGCTAGTCTTGCCCAAGCCACACATTCGTGGAATTCGGCAGAACTTCTTCTTTCGCTACCACTTGTCATCCACTGACGGTTTGTTGCCAAGCCGAAAGTTGTAATTGATTGACCACTTGTCGTGGTTTTCATTTCAGGGTCTCTGGTCAGATTTCCGACCAAGATAACTTTGTTTACACTTCTCATATCAGGTTAGTGTTAGGATTAAATATCAATGTCGGCATCATTTACAATTGCCGAAAGTTTTTCATCTAATTTCTCATCTTTTTGTTCTACTACTTGTGCAGCAGGTTTTACTGCCTTAACATCAGCTCGCTTTCGAGTTGTTACTTTTTTGCTCAATTCTTCAGCCTGTCTTGACTGAAGTTTTCTTGGAGTTCTATCTTCAACAGTATCGAACTTCTCAAGTTTGTAACCGTCTGCAACCTTAATCAAAAGATATCTTAGTAGACCGGCCTGAATTCTGAAATCTTTGTGGACTGCAGGAATTCCTTCAGGTTCACCTTCGAAGTTAATAACCACGTAGTAACCTGTTGCGTGAGTTGAAATTTTGTAAGCTAAATCTCGCTTACCCCATGTGTCTTCAGCAAAAATCTCGCAGGAGTTTTCCTTGAGAGTTTCCTTGATTTCACCCATGGTCTTTTCGATCTCTTTGTCCGTCAACTTCGGACTAAGAATCAACATTAATTCATATTTCATATCTGTTTGGATTAATCCTTCAAGACTCTAATTGGTCGAGAAAGACAGATAAAAGCGGGGTGAGATTAACATTAGTTTAGCGCTCGTGCAAGCTGATTTTTCTCAGTAAATTGCTAGTATCTTTTCCGAATTCTTTGTCATATGGGTCGCAATAATAAACTTTATCATAAATTTGTCCGGCATTCCTGCGGAGTTTTTTATCGTAAGTTAAAAGATGGGCATCAAAAGCAAGTGCAGTGGATAGTATTAGATAATCTGATGTCTTGAAGCCTTTCAATTTTTCTTGCGGATATTTTTTGAAAAGTCGAAATGCGCTAGTTTCAGATAAAGTGACATTGAAAATTTGATCCTGGAAAAGTGCATTCCAAAGAATATTTTTAATTTCATCTTGATCAAAATTTAACTGATTTAATTTAAAAATAGTTTCGAAAAAAACAATTGAGGGAATAAGAATTCTTGCTTCATTTTTAAGATTAGAAATTGCCTCATTAATAAAAACAGACTGTCTATAAAAAGGCTCACCCTCGTATACAGATGAAATTAGAAACGAACTATCTGTTAATATAATCTTCATAGCTACCTCTTTCTTTGAGAAGAAGCTCCAATGCACTTCCTTTTACATTTTTATTCCTTTTCAGTGTGAAAGGTGCATATTTTTTCATAAGCCTTTTCACGTCTGCCGGAGTTGGTCTATCTTTTATCTTTTTCATGACCTTAGTGTAAAACGATTTTTGGAGCTTTGCAAATTAGTGAATAAACATCTTAAGATTATTTGGAAAAGCTGAAAAAGTCCTGAAGGATTCCTGAATATTTGAAGGTGGGCTGGACAAAACATGTTATTTGTGATCTAATTACATAGGTCTTATCTCTTAAATAAACAATTCTATGCAAGAAGCATTACCTGGATATGACACATCATATAGGTCTGGCACAAACTCTGCTGTCGATGCTGCAATTACTGACCTCAATAGAATCTTAATTCCTGTTGGTGGTGGTATTGCTTGTCTAAATGAAAAAGGTGAAAAAGTTCAGAGGTATACAGATCGAGTTGTGCTAGAAATACCTGAAGGAGCGCCTAATGAAATTGCAACTGCAGCAAGAGCAGCAGCTTTGAAAGTTTTACAAGTAATGAATAAAAATACTTCATCAAGAATAGCAGAAGAGATCAGTAGTTTAACCGCTAAAGACAAAAGCGAAGCCATTAGCTATCTAGAGAGGTGTGGAAAACACGGACGACTCCTAATTGGTGGCATCGAGGAGTATGGAAGTACATGGGCGATTATGGCAAATGATGCAGATTTAAGTAACCCTAAAGATCGTGGAACAATTGTCATAAAATACATTAAAGATAATTTCATTTGAATATAACGAAAGTGCACCCGGGTGCACTTGTTAACCTGCAGAACTGATAATGTGGGTATTTACTTCGTCAACTTCACCTGCCTCTCCACAGCGAACTTCTCACCTTCCAAGTATTTGATTTGATATTCGCTGAGGCTTTCGTGATTTGCCAATTTATCAGAGATGAATTTGAGGTATTCGAGAGCAGTTTTGTGATCAATTTCGGCGCTTAATTCGCAGTACAAACAAAGTAAATTTGCTTCGTTTTTTGCGTTGTCGAAAAGGAAAATCCCGCGACGAGCTATAAATTCGTCTTCAACATTTTCGCCTTTCGCGATGAGTTTTGAGAAGAGGATTACACCTGTCATTGAGGCGTGGTGAGCGAGAATTTGCATTCGTCCGTCTTCCGCATCAAAAGTGAGTGACTCCACTTTACCGGAGAAGACTTGTTTCTCCGGGCTTCGAATTGTTAAGTTGAATGTTTTCATAAGTTTTTAGTATGCGGGCTTCCGCCCTAATGCTCACTTTGCTGCGCTCCGTGACTGTTGTCTTTCAATTACATCCTCAATTGTAGATGCCATGTAGAAGTTCTGCTCATCAAGATCGTCGTGTTTACCTTCAAGAATTTCTTTGAAAGAACGAACTGTGTCAGCAACCTTAACATATTGACCAGGTTGACCTGTAAATTGTTCAGCAACGAAGAAGTTTTGAGTAAGGAATTTCTGGATTCTTCGAGCTCGTCCAACTGTTCTCTTGTCGTCTTCTGAAAGCTCATCCATACCAAGAATCGCGATAACATCCTGCAATTCTTTGTATCTTTGCAAGATTTGTCTAACTGCAGTTGCAGCTTCATAGTGATCTTTACCAACGATATCAGCCTTCAAAGCTGTTGAAGATGAATCGAGTGGATCAACCGCAGGGAAAAGTCCCATTGAAGCAAGTTTACGAGAAAGTGTTATTGTCGCATCCAAGTGGGCGAAAGTTGTCGCTGGAGCTGGATCTGTAAGATCATCCGCAGGCACGTAAACGGCCTGAACTGAAGTGATTGAACCCTTCTGAGTTGAAGCAATACGTTCTTGAAGCGCGGCCATATCTGTTGCAAGAGTAGGCTGGTAACCTACTGCGGAAGGCATACGTCCTAGAAGAGCTGAAACCTCTGCTCCTGCCTGAGTGAATCGGAAAATATTGTCGATAAACATCAAGATGTCTAAACCGTCGTCACGGAATTTTTCAGCAATAGATAAACCTGTTAAAGCAATTCTCATACGAGCTCCCGGTGGTTCGTTCATCTGTCCAAACACCATGGCAAGTTTGTCTATAACTCCGCTGTCTTTCATTTCATGAATCAAATCATTACCTTCACGAGAACGCTCTCCAACTCCGGCAAAAACTGAATATCCTCCATGACTTAGTGCCACATTGTGAATCAATTCCTGCATGATAACTGTTTTTCCTACTCCGGCTCCTCCGAAAAGGGCAACTTTACCTCCCTTAATGAAAGGACACAAAAGATCAATAACTTTAATTCCTGTTTCGAACACTTCAACTGTTGGATTTTGATCAATAAAACTTGGTGGCTCAGCATGAATAGATCTTCTTTCTGTATCTTTTGGAAGTGCCTCTCCACCATCAATTAAATCTCCTGTTACATTGAATACTCGTCCAAGAGTAGCTTTACCAACCGGTACTGAAATTTCACTCTGTGTATCCCAAACTTCCTGGCCTGCAGAAAGTCCGTCTGTTGTAGACATTGAAACTGTTCGCACCAAACCGTTACCAAGGTGGGCCTGAACTTCTAAAATTACAGGACCTTTTGGACCTTCAACTCTAAGAGCTGAATACTGGTTTGGAATATGGTCTGGGAAGTATGCGTCTACCACCACACCGATGATTCTTGATATTTTTCCCTGAGGCATTGTTTTCATAGGATATGTTAAATATTTTTAAGAGGAAATTGCATCACTGGCTCCAACAAGTTCGGCGATTTCTTGAGTGATCGCCTGCTGACGAGCCTTATTATAGATGATTGATAATTCAGTTGTAATTCTGTCCGCGGAATCTGTTGCGCTCTGCATAGCCATCATTCTGCTTGAGTATTCAGAGGCTTTTAATTCCAAGAAAGATTGAATGAAAAGTGACTGAATAATCTGTTCGTGAAGTCTTTCTACTACTTTTTTTTGCGATGGTTGATATGACATGTAGGAGTCCAGCCCGGCAGCATTAGCGGAAGGGGCATTGTTTACATGCTCAATATTCGTACTGATCATCTCACCTGAGAATGGCAAGAATGTCTTCAAAACAGGGTAAAAAGTGAATGAGTTTTTGTAATGTGGAGCAATAAAAATAATCTTTTTTGCACTGTGATCTCTCCAGAATTCAAGTATTTTTTCAACGATATTGATTGCATCGAGGTTGTTCATTTTTTCCGGTGCTCCAACGAAATGAGCCGCAACCGGAATTGAATTATTTTTTGCGAAATCGTAACTTTTTTTACCAATTGTAATCAAGAGTCTTTGATCTTTTGGAGTGTTTGTCCACATTTCTGATCTGAAAAGTCCGTTTATCAATTTTGTATTAAGCGGACCGCAAAGTCCTTTATCAGAAGTGTAAATTACAAAGAGAATTTTTCCTTCAGTGCGGATTTCGCTATACATACTTTCCACACCGATATTATTTTCAAGAATTTTTAGAAGATCCCAAACGTAGTTTCTGGTTGAAACTGCACGTTTTTGAAACTGACGCATTTTGCTTGCCGCAACGAGCTGCATCGCTTTTGTAATTTTACGAGTGTTTTTAACACCTGCAATTTTCTTTCTGATTTCTAGTAATCCACCTGCCATAAGAGCTTTAGCTCAAAGAATAAAATTAAGCGAAGAATTTATCTAAAGTTTCTTTAATCATCTTGTCTATTTCAGGAGTAAGCTCCTTCTTTTCTTGAATGTTTTTAACAAGATCTTTGTGGTTTGATTCAACAAGAGAGAAGAGTGATTTCATCTTAGCTCCAACTGCATCTGCCTCCAATGAATCGAGGTATCCTTTTGAAGCGGCATATAGAACCAATACTTCCTGCCACAATGTATAAGGTGCATTTTGACCTTGTTTCAAGGCCTCAACAACTCGTCGTCCTCGTGTTAATTGCTGTTTTGTTGCAGCATCTAATTCTGAAGCAAACTGAGAGAATGCTTCTAATTCGTAATACTGAGCTAAGTCTAATTTCGCTGTTCCTGAAACTTTCTTCATGATTTTTGTTTGCGCTGATCCACCCACACGAGATACTGAGATACCAACGTTAATCGCCGGTCTGATACCTTTGTTGAAAAGATGTGGTTCCAAGAAAATTTGCCCGTCTGTAATTGAAATTACGTTTGTTGGGATGTAAGCAGATACGTCTGCAGCCTGAGTTTCAATGATTGGAAGTGCAGTGATTGAACCGCCACCGTTTTCTTCGTTCAACTTAGCCGCTCTTTCAAGAAGACGACTGTGGAGATAGAAAACGTCACCTGGATAAGCTTCTCGTCCTGGAGGTCTTCTTAATAGAAGTGACATTTCTCTGTAAGCCACGGCGTGTTTTGAAAGATCGTCGTAAATTACAAGTACATCTTTACCTTGTTCCATGAAGTATTCCGCAATCGCGCAACCTGCATAAGGAGCAAGATACTGCATAACCGCTGAAGATGCAGCAGGCGCAGAAACTACAACCGTGTAATCCATTGCACCATGAGATTTCAAAATTTCTACAACTTGAGCTGTTTTAGCCTCTCTTTGAGCAACCGCAACGTAAACACAAAGCATATCCTGACCTTTCTGATTCAAAATTGTATCGATAGCGATTGTTGTTTTACCTGTTTGTCTGTCCCCGATGATAAGTTCACGCTGACCTCTTCCTACCGGAATCAAAGCATCAATTGCAACGATACCAGTTTGTACAGGCTGATGAACTGATTTTCTAACCATTACAGATGGAGCCTGAGTTTCATGAGGCATCTGTTTTTTTGCTTTTATTGGTGACAAACCGTCTATCGCATTTCCCAATGGATCAACAATTCTTCCCATGATGTCTTCGCTAACACCGATAGATAAGAATTGACCTGTCGACTTTACGAATAGACCTTCACGAACTTCTTTGCTGGCTTGAAGTACCAAGGCGTATGCTGAATCTTTTTCAAGGTTCATAACTAGTGCCTGTGCGTTTGCAGATTCGATAGAAACTACTTCATTCATCTTAAGACCTGAAAGGCCTTTAATGTGAATAACACCGTCTTTGTATGATTGAATCACACCTTCATTTGCCGACAATTTTTCACCCTCAACATCGACAGTCGCCAATGCAGATTCGATATTAGCCAGAAAATTATGCAGAGTATCTTTAGACATATTATATTAGAGATTAGATATACTTGAAATACGGGAAAACCAGGAGTAATCGTGAGACGTTCCGTCTACAAAAACTCTCAATCCACCGATCAGATTTTTATTAATTTGGAAGACCGGGAAAGAAGATTCAAAATCTTTATTTAAATTCTCACGGATTTCAGATTTAAGTTCGCTATCGATCTCACGGGGAGATTGCACCAAAACATAAGGAGCCTCCGCAATATTTTTGCAGAGCTCATTAATTTCTGAAGCAAGCTCTTGATAAGAGTTTGTAATGATCAAATTTTTCAAGGCCTTTGCCACAACGCTGTCGCTTGCAATCAATTTTTCAACAATTTTGATCTGTTCTGCGTGCTCAGCCTTATAGAAAGTTGCAGGAAGTTTATCTAAACTAGATGCCAATTTTTCAGTGAGGAATTTAATAAAAGCTTTGAAGAATTTATTTCTCTTATAATCAATGCCGCCTACGGCGCTGGCATCATTTAAAAACATGATTATCAGCTTTACGTCTTTTGCAAGAACTGCCTCACTAGCCTCCCCCAAATATTCCTTGAAAACTGCAGGAATTCTGAGTTCAGTCATATCTGACTGTTTTGCCTTAGGATGCTTAGCACTAAACTTAAGCATCTCGTAGACCAAAGCTGATAAAAATTCTTTAAACATATTATTTCTTATATTGTTGCCAAGCATCTTTAATGCTTTCCTGAATAACATTTTCAGGGACCTTGTTTTTAACGATTTCGAGAATAACTTTCTTAATAAGAATCATGGTTGCCGCTTCTGCATCTTTCATTATTGAAGCTTTCTTCTCATCGATTTCCGATTGAGCTTTAGCCAACATTTCAGATCGCGCTAATTCCATCTCCTTAGTTAATTCAGATTTTCTCTCATCAACGAACTTCTTGAGCTTATCCATTTCCTCACGAAACTTTATTTCGATTTCTTTCTTCTCTTTTTCGGCTGTCTTAAGAGTTGAATCGAATTTATCTCGTAAGATTTCGGCTTCCTGAATACTGTCGGAAATCTGTTTTCTACGTTTATCTAGAAAACCAAGAACCGGCTTATAAAGAAGGTAAGTCAGCACTAGTAGTACTGAACCCAAATTTATAAGGTAGAGGAGTATGCTCATTGGGTTTATACCCAATTTCTCAAGAGCTTCCATAGGAGTTTTTCTTTATAAATTAAGAAACGAACAAGATGATCAATGAAATTACAAGAGCGTAAATTGAGTTTGACTCTGTAATCGCCATTGCAACGATCATGTTTGTGAATAGTTTGTCTGAAACTTCTGGGTTTCTAGCCATACCGTCCATAGCTTTTGTTGCAATCCAGCTTTCACCGATTGCTGCCGCTGCTGCACCGAATGCCATACATAGTGCCGCTGCCATTACTTTTACTGATTCTGCGTCCATAAAATTTAAGGGTTATGAAATAAATTATGGAAATTATCTTAGTGCCCGTGTTCGGCGTTGCGAATAGTCGCACTGATGAACAAGAGGCTGAGGATAGAAAACACAAATGCTTGCACGAGTCCTGCTAACATACCAAGAAGGTAAAAAGGAATCGGCACTAAAAACTGCGTATAGAACATAAGTCCGGAAACAATAATAATAATCACTTCCCCAGAGAAAATATTTCCAAAAAGACGAGTTGCCAAGGAAATAATTTTTGCGAATTCTCCGATGCCTTCTAGAAGTCCTAGGAAGAAATCTATGAAAGCATTTGGAATATCTGAGAATTTTCTGATTTTCAAGAAAGATCTAAACCTGAAGAAATTGTTAATGTGATTAATTGGAGAAATACAAAATGCCAATACATGTGATAAAACTATCACGAGTACAGCGAATGCTATTGTGAAACTGTAATCTGAAGTTGGAACACGGAAAAGGTGGTGGCCATGGTCAGTAACAAAAGCTCCTACCAATGGTAATAAGAAAAATTGATTTGAAAGCGCGATAATTAAGAAAATAGTTAGAATGAAAGGTAGAATTTTTCGAGCTCGTTTTTCGTTTCCTCCCAATGAAGTTGTGAGTTGAAGAAGGAAAAATTCCAAAACCATCTCAAATGCAACTTGCATTCTAGTTGGAATAACTCCTGCTTTCCATCTGATTAAAAATGCCACAAAAATAATTATTAAGCTCGATAGAACTGTTGCAGTGAATGAATTTGTGATTACCACAGATCCAATGTGCATTACTTCCTCAGCTGGTAAACTTATTGCTTCCATTTATTTGGTTTTTTTGATTATCGGCGCTTTTGTGTCTTTTAGCAGAGCCTTTGTCTGTTTGTAAATAACAATCTGTATAATTGGGAATGAAATCACAAGACCGATGATGAATAATATTGGGAAAGTATCAATTTTTTTGTCGATGTAGTGACCAAGTCCGCCAAAAAATCCCATCAAAAGTATTGTTGTTGCCGCAACTTTGATTGTTATTTGGAAGTGATCTCTGTATCCGAGCATCTGTCAGCGTTAAAAAACTGATTACGGGTAAGATACTCAGCTTTTGAGAAAAATCAAGGCTTGATAGAGAGCTTTTTCTTGGTGTGGAAAAGTGCAGCCAATATATTTTTCTTCAACAAGTGGCCATAATTCCACGTAAAATACAAGTACACACTCACTCATGGAAATGTCGAGCTAATTTGCGTTTTTTGATCTGCAAACTGCTCGAATTTTTGATATACTTTTCTCGATTTAACCCCATCCAAAATGAATGATAAAGAATTACTAGAGACCGCGTGTTTGTATGGCCGGAATGCTCTTCTCTGGAGACAGAAATTTATTGGACTTTTACCGGAAATTCACAAACGTGAGTTATATAAAAAGAAAGGTTGCAGTTCAATCTTTGAATTTGCGGCAAAATTCGGCGGATTATCTAACGATCAAGTTCGTTTGACGCTAAAGTTGGAGGAGAGATTTACTGAGATGCCAAAACTCCACGAGCAACTTGTTACAGGAGAAGTTAGTATTAACAAACTAGCAAGAATCGCTTCGATTGCGACAAAAGAGAATGAAGTTGAACTTTCTGAAATCGTTCAAAACATGTCACAAAAAGCAGTAGAAACTTTAGTTCGTGATGAAAAGTTTACAGGGATGCGCGCGCAGACTTTAACCTTAAACGACGAAGTCAAAAATCGACTAATTGTACTTCAGGAAAAAGGAATTGATATCAACGAGTTAATCAGCTCCGCGCTTAACAAACGTGAACAAGAAATCGCAGAAGAGAAAGCACAACCGGTTGAACTAGCAACATCTCGACCTCTTCCAGCCAAAACTGAAAAATTACTCACAAAAGAACACGGTACAAAATGTTCAATCCCAACCTGTAAAAAACCATCTGAAGTTATTCACCACAAACAAACATTCGCGCTCTCTCACAGGCACGATCCAAATTATCTTGCGCCACTCTGCAAAGAACATCACGAGATTGCACACGCGATTAACTTGAAGGTGAGGAGTTACAAGTCAGTTAACTAATTTATTAATTTCAGTAAAGTGCTCAACTAGCCTGTCGTTATTAAATTTTTCTTCACTTAATCCACCAGGGTAAGCGCCTTGGATAATTAAAGTGTTGTAATCTGGCCCGACCATAACAACATCTGTAATCACGATGTCATTTTCGCTCATTGATGAAAGGTTTGACCAGAATTTTCCGCGATATATTTCTTCTTCACCCAATCTAATTGTGAAAACTTTTTGATATAAACCCGCATCAAGTTTTGGAGAAGTTTGGTAAGACTTCATTTTTTCAGCACCTTCAGGTGTAAATGTGAAAGTATTTGTTGTTGCATCGAATGAGAATAAATCATCTTCTGAGAAAATTTCTTGATTTGTGTCTAGCAAATATACGGCGAATTTATCCTTCTGATTTGCTGAGCACGCTGTTAGCAATGCGAATGAAAGTAATGCGAAAAATAGTTTTTTCATTTCCGATCTTTATATAGATAATAAGCTGAGAAAACCGCAAAGAACATATTTAGCCAAAAGAAAATCCAGCTTGCTTCGATGTAGCTGAACAGTGCTATCAGAGTGCTACCGAGAGTTAGTGCGAGATTACGTCGCAGAGTTCCCATTTTGAATCCGTAACCAAGTGCGACTCCTGAAAGACCAACAATGAAAAAAATCGTGTTGTAACCCTCAAAAAGATAAAATGACCAAATGATAAGTGATAAAGCGCAGATTGAAATGATCGGCGTATTAATTTTTTCCGGAATATTTAGCATCATCATCAAACCTGAAAGCACCATGAGAAGCTCCAAAATTAGGAAGAAAATTGGACCGCCATTTAGATACCCCAAAATTGCATATGCAAGCATGATCAATCCGCCCAGGAAAAATAGCCAGTTCTTGAGTGACTTCGCAGGATGGCTTATTTTTTTCCCCTCTGGCCAAGCAGCCCCGCTGACTAGAACAAGTGATCCGATTAAACCCGTGTAGAAAATGTAGTCCATTGCAATATTTATTTTGCCAAATCTTTAATATGTTTACCTAGAAGCCAAAAATAAGATACTAGCAGCAAACTTGAGAAAATTATATCTTGTAAAGTTGTAACTTCTGGAACTGTGGAATAAATGACAAGCGCAGTAATATAGATTGCTAAACATGGAATCATAACTAGAACAATCCACCTAATACTCACAACCCAAGCAATTGAAATATATATTTGAAGGAAATTCTTTCCCTTTGCTCCACCATTACATTTATATGCATAAATCAAACCCAAAATCTCTAAAACTACCAAAATTAATGAAAAATACACATCAAAAATATTGTATTCACCAAATTGGATGTAGCCCATGCACCACGCTATTGTTGTAACAAATAAATACTTAAATGCTTCCGCTTCTGTAAGTGGACCTTTTTGTAATGTTTTTTTTAGCTTTTCAATATTCCAGAAGTACATAAAAATTATTTAAATTAATATGATACTAAAGTCCGCAATGAAAAATGTCTAGAACTAATAACTCAAGCGAAATCTGCAGAAGTGCTGGAAAATCAAGCTGAAACGGAGTATAATATTATGATTTAAACAAAAAATCGTGACCCTGAATACAAACAATACACAGGCTGAGGTGGAAACCCCTTCCGTGTTGGAAGAATTCAAAGAGAATAAAGATGCACCTTTTGAAACTGTTAAAAAGGGAGAAATTGCTCCTGATTACCCGTATGCTTTTTTTAATAAAATAAGAGCAAACTGGTCAAAAGTTTGTGAATTGATGAATTGGAAAAAAGGCGAAGCGCCGCTTGATTGGAATTTCTTTAGAGTGGCAAAAGATCCTTTGGCGCTTGTTAGCATGATTCAAGAGAAAATTCTAACAAATGGTGGCGAACTTCCAAGATTTGGAGTGGATGGTAAATTTGGTTCTGAAACAGAAGCTGGATTAAATGATGCAATCTCGGGAAAGGGAGAAGTTCCTAAGCTGGGCAGAGGGCTGATTTCCGCCGAGCTCGAGAAAGGTGAAAAAATCGAGCAAAGCTCTGAGCAGAGACAGATCAAAGATAAGTTACAGGAAATGTATGATGTCCTGCCAAAAGTTGAAGAGCGACTTAAAACTGCCGACTTGCTACCTGATAAAGAATTTTTTGAAGATCCGGATTTTGGTGATCACGATGTTCTCGAATTTCAAACTCGTGCCATGAAATTTAGAGAAGATTTAATTTCTCAAGAACCACGCCTAAAACCACTAGTAAAACTTGCAAATAAAATTGTGCCTATCATTGAGGCAGAGATTAAAAAAATAGACCTTTCAAAAATTAACAGCAAAGCTGATTTGTATAAAGTTTTTGAGAAAATGGGACCAGCACTTAAACCTCAGATTGATTCTTTGATAGACGGTATGAGTGAAGCGGAAATGGAAAAACTAATGCTGGAAGTGGACATGGAAGTTCTCATGTCATTTTTCATGTCTACAATATCTGAACTTGTTGTTGTGATGGCGGATTATTTTAAAGATAATAAAGAAAATCTACAGCGGCTCTTGGAACACTTCCAAGATGAGTTATTGTTACTTCAAGGCAATAAAACTGAGACAGCAAAACTTGATCAGAATTTGAACTTACCTGCAGAATGGAATGATTTAGTAAAGAAAGGAGAAATTACTTCAGGTAGCCTCGAATTTACTCGTGAAGGAAAGCCGGTAGTTCTGAATATTGATGATCTAACTTTGAAAGTTGGGGATAAAACTGGAAAACTTACTTTACCATATGGCGCTGAGCTTGATTCAGTTGAGGCAACGAGTGACGGTAATTTGACTCTGACCGCAAGTCTTTACGGATCTTATAACTGTAAAATCCTGAGTCCTACTCAGTTAAACTCATATATAGACAAAGTCGCGACAGCTCCTACTGGAGAAAAGATTGACCTTGGAAGTGGTGCTTATATTCAGGTTTAATATTTCACTTCACTCGCCATCAAAATAGAACCTTTTCCCGAAGAAAGATATAAAATAATAATCGTCTGCACAGGCATCAACTTTCGCGCCGAACGGTTTCCATTCAACATTTAAGCATGACCCGTCACAGTCACAAGTATTTTTTGGTTTTTTGAAATTCTCTTCGTCGTTTCCTCTAAAGAATCTGCTCTCCATAATATCTTCTCCATTATCAATCCAAAGCCATGGCGCTGTGAATGCGAGTGAAAGTAAGATAATCGCCAAGATGATTAAGATTGTTTTTTTCATTTTAATTATTACTTTGTGAATTTAAAAGTCCTCATCATCATATCTCCCAATGGGTCGTAAGAATCTTTGGCAATATTTAGTAAGGACCCATCCGCAAATGCAACTATTGTAGAATCACCTTGATACACAGTTATGCTAAAAATCTTTGCTTCGTTTACAACTGTGTAAGTATATCCGCCTTTGGCTTGTTTTGGCACTTCATCAAATTCACATCTAACTGCATTTATTAATTCATTTTCGTCAAATTTTTCCGGAAGTGGAAATATCTTTATTTGTTTACATGTTTTGTTGCTTTTGATGTACTCATTAAATTTTTGATCGATGGTCATTTTCTCATTATTTTCTTCAACATAAATCTCAAGATCTACACCTTTTATGCAAAGTTTATCGTTCGACGTGCATGTATTATTTGTGAATAAAACATTGTCAGATTTCGAATCATCTAATGTCAAAAATGAAGGGTATTGAATTTCATATCCATTTGTACCATTTGTATAAATTTTAACTAATTCATCTACCGGTTGAGCGCAACTTGTTAAAAATACCAGTGACAGCAGAGCTAAACTTCTTGCGAATACTTTTTTCATAATTAAAATAAATTAAAATTGTTTTCATGTTTAAAATTTACCTTTTTTGATAAAGCTTTGCACGGCGCTTATTACTAAATCTGAATCCATAATGTATGTGTGCATATTTGGTACTATTAGAAAATCTTTCATATTTTTTAATTTTGTATTTTCCACGGAGACTTTTTCATCATATTTGCCTGCAATTATACCTACTGTGTATTTCGGAGAAGGAATCGCGCTAGGAAGACTCTTTTTATCTGTTCTTAATTGTTTCAATGCAGGACCAAAAATATAATTCATTATTAAAGATTTGGCTAAAAAATCTGCTAATTTTGAGCCGCTGTTTGGAGGTGAAAGCATGATAACTCTGCCAAGATTTTTAACTTTATTTTTGCTTAAAAAATACCTGACAATAATTCCTCCCATCGAATGTGTTACGAAATTAATTTTTTTATTTTTGTCAGTACATTTTTCCGTTAATGCTTTTTTTAGGTAATTATTAGAAAGATTTTCTATCGTTTCTTTTCTGGAAGGATAATTTAAATTAATCACTGAATATCCATCTGTAGACAAAACCTTCTCTAATTTTTTCATCGATTTTGCTGTCCTCCAAAAGCCGTGCAGGAGAACAACGTAATCTTTTGTGTTTATTTTCATAATCTGATCTAAAGAATTACTCGTTCTTTAAAAGTTCTTCAAGTTTATCAAACATGCCATTCCAACCTTTTTTCATATCCTCCAGTATGGAATCATCATGTGGGTTCTCTCCGACCATTGTCATTTTAGTAATGCCATTCTCTTCTGTAAAACTGAATTCTACTAATGCCTCTACTATTTCTTCTCCAGACATTCCATAATGTGAGGATGGCACAGGATTTCCTTGTGAATCAGTGAATGTATCTAGGAAGGATAGAAATTTTGCTTGCTCAATTTTTTGATAAACTCCTCGGCCCCAAAATTCTTGACCTTCTGAACCTTTAAAAGAATACCTAAATACTCCATCCTTTTTGAAATCAACAGAGATATGTGATGATTCCATACCAGTTGGACACCACCATTTTTTCAGTTTATCTTCGCTGGTCAATGCTTCCCAAACTTTTTCTATTGTTGTCGAGAATGAACGTTCTATGGTGATTTTTTTCATATTGGCTTGGTTAAAGTTTAGTGATTTTTTATTTCAGCTAACGTACGTGCCTGAACCGGTTGAGCTCTGTTGTGTGATGTTGCGAAAAATCCACCAGGTAATTTTTAACTGCTTCAATATCAATTTTTTGATGTTCGCCATTAAGTATTTTTTTGTATTCCATTAAATCTTTTGGATTCATTACGTAAACTTCTATTTCAAATATTGTTTTGATTTGTGCCGTTTCAAATTGTGCAGGATAGCTTTCCCATGTTTTATTTTTTTCGTTATAAATTTTTGTTTTATATGCACCACTAATATCAATCATTTGTCCTTCATAATTTAAAACTATTAAATCAAGATCCCATTTTTCATCTTTTAACCTATCTGGCCCAAAAGTAATATATTTTTCAATATCTGGGAGTATAGTTTTAAATTTCTCTTCGGGAATATCCAGATCGATATCGTTTACTGAACGTTTTGCGCCATAAATATGAGCAGCAAAACCTCCTGCAATTTGAAACGGCACATTATGCTTTTTGAGGATATTTACAATCCATTTGAGAGCCTTTTCTAATTTTGATTCCATGATTTAGATATAAGATTTTTCGCAAGAATCGAGCCAGATATGCGCTGTTAAGTGATGGACTTTGGCCGTTCCTAACACATGCAGTTGAAGCTATTCGCATTATTTTTGGTAAGGCCCCATGGATCGCCATTGGATTTTTTGCCGTTCCAAGTTGTACCGTCTTTAGCAGCTTCAACAGCTGACTCACTTGGTAAACCTTGAGCACCAGCCTGCCTGAGCTCGACGAGTGCGCCTTGAAGTTTTGCGTTCATATAATTATAGGTTAATGGATAATTTATTATATCAGAAAGTCCAAAATATTTCATTTAACGTTCGTACGTTTGCGAAGTGCGAGCTGCATATGCGCTGTTAAGTGATGTATCCAAACAAAATAATCGCAAGTATTACAAAGTAATTCATATATTAAGTTTTGTTGCTATGAAATACGCTATTGTAGATACTGATGCTGCAAGTGTTGCTCCCCAAGCTAAGTCAACAAAAGTTACAAGTAGCGGCCAATCTTTAACTGTTGCTAAATTTGTCAAATCATAGGTTGCGTACGTAATAAACCCGAATAAGGCACCAAGAAGAACTGCGTGTATCCAGGACCCTTTTTCAAGTGCAGGTGAAATAACGAAAACCACCAGACCTGCTATAAATACGAGATAAAAAATAATTGCTGCATACCAATTAACATCAGATTTCATTAGAAAACCAATTTGTTTGGCATAAAAATTCTTTGCCACAATTCCAAGCCAAACCATGTCGATGGCAAAAAATACTGGCAGTGCAATAAGATAAAGTTTCCAGAACATATTATTTGTTTAAGTAAGTAATAGTAAGTTGCAAAACTGTGGCAAAAGATCCCCATAGCAAATAGGGCAGATTTGCATATACCACCCAGCGCATATGTGGCCAAATTGCAACTAATCCCCAGATGAGGGTTCCAAGAACTAGGATAATATCTATAGACGCTAAAACGTTATTTTTTAGTCCAAACTGAATTGGTGTAAATGCAAAATTGAAAATTAGGTTTAAAGCAAATGGCAAAGCTACTATCCAAGGTATTTGCTTGGTGAAAGCCTTGTAAAATACTGTTCCATATGAGGCTGCAATCAAAATGTACAGCACTGACCAAACAGGACCAAATAGCCATGCGGGTGGAGACCAAAAAGGTTTTACTAATTGTGTGTACCAAGTTGCTGTAGGCATATTTTTGAGGTTAAAGTGGGCAATTGTTCTTACCAATGGCGGTGAAAGTGCTGAGAATTTTTTGTATTTTAGTGTTCATAGCTTGGGAAAAACTTTTTTAGTCGTATCTCTGAAACTATAAGAACAAACAGGCCGACCATCAAAGGAATAATGAAAAGAGGAGACCAGTATTCTGTTATTGGATTGAGTGCTGGACCAGTCATGACATACTTGAAGGCTGAAACATCATCAATGAATAGGCCTGCACCTATGCCGAAGAAGATGTGTCCATATTTTGCTCGTCTGAATATAAGTGCAAGAATCATTAATAGAAGTCCATAGTAAAAATGATATGACTGGTCGTGGAATATAAATTGCAGCTCCGGCCTGTTTGCGGCTATAGCAACAAAAATTCTCATCACGATTATTGTAGCAATAGCTGAGCTTGTTATTTTCATAAAAATATTTCACTTAAGGTCCGGGTATTGGCGAACTGCATATGCGCTGTTACGCAATTGGCAGAAAAATTAAACCACATAAAATTGTCTGCTTATAAAAACAAAATATATGGCATAGATAATTGTTGCTATGGCAGCGTACCACTTTAAAATATATGTTTTTTTTGATTATAAAAAATACTATTAATAGAGCTATTAACGGAAGTGTTACTGATAAAATCCCAGAGTACTCTGGTTTTTGGTAGCCTTCGCTCCAAAACATTCTTGGGACCCTATCAAAAAATGTATTTTGGAGTTCAGTCCTGTCGTTTGCTGAGAGTGCCATATTTTAGGTGCTTAAATGTTTTAAAATTTTTCTGACTTTCTTCTAACGTCCGTGAATAACCGGAGTTTTTTGTGGCGGTATAATATGGAGTGACGTACCGCCGCCAAACTTGTGTGAACGAATGAAGCGTAGCGGGATGAGTGAACCAGTTATTCATTGTTAGACGAGAATTCTGCTCCACCTTTACTCGACAAGTTTCTTTATGCCATTAAGTACCATATTCCAGCTACTTTCTGAGTGCTCCCGTGCCTGCTCATTAGCAAACCCTTTTTGGGACACTTTCAAAGTAACATCACCATCTACCCCACTCACTTCATAGGTGACTAAAGAATAGTTTTCCTCTTTATTTTCTAAACCGGAGAAGCTACTTAAATATGTGTATTGCAATAGTTTTTCAGGTTCAAATTGAACAATCTCTCCTTTATCCTGATATTCTTTACCTTCATAGCTTCCCTGAAAAACTATGCTACTGCCAACTTGCCAGTTAGTAACAAGTTGTGTCCCAAAAAGGTACTGTTTCACCATTTCAGGATTTGTTAATGCTTCCCACACTTTACTCACGGGAGCACTCACTTGAACGGATTTTTGTACGATAAGGTCTTTATTCATATGAATTAGGTTAGTTAATGCTAATGTATATAAATTTAATTATTCGGTAAAGGTGGGGCAGAATTTCGGCTAATGTTCGCGCATCATCTGAAGTTCTCATCCCGTTCGTGTTAAATATCGCATTGGTAGTATATAGTTTCTTGTCCATATATTTCACCTCGCTTACTTTCCTTAAAACCACGCGACTCATATAACTTTTGGGCGACAATTTGTTTTGTCGATGTATCCAAAAACAATTTTTTGTAGCCTAACTCCTTTGCCTTTTCGATAAGCTTATCTAAGATCAAGCTGCCGATTCCTTTGCCCTGAAGCTCGTGCTTAACTCTCATTCTTTTTATTTCGGCAGTTGCCTCATCTACTTTTCTCAAGGCGCCCATACCAACAAGCTTATCGTTAATTATGGCTACAAAAAATTCTCCATCATTATCGATATATTCTTCTCTGATTCGCTTGAGGTCTTGGTCAAGCTGTTCTCTGGCTTTTGGATCATCGATAAAACTCTCAGTCTGTTTTAAGCCCTCAAGATGAAGGTTGTAGGTTGCCTCTTTATCTTTTTCCTCAAATTGTCGCAGTCTAATATTTTCCATGTTATTGCACCAAGGAACAAAAAATTTCAGATAACGTTCCGGAATAGCCGATGTTTTGTGGCGGTACAATGTTTGGGCGAGGCAGCAGCCGAGCTGCATATGCGCTGTTAGCTGATGTTGGGCTGTTTTTATTGTTTACAAATCCCTGGCAATTCGCCGGAATTTGTAAACGTTATTGACTCACTAACGTATTCAGAATCTCTACATGCTCCTGTTTTGTCGGCGGCGGGATCTGAAGTTGAAACTACTACTGTTAATTCCTCACTGCATGGTTCAGCTAAAGCTAACTCAAAATTCCCATTTGCATCTACCATTGCGGCACCGCCGCTTGCATATGAATTGCTGGTGATACATGACATTTCGTCTTTTGGATAATTAACGTATGCCCAAATTTCAGAGTTTGCCTCGGCGGTGCCTTTGATGGTGACACCGTCAACTATCGAACCATCAGCAGGATAAGCGATGACTGGCCTGTTGCTTGAAACTGTAGGTTGTGTCGTTGGCAATGTTTCAGTTGTCGGTTGAGAAATTTCAACTTCTTCTACTGGTGTTACTTCAGCGGAATTTTGAGTTTGCCACCAGTAAACACCGCCGCCGATAATAACGGCTGTGATTACTATAGTCAGGACGATTGTCCAGGGATTTGTTTTGTACTCCATATTGATTAGGGTTAATTAATAAATGAATTTTACGTTAAACGACTGAATAAAAACAGCCAATTTCAGCTAACGTCCGGGTATAGGCGATGTTGTCTGGCGGTATAATATATCGCGAAGCAATCGACCGCTAGACAATATGGGTGAAGCGACGACTAAAAGGAGGAGTGGAACCGCCTATACCCTGTTGTACGATGAAACGAAAATTTACTTTTCCTCGATTTCTACTTCTAGATGACCTTGTTTTTTTGCGAAATGAATTACTGTTTTTTCTCTAAATACACTCCAATATGCATCAACTGTGTTTGAATAAGGTGAATCGTAAGGCGGGCAATCATTGCCTTCTACTGTTGCAACAAAATCTTCGTCTTTCATCTTATCGTGATAATAATAAATAGGTTTCTTTTTATGATCATGATTCGTAAAAAGGTCACAGCTTATTTGGTATGTTTTGCCCGCCGTTTCAATGGACTTCATTTCGCCTGGTTTTAGTTTGAATTTTTGAGCCATATAAATTTTCGTTTTTTCGTACAACGTCGAGTTTAAACGAAGTTTTGCGGTGGTAAAATAGCACGGAGTGCTTACCACTGTAAAACTTGGGTGAACGAACGGAGCATAGCGAAGTGTGTGAACCGTTTAAACTCTGTTATGTGCTGTTTGCAAGGTTTACACATAATTTATTTTAAAATCTTATTCCGATTTCATTTCTTAAACTATTTATATTGCCTAAATTTACCGACAGCAAATGGCATATAACGTCCGTGAATAACTGAAGTTTGGTAAGGCTATAATATCGCGAAGCGGTAGCCTTGCCAAACTTGGGAGAACGAACGCAGTGAGTGAACCAGTTATTCACTGTTAGCCGTTGTGCCAAATTTACTCATTTGGGAACTCTTCACCTGTTTTTATATATCTCCATGTGAATTTAGCCCACATACCCGCCCATTTCTTTGCGTCATCGATTGTTGGCGTTGATTCTGGATAATCACCGATGCAAACCATTTTCCCTCCCCGTGAGTTATCACGAAAATGGGTTATGCTGGTTTTAGCATCGCGATCACCATATGTTGGCTGTTCAACGATATCGATTTCAAAGTAGGGTTGCCCATTTTCTGAAGTACATGGAACGAGATTGAATTTGAATGTTGCCTCTCCATCTTCGGTCACATATTCGAATGCTTCAACTTTTGGATTTTCGTCGGGGAGGGAAATGGTTTCTGACATGTTTTTGGGCGGGTTATAAATTTGGCATTTCGGCTAACGTTCGCGCATAAACGAAGATGACCAGCGGTAGCATATCCCGAAGGGTTACCGCTGGTCAATTTGTGCGAACGAAGTGAGCCGTTTATGCGCTGTTAGCGGACAGTTGGGCTGTTTTTATAGCGATTGCATTATCCGCAATTTTTACAATCTGAACCGTATATCATTTCTGCCCATTTTCTAAGACCCACCATAACATCAACTGAGACTGATCCACTTTTGTACCAATGACTGCAATCGCTGTCTGGCACTTCCTCGTCACTGCATATAAAATCACTACCCTTTAGGTATGTTACCAAATCACTACTTGGATTATCTGTGAATATTACCACATCACTGAATGTTTTTGAACCAAAGAGTTCATTCAAGCGGTCTTCACCGCAAGCAGCGGCGGTAAACAAGCCAGCGATTTGATGATAATCATCAGCTGTGGTTTTGTATTCAACTGCGACTGGATAAATCGTACGAGTATAACCGATATCCAACGATACTTTAGATGGTTCTTGGGTACATGCTGAACTGTTAGAGTCGAGTGAAATGAGCTGACTTGTTTCCTCTTTATCTTCACTTTCTTCAACAGTAGCTGGTTCAGTTTTTAGTTCTTCGATTGCTTTACTTAGAGTATTAAATTGTGATTGTTGCCAAATATACATGCCACCGCCAACAACCGCTGCTGTGATAACTATCGATAAGAGAATGTGCCAGACTTTCATATTTTTTCAGTTAATGTTAATTGCGATTGGATAATACTATTTTCGTGAGAATAAAAACAGCCCAATTTCCGCTAACGTTCGCGTATATCTGATGTTGCGACCGCAGGGAGCAATATGGGTGAGCATTTGCCGTTAGGCAAGCGCGAACCAGATATACGCTGTTAGCTGATGTATTCATTTTCTTTTCCGACAATAGTCGGTTGTTTTTAAAATTTTCAAATTTCTTTTTCCGTTTTGGGCGAAGGGCAGAGGGGAATTAAAGGGGTGAATGCCCGTAGCCCAAAACACCTAATCAAATAAGTGGTTATCGCTTATTGTGATTTCTTTATCATTCTCGAACACTTTTTTCTCTTTAACGTCAATAACTATGACACCATATGTTTTTTTTGCATGACAGTTTGGGCAGAGAACCCACAAATTATTTAACTTCTCATTTCCACCGTCAGCTTTTTCTACAATATGGTCTACGTGTATTATCCATCCCTGCTTTCCGTTTCTTCTTTTATATTCGCACTTAAAACCACAAACCTGGCATGAATAGTTTTCTATCTTAGCTACACGTCTTTTTTGAATTTGATTCTCTTTCCTTACTTTAATCTCACCATATTTGACTGCATGAGAAGCAGAATCACTATTATCAAAATCTTTTGCTTGGTTTAAAAGCTGTTCTTTAGTAAGAATTGATAACTTTTCATCTAAATTTTCAGCTAATTTTCTTTCTAAAACACTCTCGTCCGAAATTTTTGTACGTGAAAAAAAATCTTGATTCTGATTAAGAATTAAATCTTCGTATATTTCATTTATTCCTGAAGCGCTTCCATTCACAGGGAATTGTGGAGTTTCCTGATTTAACTTTTGTGATTCTTTATTTAATTTAGATATTTCAATACCATTTTGAGTAAGAATCTCTATTTCTGCAATAATTTCTTCGGGCTCCTTGTTTTGTATTGCTTTGTCGAGATTAATATTACTGATATCTGAGAATAAATACACCTCTTTAAGGGGTACAACATATGGCCAATAATTTTCATTGTCTCTTGTTTCTTGTAGCCACCATTTTTCATCTTTAACGGTCAATGGCGCACCTACATAACCAAACCCTATAACACAGGATTTTGTTTTGTTTGAAAACTCAGATTTTTTTGTAGAATGAAAAATCACAGTATCACCGGGTTGTATTTTATTCTGCCACAAACCTTTATTGTTTTCGTTTAAAGCCCAATTGTTTAATCCTAGAGCTGTTATCCAATTTTCTGGTGGACCTGTAAAACGCCATATATTATTCATATTAAAGTTTGTTATATTTTGTATGTTTTCCTTTAGATTTTTCAACCGGGTATTTCTTGTCGTTTGAATCAATTTTTTTATCTAGTGCATCTATAATATCAATATCTAAATCATGACTCATGAGTAACACCCAATATAGAACGTCGGCTAGCTCCTCTCCAATTTCACTTTTATGAGACTTGATATATTCATTTATCTCCGCACCATTCTTCCATTGGAAATGCTCAACAACCTCACTTGCCTCCAGGGAAAGTGATAACGCGACATCTTTTGGATTGTGAAATTGCTTCCAATCTCTAGCGTCGCGAAATTCTATTATTTTTTTTATCAATTCATTTAGTGATTTCATAGGTTTATTGTATTCGTTTTCCCCTTATAAATAAATGTTTTCGGAGCGGAGCGGAGAAAACTCCTTATATTCCCCTCTAAAAATAAAGAAAAAGAAATTTGAAAATTTTTTAAAACAATTGGGCGGTAGCCCAGAAAAGAAAAGGGATATTTCAGCTAACGTTCCAGAATATGCGATGTTTGCTGGTGATATAATAGCGAACGGAGTGAGCCATCACCAGCAAATATTGGTGTAGCGAGGTGCAGCCGAGCGAAACCGCATATTTTGTGTTATATGTGCCGAAGGTCGAGCCCGAGTGCAACGTCCCGAAGGGCGGGCGAGCGTAATAAAAGCCGCCGCTTTATTTTTGTTTTTTTAATTGTTGAACTAAAGCTCGCAATTGGTCAGCTGTTTGAATTTCATCACCATGCTCAAGTAAATGATCGTGCAATGCATCAAGTAGCTCTCCGTTGCCAGCGACTTGTTCGCTGACCAAAATTTCTCTCCATTGCTCATCAGTAATATCTCTGCCAGCCATTGCTCCAAGAGCATTGATATTGCCCTCGAGATCTTGGTGAGAAATTAGTGCGAGCTTTAGTTCTAATTTTGGACCGTTTTCCATATGATTTGTTAGTTAATGGTTAAAGGCGGCTTTTATTATGACATATAACGTTCGCGCCTAACCGAAGTTTTTCGTGGCGGTATAATTTGGAGCGGAGCGACCCACCGCCACAAAAAATTTGGGAGAGCCCGCAGGCGAACCGGTTAGGCGCTGTTAGCTGATGTTTGGCCCCCGTCCCCTTAAGCTGCTTTTGCTTGTTGATTTATTCCTCCCGAAAAGACTTGTTGAAATGCTGCTTGAGTATTTGGATCAAAGGCGACAATCTTTATTTCGTCGAAGGCCGCAAGTTCAAGTACTACGTCATAAAGACCTTTTTGAATAGCACGTGCACTTTCCATTGGATTCACGCCGCCAGCTCCAGCTCCGAGTGCTGGTATTGATAAGGTTTTGAATCCTTTGGATTTTGCTTCAATCACAATATTGCGCGTTGCCCTTCTGATAGCTTCTGGTGTTGCCTTACCGCCCCATTCCATGACCGCGGCGTGAATGATTTGTGGACCAATTTTTCCACCTGTTGTCGTTGCTGCTTTGCCCATCTCAAGTGGCTGTTTCCCACCTTTGGTAATAGCGTCACATGCTATTTGAACTTGCGGCCCGCCTTTCGTTCTAATTGCACCCGCAACACCACCACCTAATTTAAGTTGAGTATTTGCGGCGTTTACAATTGCGTCAGTCTTTTGATTAGTAATATCTCCTTGGGCTATGTTACAACGACCATTCATCAAAGCCGCAAATAGCTTGTCTTTAACTTTGTTCACCATTGGCTCAACTTTGTTTACGTCAAAGAGCCTTTGATCCAAAAGCCCTCTTACTTTAGCTATTGCACTTCTTGTTTCTGCCACTACATTATTTGGCAGGCGCTTTGAACGTTCAGCCTGAGTAAGGTTTTTATCGAGGTAGTCTACGCATTTTGTGAAGGCTTCTTTACACATATGGCTTAATTAGTGTTAGGGAGGAATAGTCTCATATTTTTACTGTCCTGTCAACTCTTTTGCCATGATCAGGGGGCCAAATTTCAGCTAACGTCCGTGAATAACTGAAGTTTGGTAAGGCTATAATATCGCGAAGCGGTAGCCTTGCCAAACTTGGGAGAACGAACGCAGTGAGTGAACCAGTTATTCACTGTTAGCCGTTGTGCCAAATTTACTCATTTGGAAATTCCTTACCTGTTTTTATATACCTCCATGTAAATTTAGCCCACATACCCGCCCACTTCTTTGCATCTTCAATTGTTGGCGTTGATTCTGGATAATCACCGATACAAACCATTTTCCCTCCCCGTGAGTTACCACGAAAATGGGTTATGCTGGTTTTTGCATCTCGATCTCCATATTCAGGTTGTTCAACAATATCAATTTCAAAGTATGGTTTCCCATTTTCGGAAGTAGATGGAACAAGATTGAATTTGAATGTTGCTTCTCCATCTTCAGTAATATATTCAAATGGCTCAATCTGTGGATTTTCGTCGGGGAGGGAAATGGTTTCTGACATATTGCTAGGCGGGTTATAAATTTGGCATTTCGGCTAACGTCCCGCATAAACGAAGATGACCAGCGGTAGAATATCCCGAAGGGTTACCGCTGGTCAATTTATGCGAACGAAGTGAGCCGTTTATGCGCTGTTGTACGATGAAATGAAAAATTACATCGGTATATTTGGACCGCAATAGGCACCCATATCAAAAGGCCCTTTGTAATCTGCTGGCGGCAAATTTGTATCTGGAGTAACGATGAAACTCACACATCCCATTCCGTTCATTTGCGGGGTGTCATTTACAGCATCCATTACTATTTTCGTTTTATCATTTGGAACTCCTTTGTAAACAATTTCACCTGGTCGATCGCCAGCCGCCAGTGCGAGAGGCAGCCCTAGCGAAGCAACTTTTGCTGTTGCTACAGTCATAATTGCTGATAGTGCCGGATTATCTTTTGGCAAAACCGTTTCCATTTTTGATAAATCCATAGCTGGTGTTGGATTCTCAGCAAGTGCTGGAGTGCTAAACGCTAGTGCTGAAGCTAATAGGGCTGCTGATCTAGACATAAAATATTGTGATTAAAGGTTGGGTGCCAAATTATCACATAATGATAACTTTGTCAAGTCGCTAATCTGTAAATTTTTCATTTTTTCGTACAACTCCATCTTGTGCGAACTTACAACCTGAAGGAGTTGGATGAAAGGTTTTATTCAGGACTTATTCAGCACGGGGTGATTATAGTACTTGTGTCATTTAATTGGAAGTATGCACAAGATGGACCACCCAGGGATACAAAAATTGGTGAGGGAGCTGAGGCTGAGGAACTATAGTTATAGGACTATTCAAGCCTATAAAGATCAGGTTTGGGCTTACTTTTTGTTTTGTGGGCAGGATTGGGAGAAGAGTAATAGGCAGAAAGTTGAGGATTTTATTCTGAAGAGGCGGGATGATGGATTGTCTCCACAAACAATAAATTTGAGTGTGCAGGCTCTGCAGTTTTTCTATAGACATGTGCAGATGCAGCATTTTGAGAAGATTCGGGCTATGAAAAAACAGCAGAAATTGCCGGTGGTTTTAAGTAGAGAAGAGATTTTTGAGATTTTAGGGAAGATTGAAAATGAAAAACATAGAGCAATTTTGGCACTGAGTTATGGTGCGGGCCTTCGAGTTAGTGAGGTTTTAAAGTTAAGAATTTGTGATTTGGATTTTCAGGAGGGAATTGTGAAAATTCGAAATGGAAAAGGCGGTAAAGATAGAATTAGTTTGCTTCCGGCAGTATTGAAAGATGAGTTGAAAGCAATGTGTGTTAGGCGCGGTGAAACTCGATATCTTTTTGAAAGTATTCGAGTTGGTAAATTGACAACGCGAACAGCACAGAAAGTTTTTGAGGTGGCTTTGAAGAAAAGTAGTATACGAAAAGAAGCTTCATTTCACTCTTTGCGGCATAGTTTTGCTACTCATTTACTCGAGAATGGTGTGAACTTGAGGTGTATTCAGGAGTTGCTTGGCCACAATGATGTTCGTACAACAGAAAGATACACTCATGTTTCTAAAAGTCTGATTCAGACGATTAAAAGTCCGCTATAGTTTAATTCCTGCATCTTTTAAAATTGCATGAAGCGTTCCCTTTGGAATATCTTTACTATGTATTGGTACAACAACTTTTTTATTTTCGTTATCATTTTTAAATATAGCGTGACTTCCACTTTGACGTGCAAATACAAAACCATGTTGCCTTAGCAACTTTATGAGTTTGCTAGGAGTCATATTATATTTAGACATGACTTGGCTTCTTTTTATTACGGACTTCTACAACTGTAATTACTGCCTTCATAGACTGATTCTCGATCTCATCTTCGAGATAAAGCATGACAGCATCCTTTAGATTTACTAATGCTTCTTCCTTAGTTTGTCCAAAAGTATGACAACCCTCTAATTGTGGGCAAAAAGCATGCCATTTTTTCCCGTCCTTTTCTAACTTAAATGTGATTGGCATATTTTTTTTATTATGCTCTAAATATACTCCTTATGTGAAGATTTTTCAATACTTGCAAGTTTCAAAGGGATCGAAATCGACCACTTTGCATTATGAATTATGTATTCCCTAGTTTGCAATCCCAATCTCATTCAACAAATACAAAGTCCCTTCAGGGCCTCTTAGTTTTTTGCCGTGATCGTTGTAAACCGGAAGTGGGAAAGTGTTGTGAGTTTGATTGCCGACAGAGAATGCAGTGCCGTAATTGCCGGAGAGAAATTCGGCGTCGTTTTTGCCGGGCTCTGGCATATCGCCCACAACAAGAAAATCGCGGAGTGGAATTTTGAGATATTGTGAGAGTCTTTTTATAGCCTTACCCTTCCCGCTTTCTCTTGGAATTATGATTGTGCCAATGCCGGAATCTTCAACGTCAAAATAATTTTCGTAGCCTTCTTTTTTTATTATGCGACGAGTGGCATTCGCTAGAAATTTTGAAAGATGAACTATTAAAGTTGGGAAAACATAAAAAACCGGCGGGTAATAAAGTACAATGCTGTGATCACGAGATTTCACTTGAATTTTCCAAGGGAGTTTTTTGTCGAGTAGATATGTAAGTTCCTGTGAAGTGATTATTTTATCTGGCCATGGGATATTGAAAAGTTCCGTGTATGAATTTTTTTTTGAATCATATGAATGAGTTGCGCCACCATTTTCGGAAATTATAAAAAAGTTTTTACTGCCACCATTAATGCTAGCAGCCTTGTTTTTTATGTGATCAATGTCTCGCCCGGAGCAAATCATAAATGGAATTTGTCTTGCAATCTCACCGAGTTTTATAAGAAGCCTGCTTGGAATGGTAATTTTTGCGAGTTTTGTTAATGTGCCATCAATATCAAAAGCCATAGCTTTAAATTTGTGTTTTAAAGCCTGGTGATAGGCTTTTTCTTGTTCTGGCGAATGGAATTTCATAATTTTTTGAGCTCGCTCAGTGCGATGAGTGCTTCAATCGGTGTCAGATCATTTATATCAATTCCCTTCAATCTTTCCAATACTGGATGTCTATCAGCAATATATTTTCCTGTGAAAAGTCCCATTTGATTTTCAGGAATTTTTGTTGGCTGTGATTCGATTTTTTCCGATTCAAGATTTGTAAGAATTTGAGCAGAACGATCAATTATCGCGGTTGGTACTCCGGCAAGTTTTGCCACTTCAATCCCGTAACTTTTATCAATTCCTCCCTCTATTATTTTGTGTAAAAATAAAACACCTCTTGCGGATTCATTTACATCCACACAGTAATTTTTTGCCTTAGGCAGGTTTTGGACAACATTAATTAACTCGTGATAATGAGTCGCGAAAAGTGTGAATGCTCCAATTTTGTCGTGTAAAAATTCTAGAATTGACCATGCAATACTGAGCCCGTCGTATGTACTTGTTCCTCGTCCAATTTCGTCGAGGATTACGAGACTTTTTGCCGTGGCATGATTCAAAATATAAGCAGATTCCTGCATTTCAACCATGAAAGTTGATTGACCGCGAACAAGATTATCGCTGGCGCCAACTCGTGTAAAAATTCTGTCGAATAGCGGCAAAGTTGCAGCTTTAGCAGGTACAAAAGAGCCAATTTGATTTAGCAATGCGATGAGTGCAATTTGACGAAGGTAAGTTGATTTTCCACTCATGTTCGGACCGGTAATTAATTTTAATTCGGTTTCGCCAGCTTTGAAATTTGCATCATTTGGAACGAAAGAATTTTCAAAAGTTATGTTTTCAACAACTGGGTGTCGGCCGTCTTTAATTTGCATTTCTTTGTCGCCAAAATTTGGTTTCACGTAATCACGTTTTATCGCAGTAATTGCAAAAGAAAGAAGCACATCTAATTCGGCAATTATTTGTGCATTAAGTTTAATTTCTTTTATATATTCAAGAGTTTCACTTTTTAAATCTTGGAAAATTTCTTGTTCAAGTTTGAAAGATTTTTCTTCAGCGCTTAGAACTTTTTCTTCGTACTCTTTTAGTTCCGGCGTAATGAAACGTTCTGCATTCGCTAGAGTTTGTTTACGAATGTATCTATCTGGAACTTTTTCCAAATTTACTCTGCTAATTTCAATGTAATAACCAAAAACTCGGTTGTAAGAAACTTTCAGAGAGTTGATTTTCGTTGCCTCAATTTCTTTTTGTTCGATTTCTTTTAGCGCGGTTTTCCCATCTTTCATTAGACGGCGCAAGCCGTCCAATTCTGTGTTATATCCATCTTTAATTATATCTCCTTCGCTTGTTTTAAAACCGGGTTCGTCAGCAATTGAAGATGCGATTGTTTGACTGAGTTTTTCGAGTGGAAGTAAATCTTTTGAGAGTGATAAAAGTTGTGAAGATGTGGCCGTTTCAAATGTATTTTTTATTTTTGGAATTTGCGAAAGTGAATTTCCAAGTGAGAGTAAATCGCGAGCATTTGCCCCGCTGGAAGAAAGTCGGCCGAGAATTCTTTCAATGTCTGAAAGGCCAAGTAAAATATCTTTGAAAGAATTTCTTAGATCTTCGTTTGAAATAAAATTTTCAACTGCATCGTGACGGCTCTGAATTGGCTCCTTGTGAATTAGCGGGCGTAGAAGCCATTTTCTGAGCATTCTCCCACCCATTGAAGAATTTGTATTATCAATCACGCTGAGCAAACTTCCCTCTTCATCTTTCCCACGCATTGTTGAAAAAAGTTCGAGATTTCTGATTGTACCTTCATCCAAATACATCCAATTATTTCTATGATATGCGTGAATTCTATCGATGTGTTTTGCTTCATCTTTTTGAGTTTCTTGAATGTATCGCATTAAAATTCCGCTGGCTTCAATTGCAAAAGGCCAACTTGCAATTCCAAACCCTTCAAGACTTTTCACATGAAAAGAGCCGAGCAAAAATTTGTATGCATCTTCGTAAAGTGCAACTGAAGAAATTGTTGCGTCAGAAATTGAAATCGCCATAGTTCGAATTGCAGGGTCGTCGTATTGGTCACGTTCCAGAACTATTTCTGATGGATTTAATCTAAGAATTTCATTGCGAAGAGCTTCGATTCCGCTGAGTTCAGCTGCATGAAATTCACCTGTACTTACATCACAAAATGCAATTCCAAAATAATCTTTTTTTGCATAAATTGAGAGGATGTATCTATTTGATTTTTGATCTAAAACTTGATCAAGAATTGCTGTCCCAGGCGTAATGATTTTCACAACTTTTCGCTTCACAATTCCTGGAAGTGCAGGATCTGAAATTTGCTCACAAATGGCAACTTTTCTGCCGGATTTTACTAATTTTGCGATGTAATTTTCTGCTGCATGATATGGAATTCCACACATTGGAACGGCATTTTCATCTTTACTACGAGACGTCAAAGTAATGTCCAAAATTTTTGATGCATCGTGTGCATCCTGACCGAACATTTCATAAAAATCGCCGAGTCGGAAGAAAAGAATTGCATCTTTGCACTCAGCTTTAATATCCTGATACTGTTCCATCATGGGCGTTAATTTCGCCATAGCCTTTGGAGTAAATCAGTTCCATTTTAAACAAAATTTGGCTTTTTGCCACATTTAACTTAAAGTATGGCTCGCCAGCATCAAAAAAAAGAGATGCTACGCATTTGGCCCTCGTAGTTCAATGGATAGAACGACCCTCTCCTAAGGGGTAAATACAGGTTCGATTCCTGTCGAAGGCACCATAGCCGACCAGTCGGCTTTCTTCGTCAAGCCTTTACATAAACATGATAATATGGCATTGTGCTGGCTATGAAATTAGAAATATCATCCAGTAATGGTAAAAAAACTTATCCGGGAGCAAAATTCTTAAAAGAATACCAAAGCGAAGAACTTGAAACAGCTTGGGCTGAAACTTTAGAAATAATTGCGAATTCAAATGGCGATCCTAATCTTTTATTTAAGATTGGTAAATTACCTTTTATTTTTAAGATGAATGGAGACACTAATCCTGAATATGCAGCACATCAATTTGAAGAATATATTGAAGAGAATATTGAATCATTAAAAAGATTCAAGGTTGCTCCAATAAAAGACTTTAAGAATGATATGGAACTCTATCCAGTGCCTGATTTTGAAATTGGCAGACTAAAAGAAATGGGCCTAGCGCTTGATAGAGCAAATGAAATAATGATTTTCTTTAAATCACTAATGTTTCAGGAAGTGCGAAATAGTATTCAAGGATTAAAAAGTTGGAATTTTATTTTTGACAATAAATCTGATTCTAATGATTTAATTCCTGCAATTGGAAATGAATTCGATGTAAAAATAAATGCAAAAAACTTTGAGGATTTTGACAGGCTTATAAAACGTGAAGTGAATAGCAAAATGCAAATTAATGATCTTAGAAAAGAGGTTGATCGACTTTATAAAGAAGATGGAGAAAATTTTGAAAAGTTTAGTAAAAAGATGGAAATGTTTTTGTCTATAGTCTATTCAGGCAATGCAAAACTTTTAAGTTTAGAATCTGAGATTGAGATACCAGATTCGATGCTTCATGGAGAGATTTTTTTGATTTTGACTGGAAGGATGCCCGAATGTCTTAAGATAATAAAAAGAACCTTCCCACATTTATATGATGATTTGGAGGCAGACATACAGAAAGTTAAAAGTGGAGAAGTGGGCCCGTATTATGACCCTTTTAAATTAGGACAGAAAACCATTGAAGAAATTGCAGCTGCAGTGAAGGGAGATTATTTTATGGAAGATGAAAGGATTTCACAATTAAATGAATGTTTAATTGTCACCGCTATCGCCAGTTCAGAGAAAAGAAAAGCTGAGGCAGCACTTCAAAACGCTAAGAGTAGAAAATTGCCAACAGCAAAAATTGAGGAAGATATGAGAATGACTGAAAAAAAGAACAGGATTGATTTTGACTTACTAATAGATACTTTTCATCCTCATATTTTAGATATATATCAAATATTGGAAATACTAGATGGAGAGATTAATAGTGGTGAACATAATGAAGCATTAAAAAAGATTGGAGTAAGTGGATTAAAAGAAATTTTTGGGCATCTTTTTAAAAGAGCTTCATATCTTTCTGCAACTAGCATGAGGCATATTGTGGCGACGAATTATTATTCAAAACCTGTGCAGTCCAGACTTTCCGGGCTTAAAAAAGAGCTGAAAGAATATTTCAAGGCTGATCCTCATGGATACAATTCATCAAATCTGCATCTGGCACTTGTATCTAGTGATGATGTAATTGAGAATTTGAAACTTTCAATAGATGATGAGGAAATTTTTTCTGGTTTTATGAATATTGCAAAAAACCTAAATAATATAGGGTCTGCTTTTGCAATAAAAATTCTTTCAATGTGGGCAAAAGGTGACGATGGTAAAATTTCAAAAGTTATTGCAGGTCTATTCAAAAATGAAGAGGACTACAAAGATGCCGACGAAACTTTAAGATTGAAGTTATTCCTTTTTATTAAAAAAAGTGATGCAAATATTGATTTTGTGATTCGTAGATTACTTTGTAATTCTGATGCAATTGTAAATGGTTTTAAAAAAGATCGTTGTGTTATGCCTGCCGGAGTATTAGATGCATTTGACGAAGAGAATACTCGAAGAATTTTTAAGGAACTTTTTGATAGTCCAAGGCAGCTAAGTAAAATAAATGGTTTTAAAAAACCTGCTGATTTTAATAAAGATAAATCATTAAAAGAGATTGAGGCTGAAGCATCAATAGCACTTGCAGAGCCGATATATGTTGATATGAGTGACTGTCTACCTGCGGGTTTTATGGTTAAACTTTTGCCAGTGATCAAAGCTTCTGAGAATGATTTTTCTTGGGCTGTAGAAATCAGCTTTAGAGATTTCAAGGGGAAGCCGATACATGAAAAAGCCTCCGGAAGATTTGAAAATCTGAAATTTAAATTCGGATTTCAAGGAGAGTTTAGGGATATTTTTGAGGAGATAAGTGTCTTAGCCTCACACAGATATTTTGTTAGAGATTGTGCTGAAGCAAATACTAGAAGAATTAGTGATAAAATTCGTGAGATGATTGATAAAAATAAAGCTAATGAAACGGAGGAAGATAAGACCGTAAGCCCTAGATCTTCAGGCGCACTTTCTGTTGATATCAGTAGACAAGATAAGTCAGATGATGCGGAAACAAAAAATCGGCTCAGTGAAAAAAATGTGAAAAGTAATATTCTTATTAGGAAAATTATTGATGGAAAGGCCATCACAGATGAAGAGGTTAAAGATTTATTAGTATTTAGATCTTCTAATTTAGGCGCTGGAAAGAATATTTACAGCAGGATTCCTGCAGAGGAATTAATCGAGTGGAATAGTGTTGGAGATTTGAAAGCATTTATAATGAATGATGATTGTTTTGTGATGACAACTTTGGCGCATAGCCAAGCCGCAGGTTTTTACGTCAAAGGCTTTGAAAGTGATGCTGGTGACATTTTGTATGGCATTTGTCCGAAAAAACCTACTGATTATTCAAAACTTGCACATGAAGAATATTTAAATTCCGGCTTTAATCCAGTTTCAGTAAGTCCATATAAATCAAAACTTTCTGTAAAAGCTGATGGAAATGTGGAGGTCGGCACTGCAAAAATTAGTCTTGAAGGCAGTGATGAAATTATGGTTGAGACCATGGCTGTTAGAGAATCTCTGAATAGACAAATTGCCAAAAAAACTGCGAGCGCGGAATTTATTGCAGAATGGGTGACCGAACAAATTCGAATTTTTAAAATTGAAAATCCTAATGCAAGTGACGCAGATCTTGATAATTTTATTGAAGAACAAGTTAATGTTTTGTCGGAAAATAAAGTTCTAGATTCTGAAACTGTTAAATTATTTCTACCAGGAAAATACGAAACCCAGAGAGTTTTCAACCAAGGGGTATATAAGAAATTAAGTGAGGTGTTTGAAAAAGAATAATAGCATTTTATGTAAGCAAAAAATATGCTTGACGGTGAGCAATGACTCACCTAATATAGGAGCGTTCATTCACCCAATAAATATGGAAATACTTACAGACAAACAAAAGGCGGTTCTCGATTTTATTGAGGATTATCAGATGGGCCACGGTTCCTCGCCTACTCTTCGAGAAATGCGCGAACATTTTAAAGTGAAAAGTGACAACAGTGTTTTGAAGCATGTGAAAGCACTTCATGAAAAAGGTTATATTAAAAAAGATGACACACCTCGTGGTATTAAGCTTTTAAAAAGCGTTAAGGCAAAATTAGATGCCGCTACAAATATGTTTAGAATTCCGGTTTTGGGAACAATTCCAGCAGGTGGACCAGTTGTTTCTGAAGAATTTGTAATCGATTATTTTGAGATGGGAACAAGTATGTTGAAAAAACCTGATGGTACTTTTGCTTTGAAAGTAACAGGATTAAGCATGATTGATGCAGGAATTTTGGAAGGTGACTTTGTTATTGCAAATAGATACTTAAAGGCTCGTGACGGAGATATTGTCATTGCCTTGGTTGATGGTGCAAATACAGTTAAGAGATTTAGACAAAAAGGTCAGCATGTTTGGTTACAAGCTGAAAACAAAGACTATAAAGATATTGAAGCCAGTGAATACCTTGAAGTTCAAGGTGTGGTAACAAATCTAATTAGGCAATATTAAGCATAACGAATTCTGTTGTTGCTTCAGGTAATTCGCTCTTCAGTTTAACTGAGAATTTATCTTTAGTTGCGAGGTCGCTTTTACCTACTGCCTTCAGAAATTCACTTGGAGCGCCTTCGTAACAAGAAAGAATTACAACTCGTGGATCGATTTCTTCAAATATAGTCTGAGCCTGTTTTGTGTTTAGAACTTCTTTTGTACCAACCGGTAAAATCAAAATATCAATATCGCCTATTCTTTCAAACATGGCCTCAGTGATATCTGTTGAAAGTGTTCCTAGTGAGCAAACACGAATATTATCTACTGAGAAAACAAAGATATTAATTGGCTTATCTTGTGGTGAAACACTAGGAATTGCTTCTATTGAAACATTTGAAACTTCATATTCTCCCGGCCAGCTTAAAATTTTTGCATTTTGAATACCTGATTCTGAATCTTGTTTTGTGAAAAGCACAACATTTGCCTTAACATTGTCATTCTGTGGATCAAGAGCGACTGTTGCCTCTGAGCCCTTGATTGTGAAAGATGATTTACCTTGCCAGTTGATTTCCATATATTTTTTTTAGATCGGGTGGGATTTTAACAAAGTTTTGTGTTTTATGAAACAGCAAATTCTAGTATCATGCCCCCGATTAACCCCCACATCATGAGCAAAATTACTAAAATTCATGCGAGAGAAGTTTTGGATTCACGCGGAAATCCAACTGTTGAAGCTGAAATTACAAGTGAAAGCGGGTTTGGTAGAGCAATTGTACCAAGTGGTGCATCAACAGGAGAAAATGAGGCTTGTGAATTGAGAGATGGTGAGAAAAGATATAATGGAAAAGGTGTCATGAAAGCTGTTGAGAATGTGAATGGAGAAATCGCCGGAAAAATTGTGGGTATGGAAGTAACTGAGCAGATCTCAGTAGATAAAAAAATGATAGAACTTGATGGGACTCCAAATAAAAGTAGATTGGGTGCAAACGCGCTTTTGGCCGTGTCTTTGGCGTGCGCAAGAGCTGCTGCTTCTGAGAAAAATCTTCAACTTTGGCAATATTTAAATCCGAACGCGACTTTGCTTCCAACACCGATGATGAACCTGTTAAATGGTGGTGCGCATGCAGATAGTAATGTGGATTTTCAAGAATTTATGGTAGTTCCAAAAGGTGCGCCGAATTTCAGAGAGGCTTTGAGATATGGTGCGGAAACTTTTCATGCTCTGAAAAAATTGCTTAAGGAATCCGGACATTCGACAGGAGTTGGTGATGAGGGTGGATTTGCACCAAACTTCAAATCAAATGAAGAAGCTCTGGAATATTTAATGAAAGCGATTGAAGCTGCTGGTTATGTTCCTGGTAAAGATATTTTTATTGCGCTTGATCCTGCAACAAGTGAGCTTTGGAAGGATGAGAAATATGATTTCAAAAAGAGTAAGTCTGGTGTGAAAACCAGTGATGAAATGATTGCCCTGTGGGAAACTTGGGTAGCGAAGTATCCAATCTGTTCTATTGAAGATGGTCTTGCAGAAAATGACTGGGCTGGCTGGAAAAAACTTACAGAAAAAATGGGCTCAAAAATTCAATTGGTTGGAGATGATTTACTTGTAACTAACGTGAAGTTTTTGAAACGCGCGATCGATGAAAAATCATGCAATGCGATTTTAGTAAAAGTTAATCAAATTGGAACATTAACAGAAGCAAAAGATGCAGTGGAAATGGCGAAAAGCGCAGCTTTCACTTGCGTTATGTCACACCGAAGCGGTGAAAGCGAAGATTCAACAATTGCTGATCTTGCAGTTGCATGGGAAACCGGGCAAATCAAAACCGGCTCAGCGAGTAGATCTGATAGAATTGCAAAATACAATCAGTTGTTGAGGATTGAGGAGATGTTAGGCACAAAAGCAAGATTCTAAGACCGGATGGCTCGACTTCGTCGAGTAATTAAAAACCGACCCTAATTCCTGTTTGTAGAGAATCTATATATAGTTCAATCAAACTTTTATGGGAGTAGAGTCGGTTTCGTGAA
>CALRGE010000007.1 GCA_943357175.1 Candidatus Peribacteria bacterium
AATTGGCAGGGATTTCACGTAATTTTGTTACGCTCCATGTTGGACTTGGAACTTTTGCACCTGTATTGCCTGAGCATCGTGAGAGCGGAAAATTCTATGAAGAAACTTATGAAATTCCTCAGTCGACTTTGAAAAATATCGAAGGAAAAAATGTAGTTGCAGTTGGAACGACGGTTGTACGAACTCTCGAAACTTATGGAAAAACCAGAATCCCTGCCGGTAAATCAGATTTGTTTATTCAGCAATATTTTAAGTTCAGAATGGTTGATACTTTAATAACAAACTTCCACTTACCAGGCTCTTCGCTCATGATGTTGGTGGAAGCGTTTTTACATTCAAAAGGTTCAAAACGACACCTGAAGGAAATTTATGAATTCGCGATCAGCGAAAAATTTCGATTTTATTCTTTCGGCGACTCGATGCTTATTCTCCCGTAACAGTAACGACTGGAGATATTGGTGAAAATGCATCACGGAAACTTCCTTTTCCAAGACTTGCATCTCCATATACTCCCCATGCGAGAGCAAGGCCCACAACTGCCGCAACAGCAGCTACCGATAGGAATTTCTTCCAAGTTGTCATTTTTATTTTTGTTAAAAAATCTAAGTATTATAACACGGCTTGTGTATTTTTACAAGTCCGGAGTTTTTAGATGAAGTTGACTGTGTATATCAAATTGATAGCAAATATATAGCAATTGTATATCAAAATGCTATACACCCTCTGGTTTGTCTTCTATAAATCCGGCTGTTATCCAAAACGGCGCCATGATGAGTGGGAAAAGTAGGCTGTTCAAGAAAATTGAATGAATGAAGAGTCCGCATAGTCCACTGAAAAATCCCAGAGCAATTGGATTCCGGCGGTTTTTGAAACTGCGAACTGCAAGTAAAATATATACTGAAATGTATGGGAGAAATCCGGCTATTCCGGTGGTTGCTAAGATGTTTAATAGACTTGAATCTGAGCCGTTTGCGGAATGGACATTGCTGTCTTTCAAGGTTTTGTTTTCGAGAGAGGCTTCGGCATATGCGTTGTATCCGTGGCCAAAAACCGGTGCTGTTAAAAATAAATTCCATGCATTTTCCCAGGTTTGAAGTCGAAGTCGAGCGGATGGATCAGGCAAGCTGTATGTCTCGGTGAAAACTGAATTTACGCTGCCAATTAAATCGCCAACGCGCTGTTGTGCTTGTGGTGAAACAGCAAGTAGAGCGATACCTACTAGTCCTGAAAAAATGATAATTCTAAAGTCGCGAAAAAAGCCAAAAACCAGTATTCCGGTTAGTAGTGCGAGATATGAACTGCGTGAGTAAGTTAAGAAAAGTGCAAGTGTTATAATTGCTATTAACGGCAAGATTTTTCTAGATTTTTCTTTGAGTGCATAGCCGATGGAGATTGGTAAAATGAAGGCGAAAAAGCCGCCCACGAAATTTGGATCGAACCAAGTTGAGAGTAGGCGATTTTGGTGTGGATCCCAACCGAGCTCTTCGAAACTTGTAAAATCCGGGACAAATTTAAGCTGAATGAAACCTGCAATTGCGAGCAGAGCCGCGAGAATAAAAAGCATTTTAATATAAATTTTTTGCGGCCGATTGTAAACAATCACAGATAAGAAATACATTGAGGCCCAGCGGATTCCGTAAAAAGCCGCTTCGGCGAAACTTGAAGTGGCCATGTTCCCGGAATTCAGTAGGAGTGAGGCGAATCCGAATGCCACAAAAAATGCTGCTGGTAGAAAAGTGTCAGGAATTTTTAAGTTTTTTTTCAGTAAAAAGTAAAGTAGACAGGCGCTGCTGAAAAGTGGAGTCCAAATGTCGAGCAATAAAATTCCGTGAAAACGGTAAAGTTCTGCGACTAGTGTAAAAACTAGAGTTGCCGCTATTCCGAAGTCTATAAAATTTAGGTCTTTTTTCTTCATCGGCGACATTGTACACTTTCCGAGCTTATGAAAATACTTATTGCTACAGGAAATCCCGGTAAGTTTAAAGAAATTTCTGGAATATTAAGTGAGTCTGGCCATGAATTTGTTTCATTGTCTGAACTTGGAATTGAAGTGGATTTTGAAGAAATCGGTGAAAGTTTTGAGGAGATTGCATTAGCGAAAGCGAGTCACTTCGCTGGACTTTCCGGTTTGCCGACAATCGCAGATGACAGTGGAATTTTTATCACTGCGCTTGCTGATGAATTGGGTTTGAAAACTAGGCGATGGGGCGCAGGTGAAAATGCTTCAGACGCCGAGTGGCTTGATGTTTTTATGAATCGAATGAAAGATGAAAAAGATCGATCCGCGAAATTTGTTTGTGCGGCAGCTTTTGTTAGTGAGGATGGAAATTTTGTACATATAGAGCACACTGAGGGCTTGATTAGTATGAAAGTTGAGGCAGAAATAAAAGCAGGCTTGCCACTTTCAAGCGTGTTTAAACCTGTGGCTTATGATAAAGTGTATTCTGCTCTTAGCGATGAAGAGAAAAATAAAATTAGTCATCGTGGAAAAGCTTTCAAAAAGCTGCTAAAAACCTTAAAAAATGCTTAAACTTTATTACGCCGACTACTGTCCATATTGTACGAAAGTCATCAAGGCTTTTGAAGATATGGATTTGGAATTCGAACTAATTGATGCCGCTCCCGGAACGCCCGGTAGAGAAAAATTACTTGAGCTGGGAGGCAAGGCGCAGATCCCATTTTTGGTGGATGGTGAAAAAATGATGTATGAATCTTCAGATATAATTGAATATGCAAAAAAAACTTACAGCACTGCTTCGTAAAATAGAAAAGCAAAATGAAGAAGAACTTGCTTGGATTGTTGGCCCAAAAACCGGGCGTATGCTTTATTATTTGGTGAGAATTTGGCGGCCAAAATTACTGCTGGAGATTGGCACTTCTATTGGATATAGCGCAATTTGGATGGCGACCGCGATGGAAGAAAATGACTTTGGACAGATTGTAACCATTGAGTCTCACACAAGGCGATTCGGGCTTGCCGAGAAGAACATTGCAAAGGCCGGGCTAAGCCACAGAATTAGACAAGTTAAAGGGCACGCGCCGGAGGTGATTGAGGAGGCGATGGCTTTATTTAAGCCCGAAAAAGGCAAGTCTTCGGTCGGTCTGGATATGGCATTTTTCGATGCCACAAAACAGGAAACGCAAAGTTTTTTTGATGCGGTTTTCCCGCTCATGAACAAGGGTGGATTGATTATTGTGGACAATGTGAAAAGCCATCGTTTTAAAAGTATGCTGGAATTTATTGATGGCATTCACAAAGATCCTCGTCTGGAAGTTGTGGAAATTGATGTTGGAGCCGGGCTACTTTTGGCGCTGAAGAAGTAAATTATTTATACCAAGCGGACCGTTCTTTTTTTAAATATAATTCTCCACCGCCATATTTTTTGAATATTGCTGGGCTGGCTTTTGCCAACTCAATCCAAGATGTTGGCAATTTTCTCTTGGCTGGTTTTTTTAGAGCATCTTTCATAACAATACTTTACTTGCAATTTAAATTTCGAGCTAGTATAATTCTTACGTTTTATTTATCGATAGCCTGTGCGTATGAATACAGTCACACTCTCTACAAAATTTCAAATCTCTATCCCAAAAGGTGTTAGAGAAAGTTTAAAACTTGTGTCGGGGACAAAATTTATTGTTATGCCTTACCAAGGGCGAGTTGAGATGATTCCGGTTAGAGAAATGAAGTCTTTATTTGGTAGTTTAAAGGGAATAGATACGACAATAATTCGTGACGAAGACAGATTATGAGTAACATTGTAGATTCTTCTGCTTGGCTTGAATATTTTGCGGGGACAAAAAATGGACATAACTTTTCTACCGCGATTGAAGACTTGGAGAATTTGATTGTTCCAAGTGTTGTTTTATTTGAGGTATTCAAGAAAATCCTTATCGAAAAAGATGAAACTGAGGCAATAAATAAAACTGCACATATGAGGTTAGGTAAAGTTATTGAGATTGACTCTGACATAGCAATCCTATCTGCAAAGATTGGTCATGAAATGGGTTTACGAGCAATGGATAGTATTATTTATGCTATTGCTTGGTTAAATAATTCTACACTTTGGACTCAAGATGCAGATTTTAAAAATTTTGATGGGGTGAAGTATTTTCAAAAATCCTAGGTCTTGTTTTTGATAGGGTGCCCAAAAATCCCAGCTTTCAATTCAGCATGTTTTATGTTATAATCATGAGATTTAAAAAATAAACATAAAATCATATGGTTGCAGAAATAAAAGGACAGGATTGGAACAAAGAGGTTGTTACGTCAAAGGATGCCACAAATGGCGGCCCTGATGATGCCAAGCGAACTGAGTTTTATGAGCAGAGATCTGATTTGAAAACAGCTGATGTGTTTAGTGATATAGTTGGCGATCTTACGACGAAAGGATATAAAACGCTTGATGATTTAAAAAATACAAGTGTTGTTCATGAAATTAAAGCAGGAAATACTTTGTTCCCAATTTTGAAAGATTATTTTGCTGCTCTTCCGGGGATGGATCCAAAGCAAGCGGAGAAAGAAACTTATTTGAGTTTGGCTTTTGTGATGAAGGAAAATCCAGGGATTAACGTAGATGATTTAAAAATTGGCGGAAAAGTTGTCATTAGCGACGGTTATTTGTCTGTGTGGAATCCTGACGGAACAACAAAAACCATTGATTCTAAGCCTTTGAGGCCAGCAGGAAGTCTTCCTGTTGTGCAGCCAGAGCCTGTTGTTGTACCACAAGATCCTTCAGTTGTGCCTACTGCACCAACCGTCCCAAATATTACTCCCGAGCCAATACAACCAACTGTAAATCCAGAGCCTGTGGCCCCTGTCGCGCCGGTAGCTCCTGTAGTTCCACAAGATGATGCAAATAAAGAAAAAGTTACACCAGAGTTACCAAAAGTTGTAGTTGACCCTCTACCTCCAGTTCCTGTTACTCCAGTTGTCCCTAAAGATTTACAGGATCCTACGATTGAAAAGCCGAAGAATCCTGACTCAGTGGTATTCTTGCCTGAAGAGCCAAAGCCTGAGGTCAAAATTGATATTTTGGCGCCTTCAGTACCAACCTATGGTCCAATTTCTAAGATAGATGAAGCAAATAAAGTTGAACAGCCTAAGGTTGAAGTTCCAGTAGAAACAGTGAAAGAAATAAGCCCTGCACTTACTACTGAACAAATTGAAGCGGCGGAAAGGGTAGATCTTGAAAAAACTGTTACTGAAATTCAGGGTAAAGTGTCTACATTAAAATTGGTACCAAGAAAGGGTTTCGAGACAAATCCTTATAAATCAGACGGCGCAAATATCATTTTCCAAAACGAGAAATCTTGGCCTTTTAGTATGATTAGTGACAAGCCAATTCACACCGTTGAAAGTCCTGAAAAGGCGGCGGCTTTGGTTGCATTGTTGAATGTGCAGTATCTGCCGACAGCTCCTGTCGCTCCTGCGGAAAAACCGGTACCAGCTCCTGTAGTTGAAGTAGCGCCAAATGAAAATCAGAAAACTTTAGATTTTGTTAAAAATACTTTAAAACTGAAAGATCCTGTTGCTGCGGAAAGTATTAAAGCTGCGACCGTGACAATTGATGGAGTTGCCGTTGAAGGCAATCAATTCGATTATAAAGGCGGAAAAGTTTTGATTTCTAAAGATCAAAAAGATGTTTATTTTGACTCGAATTTGATTGATGTAGCTGCTGATGTAGATCAGCAAATTGTTGATATTCTATCCGCAAGATAAAAATTAAATGCCAATACAAACACCAACTGCACTTGACGCTCCAGATAAATCTACTCCACCTACTCCATTGGATCTTCCGCCAGTTTCTGATGCGGATTTTGATGATGTGCCAAAATATTTGCAACTTTTATCTGCGGAAGATCGGGCGAAGTTTAATGGTAGAGGAATTTATACATTGAAAGACAGAGAAGAAGAGGGAGATTTTCTTAATGGTGTTCTTCAAAACGGGATAATTACTTACCCGGGTGGTAGAATTGATTTTTATGTAAATGGTGTAAATACTTCACTTTCCGGAGACCCTGTTACGCCGCTAAAAGTGAAAGATAGAAGGGTTGTCCCTGCTATGCCGGTAGCTCCAACTGTTGCATCTACTTCTACACCTGAAAATGTTATTCCAGCAAATAAGCCTGTGAAAGGTGAAGTAACTTCGCTGATTGGTCAGACTGCTAAAGGTGTTGCATTGGTCGGAGCTATTGCGGCTGGAGCTGTTGGTGGCGCAGGAGTGGTTGGGGTTGGAGCACTTGGGGTTTCAAAGTTTGCTGACGCGGTTAATGCACCTGAAAGCCACGAGGTGACTGTGGATACTATAAAAGGAACTAGAAAGGCTATTTCTGACGAATTGCATAATCCAAATCTAAGTGTTGAAAAACTTAGAAGTCTGGTTGTTGAGGCAAATTACCAGATTTTGCATGCCGAAGGCCCTGAAGAAGTGAGATGGGCGAAGCCCTTGAATCTGATTGTAACTGGAAAACAAGTGCAGACTATCTTAGCTGAAGAACCTGTTGCAGGTCCTGCAGAAGGTACAAATGCACCTGCAACTCGAACAGATAAAATTAGCGAGTAGCTTTTAGAGGAATTTGCCAAGTGCTACCGACTTCGGCATTTTTGCAAACAGTAAGTGGGTGAGGTCTGACTTCTTCAAAACCCTTAAAAAGAGAGAGGCTTGTGTCGTTTGGAACAGATTCAGGATAGCCGCCTTTATTAAAGATAAATGATGCGTTTGAAACAGACTGTGGATCTCCATTATATTCTCCACAAGTTATTACGAAAATTGCAGGGGCTTGTGCGGCCTGGAGTTCTTTTGATGCGGCTTCACCTTCAGGTAAATCTGGTGAGGGCCTTTCGGTCCAGCCACCTCTGCTTACAGATTCTTCCAATTTGCTTCCCAGAACAAAGGTTGTTGCTCCCGCGCAGCAAACCAGGCTAAATGCTCCAACTGCGCCTGCTAGGCCTAGAAGTGTTCTGATTTTAGATTGAATTTTGGCGTTTTCCCTAGCCAAAGTTTTTGCAGCTTTGTATTTTTGAACGATTTTGATCTTATTTAAAAGAGGTATTAGGCTGCCGTATGTATCGTCTAAAATATTAATTTCAACGGGTTTAGATCTGTCTGCTTTTATTTCGTCGCCCTCGTCGTTTTTCCAAGTTCTGTCGCCGTTTAGGGCTCCACATTGACTGAGATATTCTTTTGTCTTAAAGCAAAGCGGTTCAAATGGAGAGACTTTTGTTCTTGTTCCGTAACTGCTAATCATTTTATCTTCAGGATCAGACCGCTCAATTTTTACTATAGAAGCATTATTTGTACCTATAGGCCTAATATAGAAATCATAATCTACGCCTTCATAATTGTGCCTATAAACTTCCACTTTGATCTTTCCATTTACAGTTCTTTCTGCAAGTTTTTCGTATGTGAGTATTGGAGCTTTTGAAAAATCCGGAATAAATGAATCAGGAGTGCTTTCAGGTTTAATTGCATTTAGAAAATGCTCATGGCTAGGGCCAGTTTGAAATGGAGCGTAATTTTTTCCGTGCGGCGTTGTAATATTAATTAAGCTTGCGGGAGTCTCATCAAGGGAGATTTCTTTAGCATAGCTGTCTACTTCTGGGTCTTGGTCTATTATTATTTCGCGTTTTATGCCGCGAGATTTTTTTTGTACCTTATCAAAGGCCAATTCCAATTCTGTGAAAGGCATCGTTTCCATTGTATATGAATGATTTCCTTTGCTGTACATTAATCTGCCGTCATCAGGATGTTGGATTATTTTAGGACAAACTCGCCAATTTATTGCTGAGTTTGATTTGTATGCTAACCGAGGATATAGGACTCCATCTTCTAGAACGTAAAATAGGCATTCAGGATATTCTTCATTATACGTCACATTCGTTAAATAGAATGTCATTCCGGCTTTTTTCACAGTTTCTCTTATGTCTATTCCATACTTATCAATCGCTGAAATTGTTGCTGGCGGACAATAAATTTCACATGTTTTTTCGAGGCCAGGTAGATTTAATAATCTGTTTTGCCCAAGGCGGATACTGTTACTTGTATTCGTGCTGTCATTTCCCGGCGCCTGTAAACTTTTGTTTTCTAATGGCATGAGGCTGAATATATTTTAGCCGTCAATCTAACACAATGTGTGGATTTTGTCAAATGCCCAGCTATAAATAACCCTTACTCTGTAATTCCCATAGTTTTTTATATAGACCATCTTTGAGCTTAATTAGGCTGGCGTGATCTCCTTCTTCTATTATTCGGCCTTTTTTGAGTACGATAATTCTGTCCATTTGGACAATTGTGGACAGGCGATGGGCGATAACTAAAGTTGTTTTGTTTTTCATAAGATTTTTGAGCGCGCCTTGAATCAAGCGTTCAGATTCAGAATCGAGGCTGGAAGTTGCTTCATCAAGAATCAGGATTTTTGCGTTCGAGAGAATTGCTCGTGCGATTGCTACTCGCTGGCGTTCTCCACCTGAAAGTTTTACTCCGCGTTCGCCCACAAAAGTGTCGTAGCCGTTTGGGAATTCGCTGATGAAATCATGGCAGTTTGCCAGTTTTGCAGCTGCGTAAACTTCTTCTTTGCTTGAGTCTAGGCGACCGTATCGTATGTTTTCCATGAGTGTTCTATGAAATAGAATCGGGTCCTGTGGAACGAGCGCAATTTGAGAGCGAAGGCTGTCTTGGGTAGATTTTGCGATGTCTTGTTTGTCGATTAAAATTCGGCCCGAATCTAGATCGAATAGACGGAGTAGAAGTTTAACGATTGTCGACTTTCCACCTCCTGATGGGCCGATTAAGGCGATTTTCTCACCTGGTTTTATTTTTAGGGAAAGTTTTTTAATCACATCTTCTTCTGCATATGAGAATCCGACGGAGTTGAATTCAACTTTTCCTCTGGTAATTTTGATGGCTTTTGCGCCACGCTTATCTTTAACTTCGATTGGAGTATCGAGGATTTCTGTCATTTCATCTGCATCGGCGAGGCGCTCATAAAGATTTCTTATGGTGCGGCCGAAGTCCCAAAGATTATTGAAAAGAAGGAATATATAGCTTTGAATCAGAACTATGTCACCTATTGTTATAGATTTAGCGAGCCATAATTTCACGGCGAAGTACATAATTACAAATTCGATCGCAACCATTAAGAAGCCTTGAATAAGCTCAACATGTTGAGCTGCAAACCAAGCTTTTTTTGTTTTATTAAACCAGTCCAGGGTGATTTTTTTGAACTCCGCAGTTTCGAAAGGCAATGCCGCGAACAACTTAACGTTTGCACTGTTTAGAAATGTGTCTGACAGGTTTGCAGTCACCTTTGTGTCAGCTGCAGCTTTTGGTAGGTCGTATCTTGTAAGCTTATAGAGTGCGAAGAAATAATTGATAGCTAAAAAGGCAAAAATCCAGATTAACATTGCGATTCCTAACAGTGGCTTTAGGTGGAAAAGTACTATTGTTGATACAATAATTTTGATCGCGAGTGTGTAGAAATTGAAAAAAATATAATCCATAATATCTTCAAAACTGCGAGCCATACGGTTCACTTTTTTAACCAAGCCACCTGTAAAATTGTTGTTGAAAAAGTTGAAAGAGTGACTATGCATTACCGAAAAACACTCATTCATGATTGCCATCATGGTTTTTGGCTGGAAATAACATGTTAAATACGAAGCTATTCGCCAACTTGCCCAATGGAAGAGGTTTACACCTAAAACCAGAAAAATCAGCTTGAAGAGATATTCCGCATTTTGACCTGAAGACATTGAGTCGATCAGTAGCTTATATAGGTATGGGACTATCATTTCAGAGCCGACACCACCTAAAATCGTCAGCAAAATTGTGGCAAATTCAAACCTGTTGTTTAGAACATGCTTTGCATAGAACCGGATTGTACTTTTTGTTGTAGTCTTCATTAGGAGTTCTATATTAGGATAATTTGAGGAATTGTCAAGTTGAAGATCGGTTTTGGTGAATTATTACAGGAAAAATTCAGGACTTTGTCAGCTTTTTGGGTTATTTTAAGGTTAGATTAAGTAGCACTTGACATATTATAAAAACTTGCTATAATTGCCACCTAATTAACTTTTAAACCCCTCATATGATGAAGAAATTCATTACCCTGATAAGCACGATATCAATCATGCTATCACTAACGCCTATCGCGTTTGCATCAAGTACATCTGGTGCTTTAACAGGATCAACAAACGATCTTGATTACGTTTATACAGACTCAGACGATAATATCGTTTCAAGAACTGGCCAGGCTGAATCATCAGATAATGATGCTGTTCAGGTTTATGGTGATCTTGGGAATGACGATCAATACCTATATATGGGTATGGCCAATCTTCAGTTTGATAAAATGATGTTTAAGGTTACAACAGCTGGTAGATATGACCAGGTTCGTGGAATGGAATGGGAATATAATGACGGGTCTTCTTGGGAAGAATTAGAAGTTTCAGGTGGTGTGAATTCATTTACACAAACTGGGCTTCAAACTTTGACTTTTGATATCCCATCAGATTGGGATAAGGCATCATGGAATAGTAAAAGTGCATACTGGATTCGTGTTAGCCCAAATTCAGATGTGACTAAATCACCTTGGATAGATCAAATTGCGGTTCGTGCTTATAACGTAAAAGTTTCTGTTGAAGATGAAGACGGAGATGATGTAACAAGCCTTGTATCTTCAGATTTTGATCTTTCAGATGGTTCAGATAACTCAATCTACGCATTCAAGAACATGGGTTCAGGTGTTTATGAGTTCGCTATTCAGGGTGAAAGTTCAGATAGAAATTACGAAATGACAATTGATGATTCTAACTACGATGAAAAAACATTCAATGTTGGTACTGTTGCTAATACATTGCTTAGCTACTCAGTAACTTTGGACGGTGATTCAGATGATGAGGACGAAGATGAAGATGATTACGATTACTATGACGATGATGTTTATACAGCAAGCGACTGCGATTCTCCATTTAGAGACATTTCAGGAAGCTGGGCTAGAAGCGAAATTGAAGATCTTTACTGCCGTGGAGTTGTTGAAGGTGAAAGTTATTACTACTACGAACCTAATGACGAAGTAACACGTGCTGAATTCCTAAAAATGGCATTGTTGAATGCTGGTGTTGATACTGATGACTACGAAGATGAAAATGAATATTACGATGATGTTCGTTCAAGCGATTGGTTCTATGACTACGTTGTTGCAGGCCGAGAACTTGGAGTGATTGAAAATGAAGAAGACTTTAGACCTTACGATTCAGTTAATCGAGCTGAAGCAGTAACAATGCTTGTACGTCTTGCTGAAATTGATACTAACGGTTCATACGTTCCATTAAGCGATGTATCTTCAACTGCTTGGTACGCTCCATACATTCGTGCCGCTTACTACGACGGTGTTGTGGAAGGTTACTCAGATGGAACATTCAAGCCATCAAATGAAATCACTCGTGGTGAAGCCGCAGTGATGATGTCTAATGCTTACGATGCTTGGATGTAATACTTTGCGCTTGCGCAAAGCTAAGCTAGAAAAATAAATTGAGATTGAAAAGGCCCTGCGAAAGTGGGGTCTTTTTTAGTGTCGGGCTGACTTGTGATTTACCCTGATTTCAGGTATAATGATGAGATATTAAAACAAAAACGTATGGCAACGGAACTTGTTCAAAAAATTAGGGCTGCGATAATGCCGGAAGACATTAAGAAAAAGTGTCTGGATTTGCTCAAAAAATGTCCTAAAGAAATGCTAACGAGTTTGAGTAAAATTCTAGAGAATTATTTGGATAAACGAAACAAGGAGCTGGCTGTGATTCTTAAAAATGACAAGGCACTTGCTGCAAAAATACAGAGAAAATTGAGTGAGTTCGAGAATGTAGAACGTGATTCAGATGCAGAAGATTTCTTAAACTCAACAAAATGGGAGTAGAAGGCGGACAAAAAAATATTGATTCAGAGCAGAAAAGAATAGATCTACTGGACAAGACTGTAGATCGTAAAGTTGGTGATAAAAAATCAGACATTATTTTCAAAAGACTGGATGATTTTCAAAAGTCGATAGAGAGCAGCAAAGTGCCGGAGGAAGTAAAACTGAAACAGTTGAAAGAGTTGGGTGCTTTGTTGGTAACAGGGAAGATAGAAAATATTGAACTGATAGATCAAGAGCTAGGAGAAAAATTAACAGAATTTGAAGTAGTGATGAAGGAGATGGCAAATCCGGATTTGTATCAGATTAAAGGCAAAGAAACTCTTGGGAAAATTGTGTGTGATAAATTGCATGTGAGTTTAAGTAATAACCCACAACTTTTATTTGCCGGGATAAAGGCACTGCAAGATTACAGAGATAAACATGGTTCTGTCCTCAAAGTTGCAGACGATGGAAGTGTTAGCTGGAACAAAGGCAATTCTTCTCCTGATGTGCCTGTAAAAGGTGAATACTTGGATTTGAAAGCTTTGAATGGCCTAACTTCAAATAATAATGAAGGTATTGATTATTATATTTCTAAAACTACAAATGAAAAATTTAAAAAAAGTGTTGAAAAATTGAGGAGACCTGATGTCGATGTTTTGGTGCAGGAAGTTAAAGTCTCAAAATCAGATGATGCTCAAGAATCGATTGATAGCTCATTGATGGCAGGTTTTGCGGATGTAGATACTGCAAGCCTCGGGTTTGGAAAAATAGAAAGTAGAGATGACTTTCAAAAAATGATTGATGGCATGACAACAGACGCTGAAAGAAAAGAATTCTTGGACAAGATAATGGCTGGCTTACAGGAAGGGCAAGAGGCAAAAGAAGAGCCTACAGAACAACAAAAATTGCGTTTAAAACAGGCGGAATTGATTAGCAATATTTCACTTGGAATTTCCGAATTATTTAAAGAGAGTGGGGGCATGGCCATGAAGACTTTGAGGTTTGCCGGAGATGAGCAGTCAAATGCCAGAAGTGCAAAGAAGTTCGTAGATCTAGCCCAGGAATTTGGAGACAACGCATCAAAAAAAATCATGGAAAATCCGGACAAAAGTCTTGAGGAATTATTTCCGGATGTAGTTAAAACCTTTAGACACACAGGTGATAGTTTTCTTGGCGGCACTGTAATGGGTATACCATCCATAGATTTTAAAGAGCCAAAAGATGTAGCTGAGTTGAATACACAAAGAGCCGATGTTATGCGATTCCTCATGTCTGTGAGTTCATACAAAATGGTTGATACGATTGGACAAGAGGCTTTGAAAGAAGATTTTGATAAGGCTAAAGAGAAGATGTCTGAGGAGAAGAAAACGGAAATTACTGCGGAGGCAAATGCAAAGATTGCAAAAGATTGCGAAGGCTATAATGCCCAATGGAAAGAAGAAGGCATGACAGATGAACAGATCACGAAGTTTGTTGGCTTGATGCAGGCAGAGCAAGTGGATAAGGATCTTACAGACTTTGCATTACTAAATCATTTTGATGCTAAATCTCTAAGTGCAGATAAAATGGCAGTTTGGGATGTCTACAATGAGACTTTTGATCCTCAAGGTGAATGGTTAAATATTACGGAGGATCACTACGATTATATCGTTCAGGAAATATTAATTAACGCGCCTTTGATTGTAGCTTCTGGTGCGGCAGGAAGTATGGCAAGAGGCGTGTTGAGCACTGCTGCAAGAAGTTTTTTTGCCGGTTCAAGATTAGCAATTGCTTATGAAGCTGGAAATGTGGCAGTGCGTGGAGCTGCTTTGGCAGGTGGTTTGCTTGTTGAGGGTACAGCCTTTGAATTAACGCACAATGCTTTGGCAGTTCAGTTAGGCTTGGAAGAAAAATATCTCTACGAAATGCCTGATGCCTTGCAAAAGATTCTTTGGAGTTCTGTGACCTTAGGGGCTTTTCATGGAGCGGGGAAAGTTGCGGAAGGTGTTGGGAAGGGAATAGACCAAACACTTGCAAAGCAAGTTTTGAAGTTTAAAGGAATTGATCCTAAAGAGTTTAAGGTGGTAGTGGACATAATTGCTAAAGATATAAGTAACACAGCCACGAGAAAAGTTATTCAGCAACTTGTTGTTAGCGGTAACATTGAGGCGGCCACGATGTTAATGATTGGAGCTGTTCAGAATGGGTTTTACACAGGAAATCTTGACGAATTCTTTCATAATTTTGACGAAGAACTTTTCCATGCATATACGGCAGTTGGTGCCTTAAAAACTTCAGGGCATATGACCGGGAAAGCTCTGGAGGGAATGAGAACAAAAGAAACTTATAGAGATCTAACTACTGAAAAACCACCTGTGAAAGGTGAGGAAGTAGTGCTGAAGACTGAACCTGTTAAGGAGACTACAAGTGATAAACCCTCTGCTGATCAGCTGAAAAAGAATGCTTCGCTTCCACCTGAACAAAGAGTGGCGAAGGCGCAAGAATTATTGGGAAGAGAATTGAGTCCTACTCAAAAAGAAGCGGTGCTTAAAGCGCATGAAGTTGGCGCGGGCGGAGAAGGTAAATTTACAAAGGCTGAGTTACTTGAGAAAGCAAGAATTCTAGATGAGGCCGGATTTTCTAAAGAGGAAAGACGAAAGCTAATGGAGGAGGGGATTACGGGAGTTGTGGAAAGAGTGGAGGCCTCTAAAGGATTTGATATGGATAATGTCCTGTCGAGGGATATTACGAGTATTAAAGACATTCTTAAAATAGATGAATATGATAGAGGCTATGTTTCGGATGAGACTACAAGCGAACTTTTGAAAGGTAATTTTGAGCCAGTAGATGCGCTCGCAAAAATTAAAGTGACAAAGGATATATTATTACGAGATAAACTAATTAATGAATATAAAAAAAATCGTGCGGAACAGCAAAAAGAGTTAGCCAATGTAGCTTTTAAAGTAAGATCTGTTTTGAAAGAAGACCCAGGTGCTAGCTATCAGGATGTTTTGAGCAGAGTGTTCGGTGATAAAATGCAGGAACTACGTTTTTCGAAAGCTCAAAGAGTTGAAATTAGGAAAGGTATTTTGACCTATATGGAAAAATGTGGAACTGTTAAATCGTATGTAGCAGATTATAAAGGAAGAGAAAGTGAATTGGTGGCTAAAATTTTTAACATCGACCCAAAATTAATAAAGGGTGAAGTGACTCTGACATCAGATGGGCCGGCTCTGATTCTTCATTGTGATAAAGAAGTATTCGCGCTTTTACATTCCAGAGGGAAAGAGGGGGCTGAACTTAGTGCTGGATTCGCTACTCAACGGTCAGAAATTCCAGACCTCAGAGGAAGTATTGTCGTAATAAATAACGAGAAATTTAAATCCCCAGGCTCTAATAGAGAAGTAACAATTGGTCACGAACTGAGACATATAGAGAATAAGCTACTTTTCCCTCCTGAAGAAAGATTTGAGCGACGTTACCTTGCATATGTAAAAGATGAGATTATCGCCTATATGAAGCAAGGGACGAACCCAGATGCCTTAAAAAAAAGATTTACCGAGAAAGATTCCTTGTATGATTATTATAAACCGCAGCGAGATGAATATTCCAAGATGCTTAGTGAGGCTATCAAAGCAAAGGATGTTAGTCGTAAAGAGCATGCTGAAAAAAAGTTGGATATTATTGAGTTAAAGTGGCAGTCACATTGTAAGCGCACTATTCAGTTGGTTGACATCGCTTTTAAAGTTAGGTATTTGGATATGTTATCTATAACTCCCGTAGCCCAATGGCCTAAGCTACTTAAGAGATATAAATTCTAATTTGTATTGCTTGAAGTGAAATCATAAATCTGTTACAATTAACAGATTTAAACTAATAAAATGGGTTTAGAAAACGAACTTATAGATATTGATTCTGATGATTCTGAATTGAAATTAAATAAGAGCATCACTTTAACAAGTGAGGGCAAAATACGTACAATTAAATTACAACTTAAAGCAGCAGATGGAAGTGAAGCCTCTATAATTTCAGCATATCGGGATAATAATGGAGAGTATAATCTTAGCCATCGGAAAACAGGTGATAAGTATAAAGGACGTGGCTTAGCCGGAGATTTGCTAAGACAAATGGAAGATACGATAAGGGCACATTCAGGTGGAGAGCAATCATTAATATTTCTTGAGTCAAACCAAAGTAGCGTGTTCACTTGGATGGAGAAAAATGGATATATATTTAAAGGCGGAAAGCCTGATTTTTCCAAAGAACCTATTAATTTTGATAATGATGGAGATATTTGGTATGAAAATCGTTACCGCCTCGAGAAGAAAATTTAGTCCCCAATCTTCAACTCGATAGTGCTGGTTCCGGAGTAGCCATATTTATCATAAACTTTTGCGGTAACTTCAATTGTGGCGCCGGCCGGGAGGTTTGTAGGCATTCGCACTTTTCCTGTGTATGGGAATTCTTTCTCGGTGTATTGAACTTGGTCATTTAATAGGAAAACTACTTTGTCTAATCCATTGCCTTCGCTTTGAATTGATACTTCAATATCTGCGGTTTTGCCGCTGATTTCAGAGAGAGATGACGGGCTTGTGATTGTGATTTCCGGTGCATTTGAGGCAGTTTGAGCGTTATGAATTGCATCAGCTAATTCCGTAGGTGGTTTTTGGCCTTCGCCTTGAGTTTCCGCCCAAGCATCAATCCCTTCTTGCCAACTTGGCCATAAATCAGCCAAGATTGATTTGTGAACTCGATAGGTTTTTTCCACCACGAATTCTTCAGGAGAATAGTCAGTTGCTAGTAGATTTGAAATTGTTTCTACTTTCACTTTTTGATAAGCATCGTCGATTTCAGTTGGAACTGAGAAGCTCGCGAATACTTCTGTCGCAATCATATCTGAAGGAGTGTCTGGTCCAGGTAATTTTCCGCTGGCTTTGCTCACTGCAACCTCTTTGATTCCTTCTGGTTTTATCCATTCTGTTGCATCTAGTCGGGCTGACATTTTTGTCAGGTAACTTTTCCAGATTGGTGCTGAAGTTGTGTATCCATCTGCGTTAGAGTTCATTGCGTCACCGTTTGCATTACCCGTCCAAGTTATTGTTACTAAAGATGGGGTGTATGCCGCCAACCAACAGTTGTTTGGAAGAATGCTGCCGTTTGGAGTCTTTGCCGGTTTATTTGAAGTTCCGGTTTTTGCTGCATTGTCTATTTCATTGATTCTAATTGCGGCACCGAGACCAACGCTTGCGTCGGATAAAATATCGTTAACTAAATATGCAATTTGAGGATCGAGTGTTTCTTGTTTGTTTATTGTACTTTCATCCCATTGTTCTAAAATATCTCCACTAGCATTTGCAATTTTTAATATTGGGGTAAGGGCAATTCGAGTTCCTCCATTGGCAAAAACGCTATAAGCCTCAGCCATTTCCATTGGAGTAATTTCAACAGCACCAAGCACCATTGGGTAACCATATTGATCGCCTGTATCTATTAGAGAATCAAAACCAAAAGTGGATTTAATAAATGGAACGAGAGCCGCTTCTTGACCAGCTAAAAAGTATGCCTTTATTGCCGGAATATTTAAAGATTGGCCGAGAGCGTAACGAATGCTTACAGGGCCGTTGAAAGTGCCATGATAATTTTGAGGAGTATCATTTCCTATTTTTGTTTGAACGTCATAAAGGACTGTTCCCGGACTGTATTGATTTAAGAAGGCGAGGGCGTATACGAAAGGTTTGAAAGAAGATCCCGGTTGTCTACGGCTTGTGATTATATTAACTTGGCCATCAATTTCATCATCTCTATAATCGGCTGATCCAACCATTGCAAGAATTTGGCCTGTTTGAGGTTGCACAGAAAGTAAGGCAGCATTGTTTGCGCCGTAATTTGTTGCATTTGTTTCTTTTCTCTCTGCTACGGCTTCCTCAGCTGCTTTTTGGAAATCAGGATCGAGAGTTGTCCAAACTTTTAAGCCTCCTTGTTCAACAACAGAAACTCCATATTTTTCTTCTAATAATGATTTTATGTAAAAGACAAAATGAGGCGCTTTGATTCTTTCAGCATAAGGCTTGATTTCAAGCACTTGTATTTGAGCCAAAGCCTCATCCATTTCATCTTCATCAATCATATTTAGATCAAGCATTCTTTCCAAAACAAGATCGCTACGGCCTTTTAAGTAAAGTTTTGTTCCATCCGGTAGATCATAAGTTTTACCAATTAATCCTCGAGACCATTCTTCATCTTCTAAATCAGCTTCAGTTTTAATACTACGATCTTTCATGTTTTCCGCGGTTGGTTCTGAAGCTAGAGTGCTGAAACGGTGATCTCCATAAGGTGAATAACGAGTTGGGGCATTTGGAATTGAGGCTAAAACGGCGGATTGACCAAGTGTTAAATCTTTTGCTTCAATGCCGAAATAAGTTTCTGCAGCCAATTCAATTCCGTATGCATTTGAACCATATGGAATTGCGTTTAGATACATCAGTAGAATTTCATTTTTACTAAATTTGAGTTCGATCAACATTGAAAGCAGAATCTCCTGAATTTTTCTTTTATATGATCGCTCCGAAGTTAGGAAAGTATTCCTGGCAAATTGCTGAGTGATTGTTGATCCACCACGAGGAGATCCAAGCCCAATCTCAGAAAGCACAGCTTTGAAAATTGCCGGGATATCTATTCCGAAATGGTTATAAAATTGATCATCTTCAATCGCAACTGTGGCGTTTACGAGTGATGCTGAAACTAAATCTAATGAATCGAGTGATTTTCGATTTTCATCACCGTGAATTGCGTAAAGTAGGCCTCCATTTCTGTCCATAATCTCTGTGGACTGAGTGAGGTTCATATCTTTTAATTCACTCGGATTTGGCAATCCAATGCTGAAGTAAATCAAGAGTACTACGAGTAGGCCAACACCAGCTAAAATTCCATAAACAACTACAGTTTTAAATTTAGACATTGTGTTCTCTTTTCTGCCGTAGATGATTTTTCTTTGTTGGAATTGCATGGAACTTTATAGTTAGGCACCTTCGGTGCGTCAATGCCGCCTACGGCGCTGTTATTTTCTTATGTGGCCGCCGATTTTTTCTAGAGAATTCCAAACGGCATGCTGAGCATGTTCTAGATCTGCGCTTGTTAGCGTTCGATCATCCGCTTGAAGTGTGATTCTGAACGCTAAACTTTTTTTGCCTGCTTCTATTTTATCACCTTCGTAACTATCGAAAAGCTCAATAGTTTTTAAGAGTGGCTTTGCTGCTTTTTCTATCACAGCTCGAAGAGCTGCAACTTCTGTTTTTCTATCTATAACTACTGAAACATCAAAATCTATACTTGGAAATTTTGATTCAGGTGCGAATTTAATATTAGTTTTTTTACCGGCACTGAGCGCAGATAAATCAAGTTCAAATGCGGCAATTCTATCTGTAAAATCAAGTTTTTCTGCGAGTAAAGGGTGAAGCGTGAAAATTTTCCCGATGATTTTATTTCGGAATTTTATTTCAGCACATTGATGAGGATGAATATATTCCGCATGATTTTTCGCCTCAATAAACTCCGCGTTTTCAATTCCAAAAATATAGAAAAATTCTTCAAGTTTTCCTTTCATCACACCGAATGCATTTATTTCTTTTTTGAAAAGTGCGACTGCAGATAGTACTTTTTTTTCTACCGGCATAAATTCAAGTCCTTCCGAGTAAGTTTTTCCGATTTCAAATAGGGCAGGAAACTCTTCGTTTTTTGCAGCTTCATGAAGGCTCTCGGCAAGGTTTGGTATGAGACTTATTCTAAGGTGGCTTTGATCTTCAGAAAGTGCGTTTAACATTCTAAGATGGTTTTTTTCTGGGAAAGCAAAATCGGAAATAATCTTTTTCGAATAAAAAGAATAATTATATATTTCATTAAAATTTAGTGCGTAGGCAAAAATTTCACGAATTTCATGTTCATTTTTTCGCTCGGTATTTTCATGTGGAACTTTTGCCGGAAGATCAGGAACCAGCGCAGGAATTTTTTCATAACCGTGCATTCTTGCTATCTCTTCAACAATGTCATCTTCCATGTCTACATCTTTTGTTGCACGGAAACTTGGTACTTTAACGCTGAGGATTTTTCTTTCTCGAGTGACCTCGAATTTGAGTGATTCCAAAATTTTCACCATTTCTGCAGTAGAAATTTCAACACCAATTTTCTTGCTAATTCTTTCCGGATCAACTTCCACTACCGGCTCGTATGTTTCAAAATTTGAAACATCTGCAAATGGTCCGGCTAGTTCTGCACCAGGGCAAAGTTCTAAAATTAATTCGGCTGCGCGGAGTAATGCTCGTTTGCAATATTTTGGGTCGAGACTTTTTTCAAAACGCTGAACCGAATCTGTTCTGAGCCCCGCTTTTATACTTGCAAGCCTCACCGAAGTAGGGTCAAAATTTGCCGATTCAATTAAAATGTCGACTGTGTCCGCATGAATTCCACTGTGTTCTCCGCCCATAACTCCGGCGATTGCGAGAGCTTTTTTCTCATCTGCAATTACTAGAACCGAAGGATCGAGTTGTTTTTCTTCACCATCCAAAGTCACAATTTTTTCGTCTTTTTTTGCTGTACGCACAACGATTCCACCCTCAAGATTTCTGAGATCAAAAGCGTGAAGTGGCTGACCAATTTCTTCCATCACATAATTCGTAACATCAACGATATTGCTAATCACGCTGTGACCGGTTGCCTGCAATCTTTGCTTCAACCATTCCGGCGATTCAGCAACTTTTACTCCTTTTATAATCAAGCCCATATACCTTGGGCAAAGCTTTGGATTTTTTACAGTCACCATTGGAACACTGCCTTTTTTCGGCACTTCAATTTTTGCTTTTTTCTCAGTAAATTTGTATCCCGTAATTGCTGCAATTTCTCGTGCAATTCCCAAATGCCCCCAAAGATCAGGGCGGTGAGTTAGAGATTTATTATCGAACTCGAAAACGGTGTCATTTTTCCCAAGTGCTTCGGCAAGAGATGTGCCGCCTTTAACTTTTAAATATGAAAGGTCCATAATTTCTTTTTCCGGTCCATTGCCAAGCCCGATTTCTTCACTTGCACAAATCATTCCGTGGCTTTCAACACCACGCACTTTTGCAATTTTCATCTCCACAACTTCACCGCCGTGCCATTTTACAATTGCTCCGGGTAATGCGAGTGCAACGAGCATTCCTTCTTTAACATTTATTCCGCCGCATACAACCTGTAGTTTTTCTTTGCCTGCGTCCACTTTCGCTACTATTAATTTGTCCGCATCGGGATGTTTAGAAACCTCTAATACTTTTGCAACAACAATTCCTGCGAGTTCTTTGCTTTGGTCAATAACGTGGTCGATTTCCGCAGTTCGAATTGTGATCAACTGAGCCAGCGCAGACACATCAATGTCCTTTGGAAGCTCAACGAATTCTCGAAGCCAGTTTAGTGAAACGAACATTTAAAATTGATTTAAAAATCTTGTGTCGGCGCCAAAAAGTAGGCGGATATCTGTGATTCCATATTTCATCATTACTAGTCTAGTTAGACCGAAACCGAAGGCCCAGCCCTGATATTTTTTCGAATCGATTTTACCGGCTTTCAAAACATTTGGATGAACCATTCCCGCGCCCATAAATTCAACCCATCCACTTTGTTTGCAAACACGGCATCCTTTTTGATTGCAAATTAAACATGCGAAATCCATTTCTAATCCTGGTTCAACGAAAGGGAAGTAACCAGGTCTAAAACGTACAAGTACATTTTTCTTGAAAAGTTTGCTTAAAAATTCCTGCATAACTCCTTTCAAATGTGCGAGCGAAATATTTTCATCAATCAAAAGGCCTTCAACTTGGTAAAAAGTTGCGTCATGACTAGCATCTGTGGCCTCATTTCTGAAAACTCTTCCTGGTACAATAATTCTAAGTGGTGCACCTTTTGTTTGCATTGTTCGCATTTGCACCGGCGAAGTTTGTGTTCGTAAAACAAGTCTGCCAAGTTCGCTGTCCCCTTCTTTATCCACGAAAAAAGTATCCTGCATATCTCGAGCAGGATGGCTTGCCGGAATATTTAAACTTTCAAAATTGTAATATTCGCTTTCAACTTCTGGCCCATCTTCAATTGAAAAGCCCATGCTTGAAAAAATTTCCTCAACTTCATATTGAACTTGTGAAATTGGGTGAACATGGCCGGCCTTATAAGGAATACCCGGTGCGGTAACATCAACCCATTCTTTTTCCAGTTCCGCCGCCATACCATCAGCACGTATTTTTTGTGATTTTTCCTCGAATAGAGCTTCTAGGTGTTTTTTCGTTTCATTTAAAAGCTGCCCTGCTTTCGGTTTTTCTTCAGGTGAAAGTTTGCCAAGTTCTTGCATCATCAATGCAATTTCGCCCTTCCTACTGAAGTATTTATTTTGAATTACTTCGAGGTCAGCCGAGCTTTTTACAGATTTAATTGCAGATTCGACTTCTGTACGTAGGTGGCTTAATTTTTCTTGCATAAAAATGTTAGCCAGGGAAGTCTAGCAGAACTGAAATAGAAAGTCAGCACTTAGTATTTAGTTTGAATCTTCGTCGAGTGGATCCGTTCCTTTGATAACTTCAAGGCCGTCACTTAAGCCGTCATCGTCTGAATCACCATCATCTGGATCTGTTCCAATATTTACTTCATAGCTATCACTTAATCCGTCTAAGTCGTCATCATATTGATAAGGGCTTGACCCTGCATCTTCTTCTTCTTCATTTGTTAATCCGTCACCATCTTCGTCTCCGTCGGCTTCCAAGCTTTCCTCCTCTTCCGTCGTGTCTGTTGTTGTCATAGACTCCACTTCCACTTCCTCGTCTTCCTCTATTGAATCTGTAGTTGTGGTTTCTTCACTAGAGTCAGTCTCACTTGTAGTTTCCGTATCTTCCTCCGTAGTAGTTTCACGACGGTCAGGCCTGTCTGTCCGATCGGGCCTACCGAATCTACCCTGCAAAGAAGTTGAGTCTTCATAAAAATAAAATGCTCCTCCAAGGACGGCCACTACGAGAAGTAAGGCTATAATTATTTTTTTATTCATAAATGACATTAGATAAGTAAATTTCAGTGCTTATTATCATCGGCCTGATGTTAAATGTCTAATGAATTTTATTCTAATTAGAGCTGGTGTAGCTGAGAGTAAAAGAAAATATAAAATTAAAAAACCGCCTAGCATTTGCCGGGCGGTCTTAGTTTTACGATGTTTGTGAGACGCGCGTGGAGTGCGCGAAACACGAAAGGCTCGAGCAGGCTCGAGTTATTTTCTAACAGCATCTTTCAATGATTTTCCTGCCTTGAAAGCTGGAAGAGTCATTGCAGGGATTTTGATTTTCATGTTTGGGTTTCTTGGGTTAACTCCAGTTCGAGCTGCTCTCTTTGAAACTCTAAATGTTCCGAAACCTGTGATTGTAACGTTGTTTCCTTTTTTAAGAGAAGAAGTGATAGCGTCAAGCATAGATTGAAGTGCTTCTCCGGCTGCCTTCTTAGTGATATTCGCGCTTTGTGAAGCGATATTGATTAGATCTCCTTTTGTCATAACGGTGGTGGTTATTAATAATCAAAGACCATTATATTCACGACTTTTTTTCCCACAAGGAAATTGTGGCTTCTACGCGTCAAAAGAACTTGCCATCTTTGATTTTTGATTGACAAACCTTCTACATTATAAATATGTTAGGTAACGTGCAACTAAGCATTACACAAATTAAATGGCAGCTAAAAATTTAGTAATTGTAGAGTCTCCGGGAAAAATTAAAACCATTTCCAAGTTCCTTGGTGATGATTATAAAGTAATGGCATCGATGGGTCATGTGCGAGATTTGCCGAAGTCAAAAATGGGTATTGATATTAAACATAATTTTCAACCGACCTATTTAATTTCGAAAGATAAGACGCAAGTGATAAAAGACATTCGTGCGCAAATAAAAAAAGGTACTACCGTTTGGGTGGCGACTGACGAGGATAGAGAAGGAGAGGCAATTGGATGGCATCTTTTGGAGGCGCTCGAATTAGACGAAAAAAAAGATGATATAAAGAGAATTGTTTTTCACGAAATTACAAAGGGCGCGATTTTGGATGCGATTGCAAATCCAAGACATGTTAATACAAATTTGGTTGCGGCTCAGCAGGCGAGAAGAATTTTAGATCGACTTGTTGGTTATGAACTTTCTCCACTACTTTGGAAAAAAATTAAATACGGACTTTCTGCCGGACGTGTTCAGAGCGTGGCTGTGAGATTAATAGTTGAAAGAGAAAGGGAAATACAGGCTTTTAAGCCAGTGGAATACTGGTCACTTTTGGCGAAATTTGCTAGCGAGAGAAAAGATGAATTTACAGCGAAATTAACTAAACGCGACGGTGAAAATTTTGTTCCCGGGAATCAAGAAGAATCTGACAAAGTTTTAAGTGATTTAGAAAATGCGGATTATAAAATTACCAGCGTAGAAAAAAAGGAAACCAAGAGAAATCCTGCGGCTCCTTTTATTACATCAACACTTCAGCAAGAAGGTTCAAGAAAGCTTGGATTCTCCGTGAAAAAAACAATGATGGTGGCGCAGAAACTTTATGAAGGTGTGTCTATTGATGGCAACCACGAAGGTTTGATAACTTACATGAGAACTGATTCCGTGAATCTTTCTCAGACAGCTTTAGCTCAGGCAAAAGAGGTTATTACTGCACAATTTGGAAAGGAATATGCTTTAGATACTCCGCGTTTATATAAGGGAAGAAAGGGCGCGCAAGAAGCTCATGAGGCAATTCGTCCTTCCGATCTTTCAAGAACTCCGGCTTCAATTGAAAAATATTTAGACAAAGATCAATTCAGACTTTATGAATTGATTTGGAAAAGAACTTTGGCCTGCCAAATGGAGGCTGCTGTTTTAGATAAAGTTGGAGTTGATGTAAGTGCTAAACAGTATACTTTCCGTGCGACCGGTCAGACAATAAAATTTGCCGGCTTCATGAAAGTGTATATGGAAAGTTATGATAGTGAAGAAGAGGGAAGTGAAGATAAGGAAAATATTCTGCCTGTTTTGAATGAAGGTGAACGAGCTGAATTACGTGAGCTTTTACCTGAACAACATTTTACAAAGCCACCGGCGCGATATACAGAAGCGAGTTTGGTTAAAAAATTGGAGTCTGAAGGTATCGGTAGACCTTCAACTTACGCTCCGACAATTTCAACAATTCAAACCAGAGATTATGTTGTGAAAGATGGCCAGGCACTTATGCCGACAGATACAGGAATGGTTGTGAATGATTTTCTTGTTATGCATTTCCCGAATATTGTGGACTATAAATTCACAGTTAGAATGGAAGACATGTTGGATGAAATTGAAGATGGTAAAGAGGCTTGGCAGGATGAAATTCGAGAATTTTACGAGCCATTCCATGAATTGGTTGCACAGAAAATGGGCGATTTAACTAAGGAAGATGTTGTGAACGAAACCACTACGGAAGTTTGTGATTTGTGTAGCAAGCCTATGATGGTGAAATTTGGACGGTTCGGGAAATTTCTTTCATGTACTGGATTTCCGGATTGTAAAAATGCGAAGCCGATGAAAGATGCAAATGCTCCAGAGAAAAAAGAAGCGGTGAAAATTGGAGTGATGTGCCCGGAATGTAAAGAAGGTGAATTGGTTGAAAGAATTACTCGTAAAAGAGGCAAGCCATTTTATGGCTGTGGGCGATTTCCAAAATGCAGATTTGCGGTGTGGGAAAAACCAAAAGATGTGGCTGATGCTCTTCGACTTAAAGCTGAGCAGGCAGAAAGAACTGCGGCTCGAATGAAAGGCAAGGGTGTGAAGGTTACTGCGAAAGATGAGAAGACTGACAAGGTGGAGAAAAAGCCAGTGAAGAAGACCACGGCTAAGAAGAAAGTGAAATAATTTGTTTCGAATGCATTGAAGGTTTGGGCTGAGGAACGAATTATTTCACTTTCTTCTTTAACGTTGCTATACTTTTTTTGTTCTCAGCCACCAGAGATGAAAAAATTTTTCCCAATGCTATTAATTTCGCTTTTCCTAGCGGTTTTTTTTGTGCCAACAGCATTCGCTGATACTCCGGGTGATGGTTTTGATGTGGGTGATAACTGTGGGTATGTGATGGGAACCAGCACTAGCACTTATGACGCATTGCAGAATGTCATTAATACAGGTGGCAATATTGTTTTTGATGTTGGCGCTACTTATCGACTGGATAGGCTTTGTGTGAAATCAACCGGATACACATATAGCACCTACACAAATGGTTGGAGTAATCAGGTGGGATGGATTGATTTTGGTTGGGAAAAACCCATTACAATGAACGCGACAGATTATTGGGCTTCTGTTGCAAATATTGATCCTGGAACTGGTGTGTGGTCAGGCTACGCTTGGAATGAAATTGTGGGTTGGGTTTGGTTTGATTGGGCTTGTTCCGATCCCGATCCTGATTGTGCTACTACAAATCGGGTGGTGACTGATATGACAACAGGAGATGTGACTGGATTTGCTTGGAATGATCAGATTGGTTGGATTAGTTTTAATGGGCTCACTCAAGAAGTTCCGCCGATGGATATTACTCCAAGCATTACGATTGAAAATGGCGACGGTGATCTTCTTTCTGCGATAGATTTTACAAACGCACCTTATGCAGATGGCTATCAATATTATAGAGTGAAATTGATACTTACAGATAATGTCACAGGTGAAACGTTGACTTCAGATGATTTGGATAGAGTAGGGTTTAGTGTAAATACAACATCAGATACCTCAATGTATTTGAATCAAGTTACGAATGAGGGGACTGCGATAGCGGCAAATAAGATAAATTATGCACTTTCTGATTGTGAAAGTTTACCAGGAACGGTTTATACTTGTGAGTTGACTGATGCCACTTCAGGAGAGACCAGTTTTAACTTCTTTATTTATTCAGGAGCACCGACTTCAGATATGTTGTTGCTTGATGATATTGCGAATGACAGGGCTGGGGGAACAACAATTTACGAAACTCCTACCGGTAACGGCTCTCAGAGTTCCAATAGAATGACTTATTTCAATGACCGTAGTAACTCGAGAAATAAATATGAAATTGAATCTATAGATTTTTATCTTTCATTTTCAGATACTAGCAGGGAGCATAGCGTGGATGCTCCTTTTGACTATATCGATTCGGCAACATGTACAGGCGCTCAAACTACATGTGAACAATATACCTACACTCCGACTGCCACTACAGATTTATCTTTTAGGCCGCGTATTCAGCCATCGAATTTCACTATTTATCAAGATGGAGAAGAGGGCGAGATAATTGGAGATCAAACTTCCATAGGTATGTACGTACATTCTTATGCATTGGTAGTAAGACCTTCGGCTGAATATCGAACAGTAAATACAAAGGCAACAGGCGGTTTTTATACAGTTAATTATGAATCGGCGAGCGATGCGACAGGTACCGGAGACATTAAATTTTTAATTGATAGTGCGGCTGACGGGACTATGGATTCTAGGCAGCACGTTGATCAAGGATCTGGTCTTTGGACAGCGGATAGTTTTTATGGGAATAGTCTTAATGTTTCTAAAGAATATCGACTTGGTTATGGACAAGAAGCGACGGGAGAGACGAGTGGTGACTATCCAACTAACCCTACGCTTGAGCAATGGGTTTGCGATTATCTTGTTACAACAGCAACGGAACCGGGGCAGACACAGCAGAGTTTGGTGGCAGCTATCGGTACAAATGCCGGCAAGAAATCTTGTTACTTTACTGGTTATTTATCAAGGCCTGATGTGCACGTTGATGCTTATGATATGACCTTGATCGGCTCAATAAATTCTTCAATAGGCGAAGAAACACTGGTTTCTTCTGATACTGATGGTGTTTCAGTTTTAGGTATTACAAATTATGTAAGTCTTAGAAATAATTTATACGAACAAATTGCAAGGTTACTTAGAAATCAAACTCCAACAGCGTCGGTTTATTGTGCAAGCCTTGGTACTTCCATGACTGTTGTGAATTATAGCCCTTTTAGCTGTAAAACCACCTCAATGACCTCATTAAAAAGTGCAACTTTGTATTATTCTAACAATGATGTTTATGTCCAAGGAAGCACTTCCTTTACTGATAAAACTTTGGTTGTTGAAGGTGCTGACGTGTATATATTAGGTAATATCTATGGCGGTAAATTGGGAATTATTGCACTGAGTCTAAGTGGAGTTGGTGGCAATATTTATATTGATCCTGATGTGACAGATTTATTTGTGAATATTTTTGCAGATGGAACTGTTTTCAGTGACAGTGGAGATAATACCGGTGACCCAGGTGGTTTTACTCCTGTTTGGACTTCCACGTCAGCCCGAACGGAGGGTCTTTGGAATCAAATTTATATCAAAGGATCTATCGTTTCCAGAAATACAATTGGAGGAGTGTTTATTGAAGATGATGATTATAGTTTGGGTGATGGCACAACAACTACCTTTCTTGCAACTGCAACGGAATATGATTTGAATAAATTGCGTGAGTTTAGGATGTGTTATCCAACGGATGCTAGTGGGAATGTTGATGAAACCGGTACGCCTATTGATTGTGTTGGCGAGGGGTCTCGTTCAAGTCAATATACTGGGAGCGATGCACCGGTTATTGTGGAATACGATCCACCATCATCAAGTATGCCAATATTCAATATCAGCAGCTTGAATATATCGGGCAGATAGAAGTGTTTTTTGATCACTTCTCAATTCCAGGTCGTGGCAAAGAAAGAATAGAGGCTGATTCCTGTGAGGATTATTGCTGAAAAAAGGTAAAGCAGAGTGATGTAAATCGTTCTGTGGCTTACGAAGCGAAAACGTGCCGCGTGCTTCACTGCGATTGCGCTGTAAACTAAGATTACAATGAGGCCGATGAAGTAAATTATTCCAATAATTATTCCCATATTTTTGTCCAGGTTAGGTTGATTTCAGGGTATTTTTTAAGCTCTTCCACCATGATTGCAATAATTTCTTTTAGGCGGTCTTGGCTTTGGGCTTCAAAGCGAAGTGTGAGATTTGGTGAGGTGTTGCTACAGCGAACTGCCCCCCAAGATGAGGAATCGAAATTCACGCGAACACCATCGATTGTGATGCAGGGGAATTTTCCCACGAAATGTGCTCGGATTTTTTCTACTATTGCGAATTTTTTATCATCAGGACAATGTGCTTTTATTTCCGGTGTACAGAAGGTTTTTGGAAGACCATCGAGCAGCTTTGAAAAAGGTTTGTCTGATTTTGAAAGGATTTCGAGTAATCTTGCGGCGCCAAGAAATGCGTCATCGAAGCCATAATAATTTTCAGCAAAGAAAAGATGGCCACTGATTTCGCCGGCAAGTGGCGCGCCGATTTCTCGCATTGTTGTTTCAATAAATGAGTGTCCGGTTTTTGCCATCACAGGTTCGCCGCCATGTGCTTTTATATCGTCGATCAATACTTGAGATGCCTTTGCGTCGAAAACAATTTTTGCGCCCGGCTGGCGCGTAAGTAAGTCGCGTGCGAGAAGTAGCAAGAGAAGGTCGGCGCTATAATGGTGGCCGGTTTCATCAATTACTCCAACGCGGTCGCCGTCGCCATCAAATCCGAGGCCGAGATCGGCTTTATTTTCTAGAACTGCGGTGATTAAATCACGCATATTTTCAATTTCTTCAGGGTTTGCTTCGTGGTTTGGATAATTTCCGTCTGGTTCTGTGAAAAGAGAAATCACTTCGCAGCCTAGAGATTCAAAAAGTTGTTTTACAAATGGTCCGCTTGCGCCGTTTCCGGAATCCACGACAATTTTTAGTGGTCTTGCCAGAGTAGTTTCGCAGATTTTTTTCAAGTAGGCGGGGAAGACATTTAGTGTGTCTAGTTTTCCAGGTTCAGAGTTACCGACATCGGTAATTTCTTCTCTGTTAATCATGCGGAGGATTTCTTGCAATTCTTCTCCACAAATAGAATGAGCGGCGCGGCCAACCAATTTTACTCCGTTATATTCTTTTGGATTGTGGCTGGCAGTGATTGAAACTCCACCGTCAAAGTCGAAGGCGCAAACTGCAAAATATAGCATTGGGGAAGTTATCATTCCCAGGTTTGTGATGTTGCAACCAGCGGAGCGTGCACCGCGAATAAATGCGTCTGAAAGTTCAGGATTACTTAGTCGGCAATCGTAAGCAAGCGCGATTTTTTTGCCAAAATGTTGAAGGAAGTACTTGCCTGAGGCACGGCCAATTTGCTCGACTGTTTCAGGTGTCAGGTCTGGAGTTGTGGAAGCGGGTTTATGCGCGATGCCTCGAATATCGTATGCCCGGAAAATTAATGGATTGATCATGCTGGCAAAATACCAGATTTTCTGCTATAATAATATGATAATTTAAACCTTATGAGCTTAGACAGTCAGAAATTCAATTCGGTTGAGGCTAAAGTTAAAACAGCAGATGAGCTTAAAGCTCAGCATGAAGTGGCAAAGCAGAAAATTATTGATGAAGCAAAAAAAAGACGTGGAGATCTAACTGAAAAAATAACTTTTGGCGACGTTCTAGATAAGGTTATTGGTACTTTCAATGAAATGTTCATCGGAAATCCGGAAATAATTGATAATTTTTTGGGAGAAATTTTTGAAATAGAAGAAGAATCTAGTAATGAAGTCACTTCAGTTAAGAAAGCAGATAAGAAAACGGAAAAAACGCCGATTCCTAGCGTGGCAATGGCGACTAAGCCTGAAAAAGTTAAAGCCAGCCCTAGTGCTATAAAAGCTTTAGAAAAAGCTCTAGTAACATATCCTGAATGGAAAAGTTATGCGCAAGAAGCAGAGGCGAAATTCAATATCCCTCAAAAAGGTATTTTTGCGATTATGTATTTAGAATCGGGCTTTAAGCCATATGCAAAAAATAAAGATAGTGGCGCGGCCGGTTTAGGTCAATTTATACCATCAACATGGAAGGCTTTTATCAAAGCGAATCCTGAATTTGCGGGGAAGGATCAATTTGATCCACGAGCGTCATTTTTTGCTACGGCCTGGTATTGCAGACAAAATGTTGATCATTTGGGAATAGATATCAAGGCAGATGATGCTATCGCAAGAATTTATGAAGCGCATCACAACGGCGAGGGTGGATATAGACAGATGGAAGCGTTTAGAAATGGAAAAATTGCGAGCATTAAAGTCCCAAAAAGTTATGCTGAACATGGTTACGATACTTCTCAAAAATATACAGACCACATTGTGAAACTTTCGATGGGTGTTCAGGCGACTTCGGATAGTTTTGAAAGCGCTCTAGCTTAATTCATTGTGCTTGCCTCGGCTTCTCTTGCCTGCATGATTGATTTCGAGATTTTACCTATTGGTAAAACAGGAGCGAAGCTGCGTTTGTGTTCGCTGTCTTGAACGAGTCGAACGAGTTTGTGAACGGTGAGAGAGTCTTGGCCTTTTTCAATCATTGTTTCAGGGTCGATTCCGGCATCTAGTTGTCTTAAAATATCGTCGATTTTTTGCCAGCTTGCAAGTAGATCATTTTCATCTGACTGGTAAGGTTTTAAGCATCGAGACGGGGTTTTTTCGATTAGCTCATCCGGTAATCCGAGGTGCCTTGCGAGTTCAATAACATCTGTTTTATATAGATCGCCCAGAACCATAATATCTCCACCAAGTTCTGCATTTTTTACTCCGTAACCAATTGTTAAATCGCTCTTATTTGAACTGCCGATAACGAGTGCTTTTTGCGCGTTCGCAAAATTATAAATCAAAGTATTTCTGATTCTTGCCTTTACATTTGCGTTTGCAGATTCACTTTTTTCCCATGTCACGAAATTAAAATCTACCAGGAAATTATTGATTGGCTGATAGTGCATTTTTGCTTCGAAATGTGTAGCAATTACTTTTGCGTGGTCGATGTCTTCTTGAGGAGTAAGGCCAACTTCAGGCAGAATTATCGCTGTTACATTTTGTGGACCGAAAGCACGCACTGCAATGCAAAATGCCACAGCGGAATCAAGCCCTCCTGAAAGACCAATTGCGGCTCTTTGGAATTGATATTTTTTTGCGTATTCGTGAAGTGATGAAATTAGCGTGGAGAGGATTGTTTGCATGGATGTGGGGGGTGATTCAGTATCTTACTTGGCGCTGCATTTGACGTTTCTCATCTTTTTTCTTGAGGCTTTCGCGCTTGTCGTATTTTTTCATACCCTTTCCGACAGCGAACTCAATTTTGATAAGACCGTTTTTTGCGATGCAGCTGAGCGCGACCAAAGTAACACCATTTTGCTTTAGTGCTCCAGCTATTTTTTGAATTTCGGCTTTACTCACGAGTAATTTTCTTGGCCTTTCTGGCTCGTACACGTCAAGTGTAGATTTTATATAAGGTGCGATGTGCAGGTGTTCTATCCAAACTTCTCCGTTTTTAATTGTGACAAAGCAACCTTGCATTTGTCCACCACCATTTTTAAGTGATTTTACTTCGTGCCCCAGTAGAACAATTCCCGCCTCAAATTTTTGCAGAATTTCGTAATCAAAAGTGGCCTTTCTGTTTTTTACTAATACTTTTTCCATAGCGATAAGATACGGAAAAGGATAGTAGCCGTCAAATCGCAATCTTGTGCAACCATATTCGGTTTACAGGTTTCACTTCAAGTAATAAACTCGTCGCAGAATTTTATTCACTAATCCAAAATATATGAAAAAATTCATGCAAATCCTCCTAGCAAGTTTCGCAGTTATGTCTTTAGTTTTTGCTGGTTGCAATGCTAAGAAAGCTGATGAAGCTATGGAAGCTAAGGATGAGACTACAGTTACAGTTACAGAAGAAACAAGCCCAACAGTTGAGGTTGTTACAGAAGGTGATGTTACAGTTGAAGTTACTCCAACAGACACAACTACAGCTCAATAATTTAGATTTTAAAAAGGCCCTCTTAGCGAGGGTCTTTTTTGTTGGCTTTGTGTAAAAATGAATAGGTGGTATAATTTCTGCCTTTAACAAGAAATATGGTAAACAGAGTGCTTGATATTTATGGGGCTGATGGAGTGCTGACAAATGTGGATATAATGGGTGCGTTGGAAAAGGGAAATCCAAGAGAGTTAAGCCATTACTTTATAAAGGCGGCTCAATTTGTGGCAAAAGAAACAGGTTTGAGTCAGCAAGAGGTTTATGATGGAATTAAGTTGAAAATTAGAGATGAAATTTTTCCAAATAGAGATAAGCCTGAAAATTGGCATGAGTTCGGACAGGGTGTGAAAATTGCGCCTGCTGTTGATCATATGCTCATAACACCTTTTGCGACTGAGCTTTTTTTGAAAGAATTCTTGGCTGAATTGAGCGGAGATAGTCCTGTTGCAGGGAAAATCAAGGATTTTTTAGGGAAAAAATCTTGGGATTATGCTCAGTATAAATCTGCATCTGAAGGGTTCGAGCAAGATGCCGTTATGGAACCTGATGCGATTGATGCTTTGGATTATAAGTTGGGTCAAGATCATACTGTTGTTATCGCGACAAATTCTCGAACGGCGAAAATTCATAATTTACTTAGAAAAGGTGGATTTGCAGAAGATAGAATTATTGAAAATGAGGTTCAGGCCGGGAAAATAGGTATTTTTAATGATGTTGGCAAATATAAAATTGATAGTCGTGCGCCACGTAATGTGGAAAGTACTATGGATTTGAGGAAATTTGGTGTAAATGTGCAACTTGATCTTAGAAGAAATCATTATAAGACAAAGATTTTGGAAATGTATGAGCGCTCTGGGGCTGAAATGCTTGAAGTAATAGATAGCATTCCTGAACTGATGGCTTCATTGCCTTATCTTTTTGGCAAAGATCAGATTAATGAGGATGTTTTTTTGTCTTTAAAAATGACACCAAATACTACTAATTCCGGCCTTGCGATTGCAAAACATATAAAGGCGAGAGCAGGGACAGTTTTGAGTAATTTGATTGTTTTATAATTATTCTAGGATTGGGAACTTTTTTACGATAGTGCTTTGTGACCAAATTTTTCCAAAGCCAAAAATTTTTCCTGCCTCAAGATTTTTTAAAACAAAAAGTGCTAAAATATAGATGATATGATCGTCGATTATCGGGTTGTTTGATGGTGGAAGTAGTGAAAGCCACATCATTAATAGCAATAGAGAGCCCGTATATGTTGCAATTTTCATGCCGACTCCCAAAATTAAAGCGAGTCCGATTAGAAGTAAGCCTGTCATGAAAAGCCAATCAACGGCAACCACTCCAGACATATTATGAAAAATTTCAGCGAATGGTCCGTGTACGGCTTTTTCGAGAAATCCTGAGGTTGGAGAGCCTCCATTTAGCCAAGATGCCTCTGGTTTTGTTGCAAAGCCTAAGCCAAAAACTTTATCTAAAAATGCCCAGAGAAAAATGAAACCTAAAGAAATTCTTAGAGCGGCGATGTAGTAGGTATTTTTCATATTGTGTGGTTAAAACTGGAACCATATTACTCTGCTGTTGCAGTTAAGTTAAATAATTGTACTATTGTTTAGTATTCTTAATAAATTATTTATGGAACTTGCTGTACCTTATTACGCAGTTTTAATTGCCGCTGTAATTTCTTTTATTGTTGGAGGAATGTGGTATTCGCCGCTGCTTTTTGGAAATGTTTGGATGAAGTTAATGAAAATTGATGCGAAGGAAATGGGAAAAAATAAAGGAAAGGCGAATCAATCTATGGCTATAATGTTTTTATTGGTGACTTTGACAGCTTTTATTTTTGGACATTTTGTTTCTTTTTTGGCTGAAAAAAATCTTTCAAATTACTTACAAATGGCAGGGTGGATTTGGCTTGGTTTCGTTATGCCTGTTACTGCCGGCGGATTTTTGTGGGAAAGTAGACCAGTAAAACTTTTTTTGATAAATACTTCTCACCAATTGGTTTCACTTTTAATTATCGCGGCAGTTTTATCAGCATTTTAATCAACAAATTATGTTAACTGAAAATGCTCCTTGGGAAGGAGATGAACCGATTCGATTAGAATTAGTACAGAATTTATCTCGTAGTGATGGGGAAAATGCCCAGGAAAATTTTCCTCCGCATGAAGAAGAGCTTGAGCTTGATTTAAACAGAGATAGATCTTTTACGCTTGAAGAGATATTGGATTATTAGATCTTCATGACTCTTAAAAAACTTCAGAAAGAGATTCAAGAAATTAAAACGCGCAATAAGCGAGTTGATTTGGATAAAGCTTGGGAAACGAGTTGGACGAGGAGGATTTTGATTTTGCTTTTAACTTATGTCGTGGTTGTTTTGTTCTTCAAATTTGCCGGCCTGGCGAACCCTTTTGTGAATGCAATTGTGCCTTCGTTAGGGTTTTTCTTGTCGACTTTAACAATTTCTGTGGCGAAGAAAATGTGGATGAAAAATTAACAGGCGAAGTACCCGGAGGGTGTTTGCCCTGGCAGACTTATCGTTTCCATGTGTGCGAATTTAGGCGAGCTTTTTATGTAGTCAGTTATTTCTTCACTAACCGGCACGCTTATTTTCAGATGCTTGATATTTTGCCAAAAATCGAGGGCTTTGAATTGTTGGATGTGGTTCGTCCACATAAGATTAATGCGATAATCTGTGATGTGAATTGTATCCACATTATCAGGGAAAATTGGAGAGAGATTAAATCCGTCGAAATGCTCTTCACTGTGGATTCCGTTCACACCATATTCCCAAATTTCTTCTGTTCTTATGTCGTAGAGTAATTCTTCCGGGATTATTCTAGATCTGTCCATTTGAAAGTATAAATTATTTCGCCAGTATTATAGTGGATAAAATTTATATCAGAAGTATTTCTTGATAATTCCATATAATAATTTTCTTCGAGCTTTTCTCCAATTAATTCCGGCCGGTTTTTTTCAATTGAGGCGGCTGAATTTTTTGCAAGTTGGTCAGAGTCGACATGCGACATAATTTCCTCTTTTACAGATATAAATTCTCCATTTTGCATCTCAAAAAAATCGAAGCTACTGAAAATTGCCATTGGAGTAACTGTTGCGGAAACTATCGCATAGATATCTTTGTCTGATACATCTCTAAAAATTTTAAATTCGCAATAATCGTAAGATGGTTTTGCTCCCGGCAGGCTTAAATCTGTGCCGGTTTTTTTGTATGAATTAAATTCGTCATAAATTAGAATTGGCTCACGCATTGAGGGCGGGCAGGATTCTTCCGGAAGTCTATTAAAAGCGTCAGCTAGGCTGTTATTTGCACATCCGTTGAGGAAAAGTATTAAGGTGAGAAAAGTTGAGAATAATTTCATGTGTTTTTGTAAAATATAATTCGGTTGATGTGGAAGGAAAAGCTGCACTTTGTGCAGTACTGGCGGAGAGGGGGAGATTCGAACTCCCGGAACCCTTTCGAGCTCACACGCTTTCCAAGCGTGCGCACTAGGCCACTATGCGACCTCTCCGTGAGGCCACATTTTAGCATTAGTTACGGAGTAGACAAGGAAGAGATTTAAAACAAAATTTTCCAAAAAAAAAGCCCCATGGAGATAGGAGCTTCTTTTGTTGCTTATTCCGAAAGCGACATTAGTTTATTTTACTTCGAAATTTTTTTCAAGCTCTTTTTCGCGAAGGCGTGAATCTGTGCAGCGAACTTTTTTGGATTCTTTGCAAGTGTTCTTAGCGCTCTCGCTGTGATACGAAGATGTACTTTGTGTCCGGTTTGCGGGTCTACTACAGATTTCTTTACCAAGTTCAGGTTAAACCTTCTCTTAGTTTTTAAATTTGAGTGAGACACGTTGTGTCCGGATTTTGGCTTTGCGCCTGTAAGTTGACAAACTCTAGACATAAAAATAGGGTCAAGACTGAGGCATCTTAGGGTAGGAAATAAGATTTGGCAAGCTGAATTTTTGAGTCTAGACTGTGTGCATGTTTTTAGATATCAATTATTTGGCGGCGCTGATTGTGGTTTTGACCCTCCACGAGTTTTCTCATGCATGGGTTGCTAACAGGTTGGGAGATGTGACTCCGGAGCGAAATGGAAGGCTTAGTTTGAACCCACTTAGGCATATTGATTTACTCGGGACTTTGATGCTTTTTATTGCAGGAATTGGCTGGGGAAAGCCTGTTCCGATAAACCCTAGAAATTTTAAAAATCCTGGAAGAGATGAGGCAATTACTGCTGTGGCGGGCCCGATAATGAACTTAATGATTGCTTTGATAGTGGCGATTTTTGTTAATTATATGCCTCCGAATTTCTTGACTGATTTTTTTGATGCCACTCTTGATTTGAGCCTGGTACTCTTGCTTTTTAATTTGCTACCGTTTGCTCCGCTGGATGGATCTAAATTTTTGATTTTATTCGTTCCGGCAAGGTCGAGGGCGCGCTACCAAGCTTTTATGGATAAGAGCATGCCATATTTTTTAATATTTATGGTTATTGATCTGTATTTTTTGAAAAATGTTTTTGGATTTTCTCTTGTATGGACAGTTGTTTCCACGGTTTTTTTCTGGTTGAAGACGGCTATCCTTGTGGTAGTATAAATCTGCGCTCACCAATAAAAATTATATGAAAAAACATTCGATACTGTTAGGTATATTCTTATATCTTCTTTCAAGTTTGCCGGCTTCGGCAATTACAGTCCCAAGTCTGGAGACAACAATAGGTGTTGGAATTATGACTATTGCAGATATGAATACTTACGCCGATGCAGTTTTTAACTACAATCAATCTACAGGTGAATATGCTGATTATACGGCAGACGCGAAAGATATTGCCGCAAGTGATGTCTATTTCCCTGATGACGGCACGATGTTGTACATCGGTTCTAATTATAAATTTGATAAAATCGGCTTCAATATAAATACTGCAGCTTCTACTTCATCTTCAAGTACTAAGCATTTTAAACTTGAATATTACAACAATGGCACTTGGTCCAGTTTAGATTTTGATGATAGCTCAAGTAATTTTTCAGACACAGGAAAACAGTCAATTTCATTTGATATTCCGGAAGCTTGGGACTCATCGTCTTACACTCAGGCTACTGTAGATAATGAAAAGAATTTCTGGATTAGAATTGATGCGAATAGTTCTACAAGTGTGAGTGAAGTGGCAGAGGTTTCGCAAATTGCATTGCGAGCATACAATTTTGCTCTGATTGCGGAAACAGAAAGAGGGACTGATTTAAACGAATCTCTCACAGAAGATGATTTTGCTGTTTCAGGTGGTTCGGGAAATACTATTGAGGGATTTAGAGATGAAGATGATGGAGTTTATTCATTAGCTCTTCATGATAACAATTCTGATAACAACTATAATGTTTTGGTTTCGCCATCAAATTATGTTGCTCAAACAATTACAAGCGGTGATTTGTCAGATTTAAGTTCAAGGAAAACAGTTACAGGAGATTTCCAATACACTCATGTTATTCAGGTGAAAAATAGTAGTGGGACTTATATTATTCCTGATTTGGTTGTCGCAAATGGTGTTACTTGTGACATTGGTGCTGTGTTTGCATACTGTGCACTTTCAATTACGAAAGATGGAACTTTGGCGTCGGAAGATTTGGTTGTTACAAAGAGTGGATACACAACAAAAAGTACGGTTTTGGCTGGTCAGCGTGATGAAACTGGAGATTCACAAATTATAACTTCAGTAACTTTAACAGAAAGTAGTAGTTCTGGTGGTACGGATACTCCTGATGAATATGCTACTTTGAGCATTGATGTGCAAAATGAAGATGGCACAGCTTTGAAAGGAATAGATGAAGATGATTTTGATATTTCTAGTGGAACAGATAACGAAATATACGGATATACAAATAATAATAATGGGAATTATATTTTGAGTTTAAATGGAAGCGCGACTGATACTTCATATTCTGTTCGTCTTGAAGCGGATGGTTATGTTGCAAACACCTTCTCAACAGAATCTCTTGAAGATGATACTACATACAAAAGTCTTTCCATGAAATTTGCTTACAAGGTGAAAGTAACTGGATCTAACGGTACCGTGATTACTAATGCGACTGTGAAGGCCGGAAACAGTTTAGGAACACTTTGTTACTATATTGGCTCAGGATATTATGGGTGTGCCGTTCCTGTTTCAGATACATCAACTCAGTTCAAGGTTACTGCTTCAAAATACAAAACTTACTATGCAAATTTTGGAAGCGACAGAGACGATCAAACTGATTCACAGCTCACTTCAAATGCTGAGCTAACTTATGATCCTACAGGTTGTTATTCACCATTTGATGATATTAGTGGGCATTGGGCGGAGAGTGTTATTGAATCACTTTACTGTCGTGGAATTGTTAGTGGAAGAAGTGATTATAGATTTGAGCCTGATTCAACAATTACTCGTGCCGAATTCTTGAAAATTGCGCTTTTGAATGCTGGTTATAGCCCATCTGGTTATAACGGCGAAACTTTCAATGATGTTTACTCTAGTGATTGGTATTACAGTTATATTTCACTTGCGGAAGATCATGATTTTATCAATGGTTATGAAGATGGTAGTTTCAAACCAAATAATTCTATAAATCGTGCTGAGGCGCTAACAATTTTGATTAGAATTGCAGGTCAAACTTTGTATGGATTTGATTCCTCAGATCTTCCTTTCTGGGATGTTAGCGTTGATGATTGGTATGCATACGCAACAATTATTGCTTATCAAGATGACATTGTTGATGGCTATTCTGATGGCTCTTTCAGGCCTGAGAATGACATCACACGTGCTGAAGTCGTTATGATGAGTGCAAATGCTGAAGATGCATATTATGACTGAGTCTGATGCGGCGAAATTAAAAAGAGTCCGAACCAATGCTCACGCAATGCGTGACTGAGGCCAGGACTCTTTTATTTTATTATTTCTTGTTCGTATCACCTGTCGTTTTTTGTTGGTTATCTGTGGATGTTTTCTCGCTATCGGCATCTGCTTTGTCAGAATTTGTAACATCTTTGCGAGTTACATCACCTTTAGCACTGATTGGATCTGTGGCACTTTTTATATCAAACTTGCCTTGTAGATTATCTCCAGATTGTTGATAGAAGAAGTATCCTCCAACCGCCAAAATGGATATAACAATGATTGCAATGAGGGCTTTTTTCATAGAAAAAATATTAAATATGTAAGAACAAAACTACAGTAATTAATGAAGAGCTAAACTTCAACACTAAAAGTTTGACCCTTGAAGGGCTTCGTTGTATGGTCTTCGGGCGGGTGTGCAATCCCAACCTTCTCACGAAGGTAAACAATGCTCACGCTTCGCGTGACTCGCTAGCCGCGGTAGCTCAGTTGGTAGAGCGCATCCATGGTAAGGATGAGGTCTCGGGTTCGATTCCCGATCGTGGCTCCATTACTAGACGTAGCCGAGCAGTTCGGTCTTGTTTGGTTTTGTTACAAAAAAAGCCCCATTTCTGAGGCTTTTCTTTTTGTAAATTTTAGACTATCTGCAAGTGTTTAGTTTTCCGATGTAGCCGTTTTCAGGGCTTATTTCTGAAGTTGAAGAGATTGGGTTTCCTGATGAATCTTCAGCGACAATGAATGTTGCAGGAATTGTTGCTTTAATTGTATCTGCTATTAATGTTGAAACATTTGCGGCATCTGCAGTTAGATATAATTTTGTAATTACCGCTCCTGTTAGGCTGATGTTTCCTGTGAATGTTAGACTTTGGCTTGTATCTGAACCTGATGATGATAGGCCGGTAGTTGTCATAATTGTTGCACCTGTTGAATCAACGATCTTTAGATCAGCGTAATTTGCCCCACTTGAGCTTAGTAGTCCATCTCCGGTTGCTGTTAACTCAACAACTAAACTTGTTAATTTAACATCTGTTGTTCCGTCATTGCGTAAACCAAAATATGCGATTTTGAAATCATTTTGACCAACCTTGTATGAACCTTTTGCACTAGGATTTGTTATGAAAAGTTTGTCTGGAGGATTTGTTGTTTCTGTCTCAGTTTCTTCAGTTGTTGTGGTTGTGCTTTCAGTACTTTCTGAACTTACGCTAGAAAAATCACCCTTTAGATTTTTTGTGTTAAAATATGCGGCTGATCCGCCGATGATTAAAACTAATGCTGCCGCTATCAGAAATTTCTTATTCATATGGTGGGTAGAAAATTAAACTAAGTGAACATTAAATCTTTAAATGGTTTTTGTCTATACATTTGACTTTGCAGTTTTGAACCTGTAAATTCCGCCTCTATGAGAAAACTTACAGATGTAACTCAATTTCCAGATAAAGGCCTTCCGTGGAAGAGGAGGGATTTCTCAGGTGAGAATCCATTTCTGCTGCTTCGATTGGGACAGCTTTTGTCTGATATTGAGGAAAAAATGATTAGAACGAAGACAAGAAATTTGAGGACGAAAGATTTGATGGTGCTTCTGTTTGAAATGGCACGTATTTTGCCTGGTGAAGAAATTCGTTTGGGTAATTTTTATAATTTTTGGGATCTGGATGTTCAAGGTGCAAAAGTTGCTTTTGGGAATTGGTCGAAAAGTAAAAACTGTAAAAATGACAGACTAACTTATTTTGCAGAATTGGGCATGAGAAATGATTGGGATTCTTTTGAACTGGTTTACGATGATCTTTTTTCGGTACCACTTGAGCGTATAAGAAGTTATATTAGCTGTGTTTTACAAACGGGTTCTGAATCGGAAAAATATGCACTTGCCTCAATTCTTGAGAATGGAGTTCTGGATTTTGACCTGTTAGTCGAATCACTCTATAAATTTTTACCTCAGATTAAAGTGCTCAAAAAAAATTCTGGGTCGATTGAAAGTTTAAAGCAAGCGCTATCTGCAAGAGTTAGAGTATGTATTGAAAAACCTATCGCTGTTGAACCCGAGCCGCGAATGGCGCAAATTCTTCAGTTTAAAAAGCGAGATTAGTTTATATGACAAAAGTTTTAAAATTTCCTGGTTCGTACGCCCCAAAACGTAGAGTGTATGTGAAGGATAATGGTGAATTTTTTGAATTACGTTTGAATGCAATCTTGAAGAATTTAGATAAGCAGCTTGTTTTTGTTGGCACTGAAAAAAGACTGTCCGCAAAAAATCTTTTCGATTTTGTTTCAACAGTTTTTAAATTTCTGCCAAAGGAGCAAATGATGTTTTTGGAGTCTATGGAATTTGGTCAATTTGATGTTAGTAAAGCGGCAGAGGCATTCAATATTTGGGTGGATTCCAAACATAAAATTGTGCCTGGTGATTTGGATTTTGAAACCGTTAAGATGAGAAGAGATGACAGAAGTATTTTTGGGAACGTGTTGAGGTCTTTAATTGAGATTGAGACTTCTGGCTTGCAGGGTTTGATAAATTTTTATGAGACAAAAGGTAGTGAAGTTGAAAAATACGCACTCTCTATGATATTGAGATATGCCCATGTTGATTTTGAGTATTTTATAGATCATTTTGAACAATATTTGAAGAATGTTGAATCTCTTCCAGACAATCGAGCAATTTTAGATGTCATGAGAAAAGTAGTGACTTCAAAGGTGAATTTGTGTTTAGATAGATCTAATGAAGAAACGATTGCATGAAATCGATGCGTTGAGAGGAATTGCACTTGTTATGATGATTATTTTCCATTTCTTTTTTGATTTGGATTATTTGGGGATTTTTGAGAGTGATATGTGGAGTGGTGGCTGGTTGGTTTTGGCGAGAATCGGGCAGATTTTGTTTTTGGGATTGGTGGGTTTTTCTGTTGCGCTTTCTTCGCGTGGAGTTTCAGGTCAGCTGGTAAGAGGTGCGCGGATATTTGGGGCTGGAATGCTGGTGAGTTTTGTGACTTGGCTTTTTGCCGGAGATGCTTTTGTTAAATTTGGCGTTTTGCACTTTATTGGAGTGGCGGTTGTGATTGCGGCGTGGTTTAAGAGTCGGCCTCGGACGGCCTTGTGCGTTGCAGTCTTCAGTTTTATTTTGGGCGAATATTTTAAAACGCTTGTTGTGGGCGTGGGTTTTCTTTTCCCGATCGGATTGGTTCCGCTCGGCTTTTCTTCACTCGATTATTTCCCGATTTTTCCGTGGTTGTCGGTCGTGTTGGTTGGTTTGCTTGGAGGAGAGTTTTATAAGAGTCGCTGGAGGTACGGCGAAGTTTTTTTGCTTTCGTGGATGGGAAGGCATTCACTTGCGATTTACTTGATTCACCAGCCGATTTTGATTGGAGTCTTGTTGGGAGCGAAAAGTGTTTTATGATACCCCCGCCGGCGGGACTCAAACTGCACCCGGGTGCAGTTTCTAACCTGAAAAATCTACGGGCGAGGTTGACAAAATCCTCCTTTTGGCGTACTTTCATCTCCTATGATAGAAAATCTCGTCAGAGAACAATACGGAAGAAGCGTTGATTTACTAGAACGCGGAAGATTAATAGAAGGAGTAATAATTCCGTCTGAGCGAGACTGTATAGAATTGCTGCGTGAACAGTTAACAGATCCACAAATCAGCCACATTCAAGAAAAAATTCGCCGTCCAGTATTTCAAATTGTGCCACAGAAACCATTCCAAGACTTTGAAAATGCGCTAAATCTAAATAGACAAGCTGATGAACGTGAAGCTTATCTTACTCCTTACATTAGAGAAAGATTCACAAAATTGCCTTCTAATAATGAAGTTCAAATTGGATTTGTTGAAGGTATGCCAAGATTACCAGGTACGTCACTAGTACAATTCCCATTTTTAGAACAAAGACGGCTTTATAAAAAATCACTACTACTAGGTGTAACCGTAATCCATCCTAGACATTATTCACTTCTTCAGCTTAATGGAAGATTAGATGTAGGATACTGGTCATATCTTGAGGATAATTTAGAAAATGATGCTTACCTGCCCGGTGGCTATAGTTCTGACCAGGTCTACTTCCGTGAGTACAATCTTGAGGGTGAGATTCATAATGCGCGCTGGCGGTCTGCGGTGATGGTTTCGGCGAATTAGGCTTTGGGCTTTAGTTTTTCTTAAAGTTTGTTATATTCACACTGCTTATGTTCAATGAAGAAGGAAAAAATTTGGCGCAGATGCTTAAGGGTGGCGTGATTATGGATGTCACAAATGCTGAGCAGGCAAAGATTGCGGAAGCAGCTGGAGCTTGTAGTGTGATGGCACTTGAACGTGTGCCTTCGGATATTCGAAAAGAGGGTGGAGTGGCGAGAATGAGTGATCCGCAGATGATTAAGGATATTCAAGCGGCGGTGACAATTCCGGTGATGGCGAAAGTGAGAATTGGGCATATGGTTGAGGCGCAAATTTTGGAGGCGCTCGAGATTGATTTTATTGATGAAAGTGAGGTGTTAACGCCGGCTGATCCTTTCGCGCATGTTGTGAAAAAAGATTTCAAAGTGCCATTTGTTTGTGGCGCGACGAATTTGGGTGAGGCACTTCGAAGAATAAACGAGGGCGCTTCGATGATTCGAACTAAGGGCGAGGCGGGAACAGGAAATGTGATTGAAGCCGTTAGGCATATTAAAACAATTCAGGCGGAAATTGCAGATTTGGGCGGAAAGAATTTGGCGGAATTGGCGGAACTTTACAGAGTGCCTGTGGAGCTTTTGGAGCAGGTGCGAGATTTGGGAAGATTGCCGGTAGTGAATTTTGCTGCTGGTGGAATTGCGACTCCGGCTGATGCAGCGCTTTGCATGCAGATGGGTTGCGATGGCGTTTTTGTGGGAAGCGGAATTTTCAAATCTTCAGATCCATTAAAGATGGCAAAGGCAATTGTGGAAGCGACCATTCATTTCCGCGATCCAAAAAAACTCGCTGAAATTTCAAGTGGACTTGGTTCGGCAATGCCAGGTTTGAATATTGAAGATTTGTCTGTGAGAATGCAATCACGTGGAATATGATTGGAGTCTTAGCTTTTCATGGCGGTTTTGCGGAGCATATATCGACTCTGAGGAAGGCGGGTTTTGAAAGTTGCGAAGTGCGTAGTGTGCAGGATTTAAGTGGTTTGAGCGGTTTAATTATTCCGGGTGGTGAGAGCACAGTGATCTGGAAGTTTTTGGAGAAAACTGGACTTGGTGAGGCTTTGCGCGTGGCGAAATTTCCGATTTATGGAACATGCGCGGGAATGATTGTTTTGGCGAAAGATAAGCTTGGTTTAATTGATATCTCCGTGGAGAGAAATGCTTACGGTAGGCAAGTTGCGAGTTTCATTACTGATTTGGAGATTGTCGGGCGGATTTTGCCGGTTGGACATTTTATTCGAGCGCCGAAAATTACTCGAGTTGGAGAAGGTGTTGAGGTTTTGGCGAGTCATGATGGCGTTCCTGTTTTTGTGCGACAAGGGAATATTTGGGCGAGCAGTTTTCATCCGGAGTTAAGTGCTGAGACGTCTATTCACGAGATGATATTTTCGTGATAGCCTGTCGCATGCAATTTAAAAAAATACATGCCAAAACTTAATACCTTAGCTATCGGTCTTTGTTTGCTTCTTGTTTCATGTGGGTCTGGTGGTAATTTTAAAGAACATTCCAGCGCGAGTGGACTTTTGCCGGAACAGTTTTTGCCGGCTGAAGCTTCGATGGTACTTTCATATTCATTAATGAATGACGATCAGAATGAACTTGTTAATGCATTGATGGAAAAAGTTGAAGATAAAAATAGGGCTTCGAAAACAATCTCAGAAAGTTTTGGGACTTCACTTAGTCAATTGAATTTAGATTATGATAAAGATTTGGCGCCTGCATTTGGAGATAGATTTAGGTTGGTTTATGCAACAGCATCTGCAGTTTCAACAGGTACGGGTGACACATCTGATACGTATACCGTGATAACACTTGCGGATTCTGCAAAAATGACAAGCACTATGGATTTTTTGGTTGCCTCTGGAAAATTAGAGAAAAAAACATTCAATGATTATGATGCTTATGTGAGTGAAGTTGATAAATTCTATTCTACAATAAATCAGGATCTATTTTTTATCAGTAGTAGTGCTGATGGTTTGACTGAAATGCGAGAAATGAAGAGTGAGGATAGTCTATGGGCATCAGATGCGTATCAGGAATCTTTGGAAAAAGTTGGGGCAGATCAGGTTTTTTATGTTCTGATTTATCCTGAAAATATTAATGGTCAAGTAGGGGCTTTATTAAGTTCAAGTATGGCAGCGGTTTTGAATGAAGAGGGTATTGTTTTGCGTGCAGAAGAGGATGGTTTGAAGGTTGAAGGATTTGCAAGAGCTGATGAAGAAAAAGCAAAAGCTGCAGATCTTAAATTTGATAATGCGCCAAAAAAGAAAGCATATCTATTGTCTGATTTTCCATCTGAAAGTTTGATGTTTTATGCTGAAAGTTATGGTTTTAAACAAAGCCTTACATCAGGAAATTTGACTGATTCTGAAGGCTTTAAAAATGCTTCTAGAACTATACAAAATTATTTAGGTATGAATCTTGAGAGTGAAATTTTGTCTTTTATGGATAAAGGATTTGTAATTTCAGTAAATAAAAATGGAGAAGCAATTTTACCTGGAATTTCTATCTTATTTGATGTGAGTTCAGACATGGAAAATGCAACAAAATTTGTCACAAAAATTGATGCGCAAATTGCCGGTTTTATGACTATTTTATCTTCTGCGCTGCCAGGTGCTGTTTCAAAGGATAAGGTTCAAATAAATGATGTGGATTTTGATTCTTTAACTGTGGATCTTTCAAAAATTCCAGGAACTGGTTCAGGCTCAATTCCAAGTGCTTTGACATCTAGTCCAATCCAACTTTCTTACGGTATTTTTGATGATAAACTTTTGATAACTACTTCAAGCACATGGGATGATAAAAAATTCGTATCAATAGATGATAGTGAATTGTATAAAGAAATTTCCCCAAAACTTGAAAAATCTGCTGAAGGATTGTTGTTAGTAAATATTGAAGAAATAGCCGATTTTGCTGGAACACTTGTTTCTCTTCGAGAACAACTTGGTTTGCCGGTAGACAGTGATTTTGATTTACAAAATGCTCTCAATGGATTTTATGCTTTGATTGCTTCAAGTGAAACGAAATCTTATGAGGCAAATTTAGAAGGATTCCTGGAGCTTTCAAAATAAAATGAGCAAGCTTTTAATTGGACTGATTTCGTTTAAAGATCTGCCTTACCTCGAGAAAACCGTTCCGGTGCTGGAGGAAATTAGGCGTGAATTCAATGCCGAGGCGGTGGTGATGGACACAGCGCAGGAAGATTCTACACGCGATTTTTTTGCGAAATTTCCTGAGTGGAAATATTTGCGAAGTGCAGGTGGAAACATTGGATACGGCACAAGTTACAATGAAATTTTAGAGAAATTTCCTGGATCTGATTATTTCTTGTTGGTGACAAGTGATGTGCTTTTAGACTTATCTGCTGTGAAAAAATTTATTGCAGAAATGGAAAAAGATAAAGAAATTGCTATGTGTGCCGGCAAATTATATCAATGGGATTTTAAGGAAAATTTGCGTACTGATAAAATTGATTCGCTAGGAATTTCCGCAAAGAAAAATCACCATTTCTACGATCGCGGTCAGGGCGAAAAAGATCTCGGTCAGTATGATGTAAAATTGCAGAATTTCTTCGGCTTAACAGGTGCGGTTTTGTTGATTAGAACTAGTGTTATTAATGAGATTAGGGCGGATGGGCAAATGTTTGATTCGCGGATTTGGATGTACAAAGAAGACATAGATTTATCTTATCGGCTGCGTTGGTTGGGCAAGAAAATTGTGATTTTTCCTGATGTTTGGGGCTGGCATGCTCGTACCGCCGGGAGTGGAATGAAAAAGGCACATTATGTGATTTTGAACTCTTATAAAAATCATCTTTTGCTTTTGAAGAATAATTTTTCTGCGGGATTCGGAGTGCTGGTTTTGGCGAGAGTTTTACTTTATGAATTTGCAAAGGCAGTTTATATGCTACTATTGCATCCTTCAGTTTTACTTGCTGGTTTTAAGATTCTTTGCACGAAAGGTGAGAGATCGAAACGACTTGTTAAGCCGGAACAAATAATGTCATATTTTGAATAATGGATCTCTCAATTGTAATTTTACATCACGGCTCGCCAGATGAAGTTTCTGAGAATGTGCAGGCGCTTTCATTGGCAATTTTGCCCGAGAAAACTGAAGTATTAGTTATAAATAATGGGACGGTTGGTGCAAATGAAAAAGTGGAATTTGCCGGTAGTAAAAAATTCGAATTAAAGTTTTTTGAAATTGAAAATCAGGGCTATCCGCAGGGAAATAATTTTGGCTTAAAAATAGCACGCGGAAAATTTCTATGTATTTTAAATCCTGATGTAATTGTCCAAAAAAATGCTTTTAAAAATCTGATTGAGTATTTAGACGAGCATTCGCTCGTAGGAATTGTTGCACCGCGACTTGTTTATCCAACAGGTAAGATTCAAGATAATTACCGAGTTTTCCCGCGCATTCTAGATTTGATTATTAAGCGAACTTGTCCGAAGTTTTTTCTTGGTCGCATGCGTAGATATTTGATGTGGGATAAAGATCCAAAAGAATCTGAGGCGGTTGATTGGCTAACTGGCGCCTTTCAAATTATTGCTAGAAAATGTTGGAATTCGATTGGTCCGAATGATGAAAGATTTTTCCTTTTCATGTCTGATGTGGATATTTGCAGATTGGCTTGGGAAAATGGATTTGAGGTACATTTTGTTGGAAATGCAGAAGGATTACATAATGAGAGTCGACTTTCCGGTGGTGGAATTGTAGATATTTTTAAGAAAAAAGTTCTGCGAATTCATTTGAAAGATGCCGTAAAATATTACCTGAAATATTTTAGACGTGGCCTTCCGAAAAAGTGTCCGTCGATGAATTAGCATGGAATTAGCTTTGCGATTGAAAGAGTTGAGGCTTTTGGCTACAATCACACAAGTCACGCGGAGGCGTGAGCATTAGGTCGCCTTAGACACGACCGCAAAAATCATCTAGGGTCATAGTACAATGGTAGTACAGCGGTCTCCAAAACCGTTGACGTAGGTTCGATTCCTACTGGCCCTGCCAAAACTCGATGTTGTCGAGGTATTTTTGACTTAATATACTGTACTGTGAGAACCAATATCAATGAATGTGAATATGATCGTAGTTCTTCCGTTCACGATTTCTTTTCTGTAAATCGCACGAATATCGTTTGCTACAGAAAATGACCATTCTCCTTTTCGATCGCCTTTGAGTTCGTGTGTTTTCAAGAGTGGGTGAAATTCATCGTCCAAAAATAGCTCCAACTGTTTTATGAATTTAGCACGCCACTTTTTTTGCAATTTTAAAAAAGCCTTTTCAAATCCCTTTGTGCGTTGGACTGTCTTTCTCATTTTGATAAGGCTTTAAAGCTCGTTAAGCAGGCCTTTTTCCCTTCTGCAGTAGAGGTGTCGAAGGAAGCGGTGATCTCATCATCAGAATGCATTAGGCCAAACTCTAGCTTCCCTTCATTGTAAGCCTTAACTGCTTGATGAATCACAAAAGTGATGGTTAGTCCTTCTGCCTTGGCCTTGGTTTGAGCCTGTTTTTTTAACTTTTCCGGCATTTTGATGGTCAGATTTGTCATATAGTTTGTTTATCTGCACATATTTTACATGTGCGGGCTGATTTGTGCAAGTGCCTTAGTTTTAGGTATCTGTGATAAACTTCAAACATATTAATTCGCATTTATGAAATCTAAACTTATTTCAGCTTTCCTTACGATGTTTCTGTTGGCGGCTTGTAATTCTGAGGCCCTTGTTTCTAATTTCCCAGATTTTACTCTTCCGGACGGATGGTCCATTACAGAAGAAAATGAAAACTACATCCGCATGGATGGTGGAAAGTATTTCGTGACATTAAGCTACGAAGAACCACAGTTAGCCAATGGGCTTGAAGATTATGATTACCTTGGAGTGACAGAGGTAGGATCTAATACGTTTGAAACGTACTCTAGACTAGTTGGGCCAGCGGAGCCGCAGCTTTTATATGCTTTGGTGATGGAGGAAAGTGAGCTTTATGTTGAGATTGGCTATGGAGAAGAGGCTATAAAAGAGCAGGGAGTTTTGTCGATCCTCGAGTCTATTGACAAATAGGTAGCATCTTGTATTATGTGTGCACTTAAATTACTTAAATTACTAGCTTATGAGTCCTGAAATGAAACAATCTGGCGAAGAAAAATCAGATTTTGAAGTCGCTACTGATATGTCTGATAAAGTGTCAGATGCTCCTGTTTTTGCTGTGAGAGGATCTGTCTTGCGTAGAATTAGAACTTCAACTTCATCTATACCTTTGGTACAGATAGATCATTTTGCAGGTGTTGGGAGCGGACATTAATCTTTATAGGATTAATGTCACGAGCCTTAGGCTTTTCTAAAACTACCCCTTGCATAGCAAAGTACTGAGTGATACCATGTGGACATGGATTACTTGGAAAATATTCAGGCTCAGATGAGAAAGGGGATTTTAGAATTTGCCATTTTGGCTCTAATAGAAGAGACCGAAATGTATGCTTCGGATATTTTAAAAAAACTTCGTGCGACTGAATTGATTGTGGTGGAGGGCACTTTGTATCCTTTGCTAAGTCGTCTTAAGCGGCAGGAGCTTGTTGAATATGTTTGGAAAGAATCTAAAAGTGGGCCACCAAGGAAATACTACAAGCTTACGAGTAAAGGTCGTGAGGCTCTTGAAAGCCTCAAAGATACTTGGAAATCACTCTATACTTCAATTAATTCTCTCAACACATGAAAAAAGTAATTAATATTAACATCGGCGGCATGGTTTGGAGTGTCGAAGAAGACGCATACGAAAATCTCTCCAACTATCTTGATTCAATTAAAAAATACTTTTCTAAAGATAAAGATGGAGATGAAATTGTGGAAGATTTGGAGGCGAGTATTGCTGAAAAATTTCTTAAACGAAAAAATAAGAGTGTGGCAATTACTGAAAAAGATGTTGAGACCATAATGAAAGAAATTGGGACTTTGAAAGATTTTAAAAAAATGAGCGAGGAAGAAGATGAGATTGATGAAAATGAGGATCTTAAGAATTCAGGTGAGAAGAAACTTTATAGAGATCCTGATGATCAAATTATTGCGGGTGTTTGTAGTGGAATGGCTGCTTATTTTGGAATTGAAACCGTGCTTATGAGATTAATTTTCTTTGTTAGCATTTTCTTTGGTGGCTTTGGAATTCTGATGTACATCTTGCTCTGGTTAATTATGCCGGTGGCAGTAAGTACTGCGCAAAAAGCAGAGATGCGTGGTGAGCGACTAACACTGCATGAAATTGAAAAATCGGTGAAGCGCGGAGTAGAAACTCTAAAAAAAAAAGATTTAAGCGAAGTTAAAAGCGTTGGTATTGATCTTAAAAATTTCCTTAGTCAAATCTTTCAAGGGCTTGGAAAACTCTTAAAAATTTTGGCCTATCTACTTCAAAAAGTTATTGGACTCTGCTTTGTTCTTGTTGGTGTTTCTGGAGTATGTGCCCTTAGCTTCTGGCTTACTTGGCAATTTTCTGGAGGAATGATTAATCAGACCGGCCTTACGATTCATGATTTCCTTTTGTTGGATGGCAATTTCTATTTGCTTTTTCTATTCTCCACTTATTTATTGGCGTTGATTCCAATGCTTTTCTTTTTTTTAGGCGGACTAAGTTTATTGAGAAATAAAAATTTTATAACAATGAATTTATTCATTCTACTTCTGCTTATATTTTTTACTGCAAGTGGTATTAGTGGAAGTGTGCTTGTGCAAAACCAGCCACTCATTGAGCAGAGGGTGAGGGAGATTGATGCGAGATATACTTTTTCTCACTAATTATTTGAGCTGTCGTCATTGTTTTTTAGCAATGCAGCGTCGATTTGACTCTGTATTGCAGATTGAGCACCACCCATTTCCAGCTCAGTTTCTTTAAATCCCTCAAGGCTAGTTTTTTGAATTCCTAAAGTTATTTTGAAATCATTTAAATCATCTTCTATATCTAGAATTTTCTCTTCAAGTGTTTGTATTAGAACTTTATCGCTATGGTTTGCTTGAATAAGTCTTGCGATTCTTATCATTTCATTTGCAACAAGAATGCCCTTATTTGCTGATTCAATAATACTTTCACAACGTTCTATTTGTGTTTTTACTGAAGTCGACAAATCGGAATGCTGCTCTGTGCTCATGGCCATAACGGCAAGATTGAGATTTTGTATTTCATCCTCCAAAGTTTCAAGTTGTTCCCACGAATCTATATTTCCTTTGCCTACTATTTTTGGGATTCCTTCATCATTACCGTGCCATGCGTCATGTAAATTAAATATTTTAACCATGTTTTTTTATAAAAATAGCCTGCAGCTTACAATGAAATAATAATTATGTCAATCTGTTAAGACACCCTTGGGCTTTGTAAATAGGACCCTTTTTTCACCGGCTTCATAATCTGTTTGATTTAGGTCGTGGATTGCATTCATCAAAGTTTCGTAATTATAACTTAGATTTTCACCATATTGAGTGCCTGGGTCGTTCACTTTGAAAACTCCCTTTTCTTGGTCGTAGCCCACTAAAACAATCACATGATAATTCACATCATTGTAGTAAGGATTCGGAAGGTCGCCGGCCAAAATTGGAACAATAATTGGCCTGTTATTTGCTAATTCCTGCAAGAGTTCGTCGATTGTTGGATTTTTTTTAATTGAGCTTGTCCAGTTTAAATCGAGGCTGTTTATTAAGTCAGATATTGTTGTTAGGCTTTCATCTTTGCTAACTTTTATAGTGTCTTTCTTTGTTTTTAAAATTTCTAATATACGCTGTTTCTCTTCTTCAATGTTAAGATCCTCATCTTGATAAAAATTATCAACCATCAAAATAGTAGTTTCCTCGCAGGCATTTTGCCAAGGCTCGCTCCAATTTCCATCAGGCGATTGAGCTGTGAATGGAACCTCTAAATCATCTTTTGGCAGTACCTCTTCATTTTTACAGGAACTGAGTACCGTAAAAAGAAGGAGAATGACAAGAAAATTGTTTCTCATTGAGTTTGGGGTGAATTAACTAGAGTGTATCACGGTTTAGCAGTCTTCGCTTGCTTTCACATCAGGTTTTAGATCGAATCCTTTTTCTTAGCCATCATAGTACCAATAACTAAGCAGTCGCCGTTATCAGGGCAGAACACCGAAGGATCTCCACCATAATTACTTTTCAAGTAAATTGGTTCTGACCAAGTTTTTCCATCTTCAGTTTTTGTATACCAATTGCCATCCTTACCATTTGGAGTGCCGTAAAAATAAAGGGCATTTTCTTTTGCCAAGAAATTTCCTGTCCAGTTTACTTCGATACTTGGAATAATATCTTCTTGGGTTGTAAACGTTAGACCATCCTCCGATGTTGCAAAATGTGCGCCCTTTGGCTGTTCATCATTCTGTGGCGTAAGCAAATACCAAAGTCCCTTAAAATAGCCAACTGCTGAATCATATGCGGGAGCATTTTCAACTTCAAAACGAACACCCGGTTCAAAAGTATAATTTACGCCATCTTCTGAAATTGCTGAGTAAATCTTGTTAGTTTTATCAAGCATCATAGTTCCACTATTATTTGAAGTGAAATACATACGGATTTTCCCATCTTCAGTTAAAACTAAAGTTGGATCAAATGGTCTTTGATATTCCTCAGGCAATTCCTCAAATTTAACTGTTTCAGGATCAGACCAAGTCACACCCTCATCTTCAGAAATTTTCACCGCAACTTTATCGAAAGCCTCTTCATTATCACAAGAGAACCACTGAAAAGCAGAAATCAATCTTCCATTTGCATCTTCCACGACCGTTGGTACACCGCCTGATTCCGCAAAAAGCTGTTCTTCTCCAGTCCTCATTGTTGAATCATCCATTCTGCTCAACATAAGGTCTCCTTTCCAAGGCCCCTTCACATCTTTACCTTCCTCACAAACTTGAACAAACATTGCATTGATGCTGTTGTTTGTTTGTTGTGGGGTTTCAGCCGGCTCCGTCGGCTCACGAGTAACAAGCTGTTCTTTTGAACAAGAAACAAGTAAAAGCATAGTTATAAGCATGAATTGCAGAAATTTTTTCATTTTATGAAAATTAAAAATAATTATTCGCAATCAGCTGGGCAGAGATCTGCATTTTCTGGAGGAGTACAGGTGCCATTGCCACATTGTGATTTTTTATCATCAACTTTGTCAGGTTTGATTGACTCCTCGTCAGCTTCTTTGTCTGCTTCTTTTTCCGGCTTTGCAGGTAATTTTTCTTCAAGTTCCTGAACTGTTTCCACATCAGTTTCCTTTATTGTACTGACAGTTGCTGTTGGGCTTGGCACGGCAAATATAAAATAAGAAACACCAAAGGCCGTTAAGCCAGCCATCAAAATTATTAGAAATTGGAGTTTGCTCATAATATATTTATTTAATTATACTGCTTAAATCTGCATTCCAGTTGTCTTTGTAACTACGATCTGCCATCTCGAATACTGCCGCAAGTGGGACAACAGCGGAGTAGGCCCCTGATCCATATGCCCAGTCTTTAGAAACATCAGCCCAATCGGAAGGCTCTGAATTTGCATCGTGTTCGACGTATTTTTTACTGTCAGCTTCGCTAAATTCATCAACATATTTGGAGTCAGGGTTTAAGCGGATCCATATATCTTCACCTGAAAAACCATCGTATGTTTGGTGTACACTAGGTTGATCTTCAGAAACTTGCACGTGACTTTTTGCCGCAAAAACAAGCATGACATGAAGAGTAGAACTAATTTTAGAATAGTAAGGAAGTGTCTCGCGGTCAGGCCAAATTGTGTCTGCATCTGCTGGTGTAGCAAGATCACTTGGCCAGTCTGAAGCCGTTAAAGCCCCGTTGTCTTCAAGGGCGTGCAAAAGATTGCGTGAGTAGAAACGTTTGCCAAACATTGTTGGAACTTGGATTCCAAGTGAGAATTCATCTGTGTCTAATTTGTCATTATTGTTTGTATCAAAATAAGGTGCTCCGCCGCTTTGATCATAATTTACAGAACTATAGTCGATTGAAATTTTTGTTGAAGAATAATCTTCCGGATAATTATAAAGTGGATTTGGATCTGCGACTTTTGTTTTACCTTCTACATTCCAGTGGCCTAATTCAAGTGTTGAAAGTAGATCAATTGTTGGATTTTCACGACCTACATAAAAAGCGACATTTTTTAATTCTTCTGGATATGAGCCCAATACTGCTGTGGCTGCAATTCCCGGGTGTGAAAATGCGTAAATACCAACGTTACTATATAGAGGTTCGATTGCTGAAAGTTCTTTTAGTGAAAGCCCTTCTGAATTATTTTTCTCACCCATTGCAAAAAGTATTGTATCTCGCAGTGCTTTTATTGAGTCTGATCCTCCAAAATCATCTGTACCATCGCTTGAATTTCCGTTGCCGTCTGAACGACCCGGATACATTAATGAAAGAGAAATTCCACCGGCATCTGTTATTCCATCAAGTGGATGAAAGCCGGAAATTTCAGGTGTGTAGAAAGTTGGAACGTTTACTATAATAGGTGCACCTTCTTTATAGCGTGCTGATTCAGGTAAATTAACTTGTAGAAGAATTTCACCAATTCCTTCTGTTGTTACTGTAGTTACAAAGCTAGTGCCGGCTGAATTGCTTGAACCGGTTTTACTTTCTTCAATTGGATTTTTTGTAGGTGCTTCTTTCTGTAATGGAAAGAATTTTCCTGTAAGTCCGCCTAGTATTGCACCAGTAATCAGCGAAGTAGTGATCGCCAAAACAAATTTTGTGGAATTTTGCATATATGTGCATTACATTATACCTATGCACATTAATTTCAAAAGTGTTTTTATATTCTCTGCCGTGTTCTTATTTGGAGCGGGAGCCGTTTTTTTTGCAAAAGAATGGGCAGGTTCAAGGCTAGAACCAACCGAACTTGAAGAGACAGAAGAAGTTGAAGAAATTGAAGAGGTCGTGAAAGTTGAGCTACCGAAATCTAAAGGTGAAATCGCGACTGTTGTTGTCTCTAGTAATATGGAAAGTCGAGGCGATTGTCATGATCATTATACTGATGGCTGTGATATTTTTTCTGCAAAAGTTGATTTATCTACTGGTGAAGTTACTAATGTTAAGCAGCTGACAGATAATGATTTTGCAGATATTAATCCGGTTTTGTCTCTAGATGGAAAGATGGTTTATTTTACACAATCTACCGGTTCCGGAGATTCTGTTATGGGAATTTCTGTTGATGGTGGAGAGGCTGAATTACTTGTAAAAGAGGCAAATAATCCATTCCCGTCGCCGGATGGTAAAACCCTATATTTCACTCTTAAAAAAAAGTCTTTATTAGCTACTCTTGATCTCACAGATGCCACTGCGAAGGTTCAAGAACTTGAAAAATTGATCTCAACCCATGAGTCGCAAGTGTCTAGATCTGGCATTGTTGGATTTTATAAAACAGGTGGATCCGGTCGTGGTAGCAAAACTGCACAAGCTATGATGTATATTCCAAGCACTGGAGAAATTGTTGAGGTTTCACCTGCAGATGGGACTGCACATTGTTTTTGGAATTATGACGGATCTGCTCTTTATTGTAATAATGCTGGTGGGGGAAGTGGTGGAATATTATCATTTTCAATTTCTGAAGATTTTAGTGTTGGAGAATCAAGTGTTGCAATTAAATTTCCAAAGTTTACTGATTTAGAATCAGTCGACCCTCAGTTTGATAAAGATTGTATTAATACAGCCGTGTTTTACGGCTCTTTTTGTGATGAGAATCAAGTTATGCTCACTGCAGGATGTTACACAAAAAACATGGTTGATGGTGAGCGTGAACAAGAATTTACTCAGACTATGATTTTAGATATTGATTCCGGTGAATATTTGCCTTTGGGAAAAAATATTGTTGAGGCTTATGGCGTGCCTGGTGGCACTACTTGGGAAGGGTCTTGTGTGCTTTAAAAGCAGCTTTACATAATGAGTTTATAGACATGCTTATCAGACGGGTCTCCCTGTCGAAAAAAGGCTTTGCTAAAGCCATTATTTGCTATACTCTCCGGGCATGAAATCCGCCCTTTTAGTACTCATTTCGCTTCTGGTTTTTGTCACCGCACCTACAACTTTTGCATTCACAGATGTGACTACGCAAAATGATGAAGTTGCGATCAATTATTTGTTTAAAATAAAGATTGTAGAGGGCTATTCAGATATGACATTCAGACCAAGTACCTCAATAAACCGAGCAGAGCTTTTAAAGATTTTAGTGGAAAGTCGTGTGAATAATGTTTCCAGTGTTGGCAGCAATTGTTTTAAGGATGTTACTAACGATTGGTATGCCAAGTATGTTTGTTATGCAAAGGGGTAAGGATGGATTGAAGGTTACAGTGACGGTACATTCCGGCCATCGAAAAATATAAATCGTGCTGAGGCAATTGCGATGATGTTTAAAGTTTATGAAGATAAAATAGATTTATATAATATTGAGAAAGATGAGGATGATCTTTACTTAGATGTTTCTGGTTCGGCTTGGTATCTTGATTATTTGCAAATAGGTAAAGCTAGCGGAATACTTGCCCGCAAGAGCCATTTCTATCCTACAAATGAGATTAGTCGTGGCGATATATCTTCGGCTTTATATCGTTTGCTTACTTATTTAAAGCCTAAGGAAATTGTGGAGCCTGTGCCTGTTGTTGAAACGCCTGTAGAGCCACCTGTGGTGACAACACCTACTCCAGTTGTTGTGCCTACAAGTACTAATCCATTTAGTGGGGCGTCTTTATATGTTGACCCTTATTCAAAAGCTAAGTCGATTGCTGGCTTGGAAGAAATTGCTAGTCAGTCAACTGCCAGGTGGTTTGGAGATTGGAATAGTGATATAGAATCTTCTGTTAATTCTTATGTTACAACAGTTGCTAAGGCAGGAGCTTTGCCGGTTATGGTAATTTATAATATTCCTGGGCGAGATTGTGGAAGTTATTCTTCAGGTGGAAGCAGTGATGGTGATGATTACCGAAGCTGGGTTCAAAATTTTGCGAATGGTGTGGGAAGCAGGAAGGCGGTTGTTATTTTGGAACCTGATGCATTGCCACTTGATTGCCTTTATGCGAGCAGTGTTGAGCTTATGTCTGATGCTGTGGACATTCTTAAGTCTAAACCGTCTATTTCAGTTTACTTGGATTCCGGTCACCCTAATTGGACATCTTCAACTGAGATGGCTCGTCGTTTGACATTGGCAAATGTTGAGAAGGCAGATGGTTTTGCACTAAATGTGTCGAATTTTTACACCACGGCTGAAAATATTGAATATGGAAAAAAGATTTCTGCTTTAGTCGGTGGAAAACACTTCATTATTGATACAAGTAGAAATGGAAGTGGTTGGAATGGTGAGTGGTGCAATCCATCGGGAATGACTTTAGGGCAGAACCCTAGTACAAATACAGGTGAGGAGCTTGTGGATGCATATCTATGGGTGAAGCCTCCGGGAGAATCCGATGGAAATTGTAACGGTGGGCCGAATGCTGGTTCTTGGTGGCAAGAATATGCATTTGATTTGCTTGCAAATTAGTTGTGCTTTGTTATAATCACTTGTAGGAATATTTAACAACAACATATGCAATTTCAATCTGTAAAGAAATGGATATCTTTGGCGACAGTAACGTCACTTTTTGCTTTTACTTTTGCATATGCGGCAAGTTCATGGCCGGCTTCTTCGAGTGCAAGTAATATTGGCTCAGGAATCGCTGCACTTTACCCGACTTTTGAAGCAAGTGGAATTGCGTGGCACGCCGGAAGGAATCAAATGATTGTTGTTGGTGATGAAGGACAAGTTGTGACAATGAATAAAGATGGAAGTGCTGTGACTTTATGGAGCTTTCCTGGAAAAGATTTAGAAGCAGTAGCGGTAGACCCAAATACTACAGAATATGTTTATTTGGCTGATGAAGATGGTTATATTTATAAATTCAGCTTTTCTTCAGGAACAATCGTGCAAACTTGGGATGTTCGAGCTTATATTCCAGAAGTGGGAGGGAAGCTTGGAATGGAAAGTTTGACTTATATGAATGGATATTTTTATGCCGGTAGTCAATCTGACGGGAAAATTAGCGTTTTTGATTTATCAGGCACGAGCGCTGTTGTGAAGGAGACTTTAGATTATGGGCTTGGAAATCCTCAAGATCTTTATTATGCCAGTGAGACTTCTGTTCTATATGCTCTTGGAAATGGACTTTTGCGTGAAATAAAGAATGGAGCAGTATCTGCCGAATATTCTTTACTTGGAAGTGGCCAAGAAGGTGTCACTCTTTTACCAGGGTGTCCTTCAAGTTCAACAACAATTTATATTACCGAAGATTTAGGTGGAGCAGGTGTTAACGTAAAGACTTATACTGGATACCCGATCACATGTCCGGTAGCTGCTGAGCCGACTCCAGAACCAACTCCAGATCCAACTTTGTGGCCAGCTTCATCTTCTGCGACAAATTTGGGTGCGGGGATTTCTGCAATTTACCCAAGTTTTGAAGCCAGTGGATTAGTGTGGAATGCTGGTGCTGGTAAATTTGTTGTGGCTGGTGATAACGGTCAGGTTGCAATTACAGATATTAATGGTGCTAATGCCGGAGTGTGGACGGTTGGTGGAGATTTAGAAGGTGTTACATACACAGGTGATGCATCTTATGTTTACTTGGGAAATGAAGATGGATATATCTATAAATTCAGTATGTCTTCGCATTCTATTGTTCAAACTTGGGATGTACGAAGTTTTATTACGATTTCATCAGGGAAGGGAATGGAAGGATTAACTTATGCTAATGGTTATTTCTATGCCGGAAGCCAGTCTGATGGGAAAATTTCCGTTTTAGATTTATCAGGTACAAGTGCTTCACTTGTAGAAACTTTAAATTATAACTTGGGCACTCTTTCAGATATTTTTTATAGCAGTGAAGAAGATGCACTTTATATTGTAGCTAGCGGTTATTTATATACCGTGAAAGCTGGAGCTATTACTTCGACTTATGCGATTCCTGGAAGTATTCAAGAGGGCCTTACTTTTATTCCAGGATGTCCTGCATCAACAAATACAATTTATGTGACTGAGGATCATGGTGAAACCGGTGGAGTCTACTTTAAATCTTATGCTTCATTCCCTGTGAATTGTGAGACTGTTGTACCTGTTGTTGTCGATCCTGATTCTGATGGAGATGGTGTTGCGGCTTCTTTAGATTGTGATGATACCGATGCTACTGTTTCGTCTTATACAACTTTTTATAAAGACAACGACAAGGATACTTATGGTTATGAAGCCGCCTCACTTTGTAAGGCTAGCGCTCCTAGCGGTTATGTGACAAATAATTTAGATTTTGATGATACAAAGGGAATAGAGATTTACGGTGATAAGAAGGATAATGATGGTGATGGAACCGTTGATGAGGTTAATTATGTGTCTACAAATGGCTACCATCCTTATTACAGCCGGCTTGATCCAAGCCAATCATATTCCGGTTATATTAAATCTTACACCGGCTTGAATTACGGAGATTATCTTGTGAAATATGGTGATAATTCAACTTATAGATATTCTGCTTTTGATATAACCAGTAAGACGCTTAGTAAGGTTTCACCTCAAAGCGGCACTGCTTACTTTAAAATTACAAGTGGCTCTAACAGCAAGATTATTAATGCTTACACTGGGCTTTAGCATTTATTACTAATTTCTATTATCTCTAAAATAGGGCTTCGTATCGGCTCTATTTTATGTTATAATATCAGTGTTAATTAATTTTTATTACGATGCCAGATGGGAAAAATGACGTGATTGATCAAAATCCATTTGATGATGAACGTACTTTAATAACGGAGTTGCCTAAGGCGAGGGATGAAGATGAAGTGAATCCGCTTAGATTGGATGCACGTGCTTTGGCTATGCAATTTAGGGATGCAGAGTATGTTGCTGCGATTGCGAAAAAAGCGCGTGGCCCACATAATCGTGCACGAATTCCGAAAGTGATGGAAGCTTTGTCTGATGCTTTGGAAAAACTTTCATTTTCAAATGCAAATAATATTGAACAGAATTTGAATGAATTTGAGGGTGTTTTTAAAAGCGAGATGCGAAATTTTGTTAAAGTAAAAGGTGCATTACCGAAATATTTACAGGAACTTATTAGTAATCCGATTTCATCGCTTCTTGAAAAATTAAGAGATTCAATGTTGCCGCATACTGTCGTTGCAACTCATCAAGAGCATGTGGCAGAGGAAGTTAAAGAAACAATTGTTGAAAGAGATTATCATGCTGAACTTGATAAGTGCCAATGGGAGATTCTCAAATTTGATTTTGAACAAAAGCCTGATATTGAAAAATTTGAAAGTACTTATGCCGATTTGGAGTTTTTAATTGCTGAGCTTGAGAAGAGGGGGAATTTGGATAAATTCAAGGATAGACTTGCTCATGAGAAACATAATTTCGGGAGATACAAAAATATGTCTAGCTCTTTGCTGATTTTAAAAAAGAGATATTCTTAGTGAAATGATTTTTACTGCTGAACCCGAGTTTTTTCTTTCCGATGGTAGAAAAAATCAAGCATCTGATGTGAAAGAATTAACAGATTCCACAAGGATTAAGGCCAAACTTTTAGCTAGTTTGAAACAAAGAACTAGTTCTGAAATTGTGCGAATCGAACTTGAGATTGAAAATTACAAGGCAATTTTAAATGACCCGAAAAAAGAAGCTGTACATGAACGTGTTAGGAGGCAAGTCAATTTAAGAAGTGAACGTTTGTTTGATTTGCAGTCTAAAATTGCAGAATCGGAATTGAACTTTAAAACAGGTAAAGATGCTTTGATTAAGACTCTTGAAGCAAATGAATCGGCTGTGCCGGAGCAAAGAGACGAGAAAATCAATGCTGAGGCAAGAAAATTTCTTGAAGATTTAGATAAACCAAATGAAATCATTATGCCAATTAAGCAGCTCACTCATGAAGAGGCTCATCAAATAATGATTACTGAAGGTATATTTAAAGAAGGGAATGGATGGCATGAAGCAATTGATGATCTTCTTAAAGAATATGATTTGAATTGTGGAGAGGGTATCAACTACAACCTTGATTTGTTGCTTGCGATGGGAATTTCTCATTACGCCGAGGCTCCTTTCGCTTTAATTGGAAGCAAGGAAGATTTGAAGGGAATTTGGCTCGTGTTTTTTAGGAAATGTGCAAGAGAGCAGAGATGGTCAAAAGCTGTGAAGCCAAAAGAAAATAATGTCGCTCCAATTTCTGCCTTTAAAAAGGGTGTTAACAAAATTGGTAAGATTGGTGCTTTCGCAGGGCTTATGGCGACTGCTTTCATTTCACAAGGTCACAAAGTTGATCTTCATAATAATAAGCCTGTTATGGTTGAGATGGATTCTAAGCCTGATGATAAAGCTCAGGTGAAATCCGCCATAGTTTCAGAAAATAAAAATGAAAAAATTATACCCGTTTATGAAGATATGCCTGTCTGGGATTATGTTAAGAAATTGAATTCATCAGTGACTATGGTTGAAGTTTTGTCTGATTCAAGAGTGAGCGAATATTTAGATAAAAATAGTTCTGTTAAATTTGATAGCAAAATTGCATTCGCTTCTATTAAGAGTGAACTTTTGGAAGAGGGCGGATTTAAAGGTGCTTTTGAAATGGCTCCTGACGCAACAACAATTAATGAATATTTATCGGCAATAAAAGATCCAAATTTAGCAGCGAGAATGAAGGCTGAATTTCAAATGTTTGGTTTGAAAAATCCTGCTGAATTGAACTCTATTGTGAAGGGAGTTGTTGCAGGTGAATAACTAAGCGCTTAATATTTTGTCTTGTAATTTGACAGGTAAAAATGGGAAGACATATTTTATGTATGTGTAAATTCGTGGTGTTGGATTATGTGCGCGAGGATGTTTTGCTTTCACGATTGAGAATAAATCTTTAGCAGCGACATCTACACTATATGAACGTGAAGGAAGTGTTTCGTCACGTTTTTTCCAGTTTTCTAATGATGCGGCGAAGAGAGAATTTTTTGTGAGCCAATCAAATTTGCTTGCGGCCATTCCTTCATTGAAGCCGGTGTAAATTAGCCCTGGTTCAAGGCTGGCAACTTCTACATTGAATGGTTTCAGTTCCATACGCATTGCATCAGCCAATGCTTCCAGCGCATGCTTTGTTGCACAATAAGCACCTAGAGTTGAAACAGTCACAAAACCAGCCATTGAAGATACAAAAATCAAACGACCATGCCGACGTTTTGCCATAACTTTTCCAAAACCCTGAGCGAGTAAAATTGTGCTGAAAACATTTATTTCGAAAACTTTTCTGATTCTATCTTCTGGTTGTTCAATTAGAGGTCCTGATTCTCCGTGGCCTGCATTTAAAATTATGATGTCGGTTTTGTGCGCGAATTTTTTTATAATTTCTTCCCGGATGGCTGGTTTTGTTAAATCGCCTGCAATCCACTCAACATTTTTTGGAAGGCCGGCGGCTTCTTTTTCGTAATGTATCGCGGCAATAATTTTATAGCCGGCATTGTGCGCAAGCTTTAAAGTTGAGAGTCCGATCCCTGTTCCTGCCCCTGTAATTAGTACGGTTTTCATGATTTGGTAATTTTTATGTAATATCTTGCCTACTTGTACGTCTCATTTACTGGGTATACAATATCCTATTAGTAATTTAACCCAAAGTTTTATGAAGAAGTTCTTAGTATTACTGGCCTCGGTAACATATTTGTTATCGTTTAATACCGCTCTCGCTGCTTCCACTCAGAGCACGATTGTTAAAGATAATGAGAGCCATAACGCATTTCCAGACGGAGTTTATTTTGATTATGTTATAGATAATGATCAAACGGATGCTGCGGCAGACACAACAAGTGGAGATGTTTATCTTCCGGAAGAAGTGAACTCAGTGTTTGGAACTTCATATCTATATGTTGGATCAAATGCTGTATTTGATTCAATTCTATTTGATATTTCAAGCGCCGGTTCATCATCAAGAATTTGTGCGACCATCGCTTGTAAACATTATAATTTAGAATATTACAACGGCGTGAGTTCTTCATGGGAATCTTTAGACTATACAGATAACACAAATAATCTTAAAACTACCGGGCAGAATTCTTGGGATTTTACAGCCCCAAGTGCTTGGGATGATGACTCAAACACAAAAACGACTATAAATTCACAAACATTATACTGGGTTAGATTAAGTGCTTATTCAAGTACCAATGTTTCCACTGCTGCAAATGCTAAAGCATTAGCTCTAAGCTCTTATAATTACCAACTTACAGTCACAGACCAATTGGGTAATGCATTGACTGGATTGTTAGATGCCGACCACTATGTTACTGGTGGAACAGCCAATGATATTTCAGATGAAAGAGACCTGGGTTCTGGAGTTTATCAATTCGGTCTTGATGAGGCTCAATCAGATTCCAATTATAATTTTCATGTGGACATGGATGGTTATGTTGAGGAGTCATTTGCTACAGGTGTTGTGTCTACAGTACTTAAATCAGCCTCAAATTCTTTGAATTTTACACATAAGATTAATGTGCAAAATGCCATTGGAATGGCTATTGCTCCTGATTCTGTTTATGTTGATGTCACTTCGCCTTCTGTTGCGACCGTTGTTTGTACAATTTCTGATACACATGCTTATTGTCCACTTACAACTTTGCAAGATGGTTCAAGTACAACAGTTACAGTAATAAAAAGCGGATATCTAAGCAAAACAGTATCTTTATCAGATGATAGATCTTCTCATGCTGAATCACAGGCTTCTACTACTGTGAAATTGAGCTTAACACCTACAACTTCAAGCTCAGTTGGCTATGTGTCTATTGATGTTGGAAATGAAAATGGGGATGCATTTAAGTATTTAACTCAGTCAAATTTTAGTATTTCAGGTGGTACAGATAATACGATTTATGGATTTACTAATAATGGTGATGGGAAGTATGTGATTACACTTGAATCAGCTAACTCAGACAACGATTATGATATTGCTATAACAAGAGATGCTTATGTTGGAATTACAATTTCGACAGGTAGTCTTGTTACTAGCTCAACAACATCTTTAGATGTTTCATTTATGGAGTATGCATATAAAGTTAGAGTAAAAGATACTGACGGAAATTATCTTTTCGATGCAGTTGTAAATTCTGGTGATGCATTTGGAATAACTTGTGAATACATCAGTTCTGGTTATTACGGATGTGCAAATCCATTAGCTCATTCTGATCTTGGAGTTCGTGTTTATGTGCCAACTTATGTTATTGAATATGATGAATTCTCTTCAGATAGAGTTTATTCAACTGATGCACAAATTACGCTAACTGTTGAGTTAGAAAAGAAAGATGCTGGGACAGATTGTGAAGTACCTTTCGACGATATTTTTGGTCACTGGGCTGAACCTTATGTTCAAGAACTTTATTGCCGTGATGTTGTAGATGGTCGTGATTCAGATAGTTTCGTTCCTTCTGATAACATGACTCGAGCTGAATTCTTGAAGGTTGCATTATTAAATGCCGGTTATACTGTGGATGGAGATGCTGGTGAAGATTTCTCTGATGTGAGCTCTGGTGACTGGTATTATGAATATGTTTCATACGGAGCTGATAAAGGTTTCATTGAAGGCTACAGTGACGGAACTTTTATGCCAAATGCAGACATTAATAGAGCTGAGGCTTTGGTTATTTTAATGAGAATTGCTGGTGTTACATCTTATGATGTGAGTTCAAGTGATGTGGCATTTAGCGATGTTTCATCAACAGATTGGTTCGCATATGCAATTGTTACTGCCAGCGACAAAGATATTGTAGAAGGTTATGAAACAGGTGGTTTTGAACCTGGTAATAACATCACTCGTGCTGAAGTTTCAGCAATGGCTGTGCGAACTCATGATGCATATTATGAATAGGCCTAAGCCATTAAGCTAGTCTATAAAAACCGCTTCTATATGAGGCGGTTTTTATGTATGATTGTCCTGCTTAATAATTAATCAGTAAAATATGAAAAGCAAAACAGGGTTAGTAGTTGCAGGCTTGCTTGTTGTGGGCATTGCAGCCGGTGCAGTTTTTTACGCCAATGGTGGTGATTTACAGGGGCGAATGGGTAAAAAGCCCAAGTCAGGAACCGGTGTAGTTGTTGACACAACTTTACCTGATTTAAGGCCTGATATTGCTATGACGAATTTGACTGTTACCGGTAACGGAGTGATTGATTCTTCAGGTGTGGTTATCAGTGCTGACCTTACATTTACAGGTACTTGTGGATTGCAAGATAATGGTCCTAATGCGGTTTCTGGAACTCAGAGTACTGATTGCAGTTTTAATTTACCTTCATTGGATTCTACTACAGTGCTTAGCGTAGCTAGTGGGAATCTTAGCGGAGAAATTTCTATGGCAGGAGGTGATTCAGTGGAATTTGAGGCTTCAGGTGCTCTCGATTCAACTTCAGTATCTGATTATATAATGTTTTTACAGCCATTGCATGATACTTTCATGAGTAAAATCATAGCAGAATATGGAATTGATACTGGCATGACTATTAGTGAAATTGATGAATTTAATAATAAATTTAAACAAGATCTAACTGTAGATGGTAGTGCAATTGTTTGGACGAATGAAGATGGTTCAACTGATGAAACTGCAGGAAATGTAGAGCCACCGGAATCAGAGGAAAAAGTAGAGGAAGCAACAACTGAAGCAGAGCCAGCGGTTTAATAAGGTTTTTTTAAAGAAACCGTCTCTATGTAATATTTTGAGGCGGTTTTTTTTGTTGATTAGGATTTATATAAAAGATAGACTAAGCTTAATAAAATAAATTATGAAAAAAAATTCTGAAATCAAGAAATATTTTAAGCCAGTATTTTTTACTCTTTTGGGAATTGCAGCAGTTTATTCTTATTTTTGTTTTGGCTCAGTGAATGTTGGTGCTCCGGCAAGTGGATCTGAGGATTTGATGTATTTGAGTCGTATTTTGAACCAGCAACATGAACTTACAACTTATGAAAACGGCAAAATAAGTGTTACTGAATTTGCAGTGATGGGCTATCGGGATATTCCGGATGATGTGTCTATCTATACTCTTAGATATAATCTTGAGGGCGAAACAATTTCAGTTGTTCCAGTTATTTTTAGAAAAAATGGTGATGATGTTGAGTGGGAAGAATTTGAAGATTCAACTTATGCTGAACAATTTGAAAAATTACCCGGAACAATTCGTGAGATTTTGACAAATGGAGAGAAGCATAATGCGCTTGTTGAGGAAATGGTAGTTAAGGCAAATGCAGTTTTAGAAAAATATAAAAGTGGTTGGTATACATATAAAAATATAGATTTTAATTACCAAATTGATTTTCCTATTAATTGGATTGTTCAGGATTATCAAGATCCATCATCCGGTCTGGCTACTGCGGTGGCATTTGATCCTGTGAAAGCGCTTGATACTCAGGAATATGGATATTTAGATCAAGCACCTGGTGCGATGTGGATTTTTATTACTGATGCGATTCCAAGCGGTCCTTTTGAGCAGCTTGAAGTTGGTGGGGTGACCGCGAGCTATCAGCAGATTGTAGAGGATGATAATGGGCCGAACCCTTGGTGGATTAATAAAACAGACAATAGATATTATTTGCCACTGCAGAATGCCGGCTCTTATAATTTTCTTACGATTGAAACCAATTATAACAATGATGCTGATGTAGTTTTGGTGGAAAATTTGAAGAAGATGTTGGATTCATTTAAGTTTCTATAAGATTGCAATTGAGTGAGTTTAGGGCTAAGATCAGCTCTAATTTTAATTTATGATGAGAAGAAATATTTCAAGCTTGGAAAGTTTGCCTGATGATTTTGCTGCTTATGCAAAGGTGAATCCTGCGTATCGTGATGATTTAGATCCACGGCTTGTGGAGGAAATTAAAGCATTGAGTGTTAAGAAAACTCGTGACGAGCTTGTTGAAGGAAAAATTGTTGAGGGTAAAGAAGTTCCAAGAGAAATAACTGAAATTGCGCTGAATCTTTTACGATTTCAAACTGCTTTGAAAGTTAAAATGGTTCAGATTGAAGGTAATAAAACTTGGGCAGAAAGAGGTCCGGCCAGTGAGGAGAATTTCGAAAAATCGCCAAGGACTTTTTTGAAAACTGCACAGGAAGTTCTTTCTAATCCCATGGATAGAATCGCTTTTGAACGTAATGATAAAATTGCAGAATCAATAAATGACATAATAATTGATCCTCGTCTAATTACAAATACACTGCTTGAAGATTTGGGTCTAAATAAATACATTCCTGCAAAAGGTCTGCGTAAAGAATTGCAAATTGAACTCAGAGCGGAGGCGATTCCTGAGATACGTAAAATGTTGAGCCATCTTGAGGCGATTCGAAGACCCGGTCAAAAAGAAACTGCTGATGAGAAATTAAATTATTTTAGATTAATGAGAATCGGAGAAGGTGAAAATAAGGGATATGTTGTGGGAACGCAAAATATTGGAGATCACAAAATTCTTTTTAAATCAGATATTTATTCTGCGCGGAGAAGAATAGAGCATATTCGAAAAGATTATGATGTGGAAGTTTCAGTTTTGTATAGAATAAAAGAAAATCTCGAAAAATTTAGAGATAAATTAGAGTATTGGAAAAAACCGGAGAAGCGAGCAGAGCTGGAACAATTTAGAGACGGCATGTTGAAACATGTGGATTTATTAAAGTTTGTTAGAGATGACCATAAGCAGGAAATGAAGTTGAAGATTATGAAGTGTCTAACTTTTGATGATTCATTGGGTAGACCGAACCCAAATGTGAAAGGAAATCAGCTAACTAGCGCTATAAAGTATATGGGAATGAGAGCTATGAATATTAGTGGAATTTCTCGTGAAATTGGAGGGGATGGAGATATAGTTAGAGCCTTGATTGCAGAGCAAATTGCACCGCTACAATCTTTTTATGATACTGTGACTGAGCTGCATGATCGCTTTGCAATTCTGCATAAAGAGAGTTTGCAGCCGGCTGAGAAAGAAAAAATTCTTGGGAATTTGGAGAATATAAAAGAGCAATCGAAGTCGATGATTTTTGAGCCGGACATGAGTTTTGCTGCTAAGTTTATTGAGCAAATTGATAAAACTATAGCGGCTGTTTCTGCTGATGATTTGAAAACCGGTGCAAAGGAATTTGTGAAGATGTTTTTGATTGTTAAGTTGAAAAAAACTCAAATGCAAATGGATAGAGTTTATTCTCAACTTTCTTTAAATCCTGATGCTGTTGAAATTGGTCCAATGATAAATAGATTGGAGGGAATTCGAAAAGAATTGGCCATGAAAAATGTTGCTGATGAAATTTCTACTAAAGAATATGACTCGGCTTATGGCGAGGTTTATCATCTTTTGAATAGTCTCAAGACTCGGCTTGTTGAATTGAAAGAGGGGCGGGAAAGTGAAAAAGTTATCAATCGAAGTCAGAAAATTGCTGCAAAAATGAAAAAAGATCAAGTGCCTTTATTTGAGATGGATGTGGGCGAAGTTCCTACTGAAAGAAAACTTGCTGTCATTGAAGTGATGAAAGAAAGACTCGATGGATTTTCATTTGAAAATTTGGTTCGTGGATTGAATTAGAGTACAGTGTTCACATGAAAAAATATTTAGTTTTATTCGCACTAGTTTTGGCTTCTTGTGGAGCGCCTGTTGAGCTTTCATCTGAGCAAGGTCCTGTTTATTACAGCGCGACAAGTTCAGACGGGATTTTTTTTACGATGGATTCGAAGCCGAGTTTTTCTGATGCTGAAAATTTAGCAATACATTTAGAAAGCGGACTATTTAGGAAATATGAAACAGATGGTGAGCAAATTTCCAGCTCCATCTCTTATGATGGAAAAGTTTGGCAGAAAGAAACCGGAGAAAGGTTGGAATTAGCGAAGGGTTTGTTGGTAACTGAACTTAGTGCTGTTGCAGAATCAGATGGAACTTTCAAAATATTTTTCAAAGGTGAATGAAGGAAAAGATAAAAGATTTACCATTGGTTTTCTTAATTTCATTCGGTCTGAATTTAGTTTGGGAACTTTTGCAAATGGGTCTTTATGTGGACATGGGGAGTTTTCCAATGTGTTGTATTGAGGCGACTTTTTGGGATGCCGTGATTATTACGACGGTTTATTTTTTGATGTCGCGAGCGAATAAAATCACCATAGTTTTGTTGATGTTTTTGATTGCCGCATTTATTGAAAACCGTGCTTTGGAGGAAGGGCGTTGGGCTTACAATTCTTACATGCCCCTAGTTTTTGGTTTGGGCTTGAGCCCACTTTTGCAGTTGCCGGTGACTAGTTTGATTACCTACTTCTCTGTCAGGTTCACGAATAAACGGAGTTAAAAATTTATATTTTCCTTCGAGATCTTCGATGGATTCTTCTGGCGTTTCTATTTTTGATTTGTGCATATTATTGATCAATAGTTTTTGAGTAATAGAAAGGAGGCTTAAAAACCGAAATGTTTTCTTAAGTATCCTCGGACTTTTCTGTTGATTGGGCTATTAGTTTCTCCGATTTTTTTTACAACTCTTTTTACATCGAATGAGGAAATTTGATGTACTTTTATTACGGAATCTCTAGCAAGATTATTTTTTTCATCTTTTACTAAGAATATATCATCAGGGCCTAGTGTCTCTGTTTGTGAACTAATTGGGAGTACTGAAATATAGGGTGATTTTTTTGATACTTCTTCCATCTGTATTACTAAAGCAGGGCGAATTTTACTGAATTCTTTCCCTGTACTTAGGTAAAATTTTACCAAATATATTTCACCAAATTTAATCATTTTACTTTTAAAGCCATGTAATATTTTAGGTCCTCTTCCGATAAAAATTCATCACCCCAATCTTCCATTGCTGCCTTTTCAATTTCCTCGTCAGTTGCTTCTTTAAAATCTTGAATATCAGAAATTGGACTGAATTTTGCGATAGGTTTACTCATTATTTTTAAATTAGGGTCATCTTAGATTTAACTTAAATTGAAAATTGAATCAAGAATTGTGATGCGTGCGGCCAAGATCTGGTCTTTTCTCGAAGAATCAGCTATAATTAACAGATGGCTGATAATCAAAAAAAATCGGATATAGATAAAATTGTCGATAAATGGGCGACGGAAAATGGTGTTTCTGAATCTGTTAAGGCGGCTCTTTTGCTTGAGATGAATGGTGTTGAAATTCAGCGAAAATCGACTTTGGATAGAGTTAAGGGTTGCATGGGATATCTCTTTCTTGCTGGATCTGTTGCAGTTGGTTCTGCAGCGGCGGTTTATACAGTTAAGCAGGCAGGTGACGCAGTTCCTGGTGCTGCTGAAGATGCGGCCGCTGAAATTTTTGATCAAAGAGTGGAAATGCTTAAGTCTCGTTTTGCGGTACTTGAGCAGGCGTCTGGAGATTTATTGTTGAAACTGATGGCTTTTATGATCGCAATTAAAAATACAGCTTCAAGTATTGAGGGACTTGCAAATTTGGCGGGACATGTTTGGGATGGGCTTTGGGCTGATGGTGCTGATTACTTGGCAAATGGCGATACTTCACCTGACAAAAGTTTAGCGCAAATTTTAGAACTTGTGAAAAATGACCCGATACTTTTGGCGTCTTGGACGGAAGTTGAATCTGCTTATTCGAAGGTACTTGTTGCTAAAGATAGTTTTGCTGCTCTGGGTGAAGATTTAAAAGTCACGAAAGATGAAGGCAGCGCTATTTTTTGGAAAGAGTATAAAGAACACTTTTGGGATGAAATGAAGCAAAAAGGAGAGGGATTGAAGACTACAAAATAATATATCAATCCTTATCAGGAGGAATATTATAGTAATCATAAAGATAAGCGGCGATGTCGCGGAAAATGTAACCGGAAGTGTTTGCACCGAATTCGTTCGCACGTGGGTGGTCGAGTTTAATTAGAATTAAGAATTTTGGCTCATCAATTGGGCCAAAGCCAACGAAAGAAGCAATTGTTGTTCCGCGGCCCTTGAGTGCCTTACCAAATTTGTAAGTTTGAGCGGTTCCGGATTTGCCTGCGAAATAATGTCCGGGAATTGTTAAAAAAGTGTAACCGTTTTCAGCGGTTGCCGTCATCATTGCGACAAGTTTTTGAGCTGATTCTGAAGTTAAAACCTGTCGAACAATACGTGGTTCAAAATCTTCTGATTTTCCGTTAGCATATTCAATTTTTTTCACAATCATTGGCTGCATCATAACGCCGTTATTTGAAACAGCAGTAAATGCCTGAGCCATTTGAATTGGCGTGACTGTAATACCTTGCCCGAATGCTTTTGTGACAAGCTCTGAATCTGCCCAAGTGTCCGGTGGAGCAAGAGTACCCAGAACTTCATCTTGAATTCCAATTTCAGTTCTTTCAGTGAAACCGAATGCTTTTAAATAGTTATAAAAAAGAGTACGGCCCAGTTTCTGTGCGATGAAAACCATTCCCACATTTGAAGAACGTTCGAGTACTTGAGTCATTGTTTGAATGCCATGATATTCGTCGTTGTATGTGTGAATTTCAAATTCGTCGACCTGTACAGGTCCGCTTTCGTTGAAAGTCGTATTTGGTTCGACTTCACCAGCATCTACAGCGGCAGCCATTGCAAGTGGTTTAAAAATTGAACCCGGTTCAAAAACCTCGTTGACCATTTTATTTTTATAAACTTCTGGTCCGTAGATATTTTTGTAGGCGTAATAGACGTCAGGATTGTCTTTGTCTCGAAAAAGTTCAATTCGTACTTGTGGATCTTTTTGTATGTATAGCCAATATTTTGTGTCATCTCCTTCGCCAACTGTGTAGAGATTTTTTTTCTGATCTTCGTTAAGACTTATTATATATTTATCAAAAACATCACCGTATATATTTGGATCGAATGTTGGGGCTTGTGCCATGGCAATAATTTCACCTGTTCTTGGGTCCATGACAATTGCTTGTCCACTGTCAGCTTGATAATTTTTTACTCCTTCCGCTAGTAATTTTTCTACTTCCAATTGCACTGCTCTATCGATTGTTAGAGTTATATTTGCGCCATCGATAGCGCCTTCAATAACGGAATCGCCGACGGTAATTTGGTTTCCGTTTGCATCAATTTGTGAGGTGAAAATTCCGTCTTGGCCTTTTAAAATATCGTTGAAAGTGCCTTCCATTCCGTATTGACCGTCGCCTGCCGAATTTACGTAACCCAAAATCTGAGCACCAAGACTTTTTTCAGGGTAAAATCTGAAATATTCCTCCTTCATTCTTATGCCAAGAAATTTCAAAGGAGACTCGATTTTTTTTCCGGTTTCATCAAGATAATCTTCACGATCTTTTTCAAGAATTGCTTCGATTTGTTTGGAAATATCGGGTTCGAGTTTCCGCTTTAAAATAACGTAACGATTTTTGCCCAAGAGCGTGCTTTTCATTACTTTTTCATCTGTATTGAACACGGCTGCAAGGGCTTCTGCAGTTCCAGCATTGTCAGTAATTTTTGCCGGATAGGCAAAGAGATTACCGCTTTCAGAGACTTCAACGCCGGCTAGGCTGAGGGCTTTAATTTCATCTGAAGTTTGTGTATCTAGCCCTTCGGTAATTAAAATTACGTCACGAGTTTTTGCGGAAAGTGTGGAGATTAGATTTTCTTGAAAAGCTAGTTTGAGTTCATCATCAGTTCGCTCTTTTATTTTTGAAGCCGCTTCTTGTTTCAAAAGTGGATCTGTAATTTCTTCTAGGGCTTTTGTTTCATCTTCAATTCGTTTGATGTCTAGTTCTTTTTCAAGATCAAGATCAAAAAGAAGTGGCGCAAGAGTGCTACCGACTGTTGTTGGGTCTTCAATCAAAGTCGGATCCGCAAAAATCATGTTCAGCGTTGTATTTGTTGCCAGTTTGTAAGTTTCATTGGAGTGATAATCTTCAATCAAAATTTCACCGCGACGAGATGGAAGAAGCGTAAAGCCCTGCTGTTCGGTCTGCACTATTTCCATATAGTAGCTGTGCCTGATGATTTGCAGGTAAAAAAGCTTCAAAATAATGGCAGTCGTTATTATAACGACCATCAGTATAAGATAGTGGATTCTGGTAAATTCTTGTCTTGTAGCCATGGACTCAAATTCTATCTTTAGCTTTCATTGTGGGCAAGTGTTTGATAGGCTTCTCGGGCTAACAGCGCCAAAGGCGGCATTAACTAAAAAATTATGTATAGAAAAACGATTTTAGCTAACGGTTTACGTGTAATAACAGGTTCACTTGAAGGAACAAAAGCGGTAACTTGCTTGGTTTTGGTGAAGGCAGGTTCTCGATATGAAACTAAAGACATCAATGGAATTTCGCACTTTTTGGAGCACATGTTCTTTAAAGGAGCTGAAAAGTTTAAGACAGCTAAAGCTGTATCAGAGGCGATTGATGGAGTAGGTGGTGATTTTAATGCTTTTACAGGTAAAGAATACGCGGGTTATTACGTGAAAGTTGCTTCTGAGCAGAAATTAATGGCGCTTGATGTGCTTTCAGACATGATGTTGAATGCGCGATTTGATCAGGTAGAAATTGAAAAGGAAAGGGGAGTTATTATGGAAGAATTCAATATGTATCAGGACACACCAATGTATCAAGTTGCTTGGAATTTCGAGCGCGCGATTTTTGGTGATCAGCCAATTGGTTGGGACGAAGTTGGAACTAAAGATGTTATCAAATCTCTGCAGCGTGAGGATTTTGTGAAATACAAAGAGATGCTTTACATGCCTGAAAATATGCTTGTGTGCATTGCGGGTGATATTGAGCACGACGAAGCGGTTAAATTAGTTGAAAAATATTTCCCACTCGAAAAAATCAAAAAAGGTGTGTCATTTTCGGCATTCGATGGTGCTGCGATTGGCGGCGACAAGATAACTTTACAGAGTAAAAAAACAGAACAAGCGCATTTAGTTTGTGGAGTTTTAGGTCTACCTGCGGAGCATCCGGATCACTATGTTTTGAAAGTTCTCGCCAGCGTTTTGGGAGGAAATATGAGTTCAAGAATGTTCAGTGCGGTGCGTGAAGAAAAAGGTTTGGCTTACTATATTTCAACCGGAACAGAAGACTATATGGACACTGGAATTATGTTCACTCGAGCCGGTGTTGATGTTAACCGAATCACAGATGCGGTGAAGGCGATTGTTATGGAATATGACAAAATTCGTCACGTAGAAATCAGTGAGGCCGAATTGAAAAAAGGCAAAGAATTCTTGAAGGGCAAATTGATTTTGAGCCTTGAAGATTCTGAAGAAGTTGCTCAAATGGGCGCCCGACATGAACTTCTTTACGGAAAACTTCGCACTTACAATGACATCGCAAAAGAAATCGACGCGGTGAAAGTGAGTGATATCAAGAGGGTTGCTGCTGCCTTGTTGAAAGACGACGCACTTTATTTATCTGTCATCGGACCTTACGAAGATAAGGCTATGTTTGAGGGTTGTTTGAAGTTTTAAGACTTCCTTAATGAGAAGCTTATACACCTTGATCTTCTTTATGTCTGTCATTTTCATCTTTTGCCCAGCCGAATGTGTCTTCGTACTTTTTTGCTAGAGCTTCATTGTCTCTCAATACCCCTGTGCTTTTCAATAATTGTTTCATCTTTAGAACTGCTTCTAATGAGTTGAAATAAACCTCAGATTCTTTTTCTGGACTTATTTTTTTATCGTAGTGCTCTTCATCTCCAAATTTTATATCTAGAAATGCAACTGCGATCTCGGTTTTTTGTTCTTTACTTAAGTTTGGATTTTTTAGCAAAGAACTTTCTCTTCCAATATTGCTGTATTTTAACTGCGATGCGCTTGTGTCTTTCAATCCATCAACTTCTTGTTTAACTAAATCTTGAAGTACTTCACCTTCAACAAGTTTTGAATCCGGAAAACTTCGTGCAAATATTTTTGGTCTGTTTTTATACATTTCTCTTTGAACATCTTCAGGAAAACCGCGAACTGAACTCGGCATGCTATTTTGATATTCACCCCTGGCATATGCATCTTGATATTCTTGAACCATTTTTTGTTGTGCTTCAGGTAGTTTTGCTACTGCTTCGTAAAGTTTTGAACTGTCGTCGAAATTTCTGTAACCGTTGATTGGGTTAGATAATTCGCTGTGACTTCCAAATGTCGAGTTTGCGGCCTCGAGCAGTGCCAATTGTGCTTCAGGTGTAACTTTTGAAGCTTGATCCGGATTCATATATCTCATGTACTCTTTCAGTGTTGAGGCATCGTGGCTCTCTTTTACTGTCTGTGCTGCTATGCTTGCGTATTCAGGCTTTCCTGAATTTTTTACAACCGCTTCTTTAGTAGTTTCTCCTTTAACAAGAGCCTGCATTTCATAAGCTTTATCTATCAGATTTTGAGATATTCCTTCCCAAGCTTTTAGTGCTTCTTTGCCTTTGTCTTTTGCTGCTTCGAGAGCTGATTTTGGCTCCTGTGATTGATTTTCGTTAAATGCCATCGCTTAAAGTTAAGAATTTACTAAGGAACATTGCTTTGCTGGTTTCTGGAAGTGAGGCGTACCAATCGTGAAGAGTTTCTTCCTTCATTCCTTCTAGAGTTGTTGTTAATTTTGACCAGGTGTCCGTGTCTTCATCCATGAGTTTTTCAAGGCATTCTTGACCGAGTTTTTCAACCAGTTCGTTACGTTTGTTTGTGACTTTTTCGCCGACTGAGGCGAAGGCTGGGAAGTCTTTGCAGAAGCTTATAACGTTTGCGGAAAAGTTATCTGCGTGAGATTCAGCTGCGAGTTTTTCTTTTACAAATTCGAGAATCTTACCTGCTTCTTCGTCAGTTATTTTTTGCGATTTAATTAAACCCTCATAAATCTTAGAGATTTCCTGAAGGATTTCCTTTTTTTGGCTTAATATTGATTCGTCTGTAAGCATTGCCATATTTTTACGCTAAATCGAAAGTTTTGACAATCTCTTTGCTTTACGGCAACCTGTGTCCGCAATTTAACAAAAATTTATGGAAAAAACTTTAGTACTTTTAAAACCAGACGCAATTCAAAGAGGATTGGTTGGTGAAATTATGGGACGATTTGAGAAAAAAGGTCTCAAGTTAGTGGGTTTAAAAATGATGCGATTGGATGAAGCGGTTTTGCGTGAGCATTACGCACACATTGCAGATAAACCTTTCTTTCCTGGAGTGTCTAAATTCATGAAAAGTTCTCCTGTTGTGGCGATGTGCTGGGAAGGTCTTGGTGCGGTGAATGCTGTGAGATTGATTACAGGAATTACTAAAGCCAGAGAAGCTGACGGAGGAACAATTCGTGGAGATTTCGCGATGAGTGTTTCTTGCAATGTGATTCACGCTTCAGATTCTATTGAAACTGCTTCGAAAGAAGTGCCTCGTTTCTTTAACCCAGACGAGATTCATGAGTATTACAAGAGCGAGTTCGAACATGTCTACAACGACGAAGAACTCAATTAGTTGCTTCCTGAAGTATCGACATTTAAAGCCGTTCTTGTTTGTTAGTCCCGGACGCAGTTTTGTTGCTATACCTGGCACTCACTTGAAGAGTGAGAAAACTAAGAATGCCGGTTGGTTTGGTTATTTTTCTTATGACGGGGCAAAGTGCTGGAAATATTGTTCGCGAGTTTTTGAATTTAAAGATTTGGGTGACTATAATGGAGAGTTTGAATTGAAGAATTTTCGGCCCGGTTTAAGTAGGAAAAAATATGCTGAGAAAATCGGCGAAATAAAAAAACTGTTGCGTGAAGGTGAGACTTATCAAGTTAATTTTGCGCAAGAATTTAAGGGCGATTTTTCCGGTGATCCGTTGGCGTTTTTTTGTGAAATGTATAAGCGGAATCCGGCGGAGATGTCTTTTTATTATGAAGAAGATGATTTTGCAATTTGTTCGAATTCTCCCGAGAGATTAGTTAGTTTACGCGATGGAGTTTTGAGAAGTGAGCCGATAAAAGGGACTGTTGGCGCTGGCGAAGATCCGGAAAATTTGTTGCGCAGTGAGAAGGCTTATGCCGAGCTTACGATGATTGTTGATTTGATGAGAAATGATTTGGCGAAAATTTCTGTGCCCGGATCGGTAGTCGTGAAAAAACATCAGGCTTTGATGAAGCAGGCGAATGTTTGGCACACTTATAGTGTTATTGAGTCGCGCTTGGCGGCTCCGGTTGAGGCGATTTTGCCGGCGCTTTTTCCTGGAGGTTCTGTTACAGGTTGCCCAAAAAAAAGAACCATGGAAATTATTGATAAATTGGAAAATTTTAAACGTGGGGTTTATTGCGGAAGTGCCGGGTATATTTTAGATTCCGGTGAGGCGGATTTTAATATAATGATTAGAACCGGGGTTGTGAGCGATGGACGTTTGAGTTTCCCAGCCGGCGGGGGAATTTTGATCGACAGTAACGCGGATGAAGAGTATGATGAAACCCTGAAAAAAGCCGCGGTTGTAAGCGGGTTAACCAAATAAGTATGAGTGGTAATTTGGAACTGCAAAATCCGGATGGAGATGATGAGATAATAGAAACTTTAGAATCTGAAGATGATGAAATTCTTGAAGCTCTTGATGCTTCTGCTGAATTGTTAGAAGAGATCATGTTAAGTACTTCATAAAATGTCTGTCTACGAAACATTAAGAACTTGGGGTGGACGATTTATTTTTTTGGATAGACATGAGGCGCGACTTGGTCGGTCTCTCAAAGAAATTGTGGTTCCGTATGTCGGGCGAAATGATCTTCGGTTGAAAATTGTCGTGAACGGCGAGGTGAAAATAACAGAAGAGATTTTGCCGCCTTGGAACGGTAGTTTTATTTACGATCGTGTTTGGTCGCTTGGTTTTGCAGGTTTGGAACGTGTTCAGCCGGAAGTGAAAAATGCTGATACTTCAGCGAAAGATTCTGCTCGTGAGGAATCCGGTTGTGATGAAGTTTTGTTGGTGAATCGCGCGGGAGAAATTACTGAAGGTTCAATTACGAATGTGTTTTTTATAAAAAATGGAGTTTTGATAACGCCGGCTAGCGGTATTTTGAAAGGAGTAATGCGGAGTGTAATTCTTGAGGCGGCGGCACAGTTGGGTGTGTTGGTTGTGGAGCGGGCGGTTTTGCGAACTGAGTATGCTAATTTTGACTGCGTTTTTTTGTGCAATTCGATTCGTGGTATAATTCAGGTGGGTGTTTTGCATCCTTTAATGGTAAAACTTGAAGCTCAAATCAACAAAAATTATAGGAATTCTTAATGTGACACCTGATAGTTTTTCTGACGGTGGTCGATTTGATAGTGAAGATTTGGGTGAGGTTGCGCGAGAGATGCTTGAGGATGGTGCGGATTTTTTGGATTTGGGAGGAGAGTCTAGCGGGCCTGGTTCGGTGGATGTTTCGCTAGAGGAAGAGTTGCGGCGGGTTCGGCCTGCATTCGGGGTTCTATGTGAGTTTTCAATTGATACTTGGAAAAGTGAAGTCGCGCGTGAGGCGTGTGAGGCTGGTGCTGTGATGATAAATGATGTGACAGCGGGGCGAGGTGATCCGCGAATTTTTGATGTGGCGGCTGAGTTCGATGTGCCGATTGTTTTGATGTACTCGAAGAATTCTACGGCGCGTACGGATCGAGAGCCTGTCGCATATGTCGACGTGATGAGAACGGTTAAGGATTTTCTGCGTGGGCGGATTGATGTGGCGCGGTCTCGTGGGGTGAAGCAGATTATTGTCGATCCGGGAATGGGTGCTTTTGTGAGTGGCGATCCGCGTTGGAGTTGGGAAATTCTTGATCGAATTGGCGAGTTGGATGAGCTGGGTTGTCCTGTAATGGTCGGTACTTCGCGGAAGAGTTTTCTAGGTGATGACAGGTTTGGAATGACACTTTCGACTGTCTGCGATTTGCGTGGAAAGGTGGATTATTTGCGAGTGCATGATGTGCTGGCTTGCGTGACTTGCAGTAGTGTGTTATAAAATATTTATGGCAAATACACCTCGAGAAGTTTACATTGCGGATTGGGAAGCAAAGCTTCCTGAGTTTAAAGATCTATTTAAGGGCGTAGAAATAGCTTGGAGGGGGGTAGAGCGTGGTCGATTAGTTTTTGAAGTTAGAAATATGGATCATGATAAAGAGGCAAAAGTTGGAGATTTAGTAAAAGAAATGCTAGCCGGAGTGGATTATTCTGAAGATTTTGATCCATTTAGTGAAATTGATTACATGGAACAAATTATTTCTGAGACAATTTTATCAGCTGCAGGTATTGATAATCCAACCGGTCCATTTGCGTGGGCGGAAATCCAGAGTCAACTAAGATATGGCTTCATAAGGTTTATTATGGATTTGCATGATCAAACGTCATCGCCAGAAATTTCTGATGTTTCTGCTAAGACTCGTGGTGATCTGAAAGTTTGAACTTTTTGGTCAATAAAATATTTGGCGTTTTTTTCGGGTTCTCCGGTAACTTCCCAAGCTTCCGGAGAATCTTCTTCGTTTAAAATTAAACTTGAATGAACGAAACGCTCGTGTTTATCACAGAGTGGCACGATGCCGTCTGGGTCGTGGCTTGGGTTGAGCGCGTATCGGGCGGTGTGGTGCAGGCTCGTTGCGGGCAAGTTGCACCCTCGAAACCCGCAGGTGTTTTTGTATTTTGCTTGAATGACTTTGTTGACGATTGCCGGCATATGGCGCGTTTTTGCCTCTGCCCCTTTTTTCTTGGCGCATTCAGGGCAAACCTTCAGAATTATTTGAGGTTGCGGCGTTTTCAGCGTGAGTTCGCGGATGACTTCGTTGAACATGAGTTGGTGTCCACGGTCTTTTTCAAGTTGGTATTTTAAGATTCGCAGATCTTTTTCAACTTGGTCGGAGACTTGAAAGGACATGTTGTGGAATTGCTCAATTTGCTGATTATTTTCTAATTCACCCCCGGGGGGACTTTTTTCTCTTATTTCATGCACGTATGCAGAGAGAGCAGATTTAGAAAGTGAATTTACTTTGTCAGCTAAATCTTTGTCTGTTTCCGGTGTTGCTATATATGCTACCTCTTGAATCTTGCTCCAACCTTGCTGACCTGTTTCGAAAATATTTAGTAATTCCGGTTTATTTTCGAGTTTTTTGTGTATCTGTAAAATTTTATTCACCGTTTCCGCGCCGATTCCACCAACCTTCGCGGCGAAGTCGTAAATACTGTAAAAACCCTTTCGGTGGTAGAGATTGCGACGAGCCACTTCAGGTAACAAACCACAAAATCGTTGTTTCCAAATTCGGGCTTGCGACCCGTATTGTTGGCAACGTTCGTAGAGTTCTCGGTCGGTAAGTGCTTTTATTTCGCTCATGCCCTCACGATATACAAATCGACCTGAATTATTCCTGAATTTCTGCAAATTCGTTTGACAGATACTATAAAATGACGTAGAGTCGGAACTCTTAATCTGGAATATGTCGGAGAGTTTGGAGAAAATTGTTGCAAAAATGAAATTGATTAAAGAATATGTTAATCCTCTTGAGCTAGCTCGTAATCTTGAAGGCCCACATCCGATAATCGCCGATGTCCGCAATCAGGTTTCCTTTATTTGTGAACATGCCTTGGGAAATAATATGGCGAATACATCTGACGAACTTGAGTTGCGAGCATTTCTATCAAGAAAAATTATTCAAAGGCTTCTTAATCCTCATGTTGAGAAAAGTGTTCTCCTTGAAGTCGCAAAAGATCTCCGTCGACTTTCAGTTTACTTTGAAACGGGTATTATACCTGAGCATTTACCAAGCGATGAAGATGCTGGTCTCTAAAGAATTCACATTTGACGCGGCGCATTTCCTTACTAAGTATCACGGAAAATGTGAGCACTTGCACGGCCATACTTACAGGTTGAGAGTAACTGTAGAAGGAGAAATTCAGGCGAACGGCCTTGTGATAGACTTTGTGATTCTGAAAAAAATCGTTCGTGATCGGATTATTGAGAAGTTTGACCATCGCAGTTTGAATGACTACTTTGACAACCCGACAGCAGAAATTGTTTGCGAATATATCTGGAATGAGTTAAAAAATTTACCGGAACTTCTCCGCGCGGAAAGTGAGAACCCTAACTTGCCAGAGGAAATAAAACGCCTCCTGAAGGGCGAGGGTGAAAAGGAAGTCGGCTCGGCGGTAGAATTGAAAGAAGTGATACTTTGGGAGACTGCGGATAGTTTTGTAACCTGCAACAATGCACATTTTTCTAGGGCTAGGAACTAATCTCGGCGACAGGGAAATGAACCTCGTGACGGCGCGCGATCTTTTGATGAAGCATGATGTGCTCGTTATGGGGCAATCTGAAATTCGTGAAACGGAGCCACTTGGTGGACTGGACCAGCCGAAATATTTAAATCAGGTAATTGAATGTTCGACAGAACTCGATCCTTTTGCGCTTTTGGAGGTTTGTAAACAGGTTGAGCGGGAAATGGGACGTCCTGTACCTCTTGGGAATGTAAGTTTCGGCGCGAAAAAAGAGTGGGCGAGCCGAATTATAGACATAGACATTCTTCTCTACGGTGATGAAAAAATTGACACACCAAACCTGAAAATTCCGCATTACGATAATGCAAATAGACAATTCGTGATCGATGGAATAAGAGATATTGATAAAACCGCAATTTTTACTTAAATAAGACCGGCAATCTTTTTTAGCTGTTCAAGAAATCTAACAGTGTAAGTTGCAGCCTCTTGCGTATTTTTTGCTAGACCTACTGTAACAGCACCTGTTCTTAAATATGATTGGCCTCTTGCACGTTTGCCATCCTTACATGTGATAACCAAATTTTCTATATTTCCAAACTTTAAAGCACCAGCAGGTCTATTTGCAAGCTTTGCAAATTCATTCAAGTCATGTCGACAATTATCAGGATCAAGATAATAACTTGCCGACCGATCTACTAGACAATCCGACTTTTCATTAATAGGAGTATCTTCACGAAACTTTAGCACAGGTATAAATATTCTTGTCTTTAGAGTGTCTAAAACCCGTCTGTGATTTGCGTCTTCGGCGCGTTTTCCCAAACCAAGTGCCACACCAGCATGACCCAAGTATGAGCCACCTTGAATATCTTTGCCATTTCTGCATTTTACTCTTATTAAACGCATATTTTTAGTCGTTAAATCCGCTGGGCTATCAAGTTTTATTGCCTGTGTATATGCCAAGAAGTCGGCAAAAATATTAACCGGATCATCAAAATAATTCTGTGGGAATAATGATTCATCAATTACTTCAAATCCTAAAAAACTTTTAAAATCATTCAAAATTTCTTTTCGGTCATCTGATTCTCTACCATGTTGTACAAATAATCTTCCCGCATCACCAAAATATGAAACACCTTTAATATGTTCATTATTTGTTGAAGTAATCTCAATATCCGCAAGATTCTTATATTGTAAATCATCTACAACACAAGCTAATTTTGCGGCAAAACTCTCCAAGTCTTTTTTTACAATTTCTGGATCTGAATAATAATCTAGCTCTCTCTTTTTTATTCCTGCATCCTTAAGTAGCAATTCTAGAACTTGCGAGTTTAGACACTGTTTCTCATGTGGAAAACCCTTAAATCTTGCATATTCTTTTATGTACCTAAAAAAAGATATTTTATATGATGTCACATCAACTTGAATTTGTATTTGTAGTCTAGCACCAATACCATTTTCAAATACCTTCGTATTTAGGGCAGCTGGGTCAATTTCTG
>CALRGE010000008.1 GCA_943357175.1 Candidatus Peribacteria bacterium
CAGGGAGGCCGTCCATCGGATCGACATCGTTAAACTCGTAAATAAAGTGAGCATTTATGCCTTTTTCTCTGAGTGCTTGTGCTGTGATGCCATGAAGAACAACTCCTCGAAGTGAACCAACGTGCACACGACCTGACAGAGTTTTTTCATCTCTCACCACTAGCTCTTTTTTGCCCGGATTGGCTTTTATAATTTCATCCGCGAGTTCATCTAGCCAGAACATAGAAAATTTGTTTATGTACAGGCATTGTATGGGTTGGGGCGATTTTTTTCAATCTGAAAAAGTGTTCCCGGGAACAGTTTGTAATCTAAGTGCCGCTTACAAACCTCTCACTTTCGACGCAATTTCTTTTAGTAATTGTAAAATAGATTTTTGATTCATTTGGGCTTCATAAGCATCATTTGCAATACCAAGAGCCACACCTGCATTGGTTATGTATCTACCAAATTTAACAGTCTCTCCATTTGCACAAATTGCATCGCTACCGATATCCATCGTACTTAACAAAAGAACACTTTTACCACATGCTTTTGCAAAGGCTTCTAAGTCAGCATTAACTTTTACAGGATCTTTATAATATGCCTCATCCCTCTCATCATATTCTTTTACATCAAATCCAGCTAATTTCTTGAGATTTTTCAGTGTATCTGCAAGTATTGGATTTGCAGGATCAGAATCGGTTGTAATTCCAAGCGCCACACATGCATTGCATATGTAAGTACGAAATTTAACACTCTCTCCATTTGCACAGATTACCTCAACATTAGTACACCCCATCCTTAATAAGGTAACATTTTTGCCCCATGCCTTTGCAAAAGTTTCTAAATCAGCCTTAACTTTCACAGGATCTTTATAATATATCTCATCCCTATACTTAACTCCTGCCAATTTCTTGAGTGCATATAATATTTCTGCAGCTTTATTCATTGCATCTTTAGCATTCTTCGCAAGATTCAAAGCAACTCCACCATTATTTATGTATGTAGCAAATTTAACACTTTCTCCATTTGAACATACTACCTCAGTAGCAGCAGCCTTCGTACTTAATTCAAAAATATTTTTTCCGCATGCTTTTGCAAACGCCTCAAGATCAGCCTTAACTTTTACAGGATCTTTATAATATATCTCATCCCTATCATCATATTCTTTCACATCAAATCCTGCTAATTTCTTGAGGTATTTCAATGCATCTAAAACTCTGGATTTTGAATCGATAGAATCCTCTCCAATACCAAGAGCTACACAGGCATTAGTTATATAAGTGTCAAATCTAACACTCTCACCATTGGAGCAGATTGTCCTTGTATTAGCATCATTCGTACATAATTCTACAACACTTTTATTACATGCTTTCGCAAAAGCTTCTAAATCAGCCTTCACTTTTACTGGATCCTTGTAATAGACCTCATCCCTATCATCTTTCACATCCATTCCAGCTAATTTCTTGAGGTATTTCAGTGTATCTACAACTTTGGACTTTGCATCAGTAGAATCATTTGCAAGACCAAGAGCCACACATGCATTACTTATGTAAGTACGAAAAGTAACACTCTCCCCATTTGAACAAATTGTCTCAGCTTCGGCATCGCCAGTAGATAATGCAATTGAAGTTTTACCAGCTGCTTTCGCAAAAGCCTCCAAGTCAGCCTTAACATATTCCGGATTCTCATAATATGATTTATCTCTTGGCACTTGAATCTTTGCTATATTCTCAACAAGAATATCTGAATCAATAACATACAAGTCATTGTTTTGAATTGTTACTTTTGGGACACCGAGTGTTTTAGGATTTGTTAACTTTTCAGGGCCAAAAATAACAGACCCGTTCAAAAACGCATCCCTGATATCACCATAGAATTTTGCAAGACCGTGCACGGTACATTGATCAGAATGCTGTCCAACCACATCCCAAATAGTGGCAATCTTTTGTGGATTATTTGGATCCAACCTCCCAGCTCTCCCTATCATCTGCTCATACATCCATGCAGATCGAGTTGGTCTAAGCATTATCGCATGCATTGTTTCCTCATCGTCAAAACCTTCCGTCAGCATGTCTGAGTTTACAATATACTGTATCTTGCCTGCCTTATAATTTTCAAGAATAAGGTCTATATCTTTTTTATCCATTTTTGAATCAACTGATTCTGCAGAAAAACCGGCTTTCTGCAACTCAAGAGCGGTATGTCTTGCGTGATCTATACCCGTACAAAATACAATCGCCTTCTCTCCGGCCGGTATCCTATTTTTTGCCAAGTCCAAAGCAATATTTGTTCTCGCAAAAGAATTATCTTTAGCCTTCACATCATTAACATCTACCACAGTAGAGCTTTGAGCAAATTTTGCATCTATTCTATAAGCTCGGATGGGCGCCAAATCTCCATCATAACAAGCTTCCTTAAGTGAAATTGAATCTATTTCACCTTCAAAATAAAGAAAGGCCGATTTTAATTTAGTTACATCTTCAGTTGCTCCAATATATGGCGTCGCGGACAAGCCTACAAGAACGGCTTTGGGATATCTTCTTATAAAAAATTCAAGCGCTTTAGGGCCGAATGATCTGTGACACTCATCCAAAAATATAACATCATAGTCACCCAACTTCGAATTTTGACTAATTCTTCCCGACTCCAATGCGGCAAGGTTATATGTGGCTATTGTTACATCCGGCTGTGGACCTCCATTCAAATTGGAAACATCTTCAACGGTTACGTCTTCGTTTTGAAAAGATTTTATCTTCTTTTCATTCTGTTCATTCACAATATTTCTTGGACTTAAAACAAGAGCCTTTGATCCACCGTGCTTAATCAATGACTTTATCATGATCGAAATAAGTATGGTTTTTCCCATTCCTGTTGGATATTTCACAAAGCCGGACCTTTTGCCTTTTGCAGGATCGAAATAGTCTTTAAGCTTATCCATAAACCTGATTTGTTTGGGTCTTAAAGACACACCGTCCGGAAGTTCAATTTGATGAGTATTATGAAGAGCGGTGGCATGCTTCCTTAAAGTAGCTTCCACTCGCGCTTTATATGATTCGAATAAAGGACTGAGACTTGAATTTTCACTCTCAAGAATGCGTGTTTCAAAAATTCTAAGTCTTACGGAATTCTTTTTTCCCTGTATCTCTGCTGTTATTTGAGCGAGTTCATCTTGCTGTTCTGTGCTCAAATTGAATTCACCTCTGTGCAGAGAGTCAACGAAGCCGTTCAGATCTTTTTTTATGGAGAAATTTTGCATAGTACCTATTTTAGGCTAAATTACAGCATATTTTGCAATTTGTCAAATCAATATTAGAAGCTTCCATTAATTAAACTTCGTCACAAATTTCTTCCCCTTAAAAATCAGAGTTTGCTGAATTGGTATTTTTACTCCAAATATATGTCCTGCCAAAACGGTACCCTGTGAGATTGTTTCAGGTTTTACTCGAACTGGATCATAAACCCAGAAAGTTTGAATTTCGTCCGCGCCTTTTGAGAGGGAATGAATGATTGCGGCGGTGATTCCACGACAATTCACTTTCAAATCTGATTTATCGCAAGCTTCTTCGGTACATTTTTGACCTCTTTCTGCGAAGGCGAATCCGCTCATGTCGGCAGGATTTATTTTATAGCCGGTTTGCTGCACAACTTTCGCTCGGCAAATATCTTCAGAAATTACTGAGATGTCAGAGAGGTCGATTCCATAACGAGTTGCAGTTTCTTCATATGCAGATGCAATTTCCGGTTTCAAATCTGCAAGTCGCAAATGTTTAAGCCTCCTGTTTGAAAGTTCAAAGCCGACAAATTGATTCCTAAAAAGTGCCTTGTGGTCAAATGCGATTGCGATTTTAGCAATTCTATCTCGACATTCTTTGGTAAGCTTCATTGCTTCTTCAAATGCTGGCAGTTGTGGCTCGATTTGAACTTGGCCATCTATCAGTTCAACTTTGGGATTTCCGGCTAGGATTGAAAGTTTCATTTTATGCTGGGTAAACGATATCCATAAGTTTCTTGGCATCATGTAGGTGCTGACCCATCCTAATGTATCGAATTGCATCCCTAAGTAATTCTTCAGGTGTTTCCGCAAATCTTATCTCAGCGTCCTCCGGTATTTTTTTATCAGATATAACTTTCTCTATAATTGCAGGATCCACACCGTTCATTGTCTCTTCTATTTCACTACGGATCTTCCTGTTTGCTGCCTCGATATCAAACTCATGAACAGGTTCATTTTTTATATTCTGGCTGAATTTTAATCCTGTCCTCAAATCTTCCTTAAAGGATTTTGAAAGTGCCTCGTATGCAGCTCGACAATCTACAAACATAATTAATTCCTCAAATTTATCAACTAGTAGCAATGGTGAAATTTCAGAGTGTAAAAGGGCATCGGAAAGAAGCTTACCTATTTTTTCTTTTTCTAAGGGTGGATTTTTACTTTTTAGGATTTTTTTCTGAGCAAAAAGTAAAATGATTAAAATTTGATTTTGTTCGAAAGGATAAGCCTTGGCAACTTCACTGAATTTAAGACCGGCGAAAGCTTCTGTTGCACCTTTAATCTTATGCAACATTAATTCCTCCCAAATCATCTGCACTCCTCCATCCATAAATAAACCACGTATGTGTGATGGCAGAAAATTGGCATTCTTAGCTAACACATCTGGGCCAGCAGCGAGTCGTACATTATTTTCAGCTGCAGCTTTCTGCAACAAATCATTTTCAAGGCCTAAAACCGCAAATAATTTTTCGCCCAAAACCGGGTCTAAATTTTCCAGCCTTATAAAGCTATTTAACATTTGGCTCCTAACTTCTTCGCAATAAGCGTCATGTACTGCTTCCGGATTTGATATTACTGATAATTGGTTTTTCATATTGTTTGGGTTAGAAGAGGACATAATAGCGGCTATTGTCAATTTTGTCAGTAGCTATGACGATTGTGGGTCATTTTAACCTGTGATATACTGTTGTCAGTAATATTGACTTTTATGGATTTAAACAGCGTTTTAGAGAATATCGGACTGTCAGAAAAGGAATCCAAAATTTATTTGGCGCTTTTAGAAATGAAGGAATCTCTGCCAAGTACAATAGCGAAAAAGGCAGGTGTGAAGAGGCCAACGACTTACCTGATACTGGAGCAACTACTGCAAAAGGGTTTGCTTAGCCAAATCAAAAAGGGCGGGTATTTTTACTTTCAACCGGTGAATCCGCATTCGATTTTGGAAGATCAATATAAAAAATATAATGATCTTGAAAAGGCTCTGCCGGAACTTTTGAGTATGCATGCTTTGTATTCCGTTAAACCACAGGTTTCATTTTTTGAGGGGAAGGAGGGAATAATCAGAATTATGGAAGACACTTTGAAAACCTCCACAGAACTGCTCTGTTGGGCGGATGTCAATCTTGCGAATAATACACTTTTAAAAGACTACTATCCGGGTTACATCAAAACGAAAGTTGCCCGTGGAATTTGGCTTCGAGGGATTTTTTCATATGATAAATATGCATTGAAGCTCAAAGAAAATGGTCAGAAAGAACTGCGTGAAGTCTATCTGATTCCGAAAGAAAAATTTCCTTTCAAAAATGAAATTAATATTTACGACAACAAAGTCGCTATTGTTTCACATGAGGACCAGATTGGAGTGATTATTGAAAACAAAAATATCGCCGATACGCAGCGATCGATTTTTAACTTTGCTTTTGAGTATGCGAAGATTTTGGACTCCCGCCCTATACAAAAAATCTAGAAAGTGGTATGAGTCAGTCATGAGCAACAAAGAATCTAACAATTTACTAAAAGGAGACATTGATATTCGGGCGGGTGGGAATGTTCTGATTCCACTGAACGAGCTTCAAAATAAAAGAGTGAATATTTCTGCAAAAGCTGGTGTTTTTATCGGGAGCATTACTAAAGATGGACATGGTTTAAATATTGTTCATGGCGGAGGCAGGGCAATTCTAACTAAAGTCGGGCAGGAAATGCAGATCGGTCCAGGCTCGCGATGTTACCTTAGACTCGACAAAGAGAATTTATCGATTTCCAACAGATATAGTATAGCAATTATCTATAATATTTCAGATTTGCCTAGCGACAAAATTCCTGATGATCCTAGTGAGGAAGTTGAAAGTTTTCGGGATAGAGTTTCGGGCGCTTTGAAAAAACTTTTCGGGCGCTAATCCATCTGCTCGTTGAAGCTGTGCTTTCTTTCGATGTCGAAGAATTTCATCTGTTCTTTCTTGAACAATAGTTCGACTTTTCCGGTCATACCGTGACGGTGTTTTCGAACGTAGATGTCGGTAATTCCGGCTCGATCTGTGTCTTCTTCGTAGTAATCTTCACGGTACATCATCAACACAACGTCGGCGTCCTGCTCGATTGCCCCTGATTCACGCAAATCTGAAAGTTGAGGGATTTTGACAGGTCGACTTTCAACCGCACGAGAAAGCTGAGAAAGTGCGAGGATTGGAATATGAAGTTCACGGGCAAGGCCTTTTAGAGAACGTGAGATTTCGGAAATTTCCTGAACACGGTTCGTGATTGAGTTTGAAATTTTGCCGGCGGACATCAACTGTAGATAGTCGACAATGAGGATGTCGAGTCCATGTTCCATTTGGAGACGGCGTGCCTTAGCTTTAAGTTCTGAAATCGAAGCGCCGACAGAATCGTCAATAAAAATTTTGCATTTGTTGAGCTGGTCCATCACTGTTCCCATTCGCATGAAATCTTCCTGAGTGAGTCGGCCGGATTTCATCTTCCAAGAATCTACTCCTAGAAGTGAAATGAACAGACGCTCTACCAACTGCTCTTTGGACATTTCGAGAGAAATAATTCCGATCGATTTACCTTTCACCGCAATATTTTGGGCGATGTTGAGGGCGAAGGCTGTTTTACCCATTGAAGGTCGGGCGGCGAGGATTACTAGATCTGAAGGTTGAAGGCCGGTGAGCACATTGTCGAGCGAAGCGTAACCTGTTGAAAGACCTTTATATTTTTCGGCCGCTTCGGGATCGTGAAGATCAGAGATTTTTTCGTAAGTTGAGCTGAGAACTTCTTTGATATGCACGAACCTGTTTTTCATGAAGGTTTGAGTCACTTTGAAAAGTTCCTGTTCGGCCATGTCTACTAATTCGTCTACTTCTTGGTCTTCTTGATATCCAAGACCTGTGATTGCTGAACCTGAAGAGATTAATTTGCGAAGTGTGGATTTTTGTTTGACGATAATTGCATACTGGAAAACGTGAGATGCGGTGAGCACTTCGTCGCAGACTTCTCGAAGGTAACTTTGTCCACCCACGATGTCGAGTTTGCCGTTGTCTTTGAGCCAGTTTGTTATTGTGAGAATGTCGATTGGCGAGCGTTTCGCGAAAAGTTCTTCGATTGCGGTGTAAATTATTGCGTTGATGTCATAGTAAAAATCTTCCGGCGCTAGCATGTCTGCAACCTTAATAATCGCATTTTTTTCAATCATTATTGAGCCGAGCACAGATTTCTCTGCTTCGAGGGAGTGAGGTGGAACGCGAACGTGGTCGGCCATGTGTTTATAGTTAGCTCGCTGTCGCGAGTGGAGGGTGATTTATTTTGACACGGTTCAGCAAAAACTCAAGAAAGGTGGCTTGCCAGAGGGAAGTTTAAGTAGTCGAAATCATCACCGCAGACCGCCAACGCACATCATGATTCCCAGGCTCGGGAAAGTACTCACGGAAGCGGACCTGATCATCACACCAACTACCGACGGGAAAGTAAGTTCTATCTTTTGAGTTATCTTCAAGAATAGACCAGTCATCCATATCAATACATTCCCAGTTTAGCATTACATTAAGTTGAAGAAGTGAATAGTTTCGAGGGTGAATTACAGTTACTCCTTCCGGCAATGATTTTTTGTAAAGCACTTCCTGCTTTTTAAGTGGGAATCTTATGAGTGGAGTTGATGGAAGTCTTGCCTGACCTTCGACTAATCCAATTTGGATTTCATTGCTGGAGGGCATTTTTGCGAATCTTTCTCGAATATATGGTGTTAGATTAGTCTGTCCTTGAACAGGCCACCTATTTAAATTGATCGCATTTTCAAAATCCGCGAATGGTTTTTGAGGAACGATTTGAAATACTGCTCTGCGCATTTTTTCGGCAACGTGAGTAATTTGTTTATCTGTTAAACTGTCTCGAAGGATATCTATACATTCTCTTTCAGACGGGATTATTACTCCTTCTGTTAGTCCTCCTCTTTCAAGCAGATTTACGCTAGTTCCGTACTGTTCTCTAACGAGATTTTCTATCATGGAAGATGAAGGTACACTAAAAGAATGGCTCTGTCAATCTCGCCTGTAGATTTTACAGGTTAGAAACTGCAGTCAACTGCAGTTTGAGTGCCGCCGGCGGCATATTAGAAAATAGATTTTACAGCATCAAATCGCGGCGCGTTTTTTGACGGCGAGACTTTCGGGTTTATCATTTACGTATGGACAACATAAAATTCGGGAAAATGGCGGAGGATTGCGCGTTGCGGCTGCTTGAGAAGAAGGGCTGGACTTTAATAGATAGGCACGTGTGTTTTCGTGAGGGCGAAATTGACTTGATTGTGGGGAAGGATGAGCGGCTTTTGTTTGTGGAAGTGAAGGCGCGAAGGACTGAGGTTTTTGGGGCTGTTGTCGAAGCTCTGACAACAGGAAAAATTCGGAAACTGAAAAAAGCCGTGATGAGGTGGAGAATGCAGTCAAATGAGCGGCGTTCTGGGCAACTTTATTTTATTGGGATTTTGTTCGATGGAGAAAGGCCTGTCAAAGTGGACGGGTACTTTATTGAATAAAAACTTTATAAAATGGCGATCAAATTAAAATCATATTGTTTGAGGGGGCTCGACGCTGTGCCCGTGAATGTGGAGGTGGACAGCGTGCAGGGGATGCCGAATTTCTCGATTGGCGGAATGGCGGGGAAGAGTGTGCAAGAGGCGAAAGATCGAGTGAGGAGCGCGATTTCGCATGGTGGTTTTAAGTTTCCGATGACCAGGAAAGTTGTGAATCTTTCGCCGGCGGAATTGGTGAAACACGGAACACATTTCGATTTGCCCATTGCGCTAGGGCTGATTATGGCCAGCGAACAGGTACAATTTGAGGCGGATGACTTTTTGATTGCAGGTGAATTGGGTTTACGAGGTGAGATTCAGGCGGTGCGTGGAATTTTGCCGGCCATGATGATGGCTAAAGAAAAGGGCTTGAAAAAAGTGCTTATACCGTGGGGAAATTTAAGGGAAGCTAGCTTGATTGATGGACTTCAAATTTTTGCCGTGAAAAATCTGCGTGAATCTGTGGAAGTGTTATGCGGACGGAGTGAGGAATCCGAGCGGGTTGGCTTTAATTTTGCCAGTGAGATTCTTTGGGATTTCAAAAATGTTGCCGGGCACAAAGCTTCAAAGCGAGCGATGATGGTCGCGGCGGCAGGAGGACATCATCTGTTAATGAAGGGTCCGCCGGGAAGCGGAAAAAGTTTGCTCGCGAATAGTTTTCCTTCAATTTTACCTCGACCGGACAATGCGGAGCTTTTAGAAATTCTGAAAATCTATTCTGTGGTTGGGCAAAATATCGAGAGGATAAGTCGGCATCGACCATTTAGATCTGTACACCATAGCGTGACTGAGCGCCGATTGATTGGAGGAGAATTTGGAGTGGGAGAGGTTACTTTAGCTCACAATGGCGTGCTGTTTCTTGATGAGCTACCGGAGTTTTCTCGAAGTGTGATTGAAAATTTGCGACAGCCGCTTGAAGAAAAAACTATAGGTAGGAAAAATTACCCATGCAATTTTCAGCTTTTGGCAGCGATGAATCCTTGTCCTTGCGGATTTTATGGCGATTCGAAAAAGGCATGTGAATGTCCGCCGTACCAAGTTATTCGATACCGGCAAAAAATTTCCGGCCCGATTTTGGATCGAATCGATATTCAAATTGAAGTTCCGCGAATTCCTTACGATGAACTTTCGGGTTTGGCTGAGAGTTCGTCTGAATTATTAAAGAAGGTTTTGAGGGCACGAGAGATTGCGATCGGAAGGTCGGGCCATATAAATTCTGAAATGAGTCCGGCTGAGATTAAAAAAGTGGATATGGACAGTGATTCAAAAGCGTTTTTGAAGAAAGCCGCCGATAAATTTAACTTGTCCGGTCGAGCAATTCACAAAATCATAAAAGTGGCGCGGACTGTGGCGGATTTGGAAGGTGAGCTCGAGATAAAACTTCCGCAAATTGCAGAGGGACTTCAGTATAGGCCAGGTTAGCTTGATTTATTGATACACTTATGATACACTTAACCTGTTAAAATATGACAACAACATTAATGGCAACCTCAAAAAGAAGGCTGAATATTAGTCTCTCTGAAGATGTAAATCAGGCAATACATTTCCTGGCTAAGCGTGACAAAGTTCCTGAAGCAACAAAAGCTTCAGAGCTTTTGAAAATAGCGCTCGAAATACAGGAAGATGAGTATTGGAATAAAATCGCCGAAGATAGAGATACAAAAGATGCGAAATTTATTAGCTTTGAAGAATTCTGGAAAGATGCACTATCAAATTAATTTTCATGAAGATGTTAAGGGCGATCTTAAAAAGATTGGCCAGCCTTGGCTTTCGCGAATTATGATTGCCATCCATAAAAAACTCAGCACTGAACCTGAAATTTTTGGCATACCATTGCGCAAATCATTAAGAAATTATAGGAAACTTCGAATAGGTGACTATAGAGTGATTTTTAAGATAAAAGTTAATACAGTAGAGGTTTTTGCGATTGGTCACAGATCAACAGTTTACAAAGACCTCTTGCGTTAGCGCCCGCGAGATAGTAAATTTGCCCTAAGATTTTCCCAAACAATTTGGCTGCAACAAACTCGAAAATAGAACTGCCTAAGAAAGTTCTGATCCTTGGATCGGGGGCACTGAAAATTGGTGAAGCCGGCGAGTTCGATTATTCAGGTTCACAAGCCATAAAAGCACTGAAGGAAGAGGGTATCGAAGTGATTTTGATAAATCCGAATATTGCTACGAATCAAACGAGCAAAGGTTTGGCAGATAAGATTTATTTCTTGCCGATCAATCCTTATTTTGTGGAAAAAGTGATTTTGAAAGAAAAGCCGGACGGGCTACTTTTGAGCTTTGGAGGGCAGACTGCTTTGAATTGCGGTCTTGCGTTGGATAAATCTGGCGTGCTTGAGAAATATTCAGTGCGAGTTTTGGGAACTCCTGTAGATTCGATAGAAAAAACTGAGGACAGAGAAATTTTCAATCAGGAATTGAGAAAAATTAATGTCGATGTGCCACGAAGTATTGCCTGTACAACTGCGGCAGCGGGAATGAAAGCGGCGGATAAAATAGGTTATCCGGTTTTGGTGCGCGCTGCTTTTACACTCGGAGGAAAGGGTAGCGGTTTTGCTTACAATGAGAAAGAATTACAGGAATTATTGGACAATGCGTTTGCATTTTCTCCACAGGTTTTGGTGGAGGAAAATTTGAAAGGCTGGAAGGAAATCGAGTATGAAGTTGTGCGCGATTCGAAAGATAACTGCATCACGGTTTGTAACATGGAGAATTTCGACCCGCTCGGAATTCACACCGGTGAAAGTATTGTAATTGCACCGTCGCAAACTTTAACTAACAGCGAATATCACATGCTTCGCGAAATCGCGCTAAAAGTAATCAGACATTTGAAAATTGTGGGGGAGTGCAATATTCAGTACGCGCTTGATCCTGTGTCTGAAAAATACCGTGTGATTGAAGTTAATGCGAGGCTGTCGCGCTCTTCTGCGCTTGCCTCAAAAGCGACAGGATATCCGCTGGCTTACGTTGCAGCGAAGTTGGCTCTGGGCTATTCACTGCCTGAGTTGCGCAATGCCGTAACAGGAGTAACAACTGCTTGTTTTGAGCCGGCACTAGATTACGTGGCTTTGAAAATTCCGCGATGGGATTTGGATAAATTTAGAAAAGTAACACACACAATTTCCAGCGAAATGAAATCTGTGGGAGAAATTATGGCGCTAGGAAGAAATTTTGAAGAGGTAATTCAAAAGGGACTACGAATGTTGCAGGTTGGATTTTTGGGTCTGACTGGAAATGACAGGCTTGGAATTCAAACTGAAGATTTGAAGAAGGCGATTTCTGTACCGACTCCGAAGAGAATTTTGGCCGTTGCCGAGGCGCTGAAAAAAGGTTGGGAAATTGATAAAATCTATGAACTTTCTGGAATTGATCCTTGGTTTTTGGGCAAGTTAAAAAATATTATCGATCTTGAAAATGTACTTGAAAAAACTGACCTTGATGAAGAGCTAATGCGAGATGCAAAAAAACACGGATTCTCCGATAAGCAAATTGGGCTTTTAAAAGGGATGGAAGAAAAGGAGGTGCGCGCAATGAGGAAGAAAATGAAAGTCCTACCAAGTGTTAAGCAAATTGACACGATGGCCGCGGAATATCCTGCGAAAACAAATTATCTTTACCTTACTTATCACGGCGACAAGCACGATGTTGAGTTTAGCCACAAAGGAAAAAGTGCAATGGTTTTGGGTAGTGGGGCTTACTGTATTGGCTCTTCCGTTGAATTCGACTGGTGCTGCGTGAATGCAATCAAATCGCTTGAAAGATTGAAGTACGAGACGATAATGATTAACTATAATCCGGAAACCGTTTCGACCGATTACGATACATGTGACAAACTTTATTTTGATGAACTTTCTTTGGAGCGTGTTTTGGATATTTATGAACTTGAAGAGCCAGATGGCGTTATTGTTTCCACCGGCGGACAAATTCCAAATAATTTGGTGAATAAATTAGCTGATGCAAAAGTGAAGATTTTTGGAACTTCGCCGAAAAGTATTGATCGTGCTGAAGATAGAAATAAATTCTCGGAGATGTGTGATGAGCTGAAAATTGATCAGCCGGAATGGAATCAATTTGCAGAAGTAAAAGATGCTTTTAAGTTTGCAACTCGAGTTGGATATCCGGTTTTGGTTAGGCCTTCGTATGTACTGTCGGGCGCGGCCATGTCTGTTGCGCATAATGAGGAAAGTTTGCAGGCTTATTTAGACAAAGCTGTGAAAATTGGAAAGGACGCGCCAGTGGTAATTTCTAAATATGAAATGGGAGCCAAGGAAATTGAAATTGATGCGGTCGCGCAAAATGGCGAGCTAATGATTTGGGCAATTGCTGAGCACGTTGAAAATGCTGGAGTTCATAGCGGCGATGCAACAATCGTTCTACCTCCTCAAAAACTATATTTTGAAACTATTAAGCAGATAAAAAATATTGCGAAAAAAATCTCCAAAGAATTAAATATTAGTGGCCCATTCAACATTCAGTTCTTGGCAAAAAATAATGAGGTAAAAGTTATCGAATGTAATTTGCGATCATCTCGAAGTTTCCCATTTAGCTCGAAAGTAACAGGTTATAATTTCATTGAAATCGCAACAGAATCAATGCTCGGCTTGGCTAAAAAACGAGAATATAAAACGCTTGATCTCGAACATGTTGGAGTGAAGGCGCCGCAGTTTTCTTTCTCGCGATTGAAAGGTGCCGACCCGGTTCTAGGTGTTGAAATGGCTTCAACAGGAGAGGTGGCATGCTTTGGTGAAAATCTATACGAAGCATTTTTGAAAGCGATGATTTCTACCGGTTTTGAAATTCCAAAGAAAAATATTCTAATCGCAATTGGACGGCTTGAAGACAAGGCAGACTTTTTACCTGCCGCTCGGAAATTAATTGCAATGGGATATGTACTTTTTGCCACTCCAGGTACTGCTGATTTTTTAACAGATGCCGGAGTAAAATGCAGCAAAGTACATAAAATTGGCAGCACAGAATTACCGAATATAAGCGGAATCATTCACAAAGATAAAGTTGATTGGGTTATAAATATTCCGCGCAATTACTCGCATGAAGAATTGACGAGCGGCTACAATATTCGCCGTCTAACAATCGATCATAATATTCCACTTAGCACGAACATTCAGGTTGCAAAACTGATGGTAGACACCCTAGAACGCTATAAATTAGACGACTTGGCTATCGAGCCATGGAGCACTTACGTTGATTAACAATCATTTTCGTCGTAGTCGGAATCCTTTGGCCACACAGGGCCTTTTTTCCGCGTGTATTTTAGAAAAATCTTCATGAGTTTTTGCGCACGTTTTGGAAATATTTCTATGTATTTCAACATTTTTTCTTGAGAGAGATGCTCTATATTAATCATCTTCATCGAATCGAAATGCCTTCCGATAGAATTTAAATAGATAATGTCGACTATGGCTTTTTCCGGCTCCGCTACTAAAAATCCTGCTGAGGTTTTTTCAAATCCGAAGTAATACTTTTTTGGAAATTTAAAGTGATTCCATTGTGTATTTTCAATTTTCCTTTCATAACTTTTTATAAAATTAACAGATTGAATAGCATCTGGCTTGAAGCGATAAACATTGTGATAATAGAGGGCTCCGTAAAATGAAACATATGAATTAACCTTGATTTTACCTGCAATTTGACACTTTTCATAAGTTGAAAGACCACTTAAATCTGTCTTCCATACGTACAAATTCTGTGTGATCCGTAAAAATAAGTCTTGCCTTATATATCTACTTGAAAGAACCTTTGCACTCGGCTTATTAATCTTCAGTATTTTCTGAATATCATCAACGCTGAAAAATTTTGGTAGAGACTCTCTGAGTTCGATGTAGTGCATGAGGACACTATACATGTCGTGGACAGAAAGTTAACATTTTTGTTAATTATCCGTCCTCAGCATTGATAGTGTGTCGGAGATGGGTGTATAATTGTTTTTGTTGAATCGTTCAGAGCCGCAAAAGCACTGTATCGATTCTTTTTCGATTAGCCTCGACCCAAGTTTTATATAAAGCCACAAATTCAGGCTTATATTCTTCTTGCACATGCAACTCTGCTGTTTTGCGAACCATTAATTCCTCATAAAAATCAGAGGCTTCAATCCCATCTCTTATTCGATTTGTAGGCAGGAGAGTTTCGAAAGAAGTTAGGCCGGCATTTAGAGCTCTGAGTAATTTTTGCTGATTTTCTTCAGTAAATTCGCTTTGGAAAATTTTTTCTAATTCAGACATACCGGGAATTTATACAGGCACTTGTGCGAAAGTCAATATTTGTTGTATATTTCAGAGCGATGGATAGAAAAAAAATCATTGAGGAGCTGATCAAAAGCATTGGCGAAGATCCTGAGCGGGAGGGGCTTAGAGATACGCCGGCTCGAGTAGATAAAAGTTTTGAGAAGCTTTTTGAGGGCTATACCCAAGATCCAAAAAGTTTGATGACAGTTTTTGATGATGAAAATTATGACGAAATGATTGTCGTGAAAAATATAGAATTTTACAGTTTCTGTGAGCATCATATGCTTCCTTTTTTTGGACGGGCATATATTGGATACATTCCAAATGGCAAAATTATCGGGCTTTCAAAGATTCCGCGGCTTGTAGAGATTTTTGCGAGAAGACTGCAAAATCAGGAGAGATTGACCACGCAAATTGCAACAACTCTTATGGAAATGCTGCAGCCGAAGGGGGTGGCTGTTGTGATTGAGGCAAAGCATTTTTGCATGATGGCGAGGGGAGTGGAAAAGCAAATGAGCGAAGTTTCTACTTCGGCCTTGAAGGGTTTGTTCAAAAAAGATCAGTCGACTCGTTCTGAATTTTTAAAACTTATCGGGAAATGATTCCGGTGCTTCCATTTGAAGCCATTCGTAGAAATCTTCACTGCTGCCATTTCTTGCGTATAAAGTTTCGTCGACGCTGCCGAATTGTTTAATTGTAGTGTCCATTTCTGCGAGAAGAGCTGCGCTTGAACAGCTTGAATTAGGAACTATCGAGCTAATGTCGGCGAGATCAACGTATGCCTTTCTATCTACTATATGAAAAGCCAATAAAGTATTTTCTGGGAAAGATAGTTCTTTAAAAAGCTCACTTAGTGTTTGTGCTTCAATTTTTTCCATTTTTGGAATTGTTCTAGTAACTGCTTCTACCTTGCTGCAATCACTTGAATCTTTGTTTAGGAAAATTTTAACTTCAGCAAAAGCTGAATCTGGAATTGTTTTTTGAGGACTTTGACAAGAAACGAGTAGAATTGAAAGTAGAAGGAGGGTTTTGTTTGCGGTGTGAGCCATATTCTGATAAAAACTAAGCTATGGATTTTCTACCAGATTCAGTTAACAAGCTTATCGAAGAATTGTCAAAGTTGCCTGGCATTGGACAGAAGAGTGCACAACGTTTGGCTTTTCATGTATTGAAAAATTCAGATAAAAATAATAATGAATTTGGGGAGGCTGTTTTAAAAATTAAAGAGGGTGTTTTTCTCTGTGAAATTTGTTTTGCATTGGCTCAAAGAGAGATTTGTAAGATTTGCTCTGATCCTGGTCGTGATGCTTCAATTTTATGTGTGCTTGAAAACACAATGGACATGCTTGCAATAGAAAAAACCGGTGAATTTCGTGGGCTTTATCATGTCTTGCATGGGAAAATTTCGCCGCTTGATGGAATTGGGCCGGAAGATATAAAAATGGCTGAGATGTTTAAGAGATTAACAGAGCCAGGTTCGCCAATAAAAGAAGTAATTTTGGCAATGAATCCTGATTTGGAAGGTGAAACAACATCGCTATTTATTAAAAAACACTTGGAGAACTTGCTGCCATTACGCGTAACGAGAATTGCGCGAGGGGTTCCCTCCGGAGGCAGTCTAGAATATAGTGATGACATGACGCTCATTAGAGCGCTTCAGGGAAGACAAAGCATATGAGCCTTTTTAAGGACTTAAGCCATATTATAAGGAAGGAAACCAGTGGCCTAAATCTGGATAGGATTAAGCGTGCATATGATTTTGCAGAGATGGCGCATGAAGGCCAGTTTCGAAAATCAGGTGAGGCATATATTGTTCATCCAACTGAAACAGCGAAAATTTTGGCTGGGCTTCATGTTGATGAAGATACAATTATTGCCGGGCTACTTCATGATGTTCCGGAAGATACAAAATATACTTTGGAGGATTTGGAAAAGAATTTTGGTAAACATGTTTCTCAGCTTGTATACGGCCTAACAAAACTTTCAAAAGTTCACTACAAGCATTCAATGGATGACAGGCAGGTTCATTCTCTACAAAGAATGTTTGTTGAAACTGCAGATGATCCGCGTGTGATTGTTATTAAACTTTCAGATCGACTGCATAACATGAAAACCCTTCAGTATTTGCGCCCTGAAAAACAACAGCGAATTGCGAAAGAGACATTGGAAGTTTTTGCTCCTCTTGCGAATTTATTTGGAATTTTTGAGCTTCGCCATCAGCTTGAAGATTTGTGTTTTTTTTATTTGCAACCTGAGGAATATTCGAAAATAGAATCTTATGTACATGATCATGATAGAAAGCGGAAAAATCATATTGTGAAAACTTTGAAAATGCTTGAAAAGCATGTTGGAAAATCCGGCCTTAAAGTTGAGTTAAAAGGAAGGCCGAAGCATTTCTATTCCATTTACAAAAAAACTGTCGCCGAGCAAAAAATGCTACAAGATATTTATGATTATTTTGCGGTTCGAGTTTTGACGGAAAGTTTAGATGATTGCTATTTAGCTTTGGCAAAAATACATGAGATTTTTAAGCCTAAACCAGGTAGATTTAAAGATTATATCGCACTACCAAAAGCAAATGGTTATCAATCTTTGCATACAACTGTGATTGGACCGGAAGGGAAGTTGATGGAGATTCAAATTCGAACAAAAGAGATGGATGAGCGCGCCGAATATGGAGTTGCTGCGCATCTTTTATATAAGCAAAATAAAAATAGTTATCTTGAAAAAAGCATCGATATTATAAAAAACTACAAAAATCCGGGGCAATTTATTGATGGGCTCCAAGATGATATTTTGCAAAATAGAATTTATGTTTTTTCTCCTAGCGGGGAATTAGTAGATTTGCCGGAAGGTGCAACTTGCCTTGATTATATTTATGCAACTGAGCTTCCTGTAGATACAAAAGTTATGAAAGTTATGGTGAATGGCAAATATTATTCTCTCATTGGAGAATTAAAAAGTGGTGATTTTATTGAAATTGTTTATACAAATAAAAAAAGTGAGGGGCCTGAACGTTGGTGGCTAGAACATGTTAGAACCGCGACTGCTAAGGATAAAATTCAGGACTTTTTTAAGCGAAAAAGCTTAGAAACTAAATTGGATTTGGGCGAAAAATTATTACAACAAACACTTGATTATGAGAACCATGGTCCGGTGTATCAAATTGCCCAGTGGAGAATAAATAAGGCAACAAAAGTATTTAAAGTTGAAACTTTTTCAAATGTTTTGAGCAAAATTGGAGAGGGAACTTTGAATGCAAATGAAGTCTATAAGGAAATGTTTCCAGATTTACAGCTTGGATTATTAAATGAGATGAAGAAATTTTATGGAATTTTTGCGAAAAAATTTTTCCGTGTAAATCCGGATTCTCAAAAATATAAAATTAAGATTTTTATTGAGGCTTATGATAGGAAGGGGCTTCTTAAAGATTTAATCGATCCTTTTTATAAATTGGGTATTCCAATTATAAAAATTGTTGGAACGGGTTACGACGTTAAGCAGAGTTTCAGATCGATGTCATATGCATATGAAGGCAGCGACGAGCCAGGGCACCAATATGTGAGCCGTGACTATATTGAGGTGCTTGTTGAAAATCATGAACAATTGATTTCATTATTTGATATGCTGGAGAGTGTTCCTGGTGTTCGTAAAATTAAAAGAATTTTCCGAAGAAACCAAATTATTTTTGGAATAATGTTGGGTTTGGCATGTTTGTTTTGGGCGTCCCACCCTTTCATTGTAAATTATATTCATCTACTGGACTGGAGCACCGGCCCATTCTTACAAGATTTAATGACCTATTTTTCGTTATTTTCACTTTTTGCCATTATTTACTCTCTTGAATCTATGAGTAATAAGACCTTTCCACATTTTGAGGAAACTAAATTTTTCTGGCCTATTTCATTTATTGTTTGCTCACTTGCCGTTTTGACTCTGTTCATTGAAGGAATTGTTTTTGATCTTGGGCTTCGTTTAAATATAACTATGGGTGCTTCTGCATTGGCTTATGTATTTCTTATTTATGCGTATTTTTCTCATGAAAAACGGCGAAAGCGCCACCTGACCCACTTAAAAGAGCCCTTTCTGAAGCGTTACTTTGGTAAGACAAAGGTATAACTGATTCAAAGTCGTTATGTAAATTTTCAAGTATTTTTTTTGTGTCGGATTTCTCTATTGCTTCTAATATTTTTTGTGGAGATTTTTGTGAAATTTTTGTGATTTTCTCGTAGGCTTCTTTTGTCGAAATTTCATTTCCGGTAAAATGAATTTCATAATCGAAATCTTCGGGCAAGTTTTTTAACGCTTTTATCTTCTCGCCGTAGTGAGTCGCGAATGCAAGCTCATGACCGGATATGAAAAATGGCAGATCCATGCCGATTTGCGCCCCTATTGCCATTAAATCATTGTGAGAAATTCCAAGATTTTCTTTTTGATTTAGAAAAACAAGAATAGCTGCCGCATCACTAGAGCCTCCGCCAAGCCCTGATCGAAGTGGAATATTTTTTTCGAGATTGATTTTATAATTGAAATTTCTTCCGGTTTTTTCACGAAGTAAATCTACGGCTTTCACAACTAAATTATTTTCAGGCACTTCTCTGCATTCAAATTGAAAATTTTCTGACTCTTGGATATGTAAAAAGTCTTCCAGTTTTCTTGCACGCATCATTACCGTTTCAATTTCATGATAATTACCGATTTTCTTGCCAATAGCCAAGAATAAATTAAGCTTTGCAGGACAGGAAATTATTTGCATATACAGGTTAAAATGACTGTTGAACGAATTCCGTTGCCAAAGTTTTCTAGGCCCTCTCCTGTGTGTGCTGAAATTCGAATTTTTTCTTCGGAAATTTTTAGAATTTTTGCTAGTGATTCTTTGAGTGGCAAACTATCAATTTTTGGTTTTTGGCATTCAATTGAAATTGAGATCATTTGAATTTCAACATTTTCTAACAATGGCTTTAAATATTTTGCGCTGTTTTTTTCTCCTTTCTTGCAGAACTTGTCTGCAATTTTACTAAAGGAAAGATTTTTTGCCTGAGCAAGTGCACGGCCGATTGCGTGAAGTAAAACATCGCCGTCTGAATTTGCGAGCAATGCATGTTGAGTTTTCACTTTTAGGCCACCAAGAACTAAAATCCCTGCAGTAGAAAAAGCATGTGAGTCTTCTCCAATAAAATAATTCAGTGATTTTAAATCTTCAGGAAAAGTAATTTTTTTATTTGATGGGTTGGCTTCAACAATTTTCACTTTATGAAAAGGGAGTATGGCACTAGCGAGATCACTTTGATTATTTAATACAATTTTCTTCATTATATCTCCTCTAGCGGCCTGTGGAGTTTGCATGAGGCGAAGTGTGCTCCGATCAAGAAGAGTTGAGTAGAAGGAACCTGATGCAGTAATTGTGGTATCTATACATTGGCATGAAAGTGCTGCAGCCCCGTATTTTTTTGTTTCCTTTATCACATCGCTTATTTCTTTTTGACTTACAAAAGGATTCGCCGCGTTATGATCAAGAACAATATCTTCATCCTTTAATTTTAAAGTCGACAGCGCATTTTTAAATGATTCCATTCTAGTTTTCCCTCCAATCACTAATTCTGTTTCTTCATTAATATATTTTTGAAATTTTGATTTATTTGGAACAACTAAAATTATTTTGTCTATTTTTGGATGATTTAGAAAAGTATTATATGAATGGGTCCAAAGTGGAAAGCCGTGTAAGCTCACGAAAAGCTTATCTTGCTTTGCTCGTGTGGATTTTCCTGCCGCTAGAATTATTGCAACATTCATTGCTTATTTTATTATGGAATTCAATTAAACCTGTTAAATCATGTATTGGGACTTCAAGAATCCACTTTGAAAGTGCTGTTTCAATTATATCGTATATTTCAAGAAACTTAATCTCTCCGGCAAGAAATTTGGCAACAGCCACATCGTTTGCGGCATTTAAAATCACTGGAAAATTTGGGTTTGCTCCATGGAGAGCAAGCCATTTTAATGGCAAGAATGTGTCTTTATCGGCAGGCGCGAAGTTAAGCTCGCTCTTACGAATTCTGAGTGGCGGCCAAGGATATTCCTTTTTTTCCGGCCAATTCAAAGCATAGAAAATTGGCAGCCTCATATCATTCCGGCTAATCTGCATTTTTGTTGCACCGGTTTTAGTATGAACCATTGAATGCACCACGCTTTGCCTGTGAATCACAATATTAATTTTTGAAATATCTAAATTAAAAAGATTTTTTATTTCAAAAACCTCAAGTACTTTGTTGACCAAAGTTGCACTGTCTAAAGAAACTTTCGGCCCCATTTTCCAGGTTGGATGCTTAAGCGCTTCATTAATTGTTACAAATTCCAAATCCTGTTTTTTCTTTCCAAAGAAAGGCCCGCCGCTACAAGTTAAGGTAATTGAAGACACATCTTCTTTATAATCATTTAACAGCTGCCAAATTGCGGAAGCCTCTGAATCTAAAGGTCGAATTTCTCCACCATTATCCTTGGCAATTTCGATAAGAAATTTACCGGCAACTGCAAGAGATTCTTTATTGCCACTTAATAAAATTTTTCCGTTTTTTAGAGCTTCAAGCGAAACATAAATTCCATTAAATCCAGGAATCGCATTAATTATTATGTCTGCTTTTTTTACCACTTCAGAAATTATTCTTGCATTCAAGTCACCAAGATATTGTTCTGAATTAAATTTTTCTGACTGCTCATTTAAAAGTTCTTGATTTTTATGTGCAGTTAAAAATATCACTCTAAAATCTTCTGATTTCTCAATTACTTCCAAGCTCTGCCTGCCAATCGACCCTGTTGATCCAAAAATTGCAATTGTTTTCATTTAATTTCGTAAAGCTTAATACCATGATCGTCGTATAAAAGTTTCCATCCTGAATTTTCAAAGAAAAGTTTTATTCTTTCAAGTTGTTCTTTATAAATTGCGCCATATGTCACATCACCTAGATCAGAATTTGTGGTAATAAATGCGTGGGTTATTCCGGCATTTGCAAAGGCTTTCTTTATACCTTCAATAGTATTTCCTTGAGCAAGACAAGCAAATGAACCAAGATAATCATCATCTAAAATAGATGAATCAGGAATAGGTAAAAAGAATTTGATTTGTGAGCCGATTCTATATAATTTTGCTTCCGGATAAGTATCCATAATTTTACTTACATCTTGGAATCCTGGATAGTAACCCTCAATAATTTTATCCACTCTTTGAATTCCGAATGCATAGGAAAGATTAAATACTTCAGCAAAATGATTCACTCTTACAAGTATATTTGCAAATAAAGTAATTGCTATAAAAATACTCAAATATTTATTTTTTCCTTGAATAAAGAAAAGCAGAATGACTCCCGGTATTAGCATGAAAATTCCGTACCACATCACGCCGCTACTTGTTAGTGCCCATAAAATTACATATGCAAAAGTAAAGAGCGCCAAGCAAATTATTTTTTTATTTTCTGCAAAAATCTTTTTTGGGAAAAGTAGCAAGAATGGAATGATTGATAAAAATATTGGGGTTATGTCTGAAATAAATGTTTTCAGGTCAAATGTCATCGTTGAGTAAAATGGAAAAAGCAAAAGAGCCTTCAGTCCATTGCCCAAGCCTGTGTATCTTTTGTAGTCGGCTTGAACTGATAAATCCACAAAACTACATGCCTCAACGAGGTCAGATGATAAAAAAGTCGGTATATGCTTGCCACCAAAAATCATATTTGAAAAATTGAGCGTTCCAATTGAATAAACCTGTAATATTGACCAAGGTGCAAAAATAATAATTACAATTAAAAGTATTTGTAGTGCCGGTTTAAATTTATGAATTGATTGCCAGAATTTTTCTTTATATGTGCTCATTGCTAATAAAGAGCCGCCAATCACAGCAAAAATATATCCTGCAATTTGACTGTTAATTTGGAACACATTTAATGTCTGCATGAAATTTTGCTGTGCGAATATTGCCAATGCTAAGAAAAATAATGCTGTAGTTAAAAATATAAATCCTGTTTCCACATAGATAGTTGCCAGCAATATTGTTATGAGAAAAATTATCGATGTTACTTTTATTGTCACTGTTAATCCCATCAATATTGATGCAATTAATAGGTATTTTTTTTCTTTCTTTTCTCTCCACTCAAGCCATGCAAGTATTGTTGCAGCACCTGAAAACAAAAGTGGGATTTCTGTTTTTGTATCAATAATTGATAAAAATGTGAGCATCGGAATGCTCATTAGGAAAATAGTTGCTATGAGTGATTTTCTTTCATCTAAAAACTTTTCCGCGATTGAGTAGAAAAGGAAAATACCTGTTGTTAATGTGGCAAAAAGCAATGAGAATGTTATGAGCGGCGTGTTGCTAAACAACCAGCCAATACTTTGCAATAATGTCCAAGCACTTGGACCAACTCCTTCAATGAAAAAATTGTTTTGAGCAAATAATTTTGCGCCTCTCATATATAAATTTGAATCGTCCCAAGCAATTGGCATAACTCTTATAAAGTCTACGGATAGCATTGAGAACATAAGAATGAGCCCGCTCATCATTACTAAATTTTTTGCATCAAATTCTTTTAAATTTAATTTTGTAGAAAATAAAAATTTGCAATTATCTAAAATTGCTCTGTGCGAAATCAATGCTGAACATGCCGACAAAAGTAAGAATGTTTTAGTGGTAAAAACACCGAATACACCCAAGAAAAATATCGTAACACTGAAGATTCCGGCTCCTAAGAAAAATGAAAGTGCTCTGTCTTTTGCTTCTATTTTTGATTTGCGAAAAAATACACTTAGACCCAAGCTCGAAAATAAAATGAAAAACAAAAGCGCTGTAAATAAATTCAGGGTGATGTTCTTTGTTAAAAATGCCATCGATTTCAAAAATGAAACTTTTTGAAAATATTGATGAAGATTTTCCGGCAGTTGCTTCAAAATTCGATCAGTCTGACGAACCGGTAAATCCTCCTCAAAAATAATTGTTTTACCTTCTAAAGATTCGCCTGACGGAGAAAAAGAAACGCCACTATCTTGTTTTACAATCGCCCCTCCTGTTACTACTGAAAGATTATTTGAGAAAAAATCATAACTTGTGAGTAATATCGGCAAAAAAAGCATAGTGATAAAAATCGATCTCAAATGTATTGCCTTATATTTTTTGTAAATAAATCGAAGACCCAAAAAAATCAGTCCTAGACTCACAATTAAAAATCCGAACTTCCAAATTGCAGTGAAAAAAGCAATCCCATAATATGCATGTGAAGCATAAAAAATTGCATAAATAAAAATCGCCCAAGATATTGCGATTATATACTTTAAAATTTTCATGCTTTTTCTTTAATTAATTTTAAAAGTTCATTTACTAAATCTTTTTCCGGCACATTTGCTTTGTAAAGCTCGCCTTTGTAATAAATTGCTCCGGCTTTTTTCCCACTCGCAATTGCGAAGTCGGACTCCTTGGCTTCGCCAACGGCATTTACAACACAGCCCATCACGGAAACTCTGATTGGTTTTTTAAAACCTTTGAGGGCTTTTTCAACTTTTTTTAACATTTTATCAAGGTTAACTTCAATTCTTCCACAAGTTGGACAAGCAACAATATCAGGTTCTTTTCCGTACATTCCAAGTGACTTCAAAATTTCTTTGCAGATTTCAACTTCTTTTGTGATTTTGTCTAAAACCGAGACACGAATTGTGTCGCCAATTCCTTGCGCCAATAGTGCGCCAATACCAATCGAACTTTTAATTGTTCCGGCAAATGTTGGGCCGGCTTCCGTAACTCCTAAATGCAGTGGTGAATCTGATTGAGCGGCAAATTTTTCATAAGCATCAATCATTGTCGGAACTCGTGAACTCTTTAAAGACACAATAAAATTTGAAAAATCGCGATCTAGAAAATATTTTTCCCATCGTAATGCTGATTCAACTAATGCGTCTGAATTTGGAGCTCCATGCTTTGCCCAAATATCTTTTTCGAGAGAACCGGCGTTAACACCAATTCTAATCGCCGCATTTTTCTTGCGAGCAAGATTTATAACCTTATCTAAATAAGATTTATCAAAAAAATTACCTGGGTTTATGCGAATTTTATCTGCTCCATAATCAAGCGCGGCAATTGCAAGGCGAGGGTCGAAGTGAATATCTGCTGCCAGCGGAATTTTAATTCCTCTTTTTATTTCTGCAATCGCCTTAGCGGCCTCAAAATTAGGAATTGCAACGCGAATCAAATCCGCCTCATTTTCCACAGTTTTAATTTCAGCAATGCATTTCTTCACATTTTCAGTCTTTCCCATCGTCATTGTTTGAATGCGAATCGGGAATTCACTGCCGACACATAAATCGCCAATTTTGCAGGTTCGGGTTTTTCTCCTTAAAACAGTCATATCGGGCTCAATCTAAAGAAAAAGTGACCTTTTAGCAAGTGAGTTGACTTGTCTCTGTAAAATCTGTACATTCACTCTGCTTTTGTTATTAACTCAGTTTTATAAGTAAAGTATTCCGCAAAAACGAAGAAATCAAATCTGTTACGGTTCGCTTGATTAGCGAGACGGAAGAACAGCTTGGAATTCTCGGAATTGAAAAGGCGATGGCGCTTGCAAAAGAAAGGGGATTCGATCTTGTGGAGGTTTCACCTCAGGCAAGGCCTCCGGTTTGCAGATTGATTGACTTCGGAAAGTTCATCTACAGACAGAAAAAACTTGAGCAAAAACATAAGGCCATGCAGAAGAAGAGCGAAGTGAAAGGCTTGCGAATCTCTCTAAGAACTGATAAACACGATATTGAAGTAAAAGTGAAGAAGGCCAGGGAGTTCCTAAAAGATGGGAATTCAATCAAAGTTGCATTGATCTTCAAAGGAAGAGAAATTACACATTTTGACCTCGCACTCCTGAAAATGACGGAGATTAAGGAGGCGCTGAAGGATGTTGCGAAAGTTGATCAAGAGCCAAAAAAACAAGGATATAACCTATTCATGATCTTATCACCCCTATAAAATGAAGCAGAAATCACACAGCGGAACAAAGAAACGTGTAAAATTCACGGGTTCCGGGAAAATTCGAATGGAGAAAGGTTCAAAAAAGCATTTGCTTGTGAACAAATCCAAGAGACAAAAGAACATCGGTGGAAACAAACGAGTTGTTCATAAGTCTGATGCAAAGAGATTTTTGAGACTGTTACCAAATTAATTTATTCATGCATGACCCGGGCAATGCCTCGCCTTGTTGGTCAGCAATTTTTTAACCCCAACCTTATATGGTTAGAGTAAAGCGTGGCACAAATCAAAAAAGGCGGCACAATAAAGTGCTTAAAGCCGCTAAAGGATACGTTGGTGTCCGAAGTAAACATTATACACAGGCAAAACGTGCTATCACGAAAGCCGGTACTTACGCGTTTGAACACAGACGTCACAAGAAACGAAATTTCCGAAGACTTTGGATTGCTCGTGTGAATGCAGGAGTTCGAGCTCATGGACTTTCTTACAGCCGATTTATAAATCTTCTTGCAAAGAAACAAATCGTTTTAGACAGAAAAATCTTAAGCGACATTGCAATTTTTGAACCAAAAGTTTTTGAAGAGATTGTGAATTCAGTGAAGTAGTACTCGATGCAATCGAGCTAAACTAAGAAAAAAGAAAGAGAGCCCGTTATGGACTCTCTTTTTATAATCTCTCAACTTCGTTGAGTATTATTTCTTTTTCTTTGCAACTTTTTTCTTTGCAACTACTTTTTTAGGAGCAGCTTTTTTTGCAACTTTTTTCTTTGCTGGCATGGAAAGAATGGTTATGAAATATTTCGTAATTTATTGTCCAATGTAATTTACTATTATGCAATTCTATTCACTTGCTCCTATGTATTTTATTTTATTTATATGGTGAGTCACGTAAATAAAAAAATTATTATTTTCAGGCATTTCCAATCTTAAAAAGATTTGTTATAATTGAATCCTAATTAAGCGCATATGCAAGCCATTTTAAAGAAATTAGTGCGGGATCTGCTAAGACTTCTAGCTAAAAAAAGACTAGAAAAAATTCACCCAAAAATTGTGGGCATCACGGGAAGTGTGGGTAAGACAAGCGCTAAAGATGCCATCGCCGCGGTGTTAGAAAGAAAATTTATAATTCACAAAAGTCCTGGTGGATACAATAGTGACCTAGGAACTTTGCTAACAATTTTAGAAAAACCGAGTGGATATTCTTCGATCGAAAAATGGATAGTAATTATTTTTCAATGCATTGTAGAAAATTTTCAAAAAATTTCTCCATACGACATGCTCGTGATGGAAATGGGAATTGATTATCCGGGTGGAATGGATGAAATTTTGGAAGTTGTTCATCCGGACATAATGGTTTTTTTGAATGTGAAAGATGTGCATCGCGGTGAAGGTCAATTTAAAAATCGCGAACAAATTCTCGAGGAAAAATCTAAAGCTTGTTACAAAGTGCCAAATGACGGGTGGGTGATTTTAAATCACGACGATATGTTTACAAAGCAGCTTGAAAATAAATTGCCTGCGCAAGTAATTAAAATTGGAACTGAAGAAGGAGCTGATTTGCGTGCTATGAATGTTAATGCTGATTCTGAAGGTTTGCATTTCACGCTGGCATATGAAGGAAAAGAAATTCCGGTATTCTTGAAAAATATTTTAGGTGAATGCCATGTTTACATTGCGTTGGCCGCGATTGCTGTTGGCTTTGTGAGTGGCCTTCCATGGAAAACGATTGAAGCTGGCCTTGCAGATTTTAAAATGCCTAATGGGCGAATGGTAAAGATTGAGGGTAAAAATCAGTCAACAATTATTGACAGCACATATAATGCTTCGCCTGATGCAATGGAAGAAGCACTAAAAGTTTTGAGTCTATTCCGTGGTAGAAAAATTGCAGCATTAGGAAGCATGAATGAATTGGGAGAGCTTGCTGAAAGTGCTCATATTAAGATTGGGAAGATGGCTGCTGAGCATGCTGATCTTTTAATTTTAGTTGGGAAATATGCGGAGGATATGGCGGAGGGCGCATCACGTGGTGGCATGCCAAAATCAATGATTCACACATTTAGAACTTCGACTGAGGCCGGAAAATTTCTTAGTGGCATGTTGGAAAAGCATGATGTTGTTCTTGCGAAAGGCAGCCAGAATGAGGTTAGAATGGAACATTTAGTAAAACTTTGCATGAGAGATCCAGCACTTGCTCGGCAGTTGTTGGTGCGACAAGAACCTTATTGGTTAAAAAATATTTGATGTTAATCGGTCACAAAAAAATTCTTGAAAGATTGAAAATCGAAGCGAGCGCTAAAACGCTGCACCATGCACAAATTTTTCTTGGCCCAAAAGGCGTTGGGAAAAGTAAAGTTGCTTTGATGCTTGCAATGCACATGCAATGTCCTGATGAAAGTCAGATTGTTTTACGAAAACAAATTGCGGAGGGAGCAGATTTCGACACAATAATTTGCGCAGATGATGATGAGGTTTTGCCGATAGAAAAAATTCGTGAATTGATTGGAAGAATTGGGCAGAGCCATACAAAGCCGCATTTAATTTTCATTATTGAAAATATTGGAAGGATGAGAATTGAATCAATGAATGCATTGTTAAAAACTTTGGAGGAACCACCAATGGATACTTATTTTTTTATGACTGCGGAAAATGAAAGTGACATAATTCCAACAATACGTTCGCGATCAAAAATAGTGAATTTTCAAAGCGTGCCGGAAAAAGAAATTTATGAGGCTTGTCGTGACAATGCATATCATGAAGAGCTTGTGAAATTTGCAGTTGGTAAGCCTGGAAAATTAATGCGTTTAATGAATGATCAAGAATATTTTGAGCTGCATCGATCTATGTTTTCCGACTTAAATAGATTTTTGGAGAGACCGAATCTACCTGCCATTTTTGAAATGGTAAGAAAATATGAAATTAAATCAGATTCCAAAAAAACTAAATTGGCTGCTAAAGAATTTTTGGATTTGCTAATCACACGAGTACGATCGATTATGCTTTCAGGTGAAATTAGTCCTGCACTTTCCCATTTGGATTTTACTGAAGTCGTAGATAGGATTGAAATTGCAAAAAGTGATATAATGGGAAATGTTAATGTAAAATTAGTTCTTGAGAATCTATTAATCCCCTTTGTTGCATGATTGCTTGGTTTCTATCAATTTCATCTCTCACTGCTTTAGCTGCTTTAATTTTTAAAAAAATGCGGGTCATTAAACATGATTTGGTTTTTCAAAAAGATTTAGAAGAAGAGCAAAAATTCCAGGAAGAAGATGTTGAAATGAAAGAAATTGAAGAGCCAAGCGTAGAAGTTACAGGGAGTGCCAGACAGAATTTTTTGAAAGGTGATGCACATTTCGGTCGCGGTGAATTTGATGATGCAATTGTTTTTTTCATGGCTGCAATTTCTGCTGATGAAACTCATTTGGATTCTCACCACAAGCTTGGTCTTCTACACATGAAAAAGGGTGATTTTGGGCGGGCAGAATTATCATTTTCTAAGTTAATAAATTTGAAGAAGGACCCGATTTATTACAGTAATTTGGGGGCTGCTTTGTATCGTCAAGGGCGTTTAATTGAGGCCGCGGAAGCTTATGAGAATGCAATCGCTTTGGATGATAAGCGTGCCGAGCGTCTGCAAAGTTTGGCACAGGTCTATCATGAACTTGGTGACAGCGAAAAAGCTTTGAAATATTTTGAACATGCATCACACCGAAAACCTAAAAATAATGAATTGAAAATGATTTTGGCTGATTATTATGAGCAGTTGGGAAGGCTTGATGAAGTGATTGAATTGATGCAAAAAATTCTTGAGCTTGACCCTTACAACAAAGAAATAAAAACTCGCCTTCGACTTGTTCAGAGGAAAGCGGGGAAGTGAGTTTCTTGCTTGATACAAGCTTTTTGCAGAACGTCACTATGTAATGTAAAAATTCAGGTTTTATTCAGGACTTAAGGCTTTTGTTTGTGCTAGCCTAAAATTATACCCAAATAATTATGGTTGAAATTTATCGAACGAAAATTGGAAAGATACCTAGATTGGATTACCGTAGAATCTACGAAATGTGCCAGCGTATTTATAAAAACATAAGATCAAAATCCAAAAGAAGACCATATGTGAGATCACGATTTTTTGATAATGAAAAGATATTTTTAGAATTATTTTGGGTACATTTATATGATAAAAATAAAAAGGAAAGGATTAGTCGACTCCAATATTTTCTTATTGCTTTAGATTTATTAAAAAACTCAAGATGCAAGCCTACAAGTAAAGAAAATGTTAATAACAAGGCTGAACTACTCCATCGTTTTTACGGTGTTACCCCACAAGGTGAAGAATTTTTTGTGCAAATCAAAGAGAATAAGCATTCAGGACAAAAGTATTTCATGTCTGTATTCCCAGTAAAATGAAAAAAGCTCCGCCAAGTGTAGTTCATAGACTACGGGGCTGAAAGCTTTTTCTATCTATATTATCCCAAAGTTGGATCTGGAAATCAAGTATTCAGAATTCTCCAATTAAAACCTGCGATGAGTGCCACTGGAATTCTTTGATCAGCTTCTTATTGCCATGTTGCATAACCAAACCCGAATAGCTTGGAAGATTACTCGAGTTGAGTCTTGTAAAAGCTCTACCTACTGCTCTTTTATTCAACTTTCTTCCTTGTGGGTAAATTACCACACCGAGAAATTTAATTCCGTGTCTAGCCTTCACTATGATGTTGTTTTTGGAGTGGAGGGTGAGTTTTAATTTAGTAGTTAAAAACTTGTCTACTAAAATTCTGATTTTCTCAAGATGAGCATGATCTTTTTCTATGATTATAAAGTCATCGCCGTAACGCATGTAAGCTTGAGGTTTGATTACATGTTTAGCATATCTATCAAGCTCGTTGAGATATATATTTGAGAATATCTGACTTGTGAGATTACCTATCGGTATTCCCGTTCCCGGTATTTTAGAAAAACTAAAAATAACATTCTTTAACAGTGCTATCGTCTACGACGATAGCACTCGCCTCATGATAATATTCAATAAAATTTCGTGATTTACACTATCAAAAAATTTTTTAATATCCGCACGCCACACAAAACTTCCAGGATAAGAATTTAAAAAAGTTTGAGCTCGATTTATACCTTCAATCAAACCTTTATCTTCGCGACAAGACCAAACATCGTAAATAAAAGTTTTGTCGAAAATACCTACTAAATAATCATATAAAAGCCTGTGAACAACTCTGTCACGAATGCCGGCGACGCAAATTTCACGTTTTTTATTGTCGGAAACTGTGAAGCTTTGGTAACCGCCGTGGCGGTAATTATTGGAGTTCAAATTTTTAAACAAAAGAAACAAATTCTTCTCGAGATAATATTGGAACTGATTCAATTCACGGGAAATACTTTTTCCTTTTCTATACTCAAACCAACTTTTCCAAATATTACTTAAGCTCAAATCTATGGAGGAAATTTCTATCATAAATAAATCTTACGAACTTTATAAAGAAATGGCAATTGCACAAAAACATCTAAAGAAAGCTGCAAGAAATTCACTTGGAATAAGTTCGGAAAACAGCATTTTAGAATTTATTGAATGTGTAATAATGGCGAAAAATGCTCCCAAACCACAAAAGGGCATATATTTAATCAAGGCAGGTGCATATTTGGAAGTTTTAATTTTAAAATTGAGATTATTGCTTGAGTTGAAAGAAATGAATGAAACCCGCATTTTCCAAATGCAGGCCAAAGCCGCCGAGATTGGAAGAATGCTGGGCGGCTGGCTTAAATCTATACAAAGCTTGTAAACCTTTAGCAGACCCCGAACGCCACGATTGTCGTTCTCATTGTTCTCATTGTTCGCATTGTCATTGTTCACGTTGGAATTCTGATTGTTCGGATTGAAGTTCGAAACGCGAGCGTTACCGAACCACATTTTGATGAGATTTATCCGTTTCATTCACAGTCGCAACTGCAAACTAATTATTTTCAGCCCAATTAAGAGCTAAATCTCGCTCAAACCTAAGGGTTTATTCTTTGCTTGCTCCTCCATGGATATTTTAGAGCAATGTACGGTAGCTTACGCTGAGGCAAGTTGCTATTCACCGCTACAGCGATTTTTTCAAATTTTAAGGATAAAGTAAAGACCACGCTTGCGCGTGGCCTGAAAGTTTAAGAAAAATTTAAGGTTCAAATACTAAGCTTTTGCCCTTAGCAGACCCCGAACGCCACGACCGCCGTACCCACTGTACTCATAGAGCGCAAGGACACTGAACACGTCGGAATTCAGATTGACCGGATCGAAGACCGAAACGCGAGCGAAACCGACGTTTGCATCATTTTCTCCGTTGTCAAGCCAGCTTGATCTGTATGTTAGTTTGTCTTCAGATCTTACAAGTGGTTCTCCTGTAAATGCTTCAAACATCAATTCTTCTTCACTCTTTTCGTATGGTTCTTTGTATGGGAAGAGATCTAGTCCAATATCTTTTGCCGCTTTTCTTGCGGCTGAGTAAGTTTTTCCGGGTAGTATAGGCGTAAGACCTCCGTTTGAGAAAAGGATGTTTCCATTCTTATCTGCTCCGAACATAATTGGACCTTTAGGTATTGCTTCCACTTGTTTTAGAAGGGCTCCATCGTTAGCAAGCATTGCTTCTTGTACTCTCTTCCAGTCCGTTCTTGATTTACTCTCGGCACTCCACTTGTTGTACATCTCTGCGAATTTTGTGAGGCGTGGGTCGACTTCCACTGTATCCATAATATCCCCAACTTTTTCTTTAGTTACTCCTTGAAGCTTGGAAAGAATTTCATTAGACAACTCAGGAGTTAAAAGTCCACCTTTATCTGCCGCTTCTATTGCTGCTATTAATCTCTCTTTATTTGTATCTGGCATGTTTTATAGTTAAATCATCTTCATTATACAGTTTATTAGAATTTTGTCAATCATGGCGGCTTGAATTCTTTGTGCTTAAAACTATACTGAAAATAATGTCTCAATAAACTTGATTGTGTGTACCTAGATCAAGCATAAGCACCAAAGTATATTCCTGATGTTCTTCAAAAATTATTCTCAAGTCACCGGTTACAGAGATGGCACTTTGCCCGAGCATTGAGCCCTTTAGTGGGTGATTTCTTAGTATTTGACTTAGTGGATTTTCTTGAAAAATCTGAATTATATTTAAAACTTTTGCTCGATGTTTGTTGTCCAATTTCAAGAATGCCTTTTGAAACTTTTTAGTATAATTAATCTGCATTTTTTGCTAATTTCCTTAAGTAATCGATTGCTTCATTGCCTTCAAAAGGGCCATCGAGGTTTACCCCATGCCTAGCTTCTTCAGAAGCCTCAAGAATTTCTCTTTCCTGTTTAATTGTTAAACCATTCTCGGTAAGTAAAGAGAAGGGAATGCCCTGAGTAATAATAACTTGATTTAGATAAACCTTAATTGCACTACTCATGTCCAAGCCAATTTTATCAAAAACTTTTTTTGCATCTTTTTTTGTTTTTTCATCAATGCGGATTTGTAGAGTAGTCATTTTTTGTAGTTATTTAACTCTCTAAGTTTACACTAGGCGTGGTGACAGTGTCAATACACTATTCTTTTTTGGAGTACCTCTCAACAGCTTCTTTTGTAGTCAGCCAATTCTTTTTTAGTTTAATGGCTTCAAGTTTTCCATCTTTTGCGAGCTTTCCAAGATAGGCTTGTGAATAAGAGCAGTACTTGCTTGCCTGTGCTAAAGTAATCCAATTTTCTTTTTCTTTAGATGGAGTTAGTACATCCAAATAGATATTTAAAGATTTCAAAACCGCTTGTGATATAAAAGTTGCAAGTGCTTTGTAATTTCCTTGGTCAGCGGCGCTGAGAACACGATAGTATTTTTGTCTGTCATTTTTTTGAATTATAACCAAAGGAAAGCCGTGTGCCATTAAAAAAACGTTCATTAATAAACGCCCGACCCTGCCATTTCCATCCTGGAAAGGATGTATATGAACAAACTTATGATGTAGTTCAGTGGCAAAATCGACAATGTACATTTTTGAATAATTTTTCCTGCACCAAGTTATAAGTTCCAGCATTTTATGTGGAACTTCCAATGCAGAAGGTGGAACATGATCAGTTCCGGTTATAAAAACATCAACTTTTCTGTACTGTCCTGCAATATTTTTGTCGATATCTTGAATAACCAGCGAGTGTAAACTTCTGATTAAATGTTCAGATATGGTATTTGAATTTCCGTGCTCAACTAAATCATAAAGATAGGTCAATGCCTCCTGGTGGTTCTTTGCTTCCAAGTGATCTTTCAATGGCTTGCCCTTAACGGTAATGCCCTGTTGAATCACCCAATAAGTTTCTTTTAGAGTTAAAGTATTTCCTTCAATCGCATTAGAATGATATATCATTTCAATCTCAAAACGTTCCTTGAGTTTTAGTAAAAGAGTAGATGAAATTGGCCTCAATTTATTGAGTTGCTTAAGACGCTCTTCTAGGAGTTTCTTTATTTTTTCATTTATGTACATAGTGGGTTGGATAGCTCATTATTTATTGTATCCAACCTATACAAGGTTTGCAAGATAAGATTAATCCGGCAATAAATCCCTAATATGGTTTAGGCCAATTTTAGAGCTATGCCATATTAAGATTCTACAAAGTAGCTCCGGCGCTGCCCTCCAAATACTTCGCCGGGCGGGCTTCATAGAATGAATGTATTATTTCACGTGGGATTCGAATTAAACCGTCGGCATTGAAAACTGAGCGGTACCAATCAACTTGGAAACCTGTGTGTGCATATTCTTTGAGTTGGCGAACGCCTGGTGCCAGCGTGTCTGTATATTCAGTAACTTGTTCTGTGTTGTTATTATAAGCGTAGGCAAATGGACCTTCCATGCTTACATAACGTCCGTCATTTTTGCCGTAAAAAACATAATATGCGTCGCTGCCTTCAACATATGATTGTACTAGAATGCTTGCGCCGGTGTCGTTTATAAAACGCATATCTGGATTTGGAACGTAAACAGTTGCATCAAGACCGTAGCCATATGGATAAGCATAATATGAAACCGCATAAGAATGATTTATACGCGACGTTATTGGCAAGCCTCCATAAAGTGCAGCTCTATACATTGTTGTGGAAACCTGACAAAGTCCGCCGCCGTATTCAGGGATTGTATCATCACCTTTAATTACTAATTCCGGCAACCAGCCGTGAGCTGCATCAACCGGACCCAATGTTTTTGTAAAAGAAAATTCCTCGCCTGCGGCGATAATTATTCCATTAAATTTTTTAAGACCGTAGGTAATATTGTGGATTCTGTTTGCCGGCGAACCACGCAAAGTTGAGTAACCCACGGAAACCAAATCGGTAATTTCCAATTCTTTCAGCGAATCACTGACAGTAATTTGAGGCTCAATTATATCTGTAATGATATCCATGCTTGCGCCTGTACCACTCAAAGTGTCAATAAATTTTGACAGTGTTTCGTCTAAGTTTATTTCAACTCCATTTCTTGCGCTGCCCTCAAAAGTGATTGTATTGTCGGCGTTTTGAATGATATTTACCGGCATTGCTTCGCTGGAAATTTCTGGTGAGATTTCATTACCAATGAAAGTTGTAAAGCCTTCACTTTCTATGCCGGAAGGCAGAATCCATTCCGCATGATCAGAAAGTTTTACCGGCCAAGTTCTACCTTTATCATCTCTCAAAGCAATTGTTTTTGCGGCGAGTTGCGTAGCGGTTGGGAGGTAAGTTTCCAGATCAGCTTTGGTGATTTCCGGATCACTGTTTGTGAATTCTGCGCTAGCGGTTTCAGGCGCTTCAAATGTTTGAAAGTAGCTTGAGATTTGTGATTCAACTTTTGCTGAGTTAACACCAATTCCAATTTGTTCGTCATGAATCTTCAGGCCATTCTCCCAAGCGTAGTATGCATTTTTTTTGCCTTGCCCGACAGCTGAGAATGCCGCTTTGACTGCCGCTTCATCGAAGCTAAGAGTGTAAGGAATTTCTTGACCAACAAGTAGAATTTTTACTTTCGTGAAAAGTGGGGTTGAGGTCATGAAATTCTCGAGGTATTTTTGAATTTCAGGAAGATTGCTGACCGGCTTTAAATCGGAAATAGCGAGACTTATCTCACCGCGCGTAGTTTGCCAGTTGATTTTTTTAGATAGGAATTCGGATTCTTGTATTCCAAGCTCTGTGTAGGCTTCCGTAAAACTAGAAAATTGCTCAAACTTCGTTTGCGTGCTAAACATTTTCTTCACAAAATTTTCTTCGGGAATTTTACTTAGTGCATAAACCAAAGAGATGCTAAAAAGCATGGTGCAAACAATTGCGAGCATCACAATTACTTCATGATTTTGTTTTTTTACTTTCATTTTCAATTATTTCAACAGAAGATTCGTCAGGAATTTCTTTATAATTTTGCTTCTTTCCTAAAAAAATTCTTTTCGCTATTTTCCAGATTCCGCTCATTGTTTCTTTTGAAAGTTTGACTACTTCTTTTGCCTCTGTCGTATTTCCGCTCAAATTTTCCTTGATGATTTTTCGCGTTTCAATACCTTTTTTGGGCGCGATGCTTATTCCGATTGCAGAACCAATTGCAGTTCCAATTATTGCTCCCATTATGATTTTTTCAATCGTTGATTTATTATTTTCATCACTCATTGTCTTGTGGGTTTTTTATTGCTCTCACGAGCGTAATCAGTAGATTTTGTGTAACGGATCAAGTTTACCTTAATAATACCAGGGAAGGAAAGTTCTTCTGAAATCTTACCGGCAATGCCTTCTGCGAGTCCTTCCATTTTGTCGTCTCCAATTTTATCAGTATCCACGTAAACACGCACCTCACGACCTGCTGAAATTGCATAAGTTTTTTTGACTCCGGCGAATGATGCAACAGTGTCTTCAAGTTGCTTAATTCTCTCAAAATAATTTGTCACTGATTCCTGACGAGCTCCCGGTCGAACCGCTGAAATTGCATCAACAGCCTTCACAATAAAATCTTCCGGCGCAATACAAGGAACCTTGTCATGGTGGGCAAAAGCAGCGTGCACAATGCGAGGATCGTAGCCATATTTTTCCAGAATTTCTTTTGAAAGATCGTCGTGTGCGCCACCCACATCGTGGTCAATCGCCTTACCAATATCATGATAAAAAGCGCCTTCAGTTGCGACTGTAACTTCCGCTCCTATTTGCTCGGAAATCATTCGCGCGAGGTAACCCATCTCTGTTGAATGCCAAATTACATTCTGACCAAAACTCGTTCTGAAATACATTCGCCCGAAATAATTCACGAGCTGAGGATCAACTTTTTTCGGATCGATTTCGAGCATGCGCAAGTGCTCGGCGCCTTTTTTATCACAAATATCCATGACTTCTTTTTCTGCTTCTTCAATTGTTTTCTTTATCATTTCATGATCGATTTTTCCGGTTTTTTTGGATAGAATTTGCATTTTATCTATCGCTTTTTTTGCAATATTTCTTCGTAAGAGGTTAACTCCACCAACGTGAATTGTTTGAGGGTCTAGATTAAAAATTATTGCTACCGGCAAAAGAGTCTCAAAATAAAGAATATTTGTTCCGCCTTTCCCAACAAAAAGACCTTTAAATTTATCTTCTTTAAGTGTCACCATTGTTGAGTTTTTGTCGACAGAACTCGGTGTTGAAAGACGTTGAGCAACAATTTGGATTATCGCTTTTGCGTGACGAGGAGCATCTTCTTTAATTTCCTCCACTTGCGCAGCAAGCCTTCCGTTTTTGTTTTCAGTTATAAGTTTTTCGAGTTCTTTCCTTGATTGTTCAAGTGCTTTTGCAGGATCAATTCCACTTACGTGTGAAAGTTTTTCAATTATTTTTGCGCTAAACTCGCCGTATTCTTTTTCTATATTTTGGATTTCGTTTTTAAGACCTTTTAAGTTTCCTTCCAAGCCGCGGTTCCTATTTTCACGTTTTTCGGCAATTTCCTCTTTGTTTTTAATTACTTCTTCAGATTTTGCGCTTGTTTCTTCAAGGTCGGATTCTTCGCGATCGAGATTTTTCTTTATATGTTCAAATTGCTCAGCTGCCGATGTTTTAATTTTTTCAGCTTCTTCGTGAGCTTTTTTTACTTGGTCTTGGTAATCAGCTGTACTTGTTTTAACACGACCCGGTAAAAAATAACCGAGCGCTATACCTACTGCCGCCGCAATAATTGCGAAAAGATACATTATTTCCAGTTAATAAGGTCGTCGAGTCTTGCCTGTAAATTAGGATTGTTCACTGTGAAAACACCGAGCCCGATGATTCCGATAATGAATACTGCCATAAGAATTTTCCAAGTGTGTTGCATAAGGTTTTTTTAAATTTGACTGTAGTTTAGAGGAAAAGTGGAGTCTTGGAAAGTGCAGTCGACTGCAGTTTTAAGATTTTTGTAAGGATTTTTTCAGCCGCAGCGATTTCGGCTGATGTGGTGGTCCGGCCTAATGTGAGGCGCAAGGATTCTTCAGCGTCGGTTTTGGACTGGCCGAGAGCTAGGAGAACAGGAGAGGCTTCGGTTTTGCCTGAGGAGCAGGCCGAGCCGCCGGAGGCGGCGAGGCCGTCTATATCGAGTCGCATAACCAAGGTTTCATTTTTCATACCCTTCACGTGCACATTGATATTGTTGGGTAGACGATTTTCAAGTGAGCCATTTAGACTTATGCCTGGAAATTTCAACAGGGTCGCAAGAAGTTTATCTCTCATTTTTTTGATTCGCTCTGCTTCTTTTTTGCTATCTTTTAAATCAAATTCGAGTGCTTTTGCAAATCCGTAAATCAATGCTGGATTTTCGGTTCCACCTCGCATTCGAAACTCCTGACCACCACCAAAAATGTGCGGTGTAATTTTCACTCCTTCGCGGATATATAAAAGGCCTACTCCTTTCGGGCCATAAACTTTACTGGAATTTAGAGTCATCAGATCAGCGCCGAGGTGTTCTGCATTTATATCAAGAAAACCTGGTGCTTGGCAGGCGTCTGTGTGAAAAATGATTCCCCTGTCACGGCAAATTTTTGCAATTTTTTTTATAGGCTGAATTGTGCCAATTTCATTATTTGCATACATCACTGAAACCAGAATGGTTTCAGCTTTTATTTCTTTTTCTATGTCTTCTACTGAAATCATTCCATCTTTGTCAGGCGAAACCTCTGTCAGTTCGAAGCCGAAATTATCACGTAGATAACGTGCCGGTTCAAGTACAGCCGGATGTTCGATTGCACTAACAATTATATGGCCCTTTTTAGGCGAATTTGCGCCTATGTCGCTGCCGAATGCGCTGCCAAAAATCGCCATATTACATGATTCTGTCCCGCTACCTGTAAAAATTATTTCGCTTGGCTTCGCGGCGCCCAAAATTTCCATACAGATTGTGCGGGCGGAATCGATTGCCTTGCGCGTTGTTTGGCCATAACGATGAATAGACGATGGATTTCCAAAGTCTTTTTCGAGATATGGCCTCATAAATTTCAACACGCGCGGGTCAATTGGGGTCGATGCCGCGTAATCCAGATAAATCATTCTCTTATCAATTTTTTAAAGTGTTTGTTCATTTGAGTTTCAAGCCGATCTGTTGTTAGATCTAAAACTTCTGTGATTGAATGTTTAGTCTCTTTAGATATAAATTTACCATGTGGCATATTAATAACCAATTCGAGCTCAAAAGCCGAGTGTCTTTCATGTTTTCTAATTCTTGCATCCACTTTTACCGCATCTTCATCAGGGTAGTGACTTTCTAAGACTGGCGCCAATCTCCCTAACTTTGCCTCCAAATAACTGTGAAACTGTTCCATCTCCGGCTCTGTGAGATTTTTTATGACAGGCATTACTCGCATAAGGTTTGTGGTTAAATGGTATTAATCACTGTATCACATCTTTTTCCAAATCACCTCCTTTTTTTGGGCTCTTATGTTAACTGATCTTGCCAACAAAAAAAGGTGGTCGGATAGGCGATTAATATATGCACAGCAACTCACATCTAAATCTTTTGGCAATTGTGTTTCTGCTCTCCTGCAAACTGACCTTGCAACGTGTATTTGGCAAGCCAAAGTTTCTCCAGCAGGTAAAATAAAATTCTTTAAGGGTGGAATTGTGGCTTCTAGCAATGTTGCCCGAGCCTCCAGAACCGTCAAGTTTTCCTCCATATTTTCGTTACTTTTAGGATTAGCCACAATCGCGCCCAAAACGAACAGATCATTCTGAATTACTTCAAGGAATTCATCTCCGCCCAAACTGATGGCGAGGCCAATATGAGAGTTAAGCTCGTCAATTGCGGCAAGTGCCGAGATTCGCGAATCAGATTTTCGAACTCGGCTGCCATCATATAAATCAGTTTCTCCGCGGTCACCTTTTTTCGTAGTGATACTCATGAATGCTATTATACACTATTGACAGAATGATAAACATCCGTATAATCGCGATACTTTAAAATAATTTTATGTCTTTAGATGAGCAGAGAGCAGAACTTTTAGAAGCTGGTATCGCATCAGAACATCTCGATCAAATCGAACCTTTGCTCATGAAAAGAGTGACGGACAGATATATTAGCGATGAAAGCTATCAAAGTGAAGAAGGTGACGAACCCTATCCTCGTAGAATCCCAGGTATTCTGGCAAAAGACTATAGTCTTCATGTTTTATATGAAGTTTTTGGTGAAAAAAGACATGAGATTAACGCCAATACAAATGGAACACTTCTTGAATTCGCTACAGCAATTGCGACTAAAGCAATCAATGATGAAGTTGCTGCAGTAATGAACTACTTCAAGTAAGCTGGATATCAACCATTGAGCGAACTCCATGTGATACTGCCCAGCTGAGCTCTTTGATTTTTTGCTCTTCTTGGCTATCCACTTTTTCTAAAGCGGATTTTGGGATGGCTGGCTGTCGAGCACTTTCGTACTCATTTCTGAAATCTTCATTGCACATAGTATAAAAATTAAAATAATAAAAAAATAGACTTCAAGTTTTAGCTGAAGTCCTTTGTTTGTGATTAAAATTTAAACACTAGGACTCCAGCACCATAGTCGTGGTGCTTGTAGTAGTCGTAGTTGTTGTAAGATTTTTATTCACGAGAGAATTTAAACATGTTTGGTTTTTTTTGGCAAAGTTTTTTCGTATTTTCCCGCGGCCTCCCAAGCTAGTTCGAAGGTCTGCTTGAAGACTTTTGCGATTTCTTTGCTTTCAATAATTATGCCGAGTTTTTCCTTCCAATCGGCGATCATTATTTTGTCGTCAAAGAAGTTAATTTCAGGAGAAAAATCTAATTTTTCTTTTGGAACGATTCGGCTTCGGCGAAGCTCTTTTGAGTCTAATGCGTGACGCTCTCGGTCTTTCGGCGTATCAGGAAAAATTGCGCGAATGGGAATATTTTTCTCGGCTCGTCGTTTGTAATATTTTGGGAAATAATCGGGAAGAGCAACTTGATTTGCTTGGTCGCTGGCGTAGGCAAGAATTTCTTCAGTTGAAGTTAGGGTTTCCTCATAGACGCGAATTAAGCCCTCATCACCCTCATAAAAATAAACTTTTGGGCGACCGGAAGCTCGATAATGTGCATTCAATTCAGGCAAAATATGATTGGCATTTTCTGCGAGATTTGAAAATTTTCGACTTTGTTCTTTGAGATATGCCACGATTTTTTCCGGCGGAAGTGCCTGATAGTAGCGATTTTCCTTTCGCATCTGACTCACAACGAGCCCTTTTTGCTCGAGAGAATTCAAAATATCGTAAGTTGTCGTCCGATTCACTTTCGCCTTTTTTGCGATTATCGAAACCGCGCTGGCTGAGCCAATCTCCATCGCCGACATATAAACCTGTGCCTCTTTGTCACTTAGTCCGAGTTTTTTTAGATTTTCTAGCATGTGTTTACTGTAAACTTTGATCTTAGTTTACTGTAAACCTCAAAATTAGACCAGATTATTGTGTGGAAAACTTTCGTCAGTAAATGGTTGCTGGTTATTTTACTCCTGTTAGGATGACTGAACTAGAGTGCCTTTTGAGCGTCAGATGCTGGACAAACTAGCAGAAATGATGTAGATTAGCACCTTATCATTTCAATTAAATTTTATGGAACTAAGTAAACCAGTAACGATAGATGAAAGAATTTACAACCTAGTTACCGCACAGAAAACACTGGATATGGAGGGCCTCTTGGATCCTCTGCTAAGAGATAGAATACGACAACGTGTAGTTGAAGTTCTAAGTAATCTTTCAATAGATGTGCCGGTGAATGATGAAAAAATAGAGCGGTTAATTAGGACAAGTCAAAATCAATCCAAGGTTATTAATGCACTTATTAAGTTTGGTTCCGATGGGCAGATAGTTTCCATGGAAACTTTAATAAAAGCTTATAAGGGATCGGGCGCGGCTGTAACTAGCAGTTACAGAGTGGAATTATCCGGAATAGTAATGGTGCTACGTGACAAAATTGATGGCTGGGCAAAGATTGTAACAGTTAAAGGCCAAGGTTATTGTCTTGAACTTATTTAATAAACTAACACATCAATCCTATATGTCTAGACTAGATAAATACCCAAGTAACCCGGTTTTTGAGACCATATCTAAAGGTGGCAAAACTGTAAAGCCACTACTTCCATGGCCTCAACCAGACGTGAGCATTTATGAGGGGAAGATGACTAAACCGGAATTTAATGAATCAATAGACCAGACCTTCGATGCTGGATTTGAAGAACATAGGCTTCTCTATGCACGAGTAATTGGTGCCGTAATGGTTTACGGTCAATTCTCGTTAAGTGGAGCAAAAAGCGCCTCAACATATATAGCTTCACGTAGTTTCGTTCCAAAAGTAGACATGGGCTCGTTTGAACAGGCCGGCTACCAGCCAGTACCCAATAAAACTTGCCTTATGGTAAAACAATTAGCGGGCTCAAGAAAGGACTTGCACTATATTTCAATGCCAAATAATAGCGGTCTCGATTACGCGATTTTAGCATCAGCTACACAGAGAAGCATGGAGCTACGTAGAGCCATGCTAAGGGCTTTAGATGTGAATAATTTAAAACCTTCTGATGATACTGTTATTCCAACATTAGCGATGCGCGCCCAATTAGGGGAATGGTTTAATTCCCTATATGGAAGTCGGGTTTGCAACCAATCAAAGCTTTGGGCGGATGACAGTAAATCTGTTGAGGAATGGAGCGGATCAAGAATAAATCGAATCTACAAAGGAATACAGATGTCTATTGAGGGGGCAGAAAAAGTTGCGGGTTTGATAAATGCTCAACTCGGTATTACTGAGGAAGCAGAACCTGGAGTAACGGTTTGTATACCTGTTCTTCACCCACAAGAAGGCAGTGTGCATCCACTGCACGACCAAATGATAGCAAAAGATGGGCAGGAATTAGAAGGAATGGTTCATTGGCATGCTGAAAGAGCCCTTTCCGTATATGGTAGTACTTTGGATGAAGTGTATGGCAGAATTGTTAGAGGAGAAACTCTATAAGTAAACCGTGGCAATTTATCCACTGGTCGTATAATAATTAAGCAACTAAACTAAATCTATGAAAACTTGTACATCATGTCAAAGTCCGTTTGAGGTTTCGCCGGAAGAAGTTGCGTTTTTGGAGAAGGTGTCGCCGGTTTATGGTGGGCGGAAGTTTGCAATTCCGGAGCCGGAGAAGTGTCCTGATTGTCGGCTTGCTGAGAGGACAGTGCAGAGAAATGAGCAGTTTCTTTATAATAATGGTGGAAAGATTTCGCTATATCATTCAGATTCGCCCTTTAAAATTGTGAGCCACGAGGAGTGGTGGAGCGAGAATTGGGATGCGGCGAGTTTTGCTAGAGATGTGGATTTTTCGCGCAGTTTTTTTGAGCAGATTCAGGAGCTCAACTTGCAGATCCCCCGCGTGAATTTGATTCAGGTGAGTAACGAGAATTGTCCGTATACGACCGGGACCGCGTACAGTAAAAATTGCTACCTGATAAATTGCAGTGAAAATTGTGAAGACTGTTTTTATGGGAAGTTGATTCAGTCGTCAAAAGATGTGATGGATTCGGCCTTCATCTACGACAGCGAGTTTTTGTACGAGTGTTTTTACGTGAAAAAATGCTACAACTGCCGATACGTTTATTATAGTCAAAATTCTTATGACTGCGGCTTTTGCGACAACATGAATCGATCTAGTAATTGCTTTTTGTGCACCGGGTTAACAGGGAAGGAATATCATTTTATGAATCAGCCGGTGTCGAAGGAGGAATATGCGGTGAAAGTGGCGGCAGCCATGGCAGATTTGGCTGGAACGAAAGCAAAATTCGACGAAATGCGTGCGGCGCGAGTGTACAAATACGCCAACATTGTGAGTAGCGAAAATTCTACCGGTGACTTTTTAACTAACTGTAAAAATTGCAAGGATTCTTATGATTTGAACGACAGCGAAGACTGCAAATATGTGACGGTTGGAGTGCAGGTGAAAGATTTGATGGATTGTTCGAACATGTACATCAAACCGGAGCTGGCTTATCAAGTTATGGGTACGATCGGAATTTATAATGTGATTTTTTCAACTTATATTTTCAATTCGCAAAACGTTGCCTACAGCCAATTTTGTTATAATTCGAAAGATTTATTCGGCTGTGTTGGGCTTCGTAATAAGCAATACTGCATTTTGAATAAGCAGTATTCTAAGGAGGAATATGAGGCACTTGTGCCACGCGTGATTGAAATGATGGGGGCGGATTTTGGGCGATTTTTCCCGGCTGCACATTCGGCTTTTGCCTACAACGAAACGGTGGCTAATGAGTACTTGCCTTTGACGCGCGAGGCGGCTTTGGCACGCGGTTATCGTTGGCGAGAGAAAGATGCCCGCGAGTATTTACCGGCTGGTGGCGATGTTTTGGCTTGCGAGGATTGCGGTAAAAATTACAAATTAATTCCGCAAGAAGTGCTGCGACTGAAAGACTTGCCGAAGCCGGCGAAATGCCCGGACTGCAGGTTGGCAACTCGTATGCGATTGCGGAATCCACATAAGATTTACACACGTAGTTGCAGTAAGTGTAGCGGAGTGATTAACTCGACTTTTTCTCCAGATCGGGCCGAGAAAGTTTACTGTGAAAAATGCTATTTAGCAGAAGTGTACTGACACTGTCGACAGATTGCCGCGATTTCGTGAAGCTGCGATGAAATTTTGAAGAATTTCAGGTTTGGGTGGGCATGTTCGTAAAGTGGAGTCTCTTCATATTTTCCACACTTTTCACAAATTACAGCTTGATGGCAAGCAGAGTCATCTTCAACTCGACAGAAAAAATATCTTTCGCCTGATTTATGTAGGTACTTTTGTTTTTGCAGAAGAGTTAGAATTCTGAAAACTGTGCCTCTGCTAAGTTTTGTCATTTTAGCCACCTCAAGACAGGTGTAAGCGTGAGAAAATTTCGATGCAACAAAATGTAAAACCGAGTCCATCGCTTTGCTTATTCGATGTCCTTTGTTTTGTAAGGTTAAGCTCGTTAGAATTCTATCGCCCATATTGGCATGATATGCTTATCGCGACTGTGCTGCAATAACACCTGGAGTTTTTTTGGGTTTATGAAATAGCTTCAGGTTGTTAACGCGACTTTGTCACGATAAGGGTTTTGACCTATTTTTGCGTGTCTGAGTCGGGAAGATTTGTTTCCATCCAGGCGAGAATGTGATTTCTAAGTTACTCTGGTTTCTTTATCATAATGCGTTCGAGCAAGTTGGCCGCAGGCGGCGTCAACGTCGACACCGGCGGAGTGGCGAATGTGGCAATCAACACCTTCGAGTTCGACGATGCGCTGGAAATCGTGGATTCGGTTTCGAGAAGCGGAGCCAAATTGCAGGAAAGTTTGGTGAAAAGGGATCAGGTTGAGAAGCACGAGTTCTAGTGGACGAAGTAGACGGGCGATTTCGTGCGCTTGTTCGTCGCTGTCGTTAATGCCTGAGAGCATCACATATTCAAACATGAGTCGGCGATTGGTTTTCTTGATGTATTCCGCACATGTTTCGAGGAGTTTCGCCAGTGGGAAACCTTTGTTGACCGGCATAAGTTTGCTACGAAGCGCGTCGTCAGGGGAGTGAATGGAAATCGCGAGGTTGATTTGTTTCGGATAGTCCATCAATTTGCGAATTCCGGGAATAATTCCACAGGTTGAAATTGAAATCTTACGTGCTCCGATTCCCATTAAATCATTTAAAATGTCTACGCTCGGGAGCACATTTTCCAGGTTCAAAAGTGGTTCACCCATTCCCATGTAGACAACGTTTGTCACCTTTGCAGTTTGTTTATAGTAGAGAACTTGATCCGCGATTTCGTCAGCTGTGAGATTTCGAGTGAGGCCGAGAGTGCCGGTAGCGCAAAATCCACAAGCCATCGCGCAACCAACCTGTGAAGATACGCAAACTGTTCGAAATTCTTTGTTTGGAATTAGCACGGTTTCAATTAGCGCACCGTCGGACATCTTGAAGAGAGATTTGATTGTCCCGTCAGTACTTACAACTCGATTTACAGGTTCAAAACAGAAAAATGGTAGATCGCGGAGTTTCTCACGGAGGGCAGAGGGAATACTCGTAATTTCGTCCCAATTTTTTGCGCGGCCGGAATAGATACTTTCAAGAATTTGCTTCTCGCGGTAAGCCGGCTCATCTGCTAGACGTTTGTGTAGTTCTGACCTGTTCATGTAAAGATAGTACATACTATTGACAATATTGGCAAATTGACAAATAATCACGGTCAAAATTACAATTATGGATAAATATAGTGAAGGAGTAGAAATGGCTAAAGAAGCTGGCCTGATTAAAATATATTCAGAAGATCGGAGCGATGCATTTGCGCATTACTCAACGGATAGATTTTCCTCACATGGCCTAAAATCAACAAATAGCAGGCGTTTAGATGAGATTTCCGGTGAGCTGGCAAAATCTTTTCCAGGGAAATTTACGTATTTGGAACTTGGGGCAGGGGCGGGTGTAGCAGCCGCAACTATGGCCGAAAAATTCCCGGCGGAAGTCCACACGATAGGCTTAACTCCGATTAATCCTTTTTTGAAATTTCCTTCTCGTGAATTGCGATTTGGCATCAACTCATCACTTTCTGAGGATTTTCTGGAAGTGATAAAATCCATGACATTTCGTTCAGACGAGTTGATCACCTGTATTCGAAGGCGTGTTTTGCCACCTCAACTTTTGCTTGAGTTACAAAAGGAATATGGAAATTTTTTCTTTGTGGAAAGTCCGGAGCCTTTTATTAAAAAACAATTCATCGGTCATTTCCCTGAAGAAATCCCGCTGCAAAGCCGTTCATATGATTTTGTTTTTGATGAATGCGGGCCTTGCATGTATTCAACTTTTGATAGAGCCGTAAATGCTAGAATTATTTCTGGTCTTTTGACTGATCGTGGTGTTTTTCATACTCCAATTCATGGTTATTGTGACGTAAATTTCCCTTCAGGAGCACGAATAAGTGATGGTCGGGATCTTGTTTTGATAAAAAAAGCCAATCCTCTTTTTGAGATTGTGGGAGGCAAAAATAGAGAAGTCAAAAATATGTCTGCATTTATTAAAGATTGTATTGCTCAAACTTTTTCCTAGCTAATTGAAATAATTAAAGCTTTCTTCAGTGCCATCTGACAATTTTACTTTGTCCTGCTCGCCCGTGTTAAAAACCGTTTCATCGTAGCCGTAAAGATATCGATCTTCCTCTGTTTTGCCGAGATACCATTCGCGGGGATGTTCGAAGTACATTGTTGTGTGAACTTGGCGGGCAGGAGGAGTACCGGATGAGCTACAAGCGAAAAGGTGCGTGGTATTAGTGAAAGATTCGACCCCGGCATCGATGGAGGGGTTAGTGTTTTTGTAGACGACCATTTTCTCATCTAAAAGTGCCAGTAGACGGAGCATAACTTCGACTGAGCCAGGGCTGTCGACTTCGAGGTTTTTTGCGTCGTCGATGCTACGAGATTCAATAACATCGCGTGACATCAAATCGTGAATGCGGGCAATTTTTCCGTCGAGGTAATGAGAGAAATCTATGCTGAAAATGAAGAGTGCGTTCTCTTTTGAAAGTTGCTCGGCGAGTTCTATTAGATCATTTTCTTTTGCGTTTATGCGAATCATAATCCCCTCAATTGGGAGCTTGCCGAAATACTGAAGTGCGAGGTTTCGATGGATTGTGAAACCGTGCTCAATTTCTTCTGACGCCGAAATCGCGGCAGAGCCGCTGTAAAAATGATCAGGCGAAATTATGATTATTTTGGACGGGCGCTGTGCGGTTAAAACCTCATACATTTCGTCGATATATGGCTGCACGATAAGATGATGCGGCATCAAAACTATGTCAGACGAAGCACAAGCCGCAAACTCTGAGCTTGCGGTGTTGCAACTAAGTAGAAAGAGCGCTAAGGCGCTTATCGCAATGTTCCGCCCCATTCAACAACAGTGAAGCCTTTTCTCGCAGGCGCGGTATAATTTTGCATTGAAAGTCCGGCTGTATTAGTTCCACGGAAGTACATAAATACTCGAATCACGGTGTCCGGTTTTGGGCTGATAGTTAGTGGAGCAATTTGATCCATCAATGTGTTTCCAATGAAAGAAAATTCGATGTAATTGCTTGAAACTTGCGCTAGTCGAGGCGCCCAGAATTCCATGAAATCGCTGGTTTCGCCGTCGTTAAGCCCCATTTTTTTCAATGCTATCGGTAGAACAGTTGCAACTTCAGACTTCTTCAAAGTCCAGCCAACTGGTGCAGCGAGTGACTTAGAAGAATTTCCTTCCCAGAATAGATAAGGGTAATTTTTGTTATCCGCTAGGTTTGTTAGTAGACCGCCAACATGTGCAAGAACTTTCCATCCGTTTCCGTAATCTGGAATTGTTTTTGTGAATGATTCGATCCCAACTTTAACGCTAACTTCCATGTCTTTTTCTGGATACAAGTAAATGACCGGCTTTCCACATTCTGCTGTTGGTTGATAAATTGAATCGCGCACTAGTACGTATTTTCCACTACCCATTTTCACGAAAAAGATATTGCCCGGAAGTGTAAAGTCGGCAAGGCTCATTGGAGTTTCTTCTTTGTAAACAGCCTGCATTTTATACTGATTATATGCATCTATCATTACTCCTTCCAAGCCATCTGTGACTTTGGAATTTTCATCAAGTGTAGCGAAAGTTAATGCTTCATTTTCGCCAATGCTACCTACTTTTTGCAATCTTGATTCTTCACCAGGCAATGCCTCATGTGTTAATGCACAAGATCCCGTAAATCCGCAACCACCTTGATCAATTGAAAATTCTTTTGTGCTCTGAGCGCCTTTCATGTCTGTGAAAGTTAGTTCCACTAGCGCTGAAGTTTCCTCTGTTTCTGTATTGTAAAATTCAGTAGGTACAAGTTGATATTTAACCGCAACAGAGTCGCCTGTAACTCCATAAATACAACCGGATATTAACAGGTATGATGCAAAGCTTGGATCTTCCAGGCTTACAACATCTGCCCCCTCCTCTTCTTCGATCAGCAGTCTTGAATATTTATCAGCTAATATCGCCACATTTTTCTCCCAAACTTTTAGGCTCTTTGGAGCGTCAAATTCTTCAAATACTGTTGTGCTGTCTGTTGAATCGAAAGGAATGTAAATCATTTCCAAATTTTCTGAAGAATATTTGGAAAGAAGTGTGAATTTTTTACTTTTCTCATCATAAGCAAATCTGAAGATGGCTGCTGGACATGGGCCTTCACAATCCATTTGTGCTGTTACTAAATCTTGACCCTCATAAATTCCGGCCTTGAAAACACCAGTCTTCCAAAGGTGCGTCATCCCCTCAACTATTACTCTTGCATCGTCAGGGTGCTGCTCAATCCATGGAGCATAAAAGTCGTCGCTAATTCCAAGTGAATCAACGGCTAATTCTACCGGCGCGTGAAATTCAATGTTTGTGACTTTTGCTTGCTCTTCGATATATTCATTTTCACTCTGTTGAAGTGGTTGGCCACATGACGCTAGAAAAAGCCCCGCCGCAATCAATACTAAATAAGATTTTTGCATATTTTTTGTTAAATTCGCTTTTTATATTAGGGTTTTATGATAATCTGCACAAGCAATTTAACCAAAATTTATGGTAGATACAGTATTCCAAAATCTTATTGAGAAGCTCACAACAAAAATTGAGGAGCTAAAGGAAATTAAACATTTAATGAGAGAACTTGAAGACGATCTTCCAATGGAAATGGAAGACCTTGTGGCAAGTTTCAAGGACCTTAAAAAGCAAATTACGGACGCAAAAGAAAAGCACGTTAAAGATTTGCTTGCAGATCATATTGACTACGCGGACTACCGAAAAAAAGTTCAGGAGCTTAAAGAAGAAGCTGCAAATTTGAAACTACAATTGTTCACTGAAGCTGCAAACATGAGTCGAGAACATGGTGACCTTGATCAAACTGTTGTTATCAATGGCATTGCTTCTCGAGTGCAAACTCAAAAAGAAGTTCAGGTTTACTTGAATGGAAAAGTGATAAAGTAATTGACAAAGAGGCGCATAGATGTATAACTATGCTCTATTTTAAATCTCATGGATAGATCGGAAGTTGTTACCATTCCATACAACGCCTGGGAAAAACACCCTACTTTTGAGGAGGGAAATGCTCGGCTTGTGGCAAAGTATGCAGATCTGCATGGCAGTGACTCTGATTACAGCAAAGGTAAATATGGAGAATCTTTAAGAAACGAGGATACTATTGTTAGAATGGTTCGGAATAAAACTCGTGACAGGCTCGATGCGGTTTGGTTACTGAAAAGGGCACCCGACTACTTGAAAATGAGAAGTTCGTGGTGGAGAGACCTGCAACCTAACGAAAGGGAACCTCTTTTTTCGAAATTACAGTCTATGTCAAAAGAACAGGGTTTGCCTTTGATAATTGAACCAGATGTTAATGACAACGCTCTTGCGGATACATTTAATAATCTTGGATTCAGTATAGTTTGGGATGAAAGAGAGCTGTTGAATATTATGGGCGAAGACTACCTTAGAACCCACGTTGTTGACTCCACGAATAAATTTGGCCATTTAAAATTTAGAGTAACCAATACCTTAGGCACGCCTGACATGCTAAGACGAGCTTCTGTTTCTTACCCTGAATGGATGGTTAAGAAAAAAACTGTGGCAAGAGGTATTGCTGTTCATGAAGATACTACTTATATGTTACAAAAGGATGATACTTCAAGCCAACCAAACGCTTGGGAATGGCCTGGAGGGACTGTTGACCCTGGCGAAGATGTTATAAAAGCTTTTGTGCGTGAAATTGTGGAAGAAACTAATTGTGAAAAAATAAGGAAAATTTTGGAAAAAGCAAAGCGTCTGGGTGAGGTGTCTTATCAGTTTTGGAAAGGACAACCTCAGCAGTCTACAACTGTTGCATTTCGAGCGGATTTTGAGGGTTCTCGACCTGAAATGGGATTTAATGTCGGCACAGATGACCATCATAAAGGTGGCGAATGGAAGCCAACCGGTCCGATTTGGAATGGAGATGTTGCCCTAACAAGACCCTGTGATTTGATTAGGAGGAATTTTGAGAAGTAATATGGAAGAACGGCGCGGGTTTATGAGGTTTAGCCAAACAGCTGCACTTCGTGCAGTAATGGCGGGATGAAAGGGGCTCGAACCCTCGACCTCTGCCGTGACAGGGCAGCGCTCTAACCAACTGAGCTATCACCCCACTGGAAGGGGCCCAAGTTGGGAACATTATATGCGTTCCAATTGAGGCCCCATGCGAAGCGGTCGAACTGTATCAAACCGCTATTTTAATTGCAATGTTTTTTATTTTGACTCTTCGTGTTACTATCTGCCGGACTATGCGAATCGGAATCGATGCCAGAATGTACAGTAGTGAATTTACCGGAATCGGTAGATATGTTTACGAGTTGATTGAAAACCTTCAAGCTGTGGACGATAAAAACGAATATGTGATTTTTATGAACCCTGAGGAATTCGCGAAGTTCGAGCCAAAGTCGAAAAGAATTCGTAAGGTTATGGTTAGGGCTCATCATTATTCTTTTGGTGAACAGGTGAGTTTTTTGCGAATTTTGAATAAAGCCAAGCTCGATTTGATGCATTTTACGCACTTTAACGTACCGATTTTTTATCGCCGTCCAAGCGTTGTTACAATTCACGATCTCACACTTTCTTTCTATCCTGGAAAGAAGATGAACTCTGCTATTCATCGTTTTGCCTATAATTTGGTGTTAAGAAATGCGGTCCGACATGCGAAAAAAGTGATTGCGGTTTCTGAAAATACAAAAGTGGATTTGATTGAGCTTTTAAAAGTTTCTCCAGGAAAAATTGAGGTTGTTTACGAAGGAGTTAGCGATAAATTTACTCCAAAAAAAGATGTGGAATTTAACGCGGAAGTTTTGAAAAAATATGGAATTGGAAAGGCGTTTTTATTGTATACCGGAGTATGGCGAGGTCATAAAAACCTTGTGAATTTGATCAAGTCTTTTGCAATTTTAACAGGTGGTGATTCCGCAGTTGACGCACAATTGGTTATAACCGGAAATGAAGATCCATATTATCCGGAAGTGAAACGAACCGTAAAAGAATTGGGTGTTGAGCATGCTGTTATTTTTCCGGGAATGGTTAGTGAGTCCGAGTTAATTTCTTTATATCAGAGCGCGAAGTTATATGTTTTTCCTTCTTTATATGAAGGGTTTGGTTTGCCACCCCTTGAAGCAATGAGATGTGGGACCCCTGTTGTGGCTTCGAAAACCGCATGCATTCCTGAGGTTTGTGGGGAAGACAACGCGCTTTATTTCGATCCATACGACCCGACTGAAATGGCAGATGTGATTCAGCGAGTTTGGGTAGATGAGAGTTTACAGAAGGATTTGCATGAACACGGACTAAAGCACAGTTTAAAGTTTTCTTGGGAGAAAATGGCTAGCAAAACTTTAGAAATTTACGAAAGTTGCGTATGAGTGATTTTGTAGATTTTAAAAGTTTGATTCCTCGTGCGCTTGAGAAATTCCGTCTTGGGCGTGAGGCTCGTGCTTCTCTTGTTTGTGAGAGATTTCGGCTTATTGCTCCGGTGATCGTGGGGCAGGGTTGCGAAGAGTTAATTCATCCTAAGTTTGTAAAAAATGGCGTACTGTATATATCTGTACCGAGCAGTATTTGGGCACAGAAGGTTTTTGTTAAGCGTCATATGTTGATGGAGGAACTAAATCGAGAAAAAGAAATTGTGAAGGATTTGAAAGTTCAGGTGGAATAAGGTTAAGACGATTGCAGGTATTTTTCAGGACTTTGTCAGATCTTGTGGGTATTTTTGATATATGGAAGCATCAAAACTCTCAGATTCGGAATTATACAATCTCTGCAAAATGTATGGCGGGCAGTCGCGTGCTTGGTTGCGGAAATTTGAGGGTCTTTTACCGGAGGTTAGCCGTCGACGATTATACAGGCGACGCGGTTTTGCAGGGATTCATGAGTTCGCCGGAAAACTCGCCGGAATGAGTCACGAGAAGGTGGATAAAATCTTGCGGATTGCCGGGAGGTTAGAGGACAAACCAGAGTTGAAAAATCTTTTGGAAAGCGGCGAGGTTGGATGGAGTAAAATTGAAAAAGTCGCTTGGGTGGCAACTCCTGAGTCTGACAAAAGATGGGCGGAAAACGTTAAAGAATTAGACTCTAAAAGTTTAGATCTTCTTGTACAAAATAACAGGGAAAAAGTTACCGATATCGGTAAAACTGAACCTGTAAAAATTACAGTGGAAATATTTGAAAATCTGAGCTTCCGCGTGTCTAAAGAGACGAAATTTATGTTGCTCGAGGCACAACAAAAATTGAGCCATCCAGAGAAACTTTCTCTGAATGAGACTTTGTATAAGGTTCTGAAAGGCGCGCAACTGGAATACCGCGTACGAGGAATTGAACTTTGTCCGGATTGTGTTGAACGGAGAGCTAGAGAAAAAGAAGAAGTCAGTAGATCCATCCCGCAGGAGGTAAAAGATGTCGTGATAGCCAGACAAAAGAATCACTGTATATATACCGGCTGCAACAAGCCGGGGGAGATATTTCACCACACTCGGCGATTTGCACTCGAGAAAAACCACGACCCATCGTATATAGTGTGGGTGTGTAAAATACACGAAAGATTGGCCCACTCTGGTCTGATTGAAAATGAAAATTGGCAGATAAGAAATGACCCCGAGAGAAATTCTGCGGAGTATGATATAGACAGAAAGGTTATGGCTCGAAGAAAATTTCCTTGACAAATTTCAAATCAACACTAGAATCAGAGGGCAAATTTCTTAACTTATTTATTTGTGCTTGTATTAAGACTCAGTAGAACAGGAAAACGTAACCAGCCTGCTTATAGAATGGTGGTTGCAGAACATTCCTCACCGATTCAGAGTAAATTTGTGGATATTGTTGGATACTACAACCCTGCGGAGAAGAATAAAATCGACTTCAAGATGGATAGAATTGAGCACTGGATAAAGATGGGCGCTAAGCCATCTCAGAGCTTGGCTTCACTTTTGAAGAAGAATTCTGTTCCAAATATGGACAAGTTCATTGCTCCTCGAACACAGAAGCGAAAGAAAAAGAATGCGCCTGATGAAGTAGCAGCGCCAGTGGAAGCTCCAGCTGCACCTGTAGCTGAGGCTCCAGCTGAGGTTGTTGCAGAAACACCTGCTGCATAATTTAATTCCACCTTTATGACAGAACGAGGTAAAGAATTTATTGATTACGTTGTTAAGGCAATTGTTCAATTTCCTGACGATGTTGAGGTTACTCAAACAACAGACAATCTTGGTGTTTTGATTACTTTGAAAGTTAATAAAGATGACATGGGGAAAATTATCGGTAAGAGTGGCCAGACTGCAAAGTCGCTAAGAATTTTGCTTAGAATGATGGGCGCAAAGACAAACGAAAGATTTAATTTAAAAATCATTGAGCCGAGCGGGGAAGAAGTGTAGTGTGTTGGTATGAACCTAATTACACTAATAGTTTCCAATAACTCTATATTGGAGGCCGCGCAAAATTACGATGCTCTCGAAGTTATGAATAGGGCAATTGCCTACGCAATTATCATTGCGGGTTTTCTTTCCGTTGTTTTTATTTTCTTCGGAGGAATTTCTTTTATTCTTTCCGGTGGAGATGAGGGGAAAATCAAACAGGCTGTTTCAACTATTCGATATGCAATTATTGGTTTGATTGTTACATTGCTATCTGTTGTTGTGGTTGGATTTGTGGGAAGAGCACTTGGTCTAAATATTGTTCAGTATATTAACTTGAATGAGATTTTTGAGTTGATAAGTGAAATAACCCAACAGGGAGGCTCTTCTAGCTCTTCAAATGGTGGGAACTCTCTAGATTAGAGCTTTTCCGTGCGATTTGAGATTGCTCCAGTCGTGACTGAAGTTGAAGTTTTCGATTGCGCGAATCATGGACCCATATATATACCAAGATTCAAGTTTCGGGAATAAAAAGGCGTTACCTCTTTCGTTGACCGGGTCGTAATTTGCAGCTTTTTTGTGCAATCCGCCGAGCATTACAGGAATAATTCCGGCCTTCATTGTATGCTGAAAATCGCCGGGTAGTTTTTTTGATAGATAGACCCAGATGTCTGCTTCTTCAAGGGCTTCTTCAAGAGAAAAAACGTGCGGGAGCTGGCTAAAACCAGTGCCCATGACTCGAATTTTTGCGTCTAAAGTATCTAGAGCCCCCTCCATTTCAGAGAGAAGTTTTGGGTCCGCATTTCTGAGGTCCAATAATATGCGAGGAATTCGGATGTTTATTTTTGCCATACAAATATTTATCTGATAATTTTATCATAAAACTAAGCACTTGAAAAGATGAAAAAGTTCGTAATTATAGATGGGAACGCAATTGTGCACAGAAGTTTTCATGCAGTTCCAAAGACATTACGTGCTCCTGATGGAGCCCTGACAAACGCAGTTTTTGGCTTCACGTCCATCTTATTTGGCATTTTGGAAAACGAAAAACCGGATTTTTTAGCTGTGGCATGGGATATGAAAGGGCCGACTTTTAGACATCTTGAATTCAAGGAGTATAAGGGCACAAGGGCGAAAACCGACGACTCTTTGATTGCGCAATTTCCGCTGGTTTATAGTTTGCTGGATTTAATGAAGGTTCCTTGTTTTAAGAAGGAGGGCCTGGAGGCCGATGATTTTCTTGGAATTGTGGCGGAGGCGCTTCCAAAAGACATGAAATTGGTGATTGTGACCGGCGATCAAGACGCGCTTCAGTTGGTTTCCGAGAATGTTGAGGTTGTTACGCCAATTAGCGGGTATACTAAAGTGAAACGATATGACAGGGCGGCGGTGCATGAAAAATTGGGGGTTTGGCCGGAGCAGGTTCCTGATTATAAGGGTTTGCGCGGTGATACTAGCGATAATATACCGGGCGTGCGTGGAATTGGTGAGAAAACTGCCGCTAGTTTATTGGCTGATTTTGTGAGCCTGGAGCGTATATATAGTGAGCTTGAGAATGTGCAGCCTGAGCGTATTCGCGAATTGTTACGAGTGAACGCTGAAAATGCTGTGATGTCCAAACGAATTGCGACTATTTTACGAACTGATGAGGGCTTCGATTTGCGCTTGAAAGAATGTGGAGTGGATGGCTTTGATTTGGCAGCTCTAAACGGAGCTTTTGAACGATTCGCTTTTAGATCTTTGCTACCGCGACTCGAGAAAATTAAGAAAACTTGGGCCAAACCGGTAGATAATCAGGCTTGCTTGTTTTAGGTTTTATAGTATGGTACTGGCATGGAAGTATTGATGCCAAATTACCCTGACCCGGAATATCCTGAATTTGGTATTAAACTTGAGAATAGCAAGGATATTCTTGGAGATCGTACTGAGGTGAAACGTGTTCTGGATAGATATGGTTTCATGCTTACAAACGTAGCCAATTTGTGCAATGATGATCCTTTTTTTTGGCTACCATCAGCAGATGCCTCAGAGCGCTCGAGAATACCTCACACCGATCATCTTCGTGATTTAGAATATTCAATGCTAAAGTGTGAAGATATTAAAGATGATATGCTAAGGAGCACTCTATTTTGTAGTGCTGAGTTTGGCTATAAATCGTTGAGAAAACATTTGGGGGTTTTATTTGAATCAATGGAGAAAGATCAAACGTTAGCAAAATCTGATCGTGAATTGATTCAAAATAAATTTATACCTGGTGCGAATAAGGAGTTCGACGAGAAACTTGGGGAACTTCCGCCACACCTTATTTATGCAACTCGCATGAGAAGATATGTTGAGGATATTTCTAGATGGGGTGGGCTTAAAACTACTCCCACTGCATATGTGGATTCTGTACAAAAAGATTTGGCTTCTTTGGGCCTTTCTTATGAACATTTTTGGCGAGTTGGGGATGTTCTAATTGCTTCTGGAAAAATCCTGCATTACAGAGGAGTAGGCTCAATGAGTGACTCAAGAATTATGCTTGCGGATGGGAGTTTTTAAAAACCTTGTCGACTATATTTTCTGTTCAGGTCTTAAATTTACTTTTAGTGGTGAACATAAAATTGAGTCGAAAGGCTTAAATAAGCCGTTTTTCGAATATAAAGGGCTTGAAGTGTTTTAATTAATGCGATAAAGTCGGAAATACCAATTTAAAAATTATGCCAAAACACAGAATAATTGTAGGTCTTGACGCGGGAAATTCAAAAATAAGAGTTGTGATTGCGGCTATGCCTGAAAATAGCACTGTGCCAAATGTTATTGGTGTCGGTGTTTCTCCTTCTGGAGGGCTCAGGAAAGGCGCTGTTATTGATGTTGAGGAAACTGTTGCGAATATTTCTTCTGCTCTTGAAGATGCAGAAAGAATGGCCGGCGAGCCTGTGCATAATGTCTTTTTGGGTATTGGCGGATCTCACATTTCATCTCAAGATTCGAAGGGAGTGATTGCGATTTCGCACAGTGAAATTATGGAAGATGATGTTGATCGTGTTCTAGATGCGGCTCAAGCGGTTGCGATTCCAAGTAACAGAAGAATATTGCGAGTTATTCCAAAAACTTTCTCTGTTGATGAACAGGTTGGAATTAAATATCCGGTTGGAATGACAGGTATTCGATTGGAAGTTGCGGCACATTTGGTGACTGGACTCGTTCCAGCTGTTAAAAATATTGAAAAATGTGTGCACCAGGCTGGAGTAGACATAAATGATATCATTCCAAATGGATTGGCAGCGGCGGAGGCTGTGTTGACCAAAAGACAGAAGGAATTGGGAGTGGTTGTGATTGATGTCGGTAGTGGCGGAACAAGCTTATCTGTGTTTGAAGATGGAACTGTTTTACACAGCGCTTCTCTTCCGATCGGTGGAGAAAATGTGACTAACGATATTGCGATTGGGCTTCGAACTTCTATAGATACAGCGGAGAAGATAAAGATTGAGTATGGATCTTGTATTCCAGATGACATTCACGACAGAGAGACTATTGATCTGTCTTTGTTCTCTAAAATAGACACTCAGACAATTTCAAAGAAGCAGTTGGCAGAAATTATTCAGGCCAGATACCATGAAATTATGTTGATGGTTAAAGACGAACTCGCGAAAATTCAGAGAGATGGGATGTTGCCGGCAGGAGCAGTTTTGACCGGTTCAGCAGTGAAAATTCCTGGAATTATTGATTTGGCGAGAGAGACTTTGAACTTGCCGGTACAAATTGGATTCCCAACAAATTACGAAGGTGTTGTGGACAAAATTGAAGATCCTGCATATTCAACAGCGATCGGGCTTGTGATTTGGGGTTCAAGATTCCAAAACATGGGCGGCGTGAAACTAGATTTTAAAAATATGGATTTCCAAAAGGTTCCTCAGAAACTCAAGGAGTTCTTCAGAGGTCTTCTTCCTTAACCTATAAACCCCTTTCTCATGGTAGCAAGTGACAAAAATAATAACGATACGCTAAAAAATCTTTTTTCTTCAACAGGTTCTAGAAGGAAGAATTTTGAGGTGACTCCGGATGTTACTCCGGTTGCTCGAATTAAGGTTATCGGTTGTGGAGGTGGTGGAGGAAATGCGTTGAACCGAATGATTAAATCGAACATCAAGGGAATTGAATTTATTGCTGTGAATACTGATGCGCAAGCGCTTTACCACAATGAAGCTAGTACAAAAATTAATATTGGAAAGGCTACAACTCGAGGACTTGGTGCCGGTAGTTACCCTGAAAAAGGGAAGCAGGCAGCTGAAGAATCTTCTGAAGAAATCAAACAGGCGATTGACGGATCTGACATGCTTTTTATTACTTGTGGACTTGGAGGTGGGACTGGAACTGGAGCTGCTCCGGTTATTGCGGAAATTGCGCGTGATTTGGGAATTTTGACTGTTGCGGTTGTTACAAAACCTTTCTCATTTGAAGGTCACAGAAGAAAAACTCAGGCAGAAGAAGGTCTTGAGAATTTGAAGAACAAAGTAGACACATTGATCGTTATTCCAAACGACAAAATTCTATCTTTGATCGACAAAAAAACTCCTTTGAGCGAGGCTTTCACTGTTGTGGATGACGTACTTCGACAGGGTGTTCAGGGTATTTCAGATTTGATCACCGTTCACGGAATGATCAACGTCGACTTTGCCGATGTGCGAGCGATTATGGAAAATGCCGGTTCAGCACTGATGGGAATTGGTTACGGAACAGGTGAAAATCGTGCAGTTGAAGCTGCGAAAGCGGCTATCGATAGCCCACTTCTTGAGCTAGACATCAATGGTGCGAAGGGAATTCTATTCAATATTACAGGTGGAACTGATCTTTCAATGTTTGAAGTTGATGAGGCTGCAAGAATTATTACTGAGGCTGCTGACCCTGAAGCAAATATTATTTTCGGTGCCGTTGTGAATGATTCTTACACAGGTGAAATTAAGATCACGGTTGTTGCTACTGGGTTTGAAGATGTGAGAAGAGGCGTTAGCATAACAAGACCATTGAGCGATGTTCGTCCAATGAGCCAAGCTTATGGTGCTTCTCTCGAGCGAAAACCTCAGCAGCAAGTTAGTACAACTCAGCTTCCTAGCGTTGATGAATCTACTAACGAATACGATATTCCTGCGTTCATAAGACAGAAGATGCAGAAGTAGTGTAAACTGTCCGAGTGGAAATCCGACAAATAAAATCCGGCGATAAAAAGTACTCCGAGTTTGTGGAGGAATACGGCTCGATAGAGCAGAGTTTTGAGTGGGGAGAATTGCAGTGCTCAATTCCGGGTAGACCGAGGTTTTATGTTTTTGGGGCTTTTGAGGATGGCGATTTAGTGGGGTCGATTTTGGTGATTCGGCAAGAGATGGGCTTTGGAAAAACTTGGCTTTGGGCGCCTCGGGGGCCGGTTTTAAAAGATGATGCCGCTTGGCCATTGTTGCGTGAGGCTTGCGCGGGAATGGGTGACTTATATTTGCGTGTTGAACCTGGTTCGCCGGTAGATGGGAAAGTGGCTAGCGAGACTTATATGCCGGAAGATACTTTGATTGTTGATCTCGAGGCGGAAGAGAGCGCGATTTTGGCTCAGATGGCTCAAAAGGGCAGATATAATATTAAAGTTGCAGAAAAAGCAGGAGTGGAAATTCGGCGAGATTGTGAGATGGGAGAATTCTATAAAATTCTGAAAGAGACTTCTGCGAGAGACGGGTTTGCAGTTCATTCCAAAGAGTTTTATGAGAAGATTCCGGCGACTTTCTATGGCGCGTTTTTTGGTGGAAAATTAATTGCCGGGATTTTTGTGACTTATTTTGGTGATATGGCGACTTATTATTTTGGGGCTTCGTCGAATTCGCACAGAGATGTGATGGCACCTTATTTACTCCAGTGGCAGGCAATGAAGGATGCGAAGGCGGCGGGCATGAAAAAGTATGATTTTTTGGGGATTGCTCCGGAAGGCGAGGTGGTGCATTCGCTAGCAGGAGTCACGCAATTCAAAACTCGCTTCGGGGGGAAGCGTCTGAAATATCCGCCGGCACGCATTATTATTTTTCGTCCTTTTTGGACTTTTCTCGTTTCTTGCGCAAAGCTTTTTGTTCGAGGTCTGTCGCTTTGTCGGCGAAAAGGACCGCGTTAATGTGATCAACTTCGTGCTGAATTATTCTCGCGTTATAGCCTGAAAGCTCAAGAGTTTGGCTTTGATTTTTAAGATTTTTAAAAGTCACAATTGCATATTTTGCTCTTCTCACATGACCCCAAAGACCAGGTAGACTAAGGCAGCCCTCTTCTGCATTTTGCAAATCTTCAGAAAGTTCGAGAATTTCCGGGTTAACCATCGGGATAATCACTTCGTTATTCCCGCCCGGATTAAATTTGCAAATCACTAGGCGAATATTCCTGCCAACCTGTGGCGCGGCAATTCCAACGCCTTTTTCATATTCCATCGTCTTAATCATTTCCTGCGCAAATTTCCTGATATCCGCATTTATCACGGCTACCGGTTTTGAAACCGTCCTGAGGATTTTATTGTCTATGCCTTTTACTACGTCGATTGTCATCAGGGGGATTTTATAACGAATCTTATAAGTCGTAAACTTGTTTTCCGTGCTCTACTTTTGCTACCTCAAATGACGCAGTGTGATATCAACATCTCGTTGTAATCTTTTTAATAACTCGGCCCCTCCCACCTTTCCTCATCAGGGGCCTGTGCTTCCGGCTGAGGCGTCGCCACTTCTAATGTTCTGCTGTGGTAATCTGCGCGAAGGCTCGAGGTGATCGGGCTGCCTTCGTGAGTTCGGTCACTTATTGTGAATTGTGGCTCTTGTGATTCTGGATTTGCCATAGATTTATTTCTTAATTTTTAATTCTGCTTCAATGAATTCATCAATATCACCATCGAGAACTGCGTCAACTTGGGATGTTTCGCAATCTGTTCGGTGGTCTTTTACCATCTTGTATGGCTGAAGAACATATGAACGAATTTGGTTTCCCCAAGAGTGCTGGAGGTGCTCGCCCTTAATTTCCTGAATGGTTTCAAGTTGGTGTTTTATTTTGAGTGCGACGAGTTTTGAACGAATCATTTGCAAACAGACTTCGCGATTTTGGAGCTGGCTTCTTTCCATTTGGCAAGCCACAACAATTCCCGTTGGAATGTGAGTCGCACGAGCTGCAGTAGAAACTTTGTTGACGTTCTGACCTCCTTTTCCTCCTGCGCGATAAAAATCCCACTCGAGATCTTCTTCGCGAATTTCAATGTCGGTGTCGTCCGGAAGATCAGGAACTACCTCAACAAGTGCAAATGAAGTTTCTCGGCTTCCTTTCGAATTGAAAGGGGAGTGACGAACAAGGCGATGAACCCCGGCTTCGCCCTTCAAATAGCCAAAAGCGTATTGCCCCAAAACCTTGAATGCGGCGCTTTTAATTCCAGCTTCTTCGGCTGGAGACATATCGAGCTGTTGAGTTTTCCAGCCACGTTTTTCACAATAACGAAGATACATTCTCATTAACATTTCAGCGAAATCTTGCGCGTCTACTCCACCTGTTCCGGCATGGAAAGAAATTATGGCTTCGTTTTGATCGTATTCACCGCTCAAGTAAAGTTCGGTGTTCAGGCGATTGTGACGTTTTTCAAGTTCAGTAACGTCGTCTTCAGTTTCTTTCACGCTCTCTTTGTCGTCGGAGTCGATTAGATCACAAAGCTCAGCGATATCATTTATATCAAAGGCGAGTTTTTCCCATTCTTCAATAAGCTGGCGAAGGTGGCCCGCCTCTTTTGAAACTGTTTTTGCATGAGCTGCATCATTCCAAAACTCAGGTAGGCTCATTTCTGCTTCGAGCTCTTTTTGGCGATTTTTCTTCGCTGGAAGATCAAGATGATCGATTGATTTTTGCGTTTCGTCTTTAAGTAAAGCTAGCTTGTCTTTTATTTCTTGCATGTGAAGAGAATACCCGAACGCGTGGATTATTCAAATCGTTCCGCGAGCCCTGCCATAATCAGAGCACCTCCGGTAGTAGTGATTTCGTGACAGTTTTTATCATCTTCATCAATTGCCGATAAGAATCTCGAGCGTAGCGGCTCTTTTGCTCCCTCAAAAAATGGCCTGAATATTTGTAAATCCTCCTCTTTGTCTGCCTCTGTTGGGCCGTCTCGAGAAGGGGTGCGCGTGTGCCATAAATATTTTGTTGAGTCACGGGTGCGTCTATTCGGTGCTGACATCCACATATACGCGCCGGCACTTATAACTGCTTCTTCGCCGTAAGTTGAAACGTCGTGACCTTTGAGTGCCATCTCTTTGAGGAATCGCATTATATTATCGCAGATGTATGCGCTGCCGGCTCCATTTCGAATTGCCATCTCAACTTTCATTCGAGATTTCAGAAAAGTTTCTACTAGGTTTGGGTGAGCACCCATTTGATGTAAATCTTTGTATTGTGATCTTATAATATTTTCTCCGTCGCCTAGCCTGAACGATTCTAAAAGTATGCCGATTTTTGGTAGGATTTCCGGGTTTATTCTTTCGTGGCCGATTTGAAAAACTGCTGGTATTGGCTTACCGTATGTGAGGTGCCCGTCGATGCGACCTGTTAATTTGAAGTCGTAATTATTCATTTCCTGTTTCTGTTAAGTGGTACTCGCTTTGGCTGCCTGTATTTATAAATATAAACCTTCCTTTGTATTCACTTGCCCCGGGATTATAGCAAATCGTTTGTCCTACTTTATCTTGAACAGAGCCAGAAACTGAGGCTGATTCATGAATATGTCCGAAAAGTGCGAGATCGATTTTTGTTTTGCTCTGTTCCAGAAAATCTCTTACCGCTGTGCTACCCCAATGTTGCCTTTCCGGGTATCTCCTTTCGATTGCCATGTCCAAATTTGTATTTTCAGGCGGGCAGTGAATGTTGGCAATTGTGAAAGGTACTGAGCTACTTAAATTTCGGGCACTGGCATTCAAGTCGTTTTTGAGATCTTCTTCTTGTTTAAACCAGTAATCGTAAATTCCTGACAAATGAATGTGGGGGACATAAGAATATCCGAGTATTTGGACTCCGTCGGAAAGTTTGACTGTTTTGTTCGTGGCGTTGTGAATGATACCTTCTTTGTCAGCCGTCTCGAGATCCTCCTGTAATACCTCATCATCGTCGTTACCTAAAATAACAGAAATAGAGCCATGAAATGTTTGCCTGAACGTGCTAATGCGTTCCAGAAAATCCTTTAAAAATTTTCTTTGGTGCGGATTGGTATGTGCCGAGAGATCTTCTAGAATTCTTAGCCATTTATTCCATGGGGCAAGCCTGATTAGTGAAGTTAAAAAAGTGGACACCGGCCCGTGTTCAAAGGCCAATCCATTTTCTAGAATTTTCAAAAAATCTTTTCCGGTCGAACCTTCTCCAAGACATTTATCTAAAATAGACTGGTCTTTGTTGCTCATATACCCGCTATTTTGTAAAAAATTGTACTTTAAAAGATCTATGAACATCTCAAATAAATTTTCGGTTGATTTTGGGGATTTTTTTTCGTTTATATTGGCTATTCTTCCCTGAAAAGAATTGAAGATTTTCTGGCCAATCTCATCTGTTTTGAGTAAATCGACGAAATATTTTGAGTTTTTTTCGAGAAAGAGGACATCGTTTAATTCCAAGTTTAAATTACGCGAGCCTTCGCCATTACCTATAACTTGTTCAATTTGCGAAAAAATTCTGGCAAAATTTTCAGTTTCTTCTCTTGTAAAATCGGAATCAAAAATCATATATCCTTCTTCATATATATCTTGAGCCGGAACTTCTTGAATGTTTGTGTAGGTATTGGGTTGATAAAAATCTACTGGACCTGCCATTTTAAAGCCCGTTCCGTCTTTGAACCTTATTGCCATTTTTTTTGGGGCAATGTCACCTCCAAAAATCACGTGATCGACTTTTCTAGCTTTAGATTCTTTCAAAAACTTGTCGATATTTTTTAAATTACCGTGTAGGTCTGTTGCAAATGAAATTGATTCCGAGTTTTTCATGAGAATTAGTATTTGGCGAAAAGCACCGCTTCCGATGGGATCACGGGTAGAGCAGGGTTTAAATCTGTTTCTTTAGGAATTTTCAGGTATGAGTAATCGCCAGACATTCTTCTCCCTTCTGTTAGTCTACGTTGTCGGACATCTTCAAGATGACGCTGAATAGCTTGAACTTCATGCTCAAGAAATTCTATAAGTTTCTCCACACGAATGTAACTGTCAATATACAGTTCCTTATATCGCTTCAGCATCTTGTTTATATTCCCGGTATAATCACCTCCAAATACTATTCCTTGGCCGACTTCATTCAAAAGCTTATGTAATTTCTTATATCTTTCCTTTATTTCCGTCTCCCATTTCCCGGTGAATTTGTGCCAGCCCCTTTCTTCATCGCCTGCTTTACACCAATCCACATGCAAATCCACCTCTGCAGTTTTAAGGAAACCTTCGCATTCCTCGAGACATTCTTGCAAATTTTTTGCGGAATTTTCGTGCCTTTCTTCACAGTGGTTTGCTATGGCAACTAATGTTTCCGGAGAGGGCAAATATAGACCGGACTCAAGCTGCAAACCTGATGCACTTTGAATTTG
>CALRGE010000009.1 GCA_943357175.1 Candidatus Peribacteria bacterium
GTGGCTAGGATTCCTTAACTTCTGTTTCTATCAACTCTTCGTCAGGCATTTTATCTGCGGCGATGCGAAGTTTTATTAAAACTGACTGAATGCTAATCAATGCAAACTGTTTTAATTTATCGTCATCAAATGTAAGACCGTGACGATCAAAATATGCATCCAGAGAGTAAACCAGGATATCTAAAATAATCGATTTTAGTTTTTGATCAGGTGTTAGAACAGATTGAAGTGTTCTGTTTGGAAGCATCAGTCCGGCTTTAAGAATCTCTAGACCCCATGCATTCAACTCAGCCTTAACATTACTTGGTAGAGTGTCATCATCAATAATCTCGAGCATATTTTCTGTTGGCACAGGGTTTTCGCTTACATCAACTTGTAAATCTTGAGTATTGGCTTTTGCTGCCATTAATTGTTCCGCCTTTTCTTTCAAATCAATTTCTAAATCTCTTTCAAGCTCAGGATCTGAAATAAGAAGCATTGCCAAAACGAATGCACCAGGAACATTTTGCTCAAGTAGTCGAACAATTAAAAAAACAATATCCGACTGACCTTTGCTTTGCAAAAATTTAACAAAAATGAGTGCAAGTTTACCCTCCTTTTTCTTTTGTTGAGCATGGTGACCGGCAATTGCCTTACCTGCTGCCGCACTTTTTCTCATTTGCTCACGAAACTTTTCCGCAGCCTCTTGCGACATCTGGCCGTCGGCATTGTCGAGTCCAAAAAAAGATTCCAATGACATAGATTTCTTCTAAAAATAAGCTATTGAATGATAGCGTATTAAATGTAAAAACCAAACAGATTTAAGCAGCAAGAACGTGAACTAATGTATTCACTTTTCTTTGACCGTTAAATTTCAATAATTTCTTTTCAGTGTATGCAACTTTACCGTCTGAAAGTGCAAATAGTGTGAAATCTCTTCCCATTCCAACGTTTTTACCTGGATGCCAAACAGTTCCTTTTTGTCTTACGATAATTGAACCTGTTGTTACAGTCTGTCCTCCAAATAGTTTGACACCACGTCTTTTCGATCTGGAATCTCGTCCGTTACTGGTGGACCCGGCGGCCTTCTTATGTGACATATTTCCTTGTAAATACTAAATGCCAGAGTATTTTAAGACTAAATCTATGTAAATGCAAGGGAATTTATAATATGATTGAATCATGACTTTTAAATCTGATATTTTTGAGATTGTTAAGACTATTCCTGAGGGTAGAACCCTGACTTATGGCGAAGTTGCCAGGTTGGCCGGGCATCCACGGGCTGCACGTGCTGTTGGAGCAGTTTTAAAAACCAATTTTAACCTGGAAATTCCTTGTCACAGAGTAATAAAGGCTGACGGAACTTTAGGTGGATATAATAGAGGTATTGAGCAGAAAAAGGAGAAGTTGAGGCTTGAGGGTGCACTGGATTGAATTTCAGGCCATTTTCTGCTATAATGAGGAGATGAAAAAAATAATCACGTTGGCACTGGTATTTTTGCTCCTAATTGCTCCGATTTCGTCGGCAGATGAGGCTGTGCAATCTGCAGAAGCAGAGAACCCGATTCTTTTACAGTTGAAACAGAAGTTGGCGGAGGCAAAATACCGTTACTTTAACCTTAAAAATAATGTTAAACTTGCAAATTCCAACATTGATCAGATTGAAAAACAGGTTGATACCTTACAAGGCGCGATTGATAACCTTGATAAACTAATCAAGGATACAGAAGTGAAAATTACAAGTGTAAAATCACAAATTGAAAGACAAAAAATGGATATTCGAGAGCTAGAAGAAAATATGGGAATAAATGAGTTACAGATTGAAGATCAGAAAGTTATTGTGGGGAACCTGATGAAACTTCTATATATGAAGAGAGGAATTTATTATGATGACAATCAGGTTAATACTGTGAAAGTTTTGGCGAGTGATGGAACGATTTCTGAAACTCTTCAGGAAGTCACCTATTTAAATTTGATGGAGGAAGAAAATACCTCACAAATCACAAAATTAGCCTCGATGCAGACTGACTATCAAGTAAAATGGAATAAATTGAGAGAGAAGAAAAATCAATTGTCGAAATTGGATATTGAATTGGATGGAGAAGTTAAAAATCAGGAAGCACAAAGAGAAGGTCAAAAAAATCTGCTCGAAGAAACTAAGGGTGAAGAAGCAATTTATCAAGCAATGCTTTCTGCTGCTGACGACAAAGAAATTGATCTTCTCAAGGAAATCGAGATTTATCAAAATAATGTTAATGAAATTGAGAGGAAACTAGCCGGTGAAAGACCGAATTTAAGTGCGGATGACAAAAGCTTAATCTCACAAATTGAAACTGAAATTAAAGAGGAATTTCAACCGGAAGAGGCGGCAAAGGAGGTAAATTTTGATTGGCCAATTAGTCCTGAACGCGGAATTACTGCATTTTTTCATGATACCGGTTATCAGGCGCTTTTCGGTGTTGATCATTACGCTGTGGATATTCGAGCAAATCAAGGCTCCCCTATTTATGCACCTGCAGACGGAATTGTTTTCAATGTGGTTTTTGATAAAAGTTCAACAAAATATGCCTATATAATGATTGCACATAGAAAAGGTGTGATGACTTTATATGGTCATATCTCTGAGCCTAATGTTAAGGTTGGTGATTTCGTAAAACGAAGCGATGTAATTGGTTTATCAGGTGCAACTCCTCACACTGTCGGGGCTGGATATAGAACTACCGGGCCTCACCTTCACTTTGAAGTTTGGCAAGATGGCACACGAATCGATCCACTTAAATATATGCCACTCGATCAGGTGCCTATGGATAACTTACCTGAACAATATTTGAACCAATTAAAAACTAAGCTGGAAGATCAAATTAAAGCTATTCAAAGAGAGTTGAATTAAATCATGCAGTTTCGCTTCTGTTTGACTTTAGGTCACACTTTCTTTAGATTTTGTTTCGCGCATTGGGGCGTCGCCAAGTGGTAAGGCAGCAGGTTTTGGTCCTGCCATTCGTGGGTTCGAATCCTACCGCCCCAGCCAAGTTTGCATGACAAAGTCTTGTTATCCACATGGCTAGATTGGACGTGCATGCGGAGGCTTCGCTGGGTCGAGAGAAATTTATTTTAGTTAGTAGACCCAAACCTCACAGCCAGCCAAGTGGTAATTGGTACGGCAGCAACCACCCCGATGCTGGAGATTAAGATTCTGGCGAGTTCTGAAACTATTAACTCCTGATTTAAAATTTCTAAGTAATTTGTGGAACTTTCACCGCTGACGATAACAAAAAGTAAAAGCATAGGAAGGAAACTGGCGGTGTATGCTAGAGCCAGAGTATTTACAACTGAGCCTACATGGTCGATCCCTACGTGCATTGCAGATTTATAAAGTTGCCAAGGTTCTTGTTTTGGATTTGCGAGTTTTAATTCATTAACTAGAGAAGCTTGAGAGATACAAACGTCGTCCAGTACACCGAGCGTACCGATTAAGATTCCGGCGATTAAAAGATTTATTATGTCAAAATTGAAACCATTTGAATGCACTAAATAGACAACTTCTTCACTAACATAGCCTGAAAGATGCATTAAAGAAGTGAAAGTATAGGAAAGAATTAAAGTCAAAATTAGTGAAATAATAATTCCTAAAAATGCAATTGCGTTTTTTCTGTGGAATCCATGACTTAAAAAAATTGTAAAGGCCATCATGCCAATTCCCCCTGAAAGTGTGACTAGAACTGGATTATAGCCACGTACCAACATTGGCAAGATATAAATTAAAATCACGCTCATTGAGCCTGCTAGAGAAATTAGAGAATTAAAACCCGTCCATTTTGCAATGAATAAGACAAGAACTACAAAAATTCCAAGTAAAGCCATGGTCATTTTTGAACGATCGTATTCTAGGATCTCAAAAGTTGTTTCTGTACCAGGCAGATCATATGCTGAAACAAAAACGATGTCTCCCTCTTCAAGTGAATATTTTTCTGAAGACGCAAAACGGAGTTTGTCAGATTCAAACCTTTCATCTTTATATAGACCTTCTAGACCTTTTAGCGAATATCCATTTTCAATTGGAGCCAAAACTTCGGCTCTAAAACTTTCTTTATTTGGTTCGAGTAAATTTTGTCTAAAAAAATAGAGTAAAATAATAAATGGGATAATTGCGATTATTTGCATCAGTTTTTTCATGTGGCCTGAAAGGAATAACTTTTCATTTATTATCCTCATATGAAACTTTTTAGTCTATACCATTTTGACCGCCTGTGACTCAGGGCAAGAATAGGTAAGATGAGAGGGTACTAAACCCGCTTAGCCAGGCAATTAATTAAGTAAAGAGATTTTCGCTTCCACCTCTGAATTGTTGATGGGCTGGCGTGGCAACGTTTTGCGACCAAGCGAATTGATAGACCCATGCTTAAGAATTTAATGGCTCTGTTGAATTTTTCTATATCTGATTTTAAACCTTAGGAATTTGTGTTTTTGTGAGCAACCCATGTTTTTTCACAAAATTTACACTTAAAACGGATTGGACTTTTGGCGTGTGCTAAAATATTTTGCCGACCATTTTGTTGGTAAAGCTTACAGGTTGGATTTTGGCAATTTTGATCTCTTATTGAAGTGTATTCGTTCATATTGAAATATTAAAAAAATCCCGCGATGCCCGCGGGATGTGAATTCAGTTATAAGAAATTCTCACCTCCTGCGAGCTTTTTTAGGAATGACCAGAATTGAGAGATTTAATTTCTGCATTTGAAATCTTTGAGTTACTTGACTATACCGGTTTTTTGACTCGAGGCAAGAATCTTGTGTTTAGATTGTGTGGTGAATAGTCTCGTAGCAATGAGGATTGTGATAGGATAAAGACATGTACGAAGAAAAACTTAAAAAATATATCGAGGAGAAAAATATTCAGACTGAACATTTTAGTTTTAATGAATCTTGCCACTCGGTTGAAGAAGCGGCAAAAGTGGTAAATTGCAGTGCTGATGATTTTGTGAAAAATATCTGCATGCTAAATGAAGATGGCAGCTTAATTGTTGCAATAATTAAGGGCGAAGATAAAGCGAGTACTACTAGAGTTGGAGAAGTTTTGAATATTCAAAGGCCCAGGATGACTACTCTTGAAGAGATTTTAGAGAAAACCGGATATCCTTGTGGTGGCACTCCATCTTTTGGATATGATGCTACTTTCTTAATTGATGAGCGTGTTATGGAAAAAGAATTCGTTTACACAGGTGGCGGCTCTGAAAATTCATTGTTAAAAATCTCAACAAAAGAATTGCTTGGAGCAAATGGAGCTCAAGTTCATAAAATTAGAAGATGATTACCGGAAAGATTTATTAAAACGCGTGGAAGTTGCTTTTGTGCAAATTTTCGTTTGCATTATCAATCGTATGCAAGGAGTGGGTTGAGTTTATCATTTGTTCCAAAAAAATAGTATCTCCACCTGCAACTTTTAATATTTCTTCAATTTCGGCATCATCAATACCGGCAGTTTTAGCAGTAGCAAGATATTCATCTTTTGCTACTTCATAATCTGGATCGAAAATTTCTAAATCAGTATCTGGTTTGATATTGTCGTGTTTTTCTTGACGAGCTGAACTTCTACGAACATCACGGTTTTTTCCATGACGTTTTTGCATTTGACGACGGCTCTGATTTAAATCTTTGTGAGCTAAATTATAAAAATAAAGTAATTCACTCATTAAATCTTCAGATTCAAAGCCTTCAGCTGAAACTTTTGCATTTTTAGTATCTAATGATGAATCCGGCAAAATTACAGCAAGTTGTGACTGTTCTTTGTTCACTTTTACAATTCCTAAGTAAATGCCTTGCATGTTCAAAGTTTGATAAATTCTTGCAACCTCAGGTGGCCAATTTTTATTTGGACGAATTTTTCTAGCTCCAGCAGATGAAGATTTTGGAACTATAGGAATAGGGAAACTTTTCTGTGATTTAAGATTTTCTTGATTTCTGTTTGCTTCATTAATGTCAGGTCTATTTATTATTTTTTGTCTTCCTAAAGTTTCAAGAAAAGGTTTACTTATTTCATTATCATTTTCAGGTCGACTAAACGGAACAGCAACTTGAGTTTTTCTAGGTAAATCATTTTTTACTACAATTGTGTTAAGCAATACGTCACGCATCGCCGCGTTTAATTGAGGTAGAACAAGGCTTTGAGTGCCTAAAATTAGATAAACTGCATTGTTAAATCGAGTATTTAAACCAGCTATTGCTCGATTATATATATTTGAAGGAGTTTTTGGCCTTACAGGACTCGAATGAAATCTTTCCATATTCAATTAAAATAGACGGAAGATTAGCTGTTCATGTGAAATATTGCAAGATTTTAGAACGATAGACTCTCATTCTTATTATGAGTATTATGAAATCAATGGAAATAATAAGTTTTTTAAGATCATTCAGAATTGGACCCTTTGCGATATTTGACTTTGCGATTTCATATTTGGCGGTGTATCTGATTGCTCCATATCTATTTAAGATTGGTCTGAAGCTTTCAAGGGAGCAGTTACTATGGCTCACATTGCCAATTAGTATCCTTGTTCATATTATATTTGGAGTAATGACTCCTTTAACAATAATGTTCCTTGACCCTTATGGTGGCTATTTAGTGAAAATTTTGATTCTTTTTATGCTTGGAATGGCTTTTTTTAGAAGGAATCGATCTAACGTGTAAATTTTGATAACTCCTGATTTAACAATTCCATTTGTAACAATTGCTTTGGCTGAATTGGGAGATAAAAGCCAAATCTTAGTATTTTTATTGGCATCAAGAACCAAGAAGCATTTACAATTTTTAATTGGTGTAATGCTTGGTTTTTTTATTGTAGATGGCTTTGCCATATTAATAGGATCCTGGATTGTTGCATTAGTACCTGAATTATTGCTAAAAATTGTTACTGGATCAGTTTTTATTTTACTTGGACTTTTGATGATTTTTCCTAAAGAAAAAGATGAAGAAGATACAAACCATCAGCTTAAAAATCCTTTTATTACCGGCTTTGGATTAATTTTTATGGCTGAATGGGGTGATAAGACACAAATTGCAAGTGCTCTATTTGCCGCAGAATATAATCCTATTTTAGTTTTGATATCTGTAATGACCGCATTACTCTTACTTTCTGTATCTGCAATTTATATTGGGAAAATTATTGCGCATAGGATTAATACAAAACTTACAACAAAAGTAGGTGGCTTAATTTTTGTAATTCTAGGTGTGCTGTCTTTATTTAGTTAGATTTTGCTTTTTCAGCCAGTAAAAATCCCATCCTTTTGTCATAACGAGATGGATATATTTTTACCTTAAAGCCTTTACTTTCAAAAAGTGATTTGAGATTGGAAGCTCTCATCTCATCAGTGTATTCGTGATATTCAAGAAAAAATACAGGTACGGCTTGAAAAACAGAATCTGGTGCTGTTTCAAATATTTGGAATTCTGAGCCTTCGCAGTCCATTTTTATTAAATCACATTTACCCATTTTCTTGAGAATATTTTCAAGTAAAACTGCATTAACTTTTTTCTCATCGAAGGAGGATAAAACAGGTAAAAGCGTGTGATTATGAGAATCTTCGCTTAAGTGTAGAACTATTGAACCTTCCCTTCCGGCAACAGCAACATTTTTTGGAAAAGCATTTTCTACTCGATTTTCAAGAAGATTTTTTTTTAGCTCACGAAAATTATTTTCTTCGGGTTCGTAGGCGAAAATTGCTACAATTGGATTGAGAACTCGCGCATATAAAACGAAAAAACCTTTGTGGGCGCCGACATCTAAAATGCCATTTTTGGCGGATTTTATGAATGGCTCAATGATTGCATAATCTCTATCAAAAAAAATCTCATCTAAAACAGATTGATCAGCATCTGACTGAACATCAAGATTTAATTTAGCATTCTGAAAGGCTATTTGGCGCATTAAGATTTCTTATTACGAATCTTATCTGCATGCGCTTTTGCAAAATCAGTCACTTGTTTCCACTTGCTAGGCTCTAGTAGCTTCTTTGCAAGAATAAAAACTAGAAACGCTAAAATTACAAAGTTGAGTAGTGCAGCAAGAAAAGATCCATATGCAATACTAACCGGGCCAATATTTAACATCGCGGTCTCCCAACTTTTAGAAGACAAAAGTGGAGCTATTATTGGCATCAAAACATCTTTAACTAAAGAATTTACAAGGTTTGTACTTGCTGAGCCCATTACAAATGCAATTCCAAATGAAATCACCTTGTACTCCTTCAAAAAATCTAGAAATTCTTTAATCATTTATTTGCTGATGTGATGCAAGTTTGTCATAATGGTCGTAATGAAGTCAATGACAGATATAATGAGAGATTTGCTGAAAGATAATTTGATTTTCTTCGTAAATCATGAAAAAAGAGAATACTGGGAGAATAATAAGTTTAAACAATTTGAAATTTATAATTTCACAAAAGCAATAAAGTTAAGTGCAGAACAAGTTGAACCATTATTGCCATATTTGAGTAATAATTATGTTGGAGGAATTGACAATCAAAGTGTTGTTGAATCTGCAAATGGTGAAGTGATTTTCAAAGAAAGATCAGCTCAATTACCAAGTAAATATCAAAAAAATTACCCTGTTGAGAAAAATATTTGGCCAAAATCTGAAAGATTAGAGAATGTTGATGAAAACCTGAAGACTGATTTAGAAAAAAATAAAATCAGCAAACTTGATTATTTTAAGAAAGTTTTAGATGCTGCCGGAATTAAATATGAAAAAATATCTGAATATAGTTGCTTTAAAGATCAGCATAGTATTCCTGAGACATGGGAATTTGATAAACCATTAGAAATTAAAATTAGCGATATTTTGCCGATGTTTAGAGATGTTCAGATCGAAAAAAGTGAGCTCATAAAGTTTATTGCTAGATCAATCGGCTTGAGAGATGAAGTGCTTGAAATACTAGAGTCAGATGATTTTGTGATATTTCATGAATATCCAAAGGTTGGTTTAGATGAAGAGATTAAGAGAATATTGTCAGAATATGAATTTCAAGAATATAAAAAAAATCCTTACGAAGAAAATTGGGTATTCGAGTTTAAATGTAGACTCAATAATACTTAGAACTAAGCGAACCATTTCTTAGCAGCTCCAAACCATCCTGAAACTTTGCTTACAGCATTGTCGATGAATCCTTTCTTTGGAGCTTCGACTGGAGTTTGAGCTTTGATTGGTTCTGGCTGGATCTGCACTTCTGGTTTTGATTCAATTTGTACTGTTTTTTCTCCAGGGCCAAATAAAGCACCTGCTGAAATTGCATCATGAATGTTCGAATTTGTTGGCTTTTCTGTTTCAACAAGGAATTCACCTAAGTCTTCCTCAACTTCATCTTGTAAGAGTTGGGATACATCTGGGATTTCTCTTTTTTTAGCAAGAATTGCGAGTGGCTCAGGTACATCGTAGATTGAGGCAGAGTTCGTAAGTTCTGCTTCTGAGTCTATGAATATTTCTTCTAAATCTGCTTCTGCAATCACTTCTTCATCTAATTCTAACAGATCATCTACATCATTAATTTCAGAAGATTCTACAGATGCAGTTGAACTTACTGGATACGCAAACGGTTTTGGTGTTGCAGGCGGATTTGCTAGTTTCTCGGCTACAACTTGATTTACTTCTTCAGTACTAACTGATGCAAGTTTTTCCTGAACTTTTTCTTGATCAGGATTGATTGTTGGATCAACAATTAAATCAATTTGATCAGCAAAATTCTCAGAAACTAAATGACTGTGTGGAATATTTTTATCTGAACCGACATAAGATACCCATTCACTGATTGTTTTCACATTTCCGGCCTCAGCACTTGCCAAAAGTGCATCATAACCTCCCCATGTTTTTACTTTTCCTTTTAAATCTTCGAATGCGGCAGTGCTATTTGACCAAGAATGTGTGTCAGAATGTAGACTTGAAACAAGATCATTTGTTGAGGATGCTTCTAATCTTATTTTTGCGCTTACAGTTAATGAACTTGATTCTGAATGTGAATCAACAGATGATAAAACTTTTCCATAAAGTGTTGTTGCATCTGAAGCTTGTGCCACTGGAGCAGCAACATTTAAATCTTCAAGTACTAATGTAGGTTCAGGAGTCGGTGAAATTTTTGATGGTGATATTTCAGGAGTTTTTGCAGCCTGAATTGGAGCAACAAGAGAGCTTGGTGCTGATTTAACAGAATTACTTTCGTTTGTCTCCTCACTTAACTTATAAACTCCACCCGTACAAAGTGCCGCAGCCGCAAGTGCAGCTGAAGAAGTAGCCAGAACCCAGTTTAAAGCTGGGTTTGATCTAGTTTTTGCAATTGTTGAAGCCGGAACTAATGTTGGTTTGGTAGTTAGTGTCGACTTTACTTCAGAAACAGGCACATTCGTTGGGTTTTCATCATCATAACCATTAGGATCAGGAATAACACCAGTATTTGAATCATCGTCATCATCTAAAGTTGCAATAACAATTAAAGATTCTGGATCAGATAGTGACGAATCTGGTTCATCATCTTTTGTTGGCACAAGCGCAATTGATCCTGGTGCTAATTTAGTTCCTCTTGTTTTTTTTAATAATTTTCGCTCTTTTACTGCTTCACTTCTCCTATAATGTGCCTCGAATGTCGCCAATTCAGCTTCTAGGTGCATAATCCTCTGAAGGTCTACACTTAAAGGTACAGCTGCAGAGGCAACTTTTAACCTTAAAGCTCTCAATTCAATATCTTTTTCTAGATCAATACGATTGCAGGCACCAGGGACACTTAAACTACCCGGCACAGTGTCACGTCCTTTATTATCACCACCTCTAATTTTTCTCCTATAATTTTTTCCATTTTTATCACCTGTAGCAGCTATATCATTTTTAGATAAAACCTTACCATTTATTAAAACGTCACCATCAGATAATTTTTTTGTTGTTGTTCCTAATCCCGTTGTAGTTCCTAATCCCTTAGACATGTGATTTAAGTTAATGGATTTGTTTATAACATCATAGGTGGCATTCGTCAATAGCAATGCGTGCTTTGACTTTGTTCAGATACAAAAGTGCAATTAAGATTTGCTCCAGCCTTAACTTATTGAAATGAGTATTTTACATTCAATTATTCTTGGAATTGTAGAGGGAATAACTGAATTTTTACCGATTTCATCAACTGCACATCTGATTTTGACATCAAAGATTTTGCAGATTGAGGAAAGTGATTTTTTGAAAAGTTTTGAAATTATTATTCAAACCGGTGCAATTTTAGCTGTGATTGTTTATTATTTTAAGAAATTACTTGATATCGAAGTAATTAAGAGATTGATCGTAGGCTTCATTCCAACAGGGATCATCGGGCTTACGGTTTATAAGATCGTAAAGGCATATTTTTTGGGAAATACTACAATTGTTTTGAGTTCATTGATGATTGGTGGAGTAATAATGATTTTGATGGAAAAGTTTTATTTTAAAAATAAAAAGGAGAAAGAAACTGAAGTAAAAAATATTTCATATGTAAAATGCTTGATGATTGGTTTATTTCAAGCAATAGCCGTCGTACCAGGTGTTTCAAGATCAGCAGCAACTATTATTGGAGGCATGTCCCTGGGAATTTCAAGGAAAACAATTGTGGAATTTTCATTTTTGTTAGCAGTACCAACAATTATGGCTGCGAGTATTTTAGATATTTATAAAAATTTTGACAGTTTTCATGCTGTAGATGTTTCAGTTTTAAGTATAGGATTTGTGGCTTCGTTTATCAGTGCAATTTTCGCTATAAAATTCCTTCTTTCATATGTAAGAAAACACGACTTCACTATGTTTGGGATTTATAGAATTGTTTTAGTTATCTGCTTTTTAGCTATTTGACGCATTTTTTCATCTATGCTATACATATGGCTTATCTTCTTAAACTTGTGAAATAATGCGATTAATGGATATTATGCTAGAGGTATGCGTAAACACATTAAAATCGGTGAAAGAAGCCTTGATTACACTTTGAATTTCAATTCAAGAGCGAGGAATTTGAAGATATCAATTAAGAGGACTGGGGAAGTTAGATTAACAATGCCAAAAGTTTTTTTTGCTGAACGTACAGCAGAAAAATTCATTATCGCACAATGGGATTGGATTTTTGATCAACTAAAAAATGTTCAACCTAAAGAAGTAAAATTGGGAGAATTTGAAAAGTATAAGGAAATAGCAAGAGCGAAAATTGAAAAAAAGGTGGAGGAATTTAATAAAATTTATTGTCACAATTACGCTAGGATTTCTATAAAACGAACCTCTTCAAGATGGGGTAGCTGTAGTTCTAAAGGAAATTTGAATTTCCATTACAAACTGATTTTTATGACTGAAGAAATGATGAATTACGTTGTGGTTCATGAACTTTGTCATTTAAAAGAGTTAAATCATTCCAAGAATTTTTGGGAATTAGTTGAAGTTGCCATTCCCGATTACAAAAGAATTGTAAAAGACTTTAAGAAAATGAGAATTTAGTGTTAAATATTCTTGTTCTCTAACCCACACCAAATGAGAAAATACCTTGCCGAATTTATTGGCACTTTTGCTTTGGCTTTTGCCGTAAGCATGTCACTTGCTGGAAGTTTTCCGGTTCCAACTCCGGTTCTTGCAGCACTAACTCTCGGGCTTTTTGTTTATACAATGGGCCATGTTTCAGGAACACATATTAATCCTGCAATCACTATCGGTTTACTTTCGATCAATAAAATTAAGTGGATGGATGCAGTTTATTATATAATTGCACAATTTGCAGGAGCCGGACTAGCATTGTTTTTATCAGGTCAGTTAGTGGCACGAGCGACTTTAACAGTTGTTGATAGCCCTTGGGTTTTGCTTGCAGAAGGACTTGGTGCTCTATTTTTTGGATTCGGAGTCGCGGCTGTTGTATACGGTAAAGTAGCAAAAGAAATGAGTGGACTTGTTGTTGGAGGCTCACTTTTATTGGGAATTTCATTTGCAGCACTCATGAATTCTAATGGAGTATTAAACCCTGCAGTTGCATTGGGTATCGGCTCATTCGGAATAATGTACGTTCTTGGTCCGGTTATCGGCGTTAGCTTGGGAATGTGGATGTTTAAATATTTGTCTGGAGAGAAGAAATAATTTGAAGTAAAAAAAAGGGAGTTGTGATTACAGCTCCTTTTTTATTTATATTTGTTATAAAATCAGCACATGCTAAATAATTCAATAGCTGAAAAATTCGAAGAAATTGCTGATATGCTTGAAGTTTTAGGTGATTCGAATGTTTTTCGTCTGAGGGCATATAGGCGTGGTGCGGAAGCTGTGCGAGGTTACTCGGTAGATATTGCAAGTATGGGTGAAGAAGAAATTGGGAAAATTCCCGGAATAGGAAAAGATCTAAATTCAAAAATTATAGAAATGAAAGTTACAGGTGCCTGTGCAATGCACGCTGAATTAATGAGCAAACTTTCACCCGGGATTCTACAAATCTTAAAAATTAGAGGAGTTGGTCCAAAAAAAGTAAAACTTTTTCTTGAAAAGTTAGGAATTGATTCTGTTTCTAAATTAAAGGCCGCTGCAGAAAGTGGAGCAATTGCCACTTTGCCGGGAATGGGAGAAAAAAGTGAAAAGGCCATCTTGGAATCAATACAAGAAAGCACACATCTTAAGGAGAGGATTCCAATTAAAGTTGCTCTACCTGAAGCTGAGGCATATGTGGAATATATGAAAAGTATGAAGGAAGTGAAGAAATGTGAATATGCAGGAAGTTTAAGAAGGAGGCAAGAAACAATTGGAGATATTGATATTTTGGCAATTGGATCAGACAGTAAAAAAATGAGCGATTACTTTTTGGCATATCCAAAAGTAAAGCGCGTTTTGGTAAATGGTGAAACGAAATCAAGCGTTGTTATTGAGGGTGAAATTCAAGTGGATTTTAGGGTTATTGATGAATCAAGCTTTGGCGCAACACTTTATTATTTTACAGGTTCAAAACAGCATAATATTCAAACACGAACAATCGCAATAAAGAAAAATTTAAAGATTAATGAATATGGTGTTTTTGATGGAGAAAAAAACATTGCAAGCAAAACTGAAGAAGATGTTTTTAAGGCATTTGGTCTGCCTTATATTCCACCAGAAATTAGAGAAGATCAGGGCGAAATTGAGGCGGCATTGAATGGGAAATTACCTAAGTTGATAGTGGAAAGTGATCTGATTGGAGATTTACATTTAAATTCGATTAGTGAATTAAAGATGGATTATGGAATTCTAGCTCGTCAATTTGTTGATATAGGAACATTAAAAAAACAGGCTAAAGAAATTGAAAAATCCGGTTTGAAAATCTTGCATGGAGTGAAGATTGATAATATCAAAATGCTTAATTTTGATTTAGCAAAAATAGTTTTATTCTCAGCAATTTCTTCAACAACAGATGAAATTATTCATGCTTTACAAAATCCGAATGTGAAAATTTTATGTGATCTAAACGGAAAAAATGATTTGGAAAAAATAATTCGTGCTACAAAAGAATTTGATAAAATAATTGAAGTGGATGGAAATTATGGAAGGGTTTGCAAAAATGAGGGGGTAAAAATTTCAGTAAAATGTGATAAATATGGTATTTTTATTGCAAGAAGAGATTGGATAGAAGCAGCAGATGTGGTAAATGCAAAGCAATACAATGATTTTATTAAATTTCTGTGAAGCAAATTCAACATTTCATTATTGACGGCAATATCAAGGAAGAGGCTATTTTGATTGAAGACAAAGAACTTCTAAATCAAATGACCAGTGTTTTAAGGTATCGGGTTGGAGATAAATGCATAGTTTTAGACGGAAAAGGTATGAAGGCAAATGGAGAAATCACTGAAATTAACAGAAAATTTGCAAAGTTAAATTTGACTGGCCATGAAGAGTGCAAGAGATCTGAACAAAAAATTCGGCTTTTTATTGCCATCTCCAAAAAACCGTCTACTTTCGAGCTGATTGTTCAAAAAGCTTGCGAATTGGGAGTTGATGAAATTATTCCAATTATAAGCAATAGAACGCAAGTTGATGATTTGCGAAAAACTGACAGGTTAAAATTCATAATAAAAGAAGCTGCTGAGCAATGTGAGAGGCCATTTTTACCAGAACTTAGTGAAAGTATAAGCTTAGAAGAATTTGTTAAAAATCCTCCTGATGGCTTGATTTTGGCAGGAGATGCTTGGGATTATGATTTAAAATTAATTGATTCGGAGAGAAGCAATCTTGTGAATATTGTAATTGGTCCTGAGGGAGGACTTACAAAAGATGAGCTTCAGATGATTAGAGAAATAGGTGGAAAAATATTCTTACTGGGAGAGTACATTTTAAGAATGGAAACAGCTGCGATTGCCGCAATTTCTGTGGTGAGATTTAGATAAGTTTGATAATATGCCATTACTTAATCTCCACAAATGAAAAAAATCTTATTAGTAAGCGGCATATCTGTCATCATGATGGGATGTTCACTTCTTTCTCCATACCAAATTACATTCACAACTAAAGAAAATGAGGCAGTAAATCCGCAGGAAGATACATTAGATTTAGTAATAAGTTCTAATGCACTTGCATATGTTTCATCTTATCAATGTGCTGATGAGCCAGAAGTTATAATGCTACCGGTTTTAAAAGAAGATATGGTGGCGCAGATGGTCCAATATATTGATTTAACATTTTTAGCAGATCAAAAAGCTGAATCTCTTTGTACAATTAATGTTACTGCGTTTGATAGAAGCACAACATCGACCGCTTCAAAGAAAATCAGTGTTTATATGTATTCAAAACCATTGCTTGATGCAAAAGAAAATGAATTTTGTGGAGGAATTGCAGGTCTTCAATGTGAAGAAGGCTTTTCATGCAAATTAACAGGAGATTTTCCTGATGCAGGTGGATCTTGTGTAAAAGAAGAAGTACAAGCGAACAAGGATGAAGTACTAAAACAATTGACTGATGCTTGTAAATTAAGCGGCGGCGAATGGAAAGCATGTGAAGACGAAAGTGACACCCTTTGTGTATCGAAGTGTGAGTTTAAAAAAGAAACTGAAGCAGAAATTTCAGCAGCAACTTCTACTGAAGCCGCTGTACTAACACCAACACTATGACATTAAAAAAACTTTCAAAATTATTAAAGACAGAGAATGAAAAGTTGAATTTACTTTCAAGTGGAGATATTGAAAAATTGGAATCTAAACATTTTGTAGACTGTGAAGCCGTTTTAGAGCTTTGGAAAGCCGAGGACGGCGATTCAATTATTGATTTGGGTACAGGTGGTGGTTTACCAGGCCTTGTTTTAGCAATTTCAGAAAAGAAGATGAATTTTTCACTTTTAGATTCAACTGAGAAAAAAATAAAGTCTATAAAAAGTATGGTTAAAGCATTAGGCTTAAAAAATGTGAAAACACTTTTGGGTAGATGTGAAGTTTTTGCTCAGAGCCCAAAATCACGTGAGAAATTTGATATTGGAACTGCAAGAGCATTGGCTCCCCTTCCAACTCTTTTAGAATTGGCTGCAGGCTTCATAAAACCTGAGGGTTATTTTTATGCATGGAAAGGTGAAAATCATAAAGAAGAATTAGAATTAGCTGAGAATGCTATGAATCATTTGGGGATGAAACTTTTGAAAATTCACAAGTACAAAATGCCGGAAAAACAGACAAGATATATTCTTGAGTTCCAAAAAACCAAGAAATTAGATATGATGTATCCTCGTAAAGATGGAGTTCCATTAAAATCACCCCTATAAATGCCAAAAGCTTACCAAGTTCAAGACAAGTATTTTAGGATGGCGAAGGAAGAGGGTTTCAGGGCTAGAAGTGCGTTTAAACTCTTAGAGATTCAAGACAAATTTCATATTATAAAGCCAGGTCAAATGGTGCTTGATTTGGGAGCTGCACCTGGTAGTTTTTTGCAAATAATTTCTAGAATTATCGGCCCTGATGGGCTTGTGTTAGGAGTGGATATGAAGGAAATTGATGCTTTTCAAGAAAAAAATGTAGTAACTATGGTTGAAGATATTTTTAATACGGAGGAAATTCTCAAATTCATGAGGAGTCGTGATTTTCATAAAGCTGATCTTGTTACCTCAGATTTAGCACCAAATACTTCTGGAATTAAAGATTTAGATCAAGGTCGTTCCGCTGAGTTAACTGAATCTGCTTATTTAATCGCATCGAAAGTATTAAGAAGAGGCGGAACTTTTATCGCAAAAGTTTTCCAAGGTGAAGATTTATATGGTGTTATGAGGCAAATAAAAGCCTCATTTGGGAAAGTGAGTTTATATAAACCTGATGCTTGTCGTGATCGAAGTTTTGAAACCTATATAGTTGCCTTGAATTTTAAACCTGATAAAATCGGCTCATGAAGATGAGAAAAGAAAAAGACGCATTAGGAGAAGTTGAAGTACCTGCTGAATGTTATGGAGGAAGTTTTTACACGCGCGCCAAGGCAAATTTTCAGATTTCCGGTTTGCAAGCATACTGGAGTTTTGCAGAGGCAATTTGTAATATAAAAATGGCAGCAGCAAGAATAAATCCGATTGAGAAAAAAATCCGCGATGCAATTTTGAAGGCCGGTGAGGAATTTTTAGCTGGAAAATTTGATTTTGATTTAGATGCTTATCAGGCCGGAGCTGGTACACCGTTTAACATGCACCTAAATGAGATTTTGGCCAATAGAGCAGCTGAAATTTTGGATGGAAAGAAAGGTGAATATAAGTTTGTGCATCCGAATGATCATGTGAATATGTCTCAATCATCGAATGATGTAATTCCAACTGCAATAAGATTAGCTGCAATAAATGATTTGGCCAAATTAAGCCAAGCTTTAAAAAATCTAATTAAGAGTTTTGAGAAAAAAGAGAAAGCTCTCATGAAAGTAATGAAATGCGGAAGAACCCATTTGCAAGATGCTGTTCCAATTTCACTAGGTCAAGAATTTGGAGGATACAAAGAAGCACTGATTTCTTGTGAGAAACAAATTCAGAATGCTAGAGAAGATTTACTTGAATTAGGAATTGGTGGAACAGCAATTGGGTCCGGAATAAATACGCCGAAAGACTTTTCAAAAAAAATGTGCTCAGAACTTTCAAAAGTTTACGCTGTGAAATTACGCCCTGCTAAGAATCTTTTTCAGAAAACAAATAGTATGAATTCGTTTTTACATTTGTCATCTACAATGCGCTCATTAGCAGTTGAACTTTTGCGAATTTCGAATGACCTTCGCATGATGGCGAGTGGACCTGTTGCAGGATTTAATGAGTTGATTTTACCTGAAGTGGAACCTGGATCATCAATCATGCCGGGTAAAGTAAACCCTTCGATCCCTGAATGTATGAGCATGATTTGCATTCAAGTTATTGGCTTAGATCTAAGTATTTCCCTTGCCTGCCAGCAAGGTCAATTTGAACTGAATTGGCACACTCCACTTATTATGACAGATCTTTTGCATCAAATTGAAATACTTGGGAATGGGATGAAAATGTTCGGAGAACTTTGTATTGATGGAATAAAGGCAAATGAAAAAGAGATGTTTAAAAAGCTCAATGCTTCAACTTGTTTTGCTACTGCTTACGCTCCAAAAATTGGATATAAAGAAGTCGCAAGAATTGTTAAGGAATCACTTGAAAAAGGTATTCCTTTCAATGAAGTTTTTAAGGCTTAGTAACTGTTATTACTTTTGTTATTGAAGAGATTACTTTGTTGTCTCCGGTTACTTCAAGTAAAAGTTCATAAGTGCCTGCAGTTTGGTATAAATGACCATCAGGCGATTTTCCCTTATCTATAGAGCCGTCACCAAAATCCCAAGCATAATCAGTGATTGAACCTTTTGAACAACTAGGATTTGGTGTTACATAAAAAGGTGCAGCACCCGAATCTGAATCAACAGTGAAACATGCAGTTAAAGAAACTGGTCGAACAATAATTTGAGTTGTTGTTGAGGAGGTTTTTCCATCTGCGCCAACAACCGTTAATGTTGCAGTAAAATTTCCTGTTGTTGTGTATCTATATTCAGCTGAAGAGCCGCCATTTGCAGGAATTCCACCTTCACCAAAATCAATTTTGTAATCTGCAATTGTACCATCTTTATATGTAGATGCTGAGGCGTCAAAACTTACACGCAAAGGAACTTCACCTGAAGTCGGTGTAACAGTCCATTTTGCAACTATTCCTTGTGGAGTTACATTAATATCAACTGTAGTTTCTGAGGTATTTTTTGCAGAGTCAGTAAGTATCAATCGAGCAGTATACTCTCCTTCTTCTTCATAAGTATGAGAAGCATTACTTCCAGTATCATCAACTTCACCATCATCATCAAAATCCCATTGATATGATATGATATCTTTTTCCTGATCTGTTGAAGTGCTCGCGCTAAAATCAATTGCAAGTGGAAGTGGACCAGTAATAGTTCCGTTCAAAGCAGCCGGTTCACTTGAAATTTTTGCATCAGGTGGAGTGCCTTTATCAACAACAGTAATATCTAAAGTTTGATTATCTGTATTTGAACTCTTATCCATGATTGTTAGCTTCAAAGTTAATTTTCCAGATTTTGAAAATGTGTGATTCACAGTTTTACCTGTAGATTTTGTTGAACCGTCACCGAAATCCCAAGTATAAGCTGTAATGCTACCATCTTTAATCTGTGATGATTCACCAGAGAAAGTATATTTTTCACCTGTATAATAAATTTCATCAATTCCAACATCAGAATTCACAATTGCTCTTAAGCCGTTTACTGTACCGGCTTCAATTTCTTGAGTTGAAATATCTGAAGCACCATTGTTATCTGTCACTTTAAGAGAGACCTTATATGTGCCTTCATTCTCATAATCAAATTCAGCTGTAACTTCTGTTGCATCATCAAAGTCACCATCACCATCTAAATCCCATTCGTAAGTTTTAATTTCACCATCAGGGTCATATGATGCTGATGCATCAAATTTAACCTTTAATGGGATTTCTCCACTATCAGGTTTCATGATAAATGAAGCTGAAGTTGATTCATTAGTAATTACAATTTCTTTAGAGAATTCTTGAGTAAATTGTTTCTTAGTAGCAAGCTCTTCAAGCCCAACACTTAGTTTAACTGTATATTTACCATCTGCTGTGCTCTTTTTTGTGTATCTGTGACTTGTTACACTACCATTCGCAGTTCCACCATCACCAAAATTCCAAGTGTAAGATAAAATTGCAATACTTGTCTCATCAATTGGCAACTTACTAGCATCAAAATTAATTTCAATTGGAGCTGTTAGACCGATTGTATCTGAAGGCGTGGTTACAATTCCTCCGCTAACTTCTGTAACCAGTTTTGGTCCGAGTAAAATTATTGAAACAAGCCAAATTGCTGCAAATAAAAGGAATGCAATCCCTGACATCATTGCCTTTTTAGAGGACTGCTTCTTTTTTTCAAGCTCCTGAGCATTTGTCATCAGTGATTTAAAGAGGAAAAATAATGCCGCAAGCAAAGTCACAGCCACCAAAATACCGAATTGTATATGAAGGAGATTCATCACCATCCCATCAAAATCTCTTTGTTTCATTCCGCCAATATATTTGAAGAAGCTTAAATCTTGACCACCTGCTAAAAACGCCCAAGCATAAACAAATGCAATTGAAGCAAAGTAAGCTAAGCCAGCTAAAATTCCCATTCTCTTAAACATTTCTGATCGTTTTACTTTTTTCTCTTCAGGAGTTAGAACTTTTGCTGGAACAGGCACTGGAGGAATTGGTGCTGGAGCTGGAGCAGGTGTAGGAGTAGGTGCTGGTGTACTAGCTGTTTCAGTCATTTAACTTTGTGGTTTGGAAGTATAAGCAAGGGCGGTACCGGCAATTGCTGCCATAAACGCGCCTAAAATAAATAGATATAATTCTGAATTCGTGGCGTTGAAAAGATTAGCACCTCCGGTTGATCCTTGGAAAGTGATCTGGATTGTGTCATAAGCCGACTCACCGGTTTCATTATCTGTAACACTTAACTTTACGACGGTTTGTCCATATGATTTGTCAAAATATGTTTCCCATGAACCTGATTTTGACTGAGCATCGTCTATATCATTAGCACGTTCACCATCGCCACTTGTGTCGTAAAAAATATTCTTATCAATTTGATATGAGAAATCACCACTACCACCTGTCGCACTGAAATAGAAAGTTACATATCCATTTTCTCCAGTCATTGTGACCTTTTTTGAAACGGCCGCTGGTAGACTTGTAAATGAAATAACAATAGGTTCAATCGGTGCCACTAGTGAAACTGTATTTTCCGCTGAACTTTCCTTCTTATATGTATCAGTAATAGTTAATTTTGCCTCATATATTCCGTATGCATCATATGTGTGGCTCGGATTTTTTGTTGTGGCATCAGAATCATTATCAGGAACTGTGTCACCATCACTATCTTTTGAAGTATCAAAATCCCATTTATAAGATTTCACTGTAATATCATTTGCAGTATCAGTTGTGGAACTATCTGTAAAAGTTACAAGTTTATCACTCACAACAGAGCTAAATCCAGCTTTTGGATCAACAGTTTGAATCACTTTAACAGCATTTGTAACGGTGTCAGTTTGACCTGTGTTATCAACAATTGTCATTTTCACATTATAAGTTCCCAAAGTTTCATATGTGTGGCTTGGACTTTCTTTATCTTTATCCTCAACATCATTATCTTTCACTCCATCGCCGTTAACATCAACACTTGTATCAAAATCCCAGTAAATTCCGGAAAAAGCTGCTCCATTATCAGAATCAAAAACTGTATTATCAGAGAATTTTACTGTTTTCCCAGTAATTTCAGTTAAGAATGCCGCCTCCGGAGGAGCTGAGTTTGAAGTAACATAAATTTTGATTGAATCTGAAACAGCAGTTGCCCCTGCATCATCTTCAACTTTTAATTTCACATCAATTCCCAATGGGTGTGATTCTGTAAATATATAAGTAAGCTTAGGTTCTTCTTCAGATTCATTATCACTGAATCCGTCACCCTCAAGATCCCATGTATAAGCAATAATTGTTCCATCTGAATCTTTTGAAGTTGAGGTGAAATTAATTTCATCACCCACAAATACAGAAGTTTGATCAACACCGAAGCCAACAGTCGGGCTTGCATTCGGACCATTTTTCACAGTGATAGTAGGAATCTTAGATTCAGCTAGTGATTCAGCGGTTGAAACTTTGTTATTTTGATTATCATAAACCTCAGCGGCGAATCCATAAGTGATTTCTTCATCTTCTAAACCATTTGTGTTCACTTTTAAACTAAAACTTGTCGTAGCAAAAGATGCCTCGCCCAAAGCAACTGAAGAATTATTTACATCATAATACCAACCGTTAACCTTAACTATTTTTCCATCCACATCAGATGCATCAACGTTAATGTTAACCGTTAAAGGTGTGATTAAGGATGATGAAACCGGCACTGCAGTAATTCCTGAAATTTCAGGTGCAACATCTTCAATTGTCACCTTAATATTTGATTGGCTTGAAAGTGTTGGATCTTTTGAATCTTTCACTGTAAGTACAACATCAAAGTCACCAGTTTCATCAAAAATATGACTGACTTTGCTTGAACTTGAGGTCGTTTGATCATCGAAGTTCCAACTGTAACTTAGATTTTTTGAGCTTCCGTCTGTGTTGATTGAAGAAGTCGCATCAAATTCAAACTTTGTTTTTATGTTTCCACTTATGGAATCACCAAAACCTGTATCATTTCCATCAGCAGTTACATTCATAACAGCAATAGGGCTATCACCTGTACCCACATAAATTCTTCTAGTTATTGAGTTCGTGCTGTTATCATCAGCTAATGCAGTAAGCTTAACATTGAAAACTCCGGCCTGCTTATATGTATGTTTGAAGGTCTCTTTTCCGGAACTAAAAGTTGTTGATAAATCACTTTCTCCATCACCATAATCAATATCAACTTCTGATGCATTTTCACTAGTTGCAGTCATTTCTGCCTCCACTTCCGCCGATTCACCAAGTTTATAAGTACCATCGCCAACATCCAAATCAACATCTAGAACAGAACTAACATCAATCGTTACTTCTGCAACAGAAGTTTTTTGCAGCTCAGATTCATGATTATCTGAAACTGAAAGTGAAATATCTCTTTCTCCTGTTGTAAGGAAATTTATTGTTATTGCTGAACCATCGGTTTCTTGGCTCTCAACTGACCAATCTTCGCCTTCTTCACCTCCGATTGCCCAAGCATAAGTGAGTGTATCTTTTTCATCAGGATCGTAAGATTTTGACCCATCAAAAATATATGTACCCGGTTTAGTGCTATTCGGCACTGAGTAATCAAATTTTGCTACCGGACTTTGCGATTCAACAAGTACATCAATCGAATCAGTGTCTGTTCCACTAACTCCATCTGTTACAGTTAAAGACATTGTGTAAATTCCTGGCTGGTCAAACTCAGTATTAATTTCAATTCCGTTGTCGTTTTCTAAAGCATATGGAGTACCGTCTAAGGTTGCTGCCCATTTATAATTTGAAATTGTACCTAAATTTGCGCTTGATGCCGCACCACTGAATTCAAATTTTGTTCCAACCATTCCTGATTCTGGTGAAACTGAAATTCTTGCCGCTGGAGAACCAACATAAATTTTTGTATATTTTCTATCTTTCAAGCCTGTTGCATCAGTAACAGTTAATGACATTGTGTAAGTTCCTTCTTCACCATACATATGTAGATCTGGCGTAACTTCAGTCGGACCTTCAACAATTTCACCGTCACCAAAATCCCAACTATAAAAAGATAATTCATCATCTTCTCCACCCCCACCTGTTGAACCTTCAGCACTAAATTGAATACCTGCCTTGGCTTCATTTAGAATCACTTTATATGTGGATTTATCTATTGCAGGGAAAACAGAGAAATCAGCTAATTCAGTTGACTCGCCCCCTGCTGTTGCCTGAAGTTTAATAATTGAAGAGCGTGGAGAAACTTTAATTGTTACGTATGCAATACCGGCTGCTATGTCATAATCTGGATCAGAGCTTGAAGCTTTCATTTTCACTCTATAAGTTCCGGCGTTTTCAAATTTATGGCTTGTTGCCGGGCCAGTTGAAGTATTTGGACTGTCTGAACTGGCATTTAAATCACCAAAATCCCAAGAAATATTCTCATCATCAACAGTTCCCATCTTTGGATCAAGAGTTCCAAGTGAATCAAATCTAACTATAAGAGGAGCATTGCCTGTAGTTACACTTGCAGCGATTCGTGCATCAACGAATTGAACATTTTGAACGAGTTTATAGATTTTATCGATACTTTTTATAAAACTTGAAACTGAAACTGCAGAAATATTATCAACATCTTCAGCATCTGTAATTTGAGTATTTAGAGTAGTGAATGCATCATTAATAGTCTGAAGTGTTGATGTTGCTGCATCTCCATCATCAAAAAGCTCATTTAGATCAGATAATCGCTCAGCTAAATCTTCAACAGTTCTTGTATAATCTTCTGCAGCATTCTCACCAATATCAGCTACTCTATCTTTAATGGTTCCATCAATTTCTGATACATCTATCTCAAAAAAAGTTAGCCCAGATGAACCTGGATCTACATTCCAATTGTCTGATATATTTTCATCTCCAGAGTAGGCAACACTATAATAACAGTCACCAGTACCTGCATTTGCCGTTTCATTTGCCTCTTCATCTGAGATCATGTCCTCTGTAACATCAAACTGACCCTCAAGTACGGTTTCTGCATGTGCCGTTTTAACAAAATGCATATCAGGCAAAACTAATGATGTAGTTGAACCGGATTTTAAATAATTTTTAAGTGCCTGAGAAGATTCATAAGTACAACTCACTGACGTATCAACAGTGCCTTGAATTTTCACTATGCCTGCATTTAATTTATCTAAATAAGAATCTATTTCTGATTGATCGACATAAGAATATATATCTGAATAATCAGTGTCAGCTCCAGTAATAAACTCACCAATAAATTCAAGTGCGCCACCTACAGATATGTCAGTATCAGTCACCTCTACTTGCACTGGTGCGTTAATTGAGCCCATGTATGCCACTTCTTCAACAACTTTATTATAAGTTTTATAAGCATCAAGATATTCAGATGTAATATTCGTTAATTCCTCAAGCACTGAAGTTACATCAAAAGCCGCCCCGGACTCTGCAATTGTTGTACCTGTAGTTCCGTCACCAGAAGTATCGGCACCTGTCGCACTTAATAGAGTGTTAACAATTGCAAATGAACTTAAAATTATGACAATACCGACAACTGCATATGAAATTGCTTTTTTACCCTCTCCTGCTTGAGTTTCATCACCACGGCTGGTGACATAAAGTACTCCTCCGTAAATTACAACAACTGTGGAAATTAAACCTAAAAAGGAAAGTGCAAAATTGACTATTGTTTGAATTAGTTCTCTACCCGAAGTAACTTTTGTTAGAGCCGGATCGTATGCGGCTGCGTCAGGAGCCTCCATTGTGCCATCGAATCCTGAAAAACCGTCGATCGATGCACTTGAGCTTGAACAACCTGATGCTGCAGCAAGACTCTCAGATAGATTTGCACAATCAGCTGCAGATATGTCACCCTGAGCTTCATCTGAACTTGTTGTTTCCGAGTCATAACTAATATCTAAATCAGCAAAAGCCACCGGTAATATAAAAGACTGCATTGCGAGAACAATGCTTAAAAGTGATATTTTTGCGACTCGTTTTAAATTCATGGTGTGGAATTTGTCTTTCATATTCTATATGTTTATCTGGCGGCATCAAGAGTAACAATTGTAGAAGTTATTGCGAAGGCTGAACCGGCAAGAATTAAACCGATTGCTGCACCTGTTATTATTTGTTTTGCCTTTGTGATATTTTCTTCTTTTCCTACTGAAGTAACATATAAGTAACCTGCGTAAAGCAAGAAAACAAAAGATAAGGTGCCGATTGTTCCCGAAACGAAATTTGTAATTTGTACAAAAAGGCTCTTGGCATTTGAAATTCCCAATGTTGTACCTTGATCTTTGAAAAGGATTCCCTGTGCCACAAACTCTGAAATTGCAACTACAAATAGACCGACAAGCGACCAGGTTATTTGACGTTTTGCAGTTGTAACCTCGTCGTCAATTGCTGAACCGGCAACGTATCTCATACCTGCAGTTACAAGCATGAAAACCGCAATTGATCCCACTGTTACCTGCATTAAGCTATAAATACCCTTCATAAAACTTGAAGCCTGATTTCCGTATTCAGCCGCTCCAGATACTCCATTTCTAAAAATATCTCCTTCAACTCCGAATGCAACACTTCTTATAAGTTCGTCAGCAATAAAAATTACAATCAAACCCTCAACTGCGTACCTTATATAGTTTTTAGATGCAGTTTCAACTTCACTGTTATCTCTACCAGCCGCAACCATTCGCACTCCCATGACAACAATAAAAAGTACCGCAATCGGAGTCACAAGTAACTTAAAAAAATCTAAAAATGTAAAGATTGCACCTGTAATACCTTTTATACCGCCTTCCCCGTAAGCGTTACCATTTTCCGAATCATCTTGATAAGTAGGCAAAGTAATTGATTGAACATCAGACTCTCCATCTGTTTGAGTTTCATTTATATCTTCGCTCACTTTTTCACTTTGAGTTCCAATATTTGTTCCAAGTCCTTTAATTGTATCCTGAAAAGATTCCGCGTAAGCAGGAGCCATGAAAGACATGTGAATCACGATAACGAAGATGTAAGCAATAAATTTTTTCATATTTTAGAAGACACCAGCGATTACAGTTGAAACGAGCGCGAATGCGCCATAAATAATAACAATTCCGATGACGGAATTGATCATGATTTTTTTTGCCAAATCAATTCTTCCCTGCTCTCCACCTGCAGTTGCATAAAGCAGACCACCTATAAGGAGTCCAAGTAGCATTATCGGCCCGACAAAAGAAACCATAATATTTATTATTGAAACCATCTGTTTAAGAAATTCGCTCTGATTTATTGAGACAACAGTTTCAGATGTCGCACTGTTATATGCTGTTGAGTAAAGAATTTTTCTCACAAATAGATCAGATGCAAAAACCATAATTAAACCACCGGACGACATGACAAGATTCTTTTTCTCTCTTGTTATATCTTCATCACTTGAACTTGAAGAAATCATAACAGCACCGGCACGAATAAACATGAGAGATGCAAGCGCTCCTAGTAAATATTTAATAAAAGTAATAACAATTTTCACCGTATCATCAAAAACAGCCGCTCTATTAACCAAAGATTCACCATCTTCAAGGGCGTTTCCACTCCTGTAATCAAAAACTTCAGCTAATGGGCCGGCAATACTTATAAGTGCGAGCCCGAGTAGCCCATAAGTTATTGACTGTTTTTGCGTTTTTACAGTTCCATCATTATCTCCACCCACAACCATTGTAAAACCTGAAATTACAATTAATAGAATTGAAATTGCTCCAACAATAATTCTAGTTGCTCTTGCTAGAGGTCCGAGGACATTTTCGAATTTATCTACAGCTGTGTCTCCTTCTGCAGTCGGTAGTCCCAGGGTTGTGTTATCAGGCAAAGGAACGAAACCGGCAAATGCTGTAGGTATCATCAAAGATGCTAAAATACCTAAAACTACAGCTATAAGAATTCTTTTTTTTATGTTTTTGCGCATACGTGGAGATTTAACTCATATCATTATATCACATTTGCTTGATTTATTCAAAAGGAAGGGTGTAGAGTAATTAACGAAGGCCGAGAGGCTTTTTAAAGATAAACAATAACAATCATATGAAAGCTAACCCAGTAATCAGTTATTTCGTCACTGCATTCGAGGAATTTAAGAAAGTAACCTGGCCAACAAAGGAACAGGCAGCTCTTTTAACAGCAATCGTAATCGGAGTTTCTCTGGTTATGGCACTAGTAATTGCAGCTCTAGACCTTGGATTGAGCGAACTTTATCAAATGGCATTAACAAAGTTAACTAAATAACAAATGGCAAAACAAGCAAAAAACACAGGTCGTCACTGGTACGTTGTACACACTTATAGCGGATATGAAGATGCAGTTCGTGAGGCACTTCTACAAAGAATTGAGTCAATGAACATGCAAGATAAGATTTTTGATGTGATTGTTCCAAAAGAAACTCAAATTGTTGTTAAGAAAGGTAAGCCAAAAACTGAAAAGAAACGACTTTTCCCAGGTTACGTGCTTGTTGAAATGATGGTTGACGACGATTCTTGGTATGTTGTGCGAAATACTCCAAACGTTACAGGTTTCGTTGGTAGCGGAACTATTCCGGTGCCGGTTTCAGCCGAGGAATTTGGAATTATCCAAAGACACATCGGTGAAGACAACGCTCCTAAGTTCAAAATTGCCTTCGAGAAGGGTGATCTTGTTATGGTATTGGACGGTCCTTTCGCAGGATACGAAGGAGTCATCAATACAATTGACGATGAAAAGGGTAAGGTTAAAGTGCTTATTACTATCTTCGGCCGTGAAACTCCGGTCGAACTTGATTTTGATCAGGTAAAAAAGAAGTAAATTCACAGCCACATCCACCACATCCATGCAAAAATTTACTGTATTCTCCATTATCTTATCCTTATGTGTGATATTCATACTTGGTGATATGGTTTTTCATGGCTACTTAAATACGAGTGTACTTAGCGTGCCGGCCGAAAGTGGAACAGGTGCGGAAATTGAACCTGCGGTTGAGAATGTTGTTGTTCACGAAGATGAAGTTCCTGTCGCTAAATTAACAGCCGCTCACTTAACTGCGGCGGGCTTTTCTAATCCTGTTCTGAAAAATGCTGTTTTCGACGGGAATGTGTACAGTTTCTTAACTTTTTCAGATCAAAGTGATGCTTATGTTTATCAATGGAACTTTTTTGATGGCGAAACATTTGTTGGCTCAGTTTATGAAATTGAGTATAGGAGTGAAACCGGCGGCTTTCAGGGTTACCTAACCTTGCGTGACCGTGCTGCGAAGCTTTTGACTCTTGGAGATACGAACGAGTCGAACACATACGGCGATGCTTCGTTTTACTTTAACCACAAATCAAAGAAAAACACCGTTCACCTTGTTATCCGAAAAGGTGGCAGTATATATGCATTCCAATACTCGTATTCCCTACACGAAAAAATGAAGAGTTTGTTTGAGATTATTTCGAAGTAGAATTATTGCAGATGCCAGTCATGGTTTGAACAGATTCGATGCACCACTCTCTTTGACAATTTATTTTTATATGTTATAATGAACATATGAAGATTTCAAAGTGTTCTGCCCTAATTTTACCCGCTCTCATCGGTTGCGCCGAACAGGGGCCACCGAATTCTGTAGACCATAATGAGGGGTCAACATGTGGTATCAACATGTATAGCGCTTTTATCGAAGGGCAAATCGATAGTACGTTATCCTCACAAATAGAGGAAACTCCGGGTTACAAAGAAACCGTAGTGGTCGCGCACATACCAGTTGAAACCATGACAACAACTTATGACAATCTCCTCGAAGATCAAGGGATTATTGGCCTAGGAGTTCAATGGAGTACCGATGGGTCTGCAGATGGATATATGCTCTATGACAACTATTGGACTGCCGACTACAAGCCTAAAGAAGGATTCGTTTGTGATGACAAAGTTATGGCCTACTCCTTTGAAAACGACCTTCAAGTGGTTGCCAAGTGCGATTTCACTCCACAACAAGATGATCCGGCCCATTTTGGATTTTGTGAAGGGAACATATTTCGGACTTGCGACTGGGCTGCCGATGGGTCTGACCTTGCAACAACGTCTGAAGAGTGCAATCTGCTTGGCACATTTTCAGAAGCCACGGTAAAAGTCTTTGGACTTTCAGATGACGGTTCTAGGTATTATCCGTATTAGCAAGCCATCCCGCTGACTTTCCAGCAAACCCTAAGTGATTTTTGCTTTGAATAAATGATTGCCATTTTATTTACTAAACCGTTTCTCCCTCACCCTCAAGTTAATCGCATGTGCAATCTCGTGATGTTCTTTGCAGAGCGGCGCGAGATAGTTTGGATTATGTGAATGAGATATGGCGAAAGTTTGAGTGTGATGAATTACTTCGGAGGGCTTTTTACAGGTTGGAATTGAACATTTGGTGCCGTGTTCTTTTGTGAGAAGTCTTTCTGTTTTTGCTGGAACAGGTCGAGATGTTGCTAGTTCAACCGGTTGTGCTTTCTCTTCTGCAATTTCTTCTTCACGTTTGTTAAGTGCGGCGCTGATTAGTTCATTAATATCTATCCCTTTAGATTGAAGTTCAATTAGTCGATTTTTGACTTCTTCGTTTAAGGTTAGTGTCTGCCTGGGCAGATCTGTAAACTTTTCATCTCTTACAAATGTTTCTACTGCTGATTTGGACATGTTTTTTACAATTTCAGAAAGTTCTGCTTCATTCTCCGGAGTCGCAATTGAAACTACTCGAGCTAACTTATTAATACTTACTTCTCCATTAACAAGTGCCTCGTGCAATCTTGGCATACTTTCGAATCGTTCCTCCAAATTAAGTGCTAAACGAACTTGATCATTAGATAATCCTCCGAACTTTGCCGCAAACTCGAAGATTGAGCTACAGTTTTTCTTCTCGTACAACTTACGTTTGTGAATCTCGGGCAACAAACCTGTGAACTTCCTCTTCCATTCAAGAGCGTTTTTACCGAAATAAATCGCTACTGATAACAAATCTTTATCGTTCATTTTGGGCGGGGTTAAATCGAGAAAATCATAGCAGAAAAACCTACGATTTGCAGGTTAAAATAGCCAAATCGAGTGGACAATTTTGAGGGTGAGTGTGTACTCGTATTCTGCCTCACCGTAAGCCGCAATTTCAAATTCCTTTGACTTAAAGCACCTCTTCCTGTAACTTTCATGCGCTTTTAAACAATTATATGGCTCCTGTAAAGAAAATTAAGGCTATTGTGAAGTTGCAGATTGCAGCCGGCAAGGCTAATCCAGCTCCGCCAGTGGGTACTGCCCTTGGTCCGCACGGTGTTAACATGCAGGATTTCTGTATGAAATTTAACGAAAAAACAAGAGAGTTGGGAGATACAATTATCCCTGCTATTATCACTATTTATGAAGACAGAAGTTTCTCATTTATTACAAAAAAACCACCGGCAGCTATTCTTATAAAGAAGGCTATCAAACTCGAAAAGGGTTCAGCTGTTCCACACAAAGATAAGGTTGGAACAATCACTCGAGCTCAACTTGAAGAAATTGCGAAGATAAAGATGGAAGATTTGAACGCGAACGATATCGAAGCTGCAATGAAAATTATGGCAGGAACTGCTCGCTCTATGGGAGTAGTAGTACAAGGTTAATTTTATATCGTGGGAGGGCTACGGCCTGTTTGAACCACTAACCAAAATAATATGTCACACGGAAAAAAATATTTAGAGGCAGCAAAGAAAGTTGACTCGACTAAGCTTTATACTCTTGATGAAGCTGTTAAATTGGCTTTGGAGACTGCAACAACTAAGTTCGATTCATCTGTTGAAGTTCACATGAACCTAGGAATTGATACTGCGATTGCTGAGCAAGCTCTTCGATCAACTGTTGCTCTTCCACATGGAACTGGTAAGAAAGTTCGAGTAATTGCCTTTGTTTCAGAAGATGAAGCAAAAATGGCGAAAGATGCTGGTGCTATCGAGGCTGGAGCTGAAACTTTGGTGGATAAGATTGCCGGAGGATGGATGGAATTTGATGTCGCAGTTGCTAACCCTGCAATGATGAAGAGCATGGGTAAAATTGCGAGACAGCTTGGTCAGGCAGGTTTGATGCCAAATCCAAAATCAGGAACAGTTACAACTGATATCAAAGGAACAATCGCTCAAATTATGAAAGGTCAGGTTGAATTCAGAAACGATAAACAAGGAAACCTTCACAACATCGTTGGAAAAGTTTCATTTGGAGATCAGAAAATCATGGAAAATGTTAAGGCTTACCTTAAAGCAATCATGGAAAAGAGACCTACTGGAATTAAAGGAATATTCGTTAGAAGTATCACTCTAACATCAACAATGGGTCCCGGCGTTAAGGTTGAAGTAAACCCAACGATCGCGGCACTATAATTTTGCAATCTATTAAGAGCCTCTTTACGGGGCTCTTTCTGTATGATTAAGTTGTGACATATGAAAGTTAAAATCAAAAGAGTAGATTCCTCACTTCCCCTTCCTGTTTATGAAACGGCGGGAAGTGTTGGTTTTGATTTAATTGCTCGTGAGAGTGTGACTGTGGCGGTTGGCAGTATTGAACTAATTCCAGCGAATATTATTGTGGAAGTTCCGGAGGGATACATGTTGGTGGTGGCATCGCGTTCGAGTACACCACGAAAAAAAGGCTTAACTCAACCTCATGGCTTTGGAATAATTGATCATGATTACTGCGGACCAAACGATGAAGTGAAGATTCAGGTTTATAATTTTACTGGTGCGGCAGTTGAGATAGCGAGAGGTGAAAAAATCGCGCAAGGAGTTTTTGTGAGAATCGACAAATTCGAGTGGGAAGAAGTTGAGGAGATTCGTGATAAATCGAGAGGTGGGTTTGGATCTACAGATCTTCCTCGTCAAGAAAGTAAGTAGGTGCCATTGTTTCCTCAATTATATCAACAAGCTCTTCAATGCTATTTGTGCGAATAATTTTATTTAGAGTTTCTTTTTCGGTATTAGTATCCGGATCTAACTTGAAAATTTTCATTTCTACATTGTATCTAAAATTACCGTCAATATTTTTTTCTGCTGGTAATGCAAGACCGTAACCCATTGTTATATGAGAAGCACGCAAAATTGTGAATGGCATTCCATCTTCTGTTCTTCTACCATAACCCATAAAATATATATCTGCTTCTCTAAGAATTTCCAGAACTTTAAAAATATCTTCAGTGAAACGTTCTTCCTGTTGAGTTAAAGTGAGTTTTGGCGCTGGTGCTGGCTCTGGCGCACTGACAATTTCTATGATTTTTTTCACTTCTTCTGCAGTATCAGCTGAAGTGTCATCAATGGCAGAATTAATAATTTCCGGCTTTGGCACTTCTTTATCAGGCAACTTATTACATGTTCCCATCGTTGCAAGAATCACTACCCCAAGTTGACTAAGCCTTGTATAATTCATATGTTTTATGAGAGATCTTATACTGCACTAAAGTCCAACTGTCAATGCTCATTACCCTGTACGGCATAAATAATATTGGAAAGAGCACACAAGCCAAAAAACTCGTGGAGCGCCTTGAAAGTGAAGGTAAGACAGTGAAATATATTAAGTATCCTGTCTATGAAATCGAGCCGACCGGACGTTTTTTGAATGACTTTTTGCGCGGTGGAGGTCGAGTAAGTGAAGAAGAATTACAGATGTGGTTTGCTTTGAACCGTTATCAATTTGAGCCGACTTTGAAGAAATGGCTGGAGGAAGGAGTGATTGTTGTGGCTGAAGATTACACCGGAACAGGTTTGGCTTGGGGCACAGCGAAGGGAGCAAATTTAGAGTGGCTTGAGTCACTGAACAAATATCTTGTTCGTGAGGACTTGGCAATTTTGCTAGATGGCGAGAGGTTCAAAGAGGCAGTTGAGGAAGGTCATGTTCATGAAACTAACGAAGAATTTATGCGGAAATCGCGTGAGGTTCACTTGATGCTCGGCGAAAAATACGGCTGGAAAAAAGTGGAAGTTACAGGTGGGATTGAGGAAACTGCGGAGAAGGTTTGGGATCAGATATCAAAGCATCTTGAATCTACCAGTAGCTAAGTTGATATTGAAATTCTTCTCTGAATTTGCTCCAGGCAAGACTTCTTTTAATGCACCAATAAATGCTGGCTTAGAAATTAACTCTGTGATTAATGAACCAAGGTTTAAATTAATTGGTTGATTATTTATTGACCACATAATTTTAAACGGTTCTTTTTTGTCATCTTTATTTATTTTGAATTTTTTAAATTTTAAGGATAATTCTACTTGATTTGAATCAACTCCAAATTCTGATGCTATTATTGATCTTCGAGCATCGTTAAATGCCTCAGTGAAGTAATAAGAAATTAAAACTTCAGGATCAGCTGCAAGTGGAATTTTATAGGAATCCAAGTCTGTAATTTCACCCTGATCAATTTGATTCTCTTCGGTTTTTTCTAAAACTTTGAAAGTCTCTTCTTTTGTTTTTTCAGATTCAGCTCTAACTCGATCTTTAACAGAAGAATACCGTTCATTATCTAGTGCAAATAATTTGCTTTCTCTTAATTTTTTTGCGAATACTTTTCTTGCAAATTCCTCAACTGCTGGAACATACCTGAACATTGAAGCAAGATTTGCATTTACATCACTAAGAGCTGGCACATCTTTTCTTTCTTTGTCTGTAATTGCGAATCTGTTGGTTGGTCCCACATAGAAAATATCTTCTTCCTCACCATCAACCACTAATTGGCTGGCAACAGGAAGTTTACTTTCCATGCCCTCAAATTCAACAGGCTTTCTTTGATACCTTGATGATTCACCAAATTTCACCTTATCTCCACCTTCTGTGAACTGTTTTATGGAAGCAATATCAGGCTTTTGAAAACATCTTTCAATCGCTTGAATAGTTCGAGTTGCCTCTCTTGATTTCTCAGGGCTGATAAATTCAAGTTTATCCGGATACATACCTGCGATTTCAAATATAAATTCTTTATTATCTTTTGTTTTTGCTATAATTTTTGAATAAGTTTTACCAGTAGACTCATCAAATAAACATTCGAGATTTTGTAATACCAATCCGCTTAGTATTTCATTCCTATTTCCTGATTCGTTGAATTCAAGAATATTCGACTCTCTACGAATTATATCAATAGGCTGCCCACCACTTATATTATTCTTTTCTTGTGAAAAGAAATTCGAAAGTTGATTCTCAGTTTCAGCATTTTGACCTGAACAATCAACCACCCAATCTACTAGAATACTTGTTTCATCACCATTTTGATCTGAATAAAAAAGCCTCACTTTTTCCACATCATTTACCATTTCCTTTTCCATTCTCACTGATCTGCAAACTTTTCTACCATCTTTCAAAGTATTTGCTTGGCAGGTCACTTTACCAGAAGCATCATTCTCTTCAGGCTTTCCAATTGGATTAATTCTCGCAAAGGCTTGTTTTTTATTTCCTTCCTGTCTGACAGTTTTTTTAATTTGCTTAGGATTTAATTTTTTTTCAGTTTCTGCAATTTTTTCCTCAAGATCCGGGATCTTAGTTTCAATTATTTCTGCTATAATTGATGCGTTTAATTGGGTTAGGAAATTCACATTTAAATTCATATTTGGTGAAATATTAAATGCAGGTCTACCCCTATTTGCATTATTATTATTTCCAATTGAATTTCTAATTACATTTTGAGCGGCTCCTTGTATGTCATTTAAACTCGTAAACTTTCCCTCTAAACCAGTTTTAGGATAAAGATCTGCAGATCTTTCAGGATTTGCAAAAAGTTGACATATTACTAAGGATCTTTTTAATAAGTTCAAATCTTCGTTGAAAAGACTTAGGAATATTTTTTGTTGAGACCGTAGAGTTTCCTCTTGTGTAATTATTTCACCTAATGATTCATTTAATAGACTAATCACAGATGAAATATCGACATTAATAAAGTTGGGTACTCCATAGAGTTGGGAAATTCTTGATCGGATTGCTACACTAATTTTCCCATCTTTAATATCCTTTAAATCTTTTTTTAACTCGAGTACTGCTCTGTATCTCTCCGTTAAAACTGGTATACCTTTTGGATCACGGTAAATGTCGTCTGTAGCTACCGTAGTTTCTGCTGTGCCCTCTGAGGGACGTGGAAATTCTCGGGCTATATCTACATATCTTGGGCGAGCTCCTTTACACCATTGATCGCTATCTAATGCTGGCTGTGAAATCCAGGTAAGTTTTTGTGTAAATGATTCTTGTGTGGAACCCTCTTCACTTGGACCGTAGCCCAGAATATCTGAAACAGTTACTATCCCACTATCACCTGAGGCAATTACTACACCTTCACCAGCGAATTTTTTACGTGCATCTTCACCGTTCTCTTCACTTTGGACTCCAACAAAGTCATTAAAAGTATAATAGAGGGTTTCTCACCTGACTTAATTTTCTTCTTTGATTCTGCAACTATTCGTCTTGTTTCCGGGTCAAACTTATCTTCAAAACCAAAATTTTCTTTGCCGATTCCGTCACCAACAACGAGAGTATCAGTACATACTTGATAAGCTTTATTTGTTTTTTGATCAAAGAAAGATACAACGTATTTTCCTTTCCGAGTTTGATCAGTATTTTTTGAGTATCCTGTAACACGACAGTTCAAAACATAATTTCTAGAATTTAAATATCCATTCGTTTTCAAAACTGTCCCAAGTAAATTTTGAGAAGGATATGTTTTTGAACTCACCATTGGCAAGTCAACAACGGAATGTGTACCGACTGGCATAATATTATCTTTGGTTCCGGGCTGGGCCTTGCTACCGGTTTTTTGAGGTCTGACTCTATTGTTCACATTGAAAACTGGCTTATTTCCTCTTGCGAACTGACCTCCAATCCAATTATTTCCGTCAACTGTTAAAATGTCTTTTTCCTGGCATTCAGGTAAGGCATGCATAATTTCGTTATTTACTACCTGACCATAAACACCAAATCCAATCACTAAAGCTGGATAATAAAAACCTTGTTGTTTCTCTATTTCATCCAAATTTTCTTCAGATTTTGTTCTTGAAGCCTCATCAATAGCCAAATTCAAGTAATATCGGATTTCTTTATCTTGAATCATCTTGGCAAAAAGTGGAGAGAGAATTTTTTGTAATTCGCCAATGTTTGAAATTTCATAACCTTCAAGAGTTTCGCTGTTTGGCTGTTTGAAAGTCTCATTTGTAATAAGTTTTCTTTCATCTTTTGTAAGTCTCAATTTTCTGCGAAGTTTGGGGTCAAGAAAAATTACCTTCAAAATTGCGTGTAGATCTTTAACATTTGATTTTCTCAAAAAATCGGCAAGTTGTTCCCGTTCATTTGATTCGTTTGTCTCAGTACTTTTAAAGAAAAGTTCGCCGGACCGTTTAAATGAATCTATCAACTGTGTTTTTAAATCTTCAGTGATTATTGGAGAATCAGCAATCATTGATTCAATCATCGTCAACTCATTTGCAAAGTTTTCTTTATCTTTAGCTCTGTAAATTAAGAGAGCTAACATATTCTCTGCAAGATCAGTGAACATATCCATTTCATCAGTTTGGAATTTTTTTTCTAGCCCATCAAGAATAATATCAAAATCTGCAGATCCATTTTCTGGAATTTTAGAAACTTTTTGTGCAATTATATCAGGATTTAAGATCAATCCTGACTTCATCATATTATCTATATTTGGTTCTTGAGCAGTATCTTTTGGCATTTTTGTTTTTAAATCTGATAATTATACAGGAAAAGAGAGGATTTTTCAAGGTTAGAGCTTATGTGAAAATTTAAGGGAAATTATGTCATGATCTTTTTAATTATGGAAACGCACATAGGATTGAAGTTTCATCGGAATTCCTGTAATCTGATGAAGACGAGTCATGCCTGCCACACTACAAAAAAGGACCTCATAAGGGTCCTTTTTAGCGTCTTGTTCGGGTGGTGGACGTAAGGGGATTCGAACCCCTAGGGACATGGATGACGAGCCATGTCTGTGAACCAATCACTACGCCCACGATGCCGAACAATCTAAAGCTAAACTTGAATGCTGAATAAGTCCTGAATTATTCCTGTAATAACTTGATTTACCCGAAAAGGACTTGACGGAAATTTGATATATTAAAATTACCTGTAATATTTAGATTGCGAGGACAGCATGATGGATTCTGCTTACAAGAAATTCTTTAGATTCAATCGTCGGCATTACTTTTTTTGCTTTTTGTAGTGCTTTCATACTATCTTCTCCAATCCCCAAAATTTTCCCGTTCCATGAAATTACAACCTGTCCGGAGTATTTTTTCTGGAAGACGGCACTGTAATTAGGCGAGATAGGCATAACAATAACTTAAGTTTTAATCTCAACCTCTCTTTTCTTTCCTTTAGATTCAAATCAAGTTCTTCAACAAAACCCCTAAACTCGATATATGGAAAAATCATACTGAACCTGCAATCAGGCCTTTTGGAATCAATGTATAAATTAACTTTGTGCTGTCTTTACGGTCTTTAAGTTTGTTCGTGAGTTTGTTCAAAGTTGAAGCAGAATCAATAACACTATTGCCCTTACTTGCAACCCATTTACCAGCATATTTAACGTCAAAAATCATAAAAATTGTTTTTAGTTAATTTCAAAGTAATTCTCTGGCTATTAAAAGTCAATTGCATCTTTCCCCGAACCTGTTAAACTGCTGGTGTAATCTTAATTGATCTGATGGCTACAATACTTAATGGCAAAGAGGTTGCGGAGTCGCTGCTGGATGCCGTTAAGAAAGATGTGGAGCTTTTGGGAAAAGTGAAGTTGGCGGTTTTGATTTGGAGCGGGAATTCGAGCGGGCAGATTTACGTAAAAAATAAGGAGGCGGCATGTGAAAAAGTGGGGATTGAATCTTTGCGGATTGATTTGGCGGATTCCGTGACTCAAGAGGAGATTTTGGCGAAGATTGAGGAATTGAATGGCGATTCGAGCGTGAATGGTTTGATTGTGCAGTTGCCGTTGCCGGCGCATATTGATTATCCGAAGATTTTGAAAACGATTGATCCACGGAAAGATGTGGATGGATTCCATGCATACAACATGGGCAAGATGCTTTTAGATAAAGATTTTGAAGATTTGGCGCCATGCACGCCAAAGGGAATGATTAAGATGCTTGAACATTATAAAATTGATGTGGCAGGAATGGATGCGGTTGTGATTGGTAAGAGTAATATCGTCGGAAAACCAATGGCGATGATGCTTGCGAATCGTGGGGCGACGGTAACTATTTGTCACAGTAAAACTAAAGATGTTTCGCGGTACACTAGAGATGCTGACTTGGTGGTTGTTGCAGTTGGTAAAGCAGGATTTTTGAAGACGGATATGGTGAAAAAGGGTGCGGTGATTTTAGATGTCGGTATAAATAGAGTTGATGGGAAAGTTGTGGGAGATGTGGATTTTGCAGAAGTCGAACAGGTGGCAGCTGCAATTTCGCCTGTACCAGGTGGAGTCGGTCCAATGACGGTGGCTGTTTTGCTGGCAAACACCGTGACAGCAGCGAAAAAACAGCATAATATGTAGTCCCTTTTTAACTTTAACTCCTTCGAGAGATGTGTGGAATAATTGGCATTCACTCAAAAGATCCAGTCGTTTATCAATTATATGACGGGCTATTGATGCTTCAGCATCGAGGGCAAGATGCAGCTGGAATGGTGACTTATGATGGTCAAATTCACCTGCATAAAGGTGATGGCTTGGTGAGTGATGTTTTCAAGCAGAAAGAAGTAGATAGATTAAAAGGAAATATGGGAATGGGGCATGTTCGCTACCCTACTGCAGGAACTTATGACAGCGCTGAGGCTCAGCCATTTTATGTGAATTCGCCTTTTGGAATTGCCTTGGTTCACAACGGAAATTTAACTAATACAGAAAATTTGAGGAAAGAGGTTTTGGAAAAAGATCAAAGGCATTTGAACACTCGATCAGACTCTGAGGTACTTTTGAATATTTTGGCTTATGAAATCGGCAAAGTAACAACTAAAGATTTGCTTCCTGAGGAAATTTTCAAAGCGATGGAAACAGTTTTCAAGCGAGTTCGAGGTGGCTACGCGGTGATTGCTGTGATTGCTGGGCACGGGCTTTTGGCCTTCCGCGATCCACAGGGAATCAGACCGCTGATTATGGGGGAAAGAGTTGATGGCTTATATAAAGATAGTATTTTTGCTTCTGAAAGTGTTGCACTTGATGTGCTTGGATTTAAGGTTCTGAGAGATTTGGAACCAGGTGAAGCTGTTTTTGTGGATATGAAGGGTGAAGTACATACGAAAATTTGTGCAGAGGAAAGAAAATTTACACCATGTATTTTTGAGTATGTTTACTTCGCGAGACCTGACTCGATGATTGATAAAATTTCGGTCTATAAATCTCGACTTCGAATGGGCGAAAGATTGGCTCAGAAAATCAAAAAGGCTAATCTCGAAATTGACGTGGTTATTCCTGTGCCAACAACATCAACTCACTCGGCGGTTACAATGGCATATGAGTTGGGCGTGAAATACCGTGAAGGTTTGATAAAAAACAGGTATATCGGAAGAACTTTTATTATGCCCGGGCAGGCGAATAGGCAAAAATCTATACGCCGAAAATTGAACCCGATTCAGCTCGAAATTAAAGATAAAAATGTGCTCCTTGTGGATGACTCAATTGTACGTGGAAATACTTCTAGAAAAATCATAGAAATGGTGCGGGAAATGGGCGCGAAAAAAGTATATTTTGCTTCTTGTTCGCCGGCTCTTCATCATCCATGTGTTTATGGAATTGATATGCCAAGTCGAAAGGAATTTGTTGCGAATGAATTGAATACTGAAGAAACTGCGAAGGCGATTGGAGCGGATGCTCTTTTCTATCAAGATTTGGAAGATTTGGTGGAGGCGGTTAACGAGGGAAATCCTGAAATTAAAAATTTCTGCATGGCTTGTTTTGATGGGAATTATCCAACAAGCGATGTGACGGAAGAGGTTCTGAGGGCCGCCGAGGCAAGCCGCGTGCAAGTTGATCCTGTGGAAAATCAAATTCCAATGCTATGAAGAAAATTCTTTTGATTGGAAACGGCGCGCGCGAGCACGTTATTGCCGAGACTCTTAAACGTAGCCCGCAGGGGTGTGAATTGTTTGTTTTTGCAAGTGCGAATAATCCGGGTTTAATGGCTCTGGCAAAAGAATATCGACTTGTGAAAAGTTTAAATGACTTCGAAGTTTTGAGGAGTTTTGCAATAGAAGTGAGGCCGGATTTTGCTTTTATTGGCCCAGACGGACAAGTTGTTGCAGGTGCTGCTGATGTGCTTTTGGAATTGGAAATTGGTAGTGTTGGACCGGTAAAAATTTGCGCACAGTTGGAGGGCTCGAAAGCTTTCACTCGCGAGTTGGTGGCGAAATATGGAATTGAGGGTAGTCCAAAGTTTAAAGTTTTTGTGACTGCTGACGGTTTGCGAGAATTTATTGAAGAATTAGGAGAATATGTGGTGAAAGCCGATGGCTTAACAGGAGGAAAAGGTGTGAAAGTTTCGGGAGAACATTTACATTCAGTGGATGAGGGTTTTGCGTATGCTGTCGAGTGTTTAAATGCTGATGGAAGAGTTGTAATTGAGGAAAAATTTATTGGCGTGGAGTTTTCTCTAATGAGTTTTGTTGACGGTGTTCATGTTTTGGATATGCCGGGGGTGCAAGATCACAAACGTGCACATGAAGGTGACACCGGCCCAAATACCGGCGGCATGGGAACATACAGCGATGCAAATCATTCCCTTCCCTTTTTGCGTCCCGGAGATTTGGAGGCGGCTCATGCAATCACAGTGAAAGTTGCGGAGGCGATTTACAAAGAAACAGGAAAATATTTTAAGGGAATTATGTATGGCGGATTTATGGCGGTGAGAAATGGAGTTGGATTGATTGAATATAATGCAAGATTTGGAGACCCGGAAGCCATGAATGTTTTACCACTTTTGAAGACTGATTTTATTGATGTTTGCGAAAGGATTATTGCTGGAAATTTGGAGTCGGTGGAATTCGAAAACAAGGCAACCGTTTTGAAGTATATCGTACCTGAAGGTTATCCGGAGAATCCTCGAAAAGGTGAAAAAATTGAGATTGATGAAATTCCTGCAGGAGTAAAAATGTATTACGGTTCAGTTGATGCTCGACCGGATGGAGTTTATTTGTCAGGCTCACGTGCGCTTGCGTTTGTTGGTATCGCGGATTCACTTGAAGAGGCCGAACGATTGGCACAGAGCGCTGTCAGTAGCGTGAAAGGACCTGTTTTTTATAGGAAGGATATTGGAACGGCGGAACTTATACAGAAGAGGGTGGAGGTGATGAATCAGCTTTAAGTTTTGACTGAACCAAGCCTTGCATCTATTTTCACAATTTGTTCTTTAAGATCTCTCACTGCAGCATCTTCAAGACCAATTTCTTCAGAATATTGAAGTGCTTGTAAGATATCTGCCTTAACAGTAATTAAATCTTTAACAACAGGTGCATATTTTAATTTATCAGCTGTTAATGTTCCGAACCCTGAAGGTACTTGCCCCGCAGTTGAACTGTAAACACCTTGAACATCTCCAACTGTATCTTGAGTATCCAGCAATAAATCATAAAGTGATGAATATGTTTTGCCGACTTCCTTTAATTTTTTAGAAATATTCGCTGCATCATACCCATATATAGTTAAGTTGGGACATTTACTGATAATAAATTTTGATGCTTTGATAACAGATGAAACGCCTGGTATCTTTGTCGCAAAATTTCCAAACTTAAGTGCAATTGATCCAAGACCCTTAGAGCTTAATATTTTTAAAACTCCTCCGCCTAAAGCTTCACCTGCAAACAATTCACTTGAGATTTGGCTTACAAGCATGACTCTCTCCGCCTGCGTTGTTTTTTTCATCCCAATACTTATAAAACGTCCCAACATTCTTAAAGATTCAAGATTCGCATATGATGGGATACCAGACATAAAATCATACATGGATTGTGCCTTTTCTGCTAAGGCATCCCTAATTTCATCCGCAGACGGTAAGTCGCTCTCAACTCCGTATACTCTTGATGCCCCTAAATTCGTAACTGCATCAACTGCCTGTACTGAGAACTTACTTAAGCCAGTCAGCGCATTTATTCCACCGGTTGCCAGTCCTACTGTTCCTGCTTCCATATTGCCCAATGTGTTATCTAAAATTGGGTGACCAAAACTTCCGATTTGATCAGAAGTTCTACCTGTATAATATGTATAAGCTTTACCTACGTTATAATGCGTACCTATATTTTCCGCAACTTTACCCCAAAAAGTAGGTGGTGCTTTTGATTCTATACTTTTATCTTCACTCCACCTTACACTTTCAAAAATAACATCTAATACTTGTGTCATTTCATCGTTGGTAATTTTTTGACTTTCAGGAATATTTTCCTTCTGAGGCTCCGGTGCGTGGACTTGTGCCGGCTGACTTGTAAGAGCTGATGCCAAAATTGTATAAATACCGCGTAATGCTGCCAACTGTTTTTCAACCATTTGTAATAATTCCTTACGAACATCAAAGGAATTCATATCTTTAATTTTTGCGAAGGTCTTCTTTATATCATTATTTAGTATCACACTTGCCTCTTCGAGATATAAGCCTCCTGTTAAATGTGAATAAGTACCTTTTGCAATCAAATATTTACTCAGATTTTGTGGCTGTTTTAGAGTTCCCAAAAGTTTATTATTTGTTTCTGTATATGCGTCAATTCTTAATCTAGGCTCAAGTCCAAGGAGAGATTCTACTTGATCCATGTTTTCATCGAGTCCTCCCGGTTTTGCAATCACTCGATCACCACCGGAAATCCTTCCAATTTCTTTACCTGTTGCCGCAATAAGATCCTCTTCTCTGGCGTCATATTCAGCCAGCTCAGTTTTCAATTCTGATAACTTTGTTTTTGTTATATCGACAATTGATTTAAGTTGAGATGCACCCAATTCTTGATTACTCCTATCAGCCTTATCAAACTGGATTTTAACTGTTTCCAAAATACTTTCAGGGCTTTGTCGTCCATTATAATTTAAATTCATTTTTAAATATTCTGCCTTTACCACTGCATAATCTTTATCTTGCATCAACTCTTTGATGGAAGTTTCCAAAGAAACAATTTTGAATTTATCTTCTAGAGCAATATCCGTCTCAGTGGAATGAATTTCTCTTTCCGCTTTATGCATCGAATCTGATACTTTCAACTGTTCCATAATTATATATTATTCAAATCATTAAGTATTTTATCAGGATTATCATTTTGATTTATTGATAGCTCCATTTCTTTTAATCTTTTTGGAAATGTTTTTGATTTTAATACTGATAATTCATGTAGGTATTTTTTATTTATCTCAATTCCACGATTTTTTGTTTCTTCTTCAATCTTCTTTTTTTCATTAGATTCTAAAATAAGTGTTTCTCCCAGTTTATTTAATTGTTCATCACTCAAGTCATTTATTTTACTTAACCAAAAAACCATCTCTGATTTATCTTCATTTAAAGTAAGAGATTTTTTTATTAATTCTGCTATCTGTTCTTTTGTATATCGCATTAGATTGAGCCTGGAAAAATTTCTCCAAATTTACTTAATAAATTTGGAAGTGGGACTTGTTTAATTTCCTCCTCATAAATGTCAGTCAAATAAATATTTGGAACATTGTAAGATTGGAATCTCATTGTGGCATAAAATTTCAAAATAGCTTTGTGACTTTCATTTGTAACACCGGCATTACGAATTGCCGTTGAAACGATTGTATTTGGATCGCTATTTGAAGAATTTAATCCAAGTTTTTTTGCAAAATCATAATTATTTAGGTTTGCCTTCATGTAATCAAAAAATTTTCCGTATTTGACTACTGTATTTTTTAAAGTTTCAGAAATAGTTGCCGTGCCATTTACAGATGCTACTTTTGTAATTTCATTCTTTAAATAGCTCTTGATTATATTTTCAGCAAATTTATTTCCGGCATATTTTTTTTCAATACCAGAAATAATTTCAGTATATGATTTAATAGTTTCACTTTTTGCATCAAGTGCAAAATCTACATTTTTTTGCTCCTTAGTTTTTTCTGGAACATAATCATGTTTTTCCAATGTCATCTTTTGTTTATTTAAAAAATCACTTAATTATATCATAAAAAAGTGATTTTTTAAAGCTTAGTTCTTCTTTTTTACTACTTTCTTAGCTGGCTTTCTTTTTGTAGCTGCTTTTGCAGCTGGTTTTGAAGCAGATTTTGGGCCTACTTTTTTCTCAATAAGATCTTTTTGTTCAGAAACATATTTTGCAACTGTATTCTTGAACATTTCCGCTTTGTGAGTAGCCTTGTGCAGAAGTTCATCCAACTCGGCTCTTTTGATGTGAGCAACATCGGCAGCTTTATCTTTTGCTTTATCCATTGCCTCAAGAATGGATGGATTTTTTGCAATTCCAACGATCATATCAACAATTTCCTCACCCATTACAGCCAAATCTTTCACAAGACCTTTAGTGTCACCTTGACTTAATTTTTTTCTGATTTTTTTCCCCTCTTCAGGTGCAAATAAAATTCCTGAAAGAGCTCCAGTAATAAGTCCCAATCCTAATGCGATTTTTCCAGCTTTGTTAGCCATGGTGGTGTGGTGGTTAATTTTATTCACTTTACAATATCAAGGAGGCTCGTGTCAAAATCCTTTAACATCAGGTTTAAACGGTAGATAGGAAGACCCACAACATTGAAGTAATCGCCGTCAAAACCTTTTATGAAAATTGAGGCCAAACCTTGAGCGGCATAGGCTGCTGCCTTGTCGGTCCATTCATTGTGTTTAAGGTATGAATGGATTTCATCATCAGTAAGTGGCAAAAATGTGATTTTCGTTGATTCAATGTAGGTAGATTTTTTCTTATTTGAAATCAGACAAAGACCAGAAAGAACTTCATGAGTATTTCCTTGAAGTAATTTTAGCATTCTGAAGGCATCATCATAATCTTTTGGCTTTTCTAGAATTTGATCATCAAGAGCTCCGACTGTATCAACACCCAAAACAATCGCGTCCGGGAATTTTTCAGCTATTTCTTCCGCTTTTCCGATTGCATTTCTGAGAACAAGTTCATGTGCCGGTAGATTTTCTGTGTTTTTTTCAGAAAAATTTACCGTCGGACATACCTGAAATTTAAGTCGAATTGAACTTAAAAGTTCGCGGCGACGAGGGCTAGATGAGGCTAAAATGAATTGTTTTTGCATTTTGCTTTGACATTATAAGGTTTAGCCACTATATTTTACGGGAATTTTTCAGACAACCCAACTAATTTCATATGCCAATCATAAAATCAGCAAAGAAGAGAGTGTTACAAACTGCGAAAAAACAGAAAAGAAATTATGCTGTTCGAGTAGTTTTAAAGAGAGCAATTAAAGATTTATTAGAAGCGACTAAGGCTGGAAAGAAGGATGAAGCTGAAAAGTTGTTGCCAAATGCTTATAAAGTTATAGATACAGCCGCGAAAAAAAAGATTTTGAATAGGAAAACTGCAAATAGAAGAAAGGCGATGCTTGCAAAAGCGACTGCAAATGCTGGTAAAACTAAGACTGAAGTAGTAGTAAAAAAGACTACTGCTCCAAAGGCAAAGAAGGTTGCAGTAAAAGCTGTGGCTAAACCAAAGAAGGTTTCAAAGAAGAAATAATTCTATTTCTCGAAGACTTTGTAAACTCTCTCTTTTGTTGTACGTCGGTTTTCTTTAATTTCAACTTCAAGCAAGAGATATGCAAAATCTACTGCAGGTCTTTTGTTAATTGCTCGTAATTGAGTAATATATGCATCAAAATCTTCTTTTTCGGTTTCTTTGAAAGTTTTGGTTTCATGAAAATTTAGATTTTTTAGATTCTGGACACTATAATCATCAATAGAGTTATTTCTTGATCTCAAATATGTCATAAATTAAAAGATTAGACGAGAATATACATCAAATACTTATGGATTCAAGGTGATTATGGAAATTCTGTTCGGCCGACCCAAAGTGGAAGTACAAGAAAGTGATGAATCAAATCTGAGAAAAATAAAGCTGATCCTAAAATAAAAATGCTTTCGTTTTGAATAATCATCATAAGGATGCCTATGTATCCATGGTGTATTCTGATTTTATAAAGCGATTTAATTTTTTTATATTTTTCTTTTATAGATCCGAAGAAACGTCTTCCAATAATTGTGGCAACTTCAATTAGCAAGGTTAGCAGTATGATTTTAAGAATCATACGGCGCTTTAAACTGTAAAATTCGGTCTACGCGGAAGGTTCTATTTTCACGGCGTTCCATGCAATATGCCTCAAGACCCGGAAATGTTTTGCCTAGGTAAGTCATTGGGCCAACGCGTACCGGCTTTATGCTTCTGCGTGACTTACTGTCGTTCGCTTTTAGATAAACAATATCCATCACCTTTCCGGATTCAATTGCAGATTCTATGAGGCTAATTTTATCTTCAATTGGCATTTGACGTTCAGATTCTTGATACTGAAATTGTGTAACGAATTTTACAATATCTAGATCCATCCAAATGTGTTGCTTTAGTATTGGTTTTCTTAAAATCAGACCTTCAAAAGAAGTGCAGCGACTGATTGCGACGTAAACTTGTCCGTGAGTGAAAGTGCCTCGTCCGATATCAACGACCACATTATCGAATGTTTTACCCTGACTTTTATGTATTGTAACAGCCCATGCAAGGCGAATCGGATATTGAGTAAATGAGCCAATACTCTCAGCATTAAGCTGTGAAGTTTTTTTATCTAAAAGATAGCGATAAACTTCCCAGGTATATTTTGAAACTTCAACAGTTTGACCTGAATTCAGCTTTACAATTAGGAAATCCTCGCCTGAATCAGGATCTGTTTGGATATCTGTAATTTTCCCCACGCTACCATTCACCCAGCGTTTACCTGTGTCGTTGTTTAACATCATTACTTGGGCTCCGATTTTTAGATCTAATTCCACTGCGGTCGGCAGGTGTTTTGAGTCGAAATTACCTGAAATTGAACCGGAATAATTTCTAATTTTTGCCTTTAAAGTTGATAGTTTTTTTTGATTTAATTCGTCGGCGGCTGCGTTAGTTGTGGTTAGAGTTATGTAGAATTGATCACTTTTATTTTCGTCAAAATCAGCTGCAAATCTTTTGTTAAGCTGAGTGATATCGGCATCTTCAACACTGTTATTTCTAATTTTATTTAGCAATTCAATAAAATCAGAATCTTTTTGACGGTAAATTTTCTCCAATTCAACAAATTCCATTGGAAGATCTTGCATTACTTCAGCGCTGAAAAAATATGGAGTTGAATAATGAGTTTTGAAAAGCTCTTTTTCATCACTGGTTACTACTGGAGGCAGTTGGTATAAATCACCAATAAAAATCATCTGTAGTCCGCCAAATGGCCTCGTACTTTTTAGGTGAAATCTTAGAGCTATATCAATATTATCCATCATATCTGCACGGACCATTGAAACCTCATCTATAACAATTGTTTCAAGATGCCGAAGCATTTCAAGAAACTTTTTTGGAGTTTTAGCATTATGCAGAGTTTCAGGAGTGACATGTGGTGGAAATTTAAAAAAAGAGTGAATTGTTTGACCTTTCACGTTTAAGGCTGCAACTCCAGTTGGCGCAAGCACAACCACCTGTTTTTTTGTATTTTCACGGAAATATTGAAGTAGAGTTGATTTACCTGTTCCCGCCTTACCTGTTATGAATAAGTGTTTTTTTGTTTGGTTCAGAAGTTTGATTGCTCGCTCAAAGTCTTCATTAATTTCGATGCTTACGGTTTTTTGTAACATGTATAGAATATAGGTGAGGAAGAACTCACCGTCAAGTTATTCAGGTATCACAGTCACATAAGCCATTATGTAGCTTCCGTCTGCAAGTTTTGCAACCGCTGGATCTTTGATGTATTTAGATTCCAATTGGCTGTTTTTGTCGAAACTTAAACGTGATCCATCTTCGACTTTCCAGGTGTAACCATCTGTAGAAAAGAATGATATGAAGTTTTTATCTCTAAGATTAAATGCATAAAACCTTACACCGTCATCAGTCTGAATTTCATTCGCCATTACATATGACTCATTATTAAATGTAAAATCTTCTTTTTTATATAGTGTGAATGTTTTACCGTCTTCAGAAGTTGCATGATAATGGCTCATAGTATTTCCCACTAACGTGAATTGATGCCAAAGATCTCCGATTAGAAAAGTTGAAGAATCAATTGCATCTCCATTTTCTTCAAAAGAAACACCACCGTAAGTAAAATTGTAACCATCTGTTCCTTCAGCGTAATAAATTTTTGGAGTTGGTGATTTAAAGTCTCTTGAAATAAAGTAGATTCTAAAAGTGCCGTCCTCAAGGATTTCCACGTCCGGATCTGTTCCAGTTTTAACTTGATTGCCATCTATTATATTCACATATTTGTGAAGCCAAGTTTTTCCATTATCTTTTGAAATTGCAACACCTGCCGCATTTATTTTTTCACCCACTGTTTCTCCTGAATAATAAAGATAAATCCAACCATTTTTATCAACAACCATGCTTGGAGTGTTAGCTTGATCTGCAAAAACTAGATTTGTTCTAGTGAAATTTAGACCGTCAGTTGAAGTTGCAAGGAGCATTCTCTTGTTCCATGGACCCTCGCCTTGTCTATCAAGACCACCGACAGTTGCTTCGAAATCTGCTGTAAGTTCTGTTGATTCAATTACTGCCGGAGTTTCAATTTCAAGTTCTTCTTTTACAGGTTCGATAACAGGAGTTGTTGGTGCTTTCGAGCAAGAACTTAATAGAAACAAAGATAGTAATGCAATTTTTGCTGATATATTCATGTGGATTTATTAGGTGACAAAATATTATCAGATTTTTTTGTAATTTTCATGTATACTTTTTATATGGCTGAACTAAAAACCCAAAAGACCAATGCGAGTGTAATTGAATTTTTAGATCTTGTTGATGATGAGAATAAACGCAAAGATTCTCATGAATTGTTGAAAATTTTTACTGAGGTGACTAAAGAGAAAGCAACAATGTGGGGTAGCAGTATTGTTGGATTTGGTAGCTATCACTACAAATCTGAACGAAGTAAACAAGAGGGTGACTGGCCAATTACAGGATTTTCTCCTCGAAAACAAAATATAACGATTTATATAATGCAAGGTTTTGCAGAACACCAAGAACTGATTGCAAAAATTGGAAAGCATAAAGTTAGCGGCGGTTCATGCCTTTACATCAAGCATTTATCTGATATTGATGTGGACGTTTTGAAAAAACTCATACAATCTTCTGTGAAGTATATGAGGGAGAAATATAAATTGAACTAGTTTGTATGGTGGGCCAGGTTGGGATTGAACCAACGACCAAGAAGTTATGAGCCTCCTGCTCTAACCACTGAGCTACTGGCCCGGACTGTGAAAGTACTATCGCCAAAAAAGGCATGCGAATATTAAAGTGAAATTGATTTATTTGCAAACCAACTCTGAAACTGAGACAACACCGTGAATTTTGCTGGCAATGTTTGAGATATTGCCGTCTAGTGATTCGCCAATTAACGGATGAGCTGTTACAATATTTCCCTTAGGTCTATATGTAGGTACACAAGAATCGAAGAAGGCTCTTTGCAATGGAGCGCTTCCCTCATCACATGAGAAAAGTGCTTTTCTCAATGCATCCGGTGTTTCGAATGTTATTGCTAAGCCAGCTTCATAATCAAAAGTAGCTGCTTCCGACTTAGTTTCTTTATCATGTATTCCAATCCCCAATTCATCTTCCATTCCAGTGTAAGCCTGTCGTAACATAAATTTTCATTAAATGCCGCGTGAATTTAAAGTAAAGCGGCCGGATTGTCAAATTTTTATCTACGAAGTAGCTTCCGATGACCTCTAGGGCGCTTCTTCGACTTCTTCTTCATCTTCTACCTTATCTTCTTCGTATAAAATCATTGCTTTCTTTGTAAGTTCAGCTTTTGAACAATCAATTTCACTACAATTAATGGAATCTTGTATGCAATTTTCATTTTCAAGCTCTAATGAGTTATAAATATTGATTGCCTGGAGGGCCTTCTTACACCAAAAATCAGTAGTTACTAAAATTTCCGCATCATCTTTGTTAAATTTCCATTCACCATCTGTTTCGTCATCAATAAATATGCCGACTCCATAGCCGTCAAAAGAATCTTCATCCATTGATTCGTCTGTTACCGCTTCAAGATTTGTGTAGGGTACCTTTTCAATTATTACCTGCGCATCTACTAAATCTAGATTAAAATTTTCACCGTTATCATTATCGAGCAAGCTTGCAACTTTTTCTGAACAAGCTGAAATAATCAAAAAAGGCAAAAGGCTAAGTGCTCTAGAAATTCTAGTAGTAGCATTTGTTGATTCGAAATTTTTTTGATCGATTCTGTTCATAGTTTCGAAAAATAAAGGAATATTTAATGTTCCCATGAGGGTGATAATAGAGCAATAGGAATTCGTACTATTTATTTACATAAGATTCTTATTTGACAGATGGGGGGGGGTATGTTATAATTCCCTGATTAATTAATAACACAAATCATATGTCAGAAACAGTAAAAAGTACGCCGGAAGTATCTCCTGAAATTAAGCTAACCGATGTTGAGTCAATGTATTATTCCATACAAAATGCCAGGCGCTCAATTGATTCTATGACTCCTGCGCTTGAGGGAAAACCACTTTTTATAAAGTCTAAAAATGGAAGTGAATATTGGTTCAGAGTAAGAACTGATTCAGTTCAAATACATAAAAAGGGGGCGGATGGAAAATATTCAGCAGATGATTACATTACAATATCCGGAGTCAAACAAATTCCGAGCCCAGATAAAGTAATGGCATTATCCCAACCACCCAGAACTCTTACTTTAACACTTTCATTGACTGAAGGTGGTGAAACTAAACGGATTGCAGGTGTATCTTGTATTAAAGATGCATGTGTAGGCTCTGGAACTGAATTAATCAAATCAAAAATCAGTGTTTTGCTTGATGGAATGGTTGGTGGAGAAGCAGATAGAATACAAAGCCAAGCTCAACAGAAGATAGATCTAGAAGCTAAAGAAAGAGAGGCTGAATGGAAAGCTACTACAGAAAAAATAAAAAACTTTTAAATTGGATGAGAATTCACTTCAAAATTTGGATGATGAGATAGCAAATATGCAAGCAAGTGAGGAACTCTTAACACTTACTGCTACTGAAAAAGCGATAATAAATGAGTATAAAAGCTTGATTAAAATCATGCCTGCAGAGCAAACGGAAGGTGGTTTTTTTTATAATATACATGGCTTTTTAATTGATGAAGTTCAGGTAATAATTGCAGATAAAAAGCCGATAAGAATAATTAAAGATGATTGCGATGTGAAAATAGATGTAGAGTTAATTTTAAATTTATTGAGAAAAATTCAAGGACTTTCAGCAAAATTCATAATGGATTTCAAGAAGAAAGAAGCAGAGCAAAAAAAACTAGATTTGGAAAAAGTTAAAAACTTTTAGTAATGTTCAGAAGTTTTTGTGATACATTACAAGACTCGCAAACTCCATGAAGTGTTGTGGCAACCTTGTTGATTTTGAAGTTTGAATGAGGTGAAATGCAGGAAGTGCAGATATTTATTGTCGGATATGTGAGATTTTGGATTCCGCCACATTTTTCGCAAACGAAATGATGGTGAGGTTCTCGATAGATCTCGAAAAAATTTATGTTTGAGTCATTTTTGATGCTTGAGATTTTTTTAAGTGACTCAAGTTGAGCTAGGTTACGGTAAACTGTTGCGAGGCTCAGTTTTGGATGGATTTTTCTAAGGCGACGGTGGATTTCAGGTGCTTCAATATGACCATCGTCATTCTTCAGAATTTCGAGGATTGCATCGCGTTGCCGACTGTATCTTGGCTTTTTTGTCATTTATGTTACTATAATAGTCATTTAACCTTAAAAGGCAAGTCTAAATAGTATTGATTCCTACTTAGTTTAAGTGTAGAGTCGCGGTACTTATGATTTCAGATACAAAAATCATCGAGAAGAAGCTGAAAAGCGACTATAAATACGGCTTTGTTAGTAATATTGAAGCTGATGAGGCACCTAAAGGTCTAAATGAAGATATTATAAGGTTTATTTCATCGAAAAAATGTGAGCCGGCTTGGTTGCTTGAGTTTCGTTTGAAGGCTTTTAGGAAATGGACTGAAATGGTTGCGCCGGTTTGGGCAAATGTTAGTTTTCCTGAAATCGATTTTCAGGAAATTATTTATTACAGCGCGCCAAAAAATAAGAGTTTGAAGAGTCTTGATGAGGTTGATCCTGAAGTTCGTGCGACATTTGAAAAACTAGGAATTCCACTTTGGGAACAGAAAAAGTTGAGTGGGGTTGCTGTGGATGCTGTTTTAGATAGTGTTTCTGTTGCTACGACTTTCAAGGCAGATTTAGCTAAGTTGGGAATTATTTTTTGCTCATTCAGTGAGGCGGTTCAGGAATATCCTGATTTGGTGAAGAAGTATCTGGGTAGCGTTGTTCCGAGTGCTGATAATTTTTATGCAGCTTTGAATGCGGCAGTTTTTACGGATGGTTCATTCTGTTACATTCCAAAAGGTGTGAGATCTCCGATGGAGCTTTCAACTTATTTCAGAATAAATGCAGCGAAGACTGGGCAGTTTGAGAGGACATTGATTGTGGCGGATGAAGGGGCATATGTTAGCTATTTGGAAGGTTGCACGGCGCCGATGCGAGATGAAAATCAGTTACATGCTGCAGTTGTGGAGATTGTTGCGTTGGAAAATGCTGAGGTGAAATATTCGACTGTACAAAATTGGTATCCGGGAGATGCCGAGGGCCGAGGTGGTATTTATAATTTTGTTACCAAGCGAGGCCATTGCGTTGGTGCCAATTCGAAAATTTCATGGACACAGGTTGAAACTGGCTCCGCAATTACATGGAAATATCCTAGTGTGATTTTGACGGGTGATAATAGCGTTGGTGAATTTTATTCGATTGCGATGACGAATCATTATCAACAGGCGGATACTGGAACGAAGATGATTCATATTGGTAAAAACACAAAATCTCGAATTATTTCTAAGGGAATTTCTGCTGGGCGTTCTGCAAATACATATCGTGGACAGGTTAAAGTTTTGAAAAGTGCGAGTGGGGCGAGAAATTTCACTCAATGCGATTCGCTTTTGATTGGAAAAGATTGCCAGGCTCACACCTTCCCCGAGATGTCAGTACAAAATAGAACTTCAACAGTTGAACACGAGGCATGCACATCTAAAATTGGTGAAGATCAGATTTTTTATTGCAATCAGCGTGGAATTTCTTCAGAGGAAGCGACTTCAATGATTGTGAATGGATTTTGCAGAGAGGTATTCAAAAAACTTCCGTTGGAATTTTCAGTGGAGGCGGAGCGACTTTTATCAATAAGCCTAGAAGGCAGTGTTGGATAATGCTTAAAATTAAAAATTTAAAAGTTTCGGCGGAGAAAAAACAAATTCTGAAAGGAATTGATTTAGAGGTTGGAAAAGGTGAAGTGCATGTGATTATGGGTCCGAATGGATCTGGAAAAAGTACTCTTTCGATGGTTCTTGCCGGGAAAGAAGGCTACAAAGTTGAGAGCGGAAGCGTATCGTTTAAAGGCGGAGATTTACTTGAGTTGAAGCCGGAGGAGCGTGCCAGAGCTGGAGTATTTTTGGCATTTCAGTATCCAGTAGAAATTCCGGGTTTGAGTAATTTTAATTTCTTGAAGATTGCTGTTAATGAGCTAAGAAAAAGTCGTGGACTTGATACTCTAGATTCAGTTGAGTTTAGAGATTTGGTAGATGAAAAAAGAAAGATTGTAAAACTTGATGAAGAACTTTTGGAGAGACCATTGAACGAAGGATTTTCCGGAGGTGAAAAAAAACGAAATGAGATTTTACAGATGGCTTTGCTTGAACCTGAGTTGGCGATTTTAGATGAAACGGATTCAGGCTTAGATATTGATGCGTTGAAAACAATTGCGAAAGGAATTAATAAACTTCGAAGCAAAGATAATTCAATTATTCTGGTGACTCACTATCAAAGAATTTTGGATTATATCGTGCCTGATTTTGTACATGTTTTGTACAAAGGAAGAATTATAAAATCTGGAGATAAAAATCTTGCTAAAGAGCTCGAGAAAAAGGGTTATGATTTTGTGAAAGATGAATGGGAGGAAAGAGAAAAAGCCAAAAAGTTGATTTCATTAAAATGAAAAAAGAATTTTTAGTTCTGGATTGCCTTAGTGGCTCACACTCATACACGCTCGAAGAAAATTCCGAGCTTGAATTGGTGATAATTCAAGAAGAATCTTGTGAAAGTTCTATCGAAGTGACTTTAAAAAAATGCAGCCGTTTGAAAATTTTCACGTTTTGTTTGGGTGGGAAAATCAAAAATAGTTTGAAAATTAATTTGAGTGGAGAGGCTGCAACTGCGTCGCTGTTCGGTCTTACAATTGGTGGAGGGAATGAGATTATGGAGAATCACATTTTCATGCGCCATGAGCTTGGTCACACTGAAAGTAATCAAACTTATAAGTC
>CALRGE010000010.1 GCA_943357175.1 Candidatus Peribacteria bacterium
AATGAGAATCCGGTGTCCTAACCGCTAGACGATGGGACCGGAATCTAGGGCCGGAATCGACATGCGATAAGATATTTAAGATTGTCTACTCTTTCAAGATTTTCTTTCGAAATCATGTCCATGCTTGACAACTTTTTTTCGCCTATACATTATGAGCCGCCTATACAAACTGTCAAAATTTTGTATAGTCGAATTCCGATTCCTGTTTTATATAAGCCATTTTCTCCTCCTTGACAAGAGGAACTAGGATTCTTTAATTTCGAATTATTCATGTTTTAGTCCTATGTCAATATACAAATCAGTGATTTTTTTGTGTCAATTTCATCAGATAAAAAGGTATATTTCTACGCCTAGTCGCCTATACACGCAACTCTGATAAGCTTATCAAAATAATTCTGTATAGTCGAATTGGATTTTTCAGCTTATGAAAGCCATCTTTCGCCTATACACTTTGTCTAAGATGAATGGCTTGTCTAGCCCTCATAATTATGTTGTTTTAGAACTTGCCATTATTAAGGATTTAAGATAAAACTTCCTTACACTAATAAATATGGAAGACTTATATACAACATTAGGGATAAATAAAGGAGCTACAGAGAGCGAAATCAAGAAGGCTTACAGGAAGAAAGCTCAAGAATTTCACCCTGACAAGAATCCGGACAACAAGGATGCTGAAAAGAAATTTAAGGCAGTCCAGGAGGCTTATGAAACGATTTCTGATCCTCAAAAGAGAGCAAACTACGATAGATTTGGATCTACAGGTTCCTCACAGAGTGGTCCACAAGGAGGAGGCTTTGGCTTCAATGGTGCACAAGGTGGATTCAATCCTAATGATTTTGGTGGATTTGCTGATATTTTTGAAAGCTTTTTTGGAGAAAATATGGGAGGAAGACAAGAACAGCCTCAGAAAGCAGGCCCTATGCGTGGCAATGACATTCAAGTACAGGTTGATATTAAGTTTGAGGAGGCGATTTTTGGAACAGATAAATACCTTGAGATAAGTAAACCTGAAACTTGCCAGAAATGTACAGGCAAGGGGAATGAACCTGGTACTGCTATTAAGAAGTGTGGCCAATGTAATGGCCAAGGACAAGTTAGAGTCACAAGACAGACAATTTTGGGGAAAATGAGCAGTGTACATTTGTGTCCAAGCTGTCAAGGTACAGGTGAGATTCCTGAGAAATTGTGCAGTGAGTGTCGAGGTCAGATGCGAACAAAGCAAACAGAAGAAGTGACTGTTAAAATTCCTAAAGGCATTGAAGATGGCACTTCGATAAAGATCAAAGAAAAAGGCTCTGCAGGTATAAGAGGTGGAAAACACGGCGACCTATATGTTCATGTTAGAGTTTTTGCACATAAAAATTTCCTTCGAGACGGTGCGAATATTCACTCTGAAGAAAATATTCACGTGCTTCAGGCTATTTTGGGAGCAAATGTGAAGGTTGAAACTGTTCACGGCAAGGTTGATCTGAAGATTCCGGCAGGGATTCAGAGTGGAACTGAGCTAAGTATTAAGGGCAAGGGAGCACCAAGTATTAGATCAGATAAGATGGGAGATCATATTTTGAGAGTGAACGTTAAGATCCCAGAGAAATTAAATAAAAAGGAAAGAGAACTATTTGAGGCATTGGCAAAAGAGAGCAAAGTTAATGTGAAAGCTGAAGGATTTTTTGATGGGATATTCTAGGACTCGCTTTTGGCGAGCATTGTGCAAAACTTCTTACAAATTTAAGCTATGTGCATAAGTATTTTTTAATCTGTTATTGTGCAAAACTTTAAACGTCGAAGATGACATTGGACATTGTCTAGAAATGTTGAAAAGTCTGCAAAAGTTGTGCAAAAGTCAAAATCGGCGACTCATAGACGACACGACTGGTGTCATTTTCCTTATTGTAACAATGTTGCAATAACAACCTGATAGATTTTTAAGAACTCAAAATTTCTTCCCTGGTTAACGCAGCTTTGTTGCAATAAGAGAATCACCCAATTCTGGTCTATATACAAAGAGCAGATTCATAAGAAAATGATGAGCTTGCGCGGCGCTCGTAACCCAAACAGCTCACCTTCGGTGAGTACCCAAACAGGCTGCACTGCGTGCAGTATGGTGGGTCGGCCGGGAATCGAACCCGGGACCATCAGCTTAAAAGGCTGTTGCTCTACCAACTGAGCTACCGACCCAAAATGTGGCTGTATTTTATTGGCAAGATGCAATTAAGGCAAGACATTATGCAGGAGGCGATTGTCTTGGCTCAAAAAAACTGATCATTACAACGGCAATTGCAGGTAAGGCGAACCAAATATTATAGTTATCTATCATCAGTTTCACGAACTGTGATTCCTGGTATAAATTCGTATTTGCAACAACATTCACAGAGCCTGTAACAAAAGAAGCACCTGAAATGTATACAAGAATTGTGCTCACAATAAGACCGGCATTAAGGAAACCGAAACTTAATGTGGCTAAGAGTCGAGTAACTAAAGAGCGTTCGAACATAATATCCACATAAAAACCGCCTTTTATGGCGATTAGAACGATTCCTAAAACGAAAACGAATATCTTAAGGAAGATTAAAGCTGTATCTGCTTCAGTGCCCTGAAGGCTTGGCATTGCTGGAAATACATATTGCTTGAAAATATTACCTAAGCCGTCTGCGGCTAGAATTGCCATGTAGCAGGCGATTATTACTTTAAGGGTCTGATTACGCCCAATAATAAAGCTGTACGCGATTACGATCCCGAAGAATACTAATACGAAGAGGTCCCAAGAAAGTCTGATGTCCACGATTGCAAAAATAAAGATCAAAAAAATCCTAGCAACTCGCCGACAAGTATGCAATCTAAATAAGTGAGAAGATATATTCTGACAGCTTTTGAAAAATGTTCTGTCAACTATTCAACATGTATAGGCGGTTTTATGTTTTAGTACAGAGAAGCTTGTCGATTTGTATAGTCGATTTTGAAAAAGTGTATAGGCGAATTATACAACATTTTGAGCCTTGACGATTTTGTATAGTCGAATCGAAAATTTCGTGTAGAATAAGCCGTGAATCGAGTGTCGATTTGATACAAAGATTGAATTATATTATAGTATAATTTATGGATGGAAAATCATATTTAAGTCTACAAGAAGCCTCAATGATTATGGATAAATCCATACAAACTTTGAGGAGACTTATTAAGAAAGGAGATCTGAGTGCGAGAAGGGTTAGGACCCCACAGGGATATCAATATGTAGTGAGCCCTGAATTATTAGTACATATGGGATACAGTTTACCGCAAAGACCTATGTTTTCTAATTCGCCTATACAAACCGAGATTATCCCGCAAGAGGAAGCCGTAGAAGACGTGGCACCTTATCAAGCTGAAAATCTGTATAGTCGAACCGTGTTTGAACCGCAGCAGGAAAACGATTTTTACGTTCTTGACATACAAGAGGAAAAAATATTGCCGAATACTAAAGATTACGAAGAGAAAATGTTTTTGTTTTCATTGATCGAGAAATTGCAGTCTGAAGTAAATGAGAGGCGGAAAAGTATATTTGTAAGAGGGTTTGAGTGGCTGCGCAATCGCATTATGCTTGCGGGAAAATAGCATTCATCATAGACTCTTTTCACCAAAAACTTATGAAACTCTACGACAACAAATGGGGATTCTCGATTGAAAACAACAATCCTTTTAAGATTTTTAGATTACTTCAGGATGTTGCAAAAGAGCATGTTGGGGCGGGAGCGATGATTGATCTATCAAGAGGTGACCCGGGCTATGGTTTTGCACCGGGAATTCGCGGTAGAGAATTTCTTTCATTTCTTTTGTTTTTAGACACGAAACTTAATAATAATGGGCGCAGGTTCGTTGAAACAAAAAAAGAGCGTGAGGGGAAGATTTTGGAAGAAATCGCTGGATTTGCCCGGTCAAATTATGTTCCGGCAGTGGCTGAGAGATATTTGGAAGATTTGAGCGAGTTTATTCAGAGGTCTGTGCAAATTTGTGGAGAGCAGGGATTGGCGATGAGCCCTTACGATGTGCTTTATGAAATTTTCAAATATTCTACTGTGAGCGGTGGGACTTATCACGATCCACAAGGTGAGAAGTTGGTTAGGGCAATTGTGGCGTGGTGGCATAAAAAAACTATCGAGACGAATTTCAATTATGAAGATATTATTTTTACGAGCGGTGCCTCGCATGCGATTGGGACAATTTTCAAATTGCTTGGGCAGGAAGGAATGCAATATTTAAACCCTGGAGATAAAGTTTTGATTTTCTCCCCTGCCTATTCACCTTATAATGATATTTTGGATCATCTAGGCTTGGAGGCTGTAAGTTTGGCAATGGATCCAGTAACAGGAGAAATTACGAATGCGGAAATGCTGAAAGGGTTGAAGAAAATTAAATTGGTGATTGTGATTGATCCGAATAATCCTACTGGAGTTTCTGTTTCAGAGGAGAATTTGAAGATGCTGGCTGACTTTGCAGTGGAGCAAGATGCCGTTGTTGTAACTGATGAAGTTTATAGTTCATTCTTCCCAGAAAAAAAGACTATGATCGATTTCTGTCCTGAGAGAACTTTGCGAATTCAGGCGAGATCAAAAATCGAAAGAAGCACAGGATTACGATTTGGAGATGTTCTAATTACAAAAGAAGGAAACGAATATTTAACTAAGAAGTTTAAGGATTTATTGACTGGCGGAGTAGATTTCAAAACTTCCTTTATTTTTGCGAAGGGTCCAAGTGGAGCCGGAGAATTACAGCACACGACTTTTGTACCAGGTCCGGTACAATATTTGGGAGCGGCTCATATTTTATTGGGTAGTGATGAAAGAAGCGAATATCGAGGTGTTGTGAAAAAGAATCATGAAATTTTTAATGGAATTTTGGGGCTGAAAAATAAGAACAACCTATATTACGTGATGTTTGATATGGACGAAATTGAAGGCGCGAATAAGCAAGATATTCCGGCTGAAGAGAAATTGTGTGAATTAGCAAAGCGCGGCGTGATTTATATTCCAGCGAATTTATTTTTCTCTGCGGAGGATAGAAAAGTTAAATCTAGATTGAACTCGGTGCGTGCTTCACTCGTGAATGCGAGCCCTGAGAAAATTAAGGAAGCCGCTCAAATCACTTTAGATTATTTAACTGAATAGTTTATGTCACTTTTTGAAAACACGCTTACGCAGATTCAGAAGGCAGCAAAGTTGATGAAGTTGGACCCAAATGTAGAAACTGTTTTAAGTAATCCGGACAGGATTTTGGAGGTTAGCGTACCGGTCAAAATGGACAATGGTGCCATTAGAATTTTCAGGGGATTTCGTGTCCAGCATAATAACGTTAGAGGGCCTTATAAAGGAGGAATTCGTTATCACCCGCAAGTGGACATGGATGAAGTTAAGGCGCTCGCGACTTGGATGACTATCAAATGTGCAGTTGTGAATATTCCACTTGGTGGAGGAAAGGGTGGAGTGATTGTTGATCCGAAAGAGCTTTCTTTACGAGAATTAGAGAGGATGACAAGACGATACACAATGGCGATTTCAAATTTTATAGGTCCGGATATTGATGTTCCTGCTCCTGACGTTTACACAAATCCACAGATTATGGCATGGATTGTTGATGAATATTCGAAAATTCACGGGAAAAATATTCCAGGAGTTGTGACAGGAAAATCGATTGCGATTGGTGGTTCACAGGGGCGAGAAGATGCAACAAGTCAGGGTGGTGTTTATGTTTTAGAAGAGGTGTTGAAGCAGTATGGCAAGAAAGATGTGAAAGATACGCGCGTAATTATTCAGGGTTTTGGGAATGCTGGATCTCATGTTGCGCGAATGTTACATGCGAAGGGCTTCAAAATTATTGGCGTTTCAGATTCGAAGGGCGCGCTTTATTGTAAAGATGGACTGAATCCGGCGGATGCGATGACCTGCAAAATTGAGGGTGGAAGCGTGGGTGAATGTTATGGAAGTGGTGAGGCATGTGAAATGATGACGAACGAGCAAATTTTGGTGGCGGATTGTGATATTTTGATTCTGTCGGCGCTTGAGAATCAGATTACTGCGGCGAATGCGGCGCAAGTGAAGGCGGGGATTATTTTGGAACTCGCTAACGGACCTGTTAATCCTGAAGCAGACGAGATTTTGGAGGGAATGGGAGTTAAAGTTATACCTGATATTTTGGCGAATGCGGGTGGAGTAACTGTGAGTTATTTTGAACTTGTGCAAAATAATATGAACTATTATTGGACTGCGGAAGAGGTTCAGACAAAATTGAAAACAATTATGGTTGCCGCTTGGCAATCTGTACATGACAATTCTTTGAAATTCGATACCAGTTTCAGGGCGGCCGCGTACATTAGCGCGATGCGTCGATTGGAGGAAGCGATAAAGATGAGGGGTGGGTATTGATGAAAAGTGCACCCGGGTGCAGTTTCTAACCTGTAAAATCTACGATCCGCACATGGGATTGACATGTTTCAAGAAATAAGGTATTTTGGCGTCTTAATTGTATATTTTATATAAAAATGACTTCAAATACAGAGAAAGCAGTAGGTTTCGGAACGCTGGCACTGACAATTGGCTGTTTGACCGCTGTTGGCGTGAATAAATATGAAGAAATAAAAGATGCAGAAGAACAGAGAATTCAAGATGAAATAAGTAGTAAGGTGAAACAAACACTTGGTAAGACGAAAAACTTTATTTTGTGCTCTAAAACATTTAAACCAGTTGGACCAACAAACAAAGAGATTTCGGAAGAGAATCTTACTAGAAAACCATCTGGATATTACACATATAGTGGAGAAGAAAGCCGCGATGCTATAAAGACCGGTGTTGGTCTAATGCGTAATAATCGAGTTAATTATTATGATGCACCTAAGTATGTTGGAGGCCTCCCACATAATTTATCTGGGAAAGAAGTTTATATTCAAACAGCCATAAATACTGATTACAAAGTATATGCTGCTCACTTATTAGATACGTATGGATCTGAGGTGGAAAACAGCACCATAAAGATTGGAGATGATATCATCATGGATCGTGTGGTTATTTCAGGAGTTTTTGGATATGCAATAGACGCATTTCGTGACAGTGAAGGTGCAAATTTCGACTCTCGATGGGGTGCCGCAGATATTTATATAAAACCTGCAAACTTTGAAGGAAATTGTAGAACTCTTATTAGTGAAACTACATCAACGATAGGTAGCGAGGTAAGAAGCCAAGAGAAAAAGTAGAGATGGTTTCGGCGAATTAGAAATAATTGGCTTCAATTTCGGGTGCGTATAACAAATAGTCATACAAATGTCATATATTTGATAGCTATTTGCTATACACCAGCAATTTCCCTTCAAAAAGTCGTGGGGTTTTCGTGGAAAAGCGTTGCCAGAAATTGCGATTTGCTGTAAAAAACATCCAATGAAATACATCTACTCGTTCTCAGAAGGAAATCAGAAGATGAAAGATTTGCTTGGTGGCAAGGGTGCCAACTTAGCTGAAATGACGAATTTGGGCTTGCCGGTTCCCCCGGGATTCACAATTACAACAGAAGTTTGTAATTATTTTTTGGAGAAAAATGAATATCCTGCGGGTTTTGAACACGATTTAAATGAGAAATTGGACGAGCTAGAGCATGCTATTAAAAAAACTTTCGGATCGAAGACTAATCCACTTTTGGTTTCGGTTAGATCAGGTTCTAAGTTTTCGATGCCTGGAATGATGGATACGATTTTGAACCTTGGTTTGAATGATGACACCGTTGCGGCGATGATAGAAAAAACCGGGAATGACAGGTTCTGTTACGATTCATACCGACGATTTGTGACAATGTTTGCGAACGTGGTTATGGGTGTTGGACATGATCATTTTGAAGAGGCACTCGATGCCGCGAAGAAAGATAAAGGTGTTGAGTTGGACACAGAAATGGGAGCAGAAGATTGGAAGAAATTGGTTGGAATTTATAAGGAGATTGTGAAGACACATGCGGGTAGAGAGTTCCCGGAAGAACCACGAGAACAATTGCGAATGGCGATTGAAGCTGTTTTCAGTTCATGGAATAACAAGCGAGCGGTTACCTACAGAAATATGCATGGTTACGCGCATAATTTGGGAACTGCGGTGAATGTGCAGTCGATGGTTTTCGGGAACATGGGTGAACAGTCTGGAACAGGTGTGGCTTTCACTAGAAATCCTTCAACCGGAGAGCATTATTTCTTTGGAGAATTTTTGTTGAATGCACAGGGTGAAGATGTGGTGGCTGGAATTAGAACTCCAGAGAAAATTGATATGCTAAAGGAAAAAATTCCTGCAGCTTATGAGAAACTTTTTGAAATTCAGTTGAAGCTTGAGTCGCATTATCGCGATATGCAGGACATCGAATTTACTATCGAAGAGGGAAAACTTTACATGCTTCAGACTCGAAATGGTAAAAGAGCTGCTGCAGCGGCGATTAAGGTTGCGATAGATATGGTTTCGGAAGGTTTGATTACAAAGCACGAGGCCTTAAAGAGGATAGATCCAAATCAACTACAACAGCTTTTACATCCGTCGATAGATTCTAAAGCGAAACTTGAGATTTTGGCGAAGGGTTTGCCGGCTTCTCCTGGAGCTGCGGCTGGTAAAATTGTGTTCAATGCAGATACTGCATACGACATGGCAGAGACCGGAGAAAAAGTGATTTTAGTTCGAAAAGAAACGTCTCCGGAAGACATTCATGGAATGCACGCGGCACAGGGAATTTTAACTTCAACAGGAGGAATGACAAGTCACGCGGCGGTTGTTGCACGTGGAATGGGAAAGTGCTGTATTGCTGGCTGTAAAGATGCACAAGTTGATGAAGCGAGTAAAACCTTGAGGATTGGTGGAGAAGTTTTTGGTGAAGGCGATGTAATTACTTTAAATGGAAGCACAGGTGAGGTGATTCGAGGCTTGGCTCCGATGCGAGAACCTGAATTGACTGAAGATTTTGAGACATTGATGGCATGGGCTGATGAGGTTCGTGAGATGAAAATTAGAACGAATGCCGATACTCCTTTTGACGCGGAAGTTGGACGAAAATTTGGGGCGGAGGGAATTGGATTGTGTCGAACGGAGCACATGTTTTTTGACACAGACAGGATCAATTTGGTGAGACAAATGATTCTTTCTAAAGATGCTGCAGACCGAGCGGCACCGTTGAAAATGTTGCAAGCAATGCAACGAGAAGACTTCAAAGGTATCTTCAGAGTTATGAATGATTTGCCTGTGACAATTCGATTGTTAGATCCGCCTTTGCACGAATTCCTACCTGATACAGATGCGAAAATTAAAGCGCTGGCGCAAGATATGGGAGTTGAGTTTGAAGCGCTTCGAAAAGTTGCGAGTTCACTTCATGAAATTAACCCAATGCTTGGTCACAGAGGTTGCAGGCTTGGAATAACTTCTCCTGAAATTTACGAAATGCAGGTGCGAGCGATTTTTGAAGCTGGAAAAGCTGTCGTATTAGATGGAGTGAAGCCGCTGATTGAAATTGAAGTTCCACTTGTTGGAGATGTTACAGAGTTGAAGAGAATTCGAACTATGATCTTCGAAGTTGCGGCAGAAATGGAGCCGCTGAATTTCAGCTGGAAAGTTGGAACAATGATTGAGCTTCCACGCGCTTGTGTGACTGCTGATCAAATCGCAAAAGAGGCCGATTTCTTCAGTTTTGGGACCAATGATCTCACTCAGATGACATTTGGTATGAGTCGTGATGATGCAGGCTCATTCCTCCCCTTCTACACTGAACAAGGGCTTTATAAAAATGACCCTACGGAGACTATCGATCAAGAAGGTGTTGGACAGTTGATGAGGATTGCCGTGAAGTTGGGGCGAAGCACAAAGCACGATTTGGAGATTGGAATCTGTGGAGAGCACGGCGGAGAACCAAAATCAGTTATGTTCTGCCAGGAAATTGGCTTGAATTATGTAAGTTGTTCACCTTACCGAGTGCCGGTTGCCAGATTGGCGGCGGCGCAGGCGTGTATTTAAATTGTATATATATGCTTAAAGAGCTACCAAATTCAGACGGTGATAAGGGTTGTCCACGTAGAAATGAAGGGTCAGAAGTGCAATCTGAGTTAGTTTTACATGTACTACGAAATCTTGCGGCTGCGGCATCCGAGGCACTTCGCAAACCAGTTGATCCTACTGATAAGATACGGACCTTAAAAGTTTGATCCACGCAAATTTTATTGTCTAATATGCCGCCGGCGGCAGTTTTTGTAGATTAGAAAGTGTTCCCAGGAACACTTTTATTAAACATACAAATGAGGGGATTCCGCACGACTGATACAGTCTTGGATTTTTTAAGTTTTAAATTGTTAGCGCCGAAATACTTCTGTATTCCTAATTTTCCGAAATGATAATGTTTGCTTAGACTGGATTTTGCAAAATATTTGAGTAGGAGATGAAACTTAGAAAGGAAAATTACAGGTGAAAAATGGTTAACAAAGTCGCAAATTAGAATCCCGTCAGGCTTGAGAATTTTAGACACGAGCGGGACTACATCTTTGTAACTTGCGGCGGAAGCAAAACAGGTAGATATAATAATTGACTGACTATTTTCAGTATAAAATTTATCAAGAGCATATGCATCAAGAGTACTAAATGAAATGTTATTTCCATGTTTAATTGTTGCAAGCTCTTCTTTTGCACGATCAATACATTCCGGAAGCAAATCTGTTAATTGATAAGTAAATTCAATATTATTGTGCTGAAATTCATCAATAATAATTTTCGCGACATAGCCATTCCCACAGCCTATTTCTAAGATTTCATACTTGCGCAGATTCAAACTTAGAAGCCATTTTAAAATTATTTTCGCTTCTTTTTTTTGGATTTTTCTATGATGCGGAGTATCCCAAATTTTATCTCTTTGAAGAGTTAATTGCCATTTTTTTATATCTCCCTTCATAGATTTATATTAAACTCCCCAACTCAATTTCTCGCGTAGTAGCTTGTAATAATTTCCGGCGATTGCTGAGGCGCGGATTAGGCGCATTTTGCGGGAGGATTTACGGATTTTTACCATGTCACCGTATTGAATTGGAATTACGATTTGACCGTCGATTGTGAGACCGATTGTGTTGTCTTGATAGCGACGTTCTGTTTCAACATAAATTGTGAGCTGGCGATTTGATGGTATTACAATTGGACGAACTGAGAGTACTGAGGGACAAATTGGAGTGAAGATAATGCTGTCGACACGTGGGTGGACAATTGGACCGCCTGCAGACAAAGAGTGTCCAGTTGAACCTGTTGGAGTGGCAACAATCACGCCATCCGCCTTAAAATCGAGCATTTTTCTCTGATCTATTTCAGAGCGAAGAGAAATAAGTCTGGCAAAATTTCCTTGGTTAATCACGGCTTCATTGAGTGCAAGATGTGTATCGATTTTTTTCCCGCCACGGTAAAGAGTCACGCGCAGAAGAAGCCTTTCGTCGACGCTAAAATCACCACTTAGAATATCATCTAAGTATGCGAAAGTTTTTTCTGAAGTTTTGACTTCCGTGTTAAAGCCAACATTGCCGAGGTTTACGCCAAGTACGTAGAGATTATTTCGTTTTGGAAGATCACGGACAATTTTAAGAATTGTGCCGTCTCCACCGAGGCTGATTACTAGATCGGCCTGCTTAAGAAGAGTTGCGCGAGCATGTTCATTTTTGTTTCCGAGATACGGTGTTAGGTGCTCGTCCCACAGGAGTTGGCGCTTTTGCTTGAGGATATGCTTCTGAAGTTTCTCGATAAAAGGCTTGTGCTCCTCGAGTTTCATACGCCCAATAAGCGCAATTACCTGGAAATTTGCCGGAATTTTTGCTTTTATACTCACATGCAAAGCTTAGCGAAATCACGGATACTTGTCACACGATTTCCTTATGAGTCGCGATTTGGCGGCGAGGAAGTGCATACTTTGAACCTTATGGAAGGCCTGAGAGAAAAAGGTTTTAGTGTGACTTTTATGGGAAGTTGTCCGGTTTTGTTGGAAGAATTTGCAAGGCGAGATTTTGAAGTTAAGCGAGTTTGGTTTGCGAAACCGCCTGTGACTTTGGTGTGGCTCTTGTTGTTTACTTTGATGTCGCCGGGGCTATTTATTTGGGCGGGAATTTTGATGCGACGTGAAAAATTTGATATTTTATATTGCTTGAGTTTTGGCGAAAAATTATTGATGAGTCCATGGGCAATTTTGATGAAGAAAAAAGTGATTTGGTTGGAACATGCACGAATTGGAAAGTGGCTGACTCGGAATCCTTGGCGAGTTGTATATTCGATTTTGTCACGATATGTGAAAGTTATTGTGACTTCACGAGCAATGAAAAAATTTCTGCCATTTGCAAAGAATGTTGAGTCAATTTCTTGCGGAGTTTCTTTGGAAAAAAGTTGGGCTTTGCCGGCGGAGGTGGAGAAGTTTTTGCACAGTGGTTTTTGTGTCGTGATTGTCTGCCGGCTTACACGCGATAAGGGTGTGGACATGATGGACAGGATTGTCCACTCTCAACCTGATGTGAAGCTAATTGTCGTGGGTGAAGGTGACTATAAATTTCGAGCGAATGAGAGGCTATTAGTGTTGCCAAATTTGAAGCGCGGACAGTTGTCGACTTTGTACAAAAGTGTGGATTTATTTGTACTTCCATCAACCGAATTTGACCCATTCGGAATGGTGGCCGCGGAGGCTATGATGGCTGGAACGGCAACGCTAGTTTCAGAAAAATGTGGCATTAGTTATGATGTTAGAAATGAACGTGAAGCATTTGTTACTCCGGCAACTTTTAAAGAATTCGACCGAACAATAAAGAAGTTGAAAAAGAATCCTGCTCTGCTTGCGAAAGTTGGAAAGGCCGGTGAAATTTTTGCGAAAAAGCATTATACGTTGAAACGTATGGTGGATGAGTTTGAGTATTTATTGAGTCCGGTTGATCTTAAATATTAATAAGTATCTCCTTCGCGGACTTTTCCCAGCTGAAAAGTTTTGCGCGTTCGAGGCCTTTTGTGCGATAAGTTTCAGGATTTTTGAGGAGCTCTTCGATTCCTGTTTCGATTTCGGAAATGTTGAGAGGGTTTACTAGATAAGCGGCGTCACCCACAACTTCGGGGAGAGATGAGATGTTGGATGTGAGAACTGGTGTGCCACATGCCATTGCTTCAAGTGGTGGGATTCCGAAGCCTTCGTATAAAGAAGGGTAGGCGAAAATGGTGGCGCGAGAATAAAGTTCGGCTAGTTTTGAGTAGTCAACGTAACCGAGAAAGTGGATTCGAGTAGTGAGTTTTTCTGGAACTGCATTTTTTATTCCGGAAGTTTTCCAGCCAATTCCTCCGGCGATGCAAAGATGTAAATCGGGATGTTTTTCTGCAATGTTTTCAAAGGCTTTCATGAGTGATGGAATATTTTTTCGCGGTTCAAGTGTGCCAACTGTAAGAATGAATTTTTCTGGAAGCTCGAGTGTTTTATTTTCCGTGTTGATGAAATTTTCGCTTACTGCGGGAGGAGCGAAAACTACTTTTTTTGCGGCAGCGGCAGGTTTAAGTCGAGTGAGATCGTTCCACGTGCTTTGTGAAATTGTTGTGATGAATGCGGTTTTTTTTATTGCGAGGCCGAGAGTGAGTCTTTCTACAAGCACTGGAAACCAGTGGTGATTTTTTGGGTGAAGAAAGGCAACAAGATCATGCACGACAATGCCGAGTTTTTGAGTGCGCGGTGCGATCGCGGGATAAATAAAACTTGTGGATGAGAAATAAAAATCGACGGGATTTTTGAGTAAGTGGCGGCGAACTGCAAAGTGCCACATCAAGCCACGGGCTGGAAGGCTGACTTGCATTTCAGCGGGAAATTTTTCGTTTGGCTCCGAATTGAATAGGTAGAATTTTGTATCTGGAGCAGCCTTTATCATGGCTCTGGTTATTTCTTCAGTATAGCGGCCCTTGCCCGTTGGATTGCCGGCTGTTTCACGAATGTCGATTCCAATGCTTTTTGTTGCCATATTCGGCGGGCTTTGATAGATTTTAAACATGTCACTTACGCAACGAATCAAACAAGGTTATCTGAGACTTCCCGGCGCCGAGAAAGCAATTTTTATCGGTAGCGGGCTTATTATGCTCAGCCCTCTTTTGCCTTGGTATGATAGCATGAAAGGTTATGTTATCGAGACAATTATGGGTGTTTCAGGACCACTTTTTCTACTTGGAATTTTGACTATGGCTTTTGGCGGACTCACATTTTTTCACATGTTCATGCCTTTTCTTGGTAGTTCATTCTTTAAAAACTCAGAGTTAAGTAAGCTGGCTAATTTTTGTGGATTTGAAGCGTTGTTGATGCTAGTTATTTCAAATTCTATATTTTTTAGTACTGATTTTGGGGGCGCGGTTACTCATAAAGGAACTAGATTTGGTATGATGGTGGCCTTTGCCGGTATTGCACTTACAGTTGGTGGCGCATATTTCGCTAAGGGAAAATCGAGAAATGTGGTAGAAGTTAAAGAGAACTTTTATTCGACTCCTGTCCAGATGCCCGTTGAACCTGTTGCAAATCCATTAAGGACAAGCAGCGAAGAGATGGACGCCCGCGAAAAATATAGAGCAATGAGCTCACAAGCGAGGCAAAACTTATGGCAGCGCAGAGGTGATTCTCCATTTTCAAAACTGGATGCGATCGAAAAAAATGTTACAGATAATATGAAAATAAGAACAGATTTATAATGGCTGACGAAATTCTATTTTACTGCAGAGATTGCGACAAAGTCGTTTTGAATCCCAAGAAAAAGGGTGATAAATACGAATATACTTGTCCACTTTGTTCAGGTGATCGAGTTGCTTTTGGAACAAAACATGCAATTTGTGATTTCTTTAATATAAAAGATGCTATGTTGGCGAAAATGCTTGTTAACCCTGTTAAAGAATGACAACTTATTCGGATTCAGGAGTGGATATCGAGAAAGGTGATGAGTGTTCAGCGCTTGCTTATGCGGCGGCGAAGGCAACTTTTGCTGGTCGTGCTGGGAGAATGGGCCAGCCTTTTGCAATTGAGGGTGGATTCAGTGGAGCATTAGATATGGGAGATTTTTTGCTTGTCCAGAATGATGATGGAGTTGGTTCAAAGATGATGGTTGCCAGCGCGCTTGGACGTTTTAATACTGTCGGGCAGGATTTGGTGGCCATGGTTGCAGACGATGCAATTTGTCTTGGAGCGGAGGTTATGACAGTTTCGAATACTATCGATATTGAAAAGGTTGATTCTAAAGTGATTGGAGCAATGATGGAGGGATTGAAGGCTGCGTGCGTGGCAGAGAAAATTGTTGTACCAGGAGGGGAAATTGCTGAGTTACCTGGGCAAGTTCACGGTGTAATTTGGAATGCGACTGCAGTTGGAATTGTGGAAAAATCGAAGTTTATTGATGGTTCTAAGGTGCGAGAAGGCGATTCAATTTTGGGACTTCGGTCTGCAGGTTTTCGATCGAACGGATTTAGTTTAGTTAGGAAGATTCTTAGCGATAAATTCGGGGCTGATTGGGCGCATGCGGATTACGGCGATGGGCGAACTTGGGGTGAAGTGGTTTTGACTCCTTCAATTATTTATCACAGGGCACTTTTGGGAATTTTGGGCGGATACGGCGAGCCTCGAAAAATAGATGTGCATGCTTTGGCACATGTGACTGGTGGTGGATTGGAGGCGAATGTGGAGAGAGTTGTGAAGGGAGGCTTAAGGGCGGAGTTCGATAATTTATGGGAGCCGCATGAGATGATGAGCAAGTTGATTGAGATGGGATCTGTGCCGATAGAAGATGCGAAGGCGACTTGGAATATGGGAACAGGAATGGTGCTTGTTGTGTCGCCTGAAGATGAAGCGGCTGTGATTGCGGCTTTGCCGACATTTAAAATTCAGAGAATTGGAAGAGTAGTAAAGACTTAACAGGCCGTAGATGCCCCAGAGTGTATTTGCGCGTGCAGAGATTTATGGTATAGTCCCGGCTTATAATAAAATATGAGCAATATTGACGGGCCAAAACTTCCGGAAGCTGAGCTAAGAATGATGAAATTGCCGGGTTTTGAACGTGCGGAAGAAATTTATCTACCTGCGGCAACTGTTGAGTCTATAGATAAATATGGCATGGAGATTATTGAAAGCATCGATAAGAATGGGATGAAGTTTTTGTTGACGCCTGTGACAATAAACCGAAATGACCCGCATCTTTACCCGGAATGTTTATTTTATGTTTTGAAGGATGGCGTTTTGCTTCCTAGGCTCGCTTATAGATCGAAATCGACAATGAAATGGCGAGTTTGTCCTAAAAGAGAAGATAATGGAGAGGGGCAAATGATATATGGGAAGGGGAAGTACTCATATACAACTGAGACAATTCCATTTCACGAACTCAACTTAAAATTGGAGAAACTCTTGGAGGAAGGTGCTAAATTTACAGAAGAAGGAATAGTAATAGAAAATGACCCAGAAATAGATACTTATGATAATGAAGTGGAGCCGGATACTCTTCCTGAATCTTTAAAGCACTTGGTTAATTATGAACATAATACTGCGGTGCTGTGCACAAAAGAAGAATATGATTATTTTTCTAATGCTCTTCTGCCTGAAAATACGCCGGATTCTTTTGTTCCTGATTTTACAAAGCCGTGTCTTTCAAGTGAGAAGCGCTATGCTCAGTTATTTGGAAATTTCGAGGTAGAAAAATATCGAGTGAATTATGAAGGAATTGATTTCGATTTTTATATGGCTTTTGACAAATTTATGGGGAGAATTTGGATTGATAAATTGGAAAGGGCTGATGATGATGGCAAGTTGGTGAATAGCTATGGAATCAGTAAAAAAGTAAATGGATTTAAGGCTCATTGCTTGAAGCCACTAGATTATCTTGAGCAATGTTCTGCACTGAATTCAAATATGGAGTGTACGGACAAAGATGGTAAAATAATTTTACACTCGGATGAGACAAAAGCATTTGAAGCATTTGCCATGCCTCAAAGTGGATATGCTGACATAAGTGAGTTTCTTGAGAAAAATAAAATTATTCAGAGATACAGGGAGGTAAAAAATATTAGAAGAAAAAGTTATGAAGAAGTGAAAAATGAAAGAATGAATGAGATAAAAAAACGCTCGCAGCTTGATGCGGCGAGAAAAATCTTTAAGGGCCTGCTGATTGGCATCCCTTTGGCTGGTTTGGCTTTTTATCTATTAAATAATGAGGAGGAATTTGAGATGGGCGGGTGGACAAAATCGAGCGAAGAAAGTTCAGCCGTAACATTTTTTGTCGTATGTAAAGATGGTTCTGTGAATGCGGCTTTAGGAGAGATTAGTGAGAAAGTCACTCCTAGTCCTGATGACTTATGTGAGCATGTGATTGATGGATTGTGGGAGTATCCAAAGATTGACAAAATAAAATAAACAGGTGCAATCGACTCTTAATTTACATATGGAAATAACCGGAAAACATATTACAGGTGGACTTGCTCTTGGAGCAGTTATTTTGGGCCTAGCTGACTGTGATGAGGAAAAGATCGTTGAAAAAAAATTGCCAGCACCAATTGTTCAGAAAAGAGAAGATTTTGGAGATGACCTAAGGAGTATTATCGAAGAGATGACTGAAAATGGAGAGGAAGCTGCGGCTGAATTTACTGTTGATGTACCTATTGGGGAGGACGGAAATATTCCTAAGGATTTTGATTTTCCTGCAGCAGTACGTGATTGCATTGAATCAAGTGGCGAGCTGCAGTGTATGACTCGCAAAAATGGTACACAAAAATGTTATGGCATAGATAAATATGATTCACGGGCGCCCTTCTCAGTACTAGTCGGGTACAATACGAAAAGAGACTCCCAAGTGCAGGCACCAATGTTTATTTTAGCGTATGGAAATAGTTTTGCTGAAGCAGAAACCTATTTGTATGACTCTTTTAAGCCAGATGAGAGCCAGAATATGCTAAATTCAATATGTAACGACGCCATTACAGAGTACCAGGAGTCTGAAAAATTAGATTTTAATGCTAATAATTTAGATTGGTTCGAAAAACATTATGATTTATTTGATCTTAGTGATGATTTTTTCACTTTAGCAACTGAGTCTGGCTTGGATGTTAAAGATGAAGGTGGAACAAAACATACTATGATTATTGATGGGCTTGAAGTTGAAGTTATGTATTTGGTGGACTATAGCCGTAGTGTACCGGTTAAAGATGATTTTATGCAGACATGGGTCACATTGGAGCTTGGAAATGATGGCTATAATTATAACTTTTCTACGGCCGACGAGGCATTGGAGTTTTTGCAGGAAATAGAATAGTTGATATTTCCGTGCACGAATGTTTTAATGTTTTCTTATGAATAAAAACTTAAGAAATACTTTGGGTGGAGGAGCGGCAATGGGCGTGATTGCATTGCTTGCTGAGAGTTGCCCGGATAGGAAGGATCCTGAGAAGTTTTTTGAAGATGAAAGCGAAGAAATTGTGCAAGAGCGAGAAGATGTGAAATTGAAGTTGAAAGGACTGATTGAGATTGATTTGAGCAGAGAAGCAGTGGAGCCAAGTGTTGATGTTGTGAATGAGATTCGTGAATGCGTGGAGGATTCTGGAGAATATAATTGTATTTCCAGTCCCTTTTCTTCTACAAGGTGCTATTCAGGAACAGGAAATTTCCCCGTGACAGTTTCTAGTCCTGGGCTTGTTTATGACGCCGATGGAAATATGGTTGAAAATGGAGTTATGGTGAGTGTTGGTCCGTCTGCATTTAGTGAAGTTTTTGAACCTAATAAAGAGGCAGATGATGCATGTGATTATGCTCTTGATTTACTCGATCAAGATATATATATATATACATGATTTAGATAGAGATTTTTACTCTGATAGAGCTTTTGGATTTTGGGAGAATGCCCCAACACTTATGCCGAGTTTAAAGATTCAGAATTATAAATTATTCAATGATTTAAGTGGGACTTATGATATCTCAGATAAGGGAGGCGACGTTTTTGCCGTGGACATGGGTGACTGGGAAACTGTGATTTATTCAGATATAAGTGGCAGCCGTGATGAATTTTTGGACGATACTTATTCCACAAAATTTCATGTGAGGAATCCTCGTGGAATGTATAAAGTTTTTGATGATCCTCAGCTTGTTGTAGATTATTTAGACGAAATGAGCGGATTGCAGGAATAATTCAGGACTTTGTCAGCTTTTGGGTTTATTTTGAGTGTATGGAAATCAAATCACTCACATTTAGCGACGCGAAATATCCCGAAATACTGCGGCAAATTTATGACCCGCCGTCAGAGATTTTTTATTGCGGGAATCTAGAGGTTCTTGAGCGAAAGATAGTTGCGATTGTGGGAACGCGAATGGCAAGTGCGCATGGGGCGGCAAGTGCATTTACGATTGCAAAAGAGATGAGTGAGCGTGGAATTTGCGTGGTGAGTGGCCTGGCGTTCGGAATAGACGCGGCGGCGCACCGCGGAGCACTCGAAGGTGTCGGCGGAACAATCGCCGTTATTGCGCAAGATTTAGAGCATTTAATGCCCAGCTCACATTACGGTTTGGCAATGGAGATTGTGAAGAAAGGCGGACTATTGATTTCTGAAAAAGGCGCGCCTGGTGAAACTTTTAAACATGAATATTTAAAGAGAAATCGAATTATTTCTGCATTGTCTGAAGCAGTTTTGGTTGTGGAAGCGGCATTTAAATCTGGTGCACTTAACACCGCTCGTCATGCAATTGAACAAGGAAAAGGATTGATGATGCTACCGGGAAGAATCACCGATGAGCAAAGTCGTGGCACGAATAAAATGGGAAAAGAATTGGATTGTTTCGTTTGTGACATGAATGAGATTTGGGAGAAATTGGGAATGGATAAAATAGATGCGAGAGTGAAGCTAAGTGGTATTGAAAAAAAGATTTTTAAAAGTTTAAAAGATCGGCCACAAAGTATTTCAGAACTTTGTGAGTTTTTTAATGCGGCGGAGGTTTACGCGGCTGTGTCTGTTTTGGAAATTTCAGGACTAGTGAGCACTTCTGGTTCAGGTGTGATTTCTATTTTGGATTCTTCATGAGGATCTAGATTTTTTCCATTATCAGTGAGAATTTTTGCCTTTGTGACTGCGGCTGAAATGTCTGTTACTCTCTCGACTTCATCTAGGGTTGTGAGACCACGTAAAACTTTTACGACACCGTCTTCACCCATTGTGAGCATGCCGGTTGTACGAAGATAATGGAAGAGCTCTCCGGTTGAAGCGCCGGCAAGAATTTTTTCTTTCAAATTATCGTCGTTCACAAACATTTCTGAAAGCGACATTTGCCCAAGATAACCCGTGTTGCTACATTTTTCACAACCCGGAGCATGCGGCAAAGTTACTGGTAAGCTGAGTTTTAAATCTGGTGAAACTTTCTGAATTTCCTCAATCGCAACTTCAAGAATTTTTCTTTCAGTATCTTTGAGCGGGTTTTGTTGAACGCAGAAAGAACAAACTTTTCTCACAAGTCGCTGGGCAATTACTGTGTTTAGCGAAGGCGCAATCATGAAAGGTTTCAAGCCCATGTTTAGGAGTCGAGGAACCGTTTCAATGGCGCTGTTTGTGTGCAAAGTGGAAAGCATGATGTGACCGGTCAAAGAGGCCTGAGAGGCCGTTTCAGCCGTTTCAAAGTCACGAATTTCTCCGATCATCACGATGTCGGGATCTTGACGGAGAATTGCTCGAAGGCCGGCTCCGAAATTATATCCACGTTTTTCATTTATCTGGCTTTGAGTAATATTTGTGAGGTGATATTCGATAGGATCTTCAAGTGTAATAATTTTGTTTTCCGGCGAATTGAATTTATTTAGCAGCGCGTAAAGAGTGGTTGTTTTACCTGAACCGGTTGGCCCAGTAACAAGAATCATTCCGTTTGGAATTTCAAGCGATGCATTAAGAATCGCGAGATTACGTCCTTCAAAACCCATCTGTGTGAATTCGAGATTTTTCTTGTCTGAATCGAGAAGTCGACAAACGAAGCTTTCTCCGTATTCTGTTGGAATGGAAGAAACACGAACATCAATCTTACGCTGATTTACCTTGAAGAAATATCTTCCGTCTTGAGGAATATTTGTTACGTTCAATCGCATTCCTGATTTATATTTGAGCTGATTTGAAATATAACCGTAAGTATTTAGATCAAGTTCGAGCACGAATTGAAGAACACCGTCGATACGAAAACGTACAATCACGCGTTTTTCTTCAGGTTGATAGTGAATATCTGAGGCGTGTGTTTTTGTTGCACCAACGTTTATGAAATTCAAAGCTTCTTCAGCTGTAACAGTTGTAATTTTTTCTTTCAATTGGCCCATGCTCTCGATTTCTTTCTGGTAACTTTCAATTTCAGAATCTTCAATAATATTTTCGGTTGTGATTGGAGTCACAACTTGTTGAGCATCGTAAGCTAAGAGTGAAGCCTCCATACCAATTTGAGACGCAAGATTCACATTCACTGCATATCCGTCGAGTTTTAATTTTCGAATAATTTCCTGAGTTTCAGGACTGGTTGGATGGACAATCGCGAGTCGGACTTTTTTTCCAACTTTGAAGAACGGAATAATCATTCCCTTTCTTGCATCTTCAACAGGTAGAACTTTTAGGTAATCCGGATTTATTCGAACTTTCTCAATGTCGATATAACTCATACCCATTTTCTGGGCCTTTTCCTGAGTTGCGCGTTCCTCAAAATCTCGGTTGATGGAAGCCATCGGTGAAGTACCAGTTGCAGCCGCCATTTGCAGGTGGGCATCTGTCTTTACTTGGGTTGTTATAAAGTCTTTGTCCGGCATAGATAAAAATTATCTAATTATTATACCAGATTCAGAGTAAAATTACTACTAGTTTTCAGATGTAAAATCGACTTTCGCAATCTTTAGAACATTTGAGTCGCCACTTAGGTATCCGAAGTTTACAAAAACTGCCTTTAATAGGCTAGCATCATCTGCAAGTATTGGCTTAACGTAGACCTCAACACGAATATCTTCGCTATTAGCAGGAACTTGGATATTTAGACCATTGAATTTTGGTGCCGATGCGCTCCATTTAACTTTTGAATATGCAGAGAGGTCTTTTGGTTGGTATTTATCTGAAGAAAACTTTAAATACATCGCTGAAACTTTGCTTGCGATTTCCGCGTTATCAACTAAATCAATCTGAAGATTATTTATTTGCACATCTTCATCAGATTTAATAATGAATCTTGCAAGTAAAATTGAATCATCTGGGCCAGTGACTTCACCAGAAAGTGCCTCCTCGCTGACCTCAAAAGTTGTTCCTGAAGTTTGGAATACTTTTTGAAAATCACCCTGAAGTTTATCCGTTCCATAATAATTTACCGCTCCAGCAGCAAACAAAAGTGAAATTACAACGTAGAGAATTATTGAATTTTTTTTGTGGTGCATGCTTATAACTTAGCAAATTTAAAGCGGAATTCAAATGCTTATTTCGCCTTTTTTACAGCATCAACAATCTCTTTTGCTTCGTCTGCACTGATTCCTTCAACAGACATGAAATCTTTCACGCTCAAACCTTTAAGCTGTTCAAGCTGTTCAAGATTTACAGCGGCAAGTTTTTCAACAATTTCTTCTGAAAGTCCAAGGCCTGTAACCATTATTACTTCAGGTTTTGATTCTGCTGCAGCCGCCGCTTTTTGCTGTGGAGTTGCTTTTACAACTGTCACCGGAGCGTCTACCGCATCAAGAATATCTATTTCCCAAGCTGTTAAAATTGAAGCAAGTCTAACGTTTTGCCCACCTTTACCGATTGCAAGAGCTCGCTGATCTTGATTAACATAAACCTTTGCTCGTTTTTCAGTTTCATTGATGTCGATTCCAGAAATTTTTGCAGGTTTTAGAGATTCAACAATGAAATCTTTTGGATTCGCACTCCAAGGAATAATGTCGATTCTTTCTCCTGAAAGTTCGTGTGTTACTGCCTGAACACGTACACCATTTTGTCCGACACAAGCTCCGATTGGATCAACCTGTTCATCTTTTGAAGCAACAGCAACTTTACAACGAACACCAGGTTCACGAGCGACACCTTTGATTTCAACTGTTCCTGCTTTTACTTCAGGAATTTCAAGCTCCATTAATTTACCAACCAATTTTGGATGAGTTCTTGAAATCAAAAGTTGAGGTCCTTTTGTAGTTTTAATTACACGATCTAGATAAAGTTTAATTCTCTGACCGCCGTAATATCTCTCTGTTGGAATTTGCTCATTTGCAGGAAGAATCGCAGTAACTCCACCCAACTCAACGTATACTGTATTATTTTCAACTCTGTGAACCAAAGCATTCACAAGTTCATTTTCACGATCTTTGAACATTTCATACATTGTGTCACGTTCCGCCTCCTGAATTCTCTGAATAATTACTTGTTTTGCAGATTGCGCAGCGATTCTTCCGTATGAAAGAGGTGTAACATCCATTCGAACTTCTTCTCCTAATTTTATATCTTTGCTAAGTTTTTTTGCGTCTTCCAAAGTTATTTCTCCATCTTCATCTTCAATTACATCGACAACTTTTCTCACAAGAAAAATCGAAACTGCTTCTGTTTTTGGCTCAATAATTACATCAAGATTTTGTTCGTTATTTCCGTAATCTTTTCTGTAAGCGGTTCGAAGTGCGGCTTTCACAATATCTAAAACTATTTCTTCTGGAAGCTTCTTTTCGTCACAAAGCTGTTTCACAGCGGAGTAAAAATGATCAAACATAAAACGGTGTTTAAGAATACCAGCATTTTAATTTAATGCTGTTTTATGAAGTGATTTTATACAAATAAGTTGAGCTTGGCAAGATTATTTACAAAATAAAAAGTTCGGTTATAATTCAGGTATGGAAATCGAGGCGCCGATTGTCACACCTTTAAATAAATACTATCCAACTGCATTGCTTGATGAAAGTGGGAACGTGATTTCATTGGCTAAGTTAATTCCGAATGGCGAAATGCTTGTCGATAATGAACGAAAATTATTAATGCTTCGTCAGGCAAAAATCACCAAAGATCTTCCAAACTGCCAAGATTATGGATTAATGAGTGCGGGAGCTGATGGCTCGAGAAAAGTGGTGATTGCAGACGGCGTTAGCAACACAATTGCAGGGCAAAGTGTGGCGAATTTAATTGCGCATAAAACTATGCGAGAGCTAAATGAAATGGACGGCAGAGCAATTGACACTGATGCTGTTATAGCAATTTTAGAAGATAGTAGTGTGTTAGTTGCGTGTAGGTTTTTCGGAGAAAAATTCATGCAAGAATGGGGTGAATGTGTTTCACGAAATTTGCACAAAGAAAATGTTATAAAAAATGCAGAAAATGGGTCTTACGGATCTAGTACATTGAGTTTTATGCGACTTCAAGGAGATACTTTGGATATATGCCAATACGGCACAGGCGGATATTTAGTTTTTAGAAATAACGTAATCATTGCAAGTCATGGCAATAAGGATAAACAGCCCGCTCAAATTGCCGTTAATCGTGAACTAGATTTTCCTGAGATTCACCTAAAATCAATGAAGGTTGAAAAAGGAGATATCGCGGTTTCATTTACTGATGGCTTATTTGGAAGAGGTATTTCAGTGATAGAAGAATTTACTTCAAGAATAAAGAAATATTTGGAAACCGGAGAGACAATCTATGTTGCTGTTTTTAAAGCTTTTGATGAGGTAATTGCCTACGACGACAAGACCTTATCTCTCTTCGAAGTGACTTAAGAGTTTATAGATTGTATCTGAGGAGAAACCACGTGAGGCTAGGTATCCGGCTTGGCGAGAATAGCGCTTTTGTGCCGGAATTTTCTCTAGTTTTTTCTGGATTTTGGCGAGCGCGTTGCGGGCGATTTCCGTTTCATCTACTCCTGTTTCTTTCCAATGCTTCTTTGTTTCATCCATTGGGATACCTTTCAACTTTAGCTTGAAGGCAGTTTTAAGATAGCCTTCATGGCGAGAATGTTGTGCGTTTTCAATGTGTCTTTTAAGGAATGCCTCATCATCAATTAATTTCAACTCACCGAGGCGATTTAAAATTAGGTCTTCCAGCTCCTTTGAGTGATGAGGCCGTTTTCGTAATTTCTCCCGAAGCTCCATGGATGTATGCATACGGCGTGCCAGCGCGCGGAAAGCATAATCCATGAGACTTCTATATTTGGGATCTTCCATATTTCTAACTTAGCGCATTAAGATGCGTGGTTATTGAAGGGAAACTACTTTTTCTCTGATCATTTTGTCTAATTCAGCGGTGATTTTCTTGTTATCTTTAAGGAAGGCTTTGCTATTTTCACGACCCTGCCCCATTTTGACTTCACCGTAGCTATAGAATGCGCCGGATTTTCTGACGAATTCATATTTTGCAGCGAGATCGAGAATGTCACCTTCTTTTGAGATACCTTCGTTGAAGAGAATGTCGAATTCTGCTGTTTTGAAAGGAGGCGCAACTTTGTTTTTCACGACTTTCACACGAACACGATTTCCTACTGAAGTTTTTTCTTCGGCAGTGCTGTCTTCAATTCCACCGATTCTTCTAATTTCCATTCTAACTGATGCGTAGAATTTAAGAGCTTGCCCTCCTGTTGTTGTTTCAGGATTGCCAAACATCACGCCAATTTTCATACGCAATTGGTTCAGGAAAATTACTGTACAGTGAGATTTGCTTATTGCTGCTGTTAGCTTTCTAAGAGCCTGGCTCATAAGACGAGCCTGCAATCCCATTTGAGGGTCACCCATGTCGCCTTCAATTTCAGCTCTAGGAACAAGTGCGGCAACAGAGTCGATGACGATTATGTCTACCGCGTTTGAACGGATAAGTGTTTCAGTAATCTCGAGAGCTTGTTCACCCGTATCAGGTTGAGACAGTAGAAGATTGTCGATGTCGACACCGATTCTTTTTGCATATGCTGGATCGAGCGCGTGCTCGGCATCAATGAAAGCGGCTTGACCTCCGGCCTTTTGAATCTCAGAAATAATGTGAAGAGTTAGTGTTGTTTTTCCTGAACTTTCAGGACCGTAAATCTCAACGATTCTACCTTTTGGAATTCCTCCTCCAAGTGCTAAATCTAGTGAAATTGAGCCTGTTGGAGTTGTTGCAATGTCCATATGCTTGGATTCACCAAGTCTCATAATTGAGCCTGTTCCAAAATTCTTTTCAACTTGCGACATAGCAAGTTCGAGGGCTTTTTTTCGCTCCTCATTTACTGGTGTAGCCGTAGCTTTCGCTTTCGGCTCTTTGACTTCTTTTACATCGGTCATATATAGTGTGGCTAAGGAATAGATTGATGTGACTGCATTTTAGGTGAGTGCGCACTCACCGTCAATACCATTTTTCAAAATCACGCTTTACATATAAACTTTTTTGCGGTGAAAGTCCTGAATTATTCCTGAATTTTTGCAAAAAGACTTGCGCGTGGAATACGATTATTTCTTTATAAACACTTTAAGCCTTAGGCTTAATCAACATGGTGAGAGGAGTTTTCTTGAAATCTACTGTTCTTAAAGTTCCTGATTTACCTGCACCTGTGCAATTCGCCACGTTTGCAATCAAGTTTTCTTTATCTATCCAATTTAAGAAAAGAACGCTGTGATCGTCGTATTTATCGATTCCATTCTTGTTGTAAATAAAAAGCCAATCTCCCGGTTGCATTGTTTTAACCTGAGGTGGATTTTTACATTCACCTGGATTATTTTTATCAAAATTACTCTTTCTATATTTTGAATGACGATAAGCAACAGTTCCACGCTGAGCACCTGCATTTTTGTAAACTTGATCAATCCAATTCCAACAAAATTTCCCCTTTGTTCCATTTCTAAGTAATTCCATAGCAGATTGAACAATATTTTTTCGAACGCCACTTGCTTCAATTTTACTTTCCACAGCCTGAAGTTCTGATGATGTATAGACTTTACCTACACGAACACCTTTGGATTCCATTGTTTTAATGAGTTTTGTTTCTTCTGCGCCAAAATCGGCTTCGTATTTTTTGTAATCGAGTTTACCTGTTGGATCTCTATATTTTTTTTCAAAATTTAGGTCGATTCCTGTGTCAGTTTTTGATTCTTTTTGAAGGCCACCAACAATAATTTCATCTGATGTATAAACAGGAATGTATCCATCTGCATCAAAAAATCCATTCCCTCTTTTGTTTTGGCCTTTTAAGCCAAGTCTTTTAGTACTTGTGCGGGCGAGATTTTCATTTCCATCTTGTAAAATTGTGATTCTGCGAATGGATGGTGGACAAAGATCTGCCGCGCCAAGCTGCTTTTCCGCATCAGGATTCCCTCTAAAATTTACTTTAAATCGAGTTCCCGGTGTAGGATTTTTGTAAAAACTTTCGAAATTTGCTAGATCGATTTTTTTCGAATCATCGGCGAAATCAGTGAATGCATAGAGCAGAATTCCTTCATGTTCATCTTCAAGTTTCATTAGTAGATCAACAGGAATTTCACGTAAATCAGCTACGGTCTCTACTCCTTCGATTTTCTTTTCTTTTGCAATCTTGTCGAATTCATTTTTGGCTGCGCTTCTTCGAGCTGTTGATTCAGAAGAATCTTGTTTATCTGCAATGTCAGTTCTTGTGCCCGGCACCGAAATTGGAGCTGAATCTAAAATTGACTCCAAATATTGTGAAATGTCTTCAATGTCAGTTTGCGTTAACTTCTTATCAAGAGTTCTGAGTACAATGCGACTTTTTGTATTATCTAGAAGCACATCGAGTTCTTTTTGTGTACTTCTCGTGATTGTTTCTTTGTCTAAATCATGTTTTTCATCAAGCGCTTTTTTCATTTTTTTCAGATTACCTTTCTCTTTTCCTGAAAGTTTTGGGTCGTTGTCTGCTTCTGCCCAAGCTTTATCAAGAAACTTGCTCAGTGTGAGTGAAACTGGTTGTTCTGCCTGTGGATTTTCTTTAGGCTTATCGTCTGGCATTGTTTACAGATAAAATAATCTATTTATTGTAGCACAAAAGACTGTGAAATGGAAGCTAAAGCTTCAGCAAAATCTGAGCGTGGTGGTTTGCAAATATGTTCGTTGCGAGGATTTCATTTATATCGGCTTCTGTTTCAATCTGCCAAACGGTTCCCTGAGAGATTTTGAGTGATGGATCGCTTAGGTGATGTTGAAGTTTTGCCGTTTTGGATGCGCCGGAGCTATCTTCAATGTCACGCACGAGGAATGAGTTGCTTGCAGTTGGTGGAGTGCTTACTGCGAGTTCCTTGTTCGAGTTCCAAAGTTCGCCGGATTTTGAGAGTTCTTCGAAGAGGTTTGGTAGAGTTGATGCGATTTCGTAGTGGATGAATCTGCTTAATTTTACATTGAAGCCTTTGTGAGCAAGGGCGTTTTGAAGAGTTTGAGCTTCGTTGTCGGTGATTTTTAAGGAGACGAAGATTTGTAAAGCGTTGGCTGGCGCGGCGTAAGTTTCGATAGCTGGTTTGTTGTCGGTGAAGTCGAGGGTGAAGTTTTTAGGAGTCGGATTCTCCATGTATTGGCGCATCGAAGAAAAGATTTTCGGCATTGGAATTCTGAAAGCTCGTTCAGGGTGAGGCATGATTGCCATCACATTTCCGGCAGGATTACAGATTGCCGCGGCATTGTCGATTGCTCCGTTTGGGTTAACTGGAAAGTCTGTGTCGATTTTGCCGGACTCGTCACAATATCGGAAAACGATTTGTGAGTTTTCACGTAGTTTTTCAAGGAGGCCGGGAATGCTTGTTGTGAAGCGACCTTCCCCATGTGCTGCTGGCACTTTTTCAGGTGAGTCTTCTGTGTAGTCGAGTGTGAATGCTGTGCGACCTTGTGCTTCGCACTTGATGTAAACATTTTCATTGTAAAAACCTGTGCCGAGAAGTTCACCATTTTTGACTCGTTTGTTGCGAGCAAGAGACATCAGGAGCGGATTGCCAGGCGCGCCCGGAATCAGTCCAGTTTCAACTAAAATTTGGGCGCCGTTACAGATTCCAAGAACTGGCTTGCCTTTCGCTGCTTGAACTCGTATTTCTGTCATGATCGGATCCATTGAGGCGATCACTCCGCTGCGTCCGCGATCTTCATAAGAGAAGCCGCCGTTGATCACTATACCGTCGAAGGAGTCAAGTTCTGCTGGGTTTTGATTCCATCTGAAAAATTGCCCGTCCATGCCTGCTTCACAAACCGCACGACGCGCTTCGTACTCTGAGTTTGTTCCCGGAAATTCGATAACAGCTACTTTTTTCATATACCGATTACTTTATTAAGAATGTTTTGAGCGGCTCCGTCTTGAGTTTTTAGAGCGCGAATGAGAATGAACTTTTCATCTGAAATTTTGCCTTTGTAAGTTACGTATTCGATGTTGTTTTCGATCGTGCGGAGGACTTCATAAACAGATTCGTTGAAGGTTATTTCTTTGTAGTATTTTACTTCACCTTTTGCGTTAGTATTTAATTTTGTGACGTCGCTCGTCATTGAAACTGTGAGTTGAGGATCTGATTTCATAGGGGCAGAAACTTCTTTTTCAAGATTGTCTCCGTCGTCTTTTGTGAATGTGAGATTGTCGCCTTCGAGATACCAATCAAGAGTTTTTGGGCGTTTGAATTCATAGCCCTCCCAAGACATTGTGGAATTTTTGAAAGTTGAAAGTAATTCGCTGACCGTTTCAAAATTCACTTTTGAACCTGTTACTAGAAGATCATTTGATTGCCAGTTTGTTGTTAGAATTACCGGTTCAGTTTTTGAAATGAGTTTGTAATTTTGATCTGCTATGTTGATTTTTTCGAAGTCTGTGTAAGTGTCCGCGTTGTCTATTATTTCGATTGTTACTCCTCCAACTCCACCCGCGAGGGTAAGTTTGTTTGCTTCGGCTGATTGCAAAGTCCAAGTCTCACTTTCAGAAAAAGTCAGTCCGTTCCAAGAAATTAAATCAACAGGGTTGCGCGCGCATGAAATTAGCAAAAGTGAAAGTAGAAGAAGTTTTTTCATGAGTTCATTGTGTTACGCAGACCGTTTAGCCATAAGTCGCGGAGTTCGCTCATTCCTGTTTTTATTAATGAGTCGCCGTCTTTGATTTCGAAGGTGTCATTCCATCCTGTTGTCGCTCCAATTTCGTAAATCGGTAAATCGCCTGCGAGTTTTTTAAGGGAGTCTATGTCGTCGCTGACTTCAATCAAAAATCCTCCAGTTTCGCTGAAGAGTTTTTTATCTGTACGAAGATTACCGAGTGCGCTGAGATCAACTTTCGCTCCGACTTTTCCTTTTCCACGACCGCCAAAACACATTTCTGCGAGGCAAACTGCGAGGCCGCCATCTGAAATATCGTGAGCGGAGAGAATTAGACCTGCATTTATTCCACGAGTGATGAAGCTGAGTTCACGTCGAACTTCTTTGAAATCTGGTTTTGGAACATTTGCACCGAGATGTCCGAGTAGACGGTAATATTCGCTTCCACCGAGTTCATCTTTTCTTTCACCGACCAGATAGATTTTCGAGCCAGGCAATTTAAATTCTAGAGTTATGGCTTTTCGCGCGTCTTCAAGTCTACCGAGCATTCCGATTACCGGAGAAGGCGCAACGCTACCGTTTTTTGATTCATTATAAAGTGAAACATTTCCTGAAATTATTGCGAGTGGACCTTCAAAATCAAGATGACCAACTCCTTCAAGCGCATCTTTAATTCCACGAATTCCTTCCACCAATTCCCACATTTGCTCAGGTTTCTCAGGGTTGCCGTAATTCAAACAGTCTGTCGCAGTCCAAGGAGTTGCACCCACTGCCGCTACGTTTCTCATACTTTCCACAACGGCATTTGCGCCACACCAATAAGGCGAAATTTTTCCGTAACGAGGGTTGGCATCGACTGATAGCGCCGCGCCAATGTTGTGAAGTTCCGGAATTTCTTCATGGTTTTTAAAAGGAGCAATTACACCTGCATCCGCCATTCCTGTTTCAATAATTGCGAGGCCTTGAACAACTTTATCGTAACCTTCAAAAACAGGAAGTCTGCTTGAGATGTTTGCAGAAGCTAGCATTTTTTTGAGAGTTTCGAGAAGGTCGGGTTGTGTGAATTCGGGCTCTGTGAATTTTCGCTGTGGATCTGTAAATGCACGTTCGTATTGAAGACCACGAGTTACATCTGAAGGATTTGCATCAACTAAAACTTGATCGCCAAATTTCAAAACGTAATTTCCTTTTTTTACTTTTCCTACTAGCGAAGCACGCGCGCCAACTGAAACTCCAGGCAAATCCCATTCTTTATTATAGTGATCTAGAATCATTTGAGTTAATGATGGGTCGCAAGTCCAGCATAATCTTTCTTGAGTCTCCGCACATGCAACAACTGAAGGATGAAGACCTTCCATCGCAGTGTGAACTTTTGCGAGATCGACTTCTGCACCGAATCCGCCGGCTTCAACCAATTCAACAGTCGCGCAAACATTTCCACCGGCACCCATATCTTTGAAGGCGACTTTGTCCATATTTCCGCCGGCTTTCAATTTTCTGAAAAGATTATAAGTACTTTCAAGAATGTGTCTTTCAAGAAAAGGATTTGGTTCTTGAACTGCGCCTTTGTTCGCCTCTTTATCTTTTTCGTCGAGTTGAAGTGAAGCGAAGGCCGCACCGCCCATTCCTGAATTATCTGTCGGTTTTCCAATTATAATTATGTCATAACCTTCTGCGTTTGCTGGCACACGCGAGTGGATAATTTCATCTTCACAAATTTCACCAAGGCAAAGTACATTCACTAAACAATTGTCATTGAATGACTCGTCAAAGTAGACATCACCTGCAATATTTGGAACGCCGAGCGGATTTCCGTAACCTGCAATTCCGGCAAAAACGTCTGAGGCAATTAGTCGAGAAAGAGTTCGATCGGATGCGCCAAATCGAAGCGGATCAGCAGTTGCAATCACTCGCCCACCCATACAAAGCACATCGCGCACAATTCCGCCAACTCCTGTTCCTGAACCTTCAAAAGGGACAACTTGCGAAGGATGATTGTGAGATTCGTGAGCCATAATTATTCCCCATTTTTTTCCTTTTGCATCTGTTGCGAATTCGGCAATTCCAGAATCTTCACCAACACCAAGCATCACGTTTGGTGCCTTTGTTGGAAGTGTTTTTAAGAATGGACGAGAAGATCTATACGAGCAATGTTCACTTCCTTGAATTCCCCAAATTATCAATTCTGTGAGGGATGGAGCGCGGCCCAAAATTTCCTGAACTTTTTTGGCTTCGTCTAGTTTTAAGTCGATTTTATTCGCACGTAAAAACGACAAAATTTCGTCGTCTGTCATTTTTGAGAGATCGACGCTTTCTGATATCGGAGTCATTTGGTTTTGGGGATTACATTTGCATAATAAAGTTTTGTTTTAAAAAGTAAAGAGTACTGAGCTCCTGCGGGTTTGGTGGAAATTTAATGTTTATGCCTTTGCCCGAAACAAACGACGGATGCCATAATCTGGATGGGGGTACCAGATCTCACCTGTGTCGGCGACTCTACGGCCATCAGGATAGAAGTGCACACAACTAGCAGAATGCATATAACCACCTGGGCCAGAGTCAAACCAAACAGTTACTCTACCACCGCTCTCAGATCTCACGAATGGTTCTCCGGTAAATATCTCAAATCTAGACATTTCATTCAATGATGGTGATGGTGCTCGAAAAGCAAATCTTCGATCATCGTAATTCGGTGTCAAAATTTCGTAGCCTTGCATTATCACGGTCTCCCTTGTCTCAGAGTATGTATCTGCTATGTAAACTGGTTCAACTCCTCCATCCGCAACCAACAGGTTTCTTTTCTTATCAAGACCCAAAAGTATTCCTCCCAAACGAAGGGATACTGCTTTTGCAAGGTTTTCACCCGTCAGAAGTCTGTCCTCCACAAAGTTCCATTTTGCTCTTTTTTTCTCTTCAGGCTGCCAGTTCTCATACATGAATCTATATGAAGGTTGGCAGATGTCTACCAATTTGATCTCCTTTGCCAGACCTTTGAATTTGTCATCGTCTTTCTTTCCCTCAGTGAAAAAATCCATCATCACACTAACACCGTCAAAATCTGTTCCATGTCGTATTCCTTGAAATAATTTGTCCAAAAGAACCTTCATTGTTAATGCATACGGAGTGTTAACTACCTGCATTGCCCACTTACTTACTAGCTCCTGTTGAGACAAAAGGGCGTATGGTATTTCATTGGGAGGATTTTCTACATCTTCAAGTTCTTGCCTTTCAAATTCGGACATGTTTTTTAGATAAGGTTGAGATTATACATTAGATTTATGGCTTGTCTATGTGCGGAGTTAGTTGATAAGTAGATCAGTCAAATCCCTTATCGTGACTGTGTCACGATAACAACCTGATGAGAATTTAAAAGCTGAAAATTTCTTCTCTGGTTAACGTGACTGTGTCGCGATAAGAGATTCATGCACAAGAGACAATGAAAAGTAGCCGTATAGAAAAGCTTGTCACAATTCATACTGTCATTATAATCAAGGCAACAATTTTTAACCCGCCTAAAAGATGTCAAAGAAAACCGGATTCGCAATTTTAATTGTTCTGACGATTGTTTTGGGCGCTGGTTTTTATTTCAATAGTTCAAAGAATTTGCAGGGAAGTTTTAGTGCCGTGAATAAAGAAGTCAGCAAAACAGAGCCGGTTACAACGGGTGCGAAAAGTACTGATGAGCTTTTGATGAGCATTGATACTGCCGGGAGTGGATCTGTGACATTAACAAAAGGTAGTACAGAAAAAGCCGTGCTAGGAAAATGGAAAGTGAGCTATAAAAATGATGCCGGGGTTTGCAATGTTTCATTCGGCCTTTCAGATAACGGCGAGATTAAAGATTTATATAGTTCCGCTAAGCAAACAGAGAAATATTTAGACGACACGCAATTAGCAGTTTTGGTTGATGATGCGGCTAGTACTTTTACACCGAATGATACGGCACTTTCATTATTTACACCTGCTTTTTCGCCTGAATCCGGAAAAAGTTATACGTTTTATTTATATGGGTATGCACCTTCTGATGCTTCAAATTTAAGCAATGGTATTGCATATATGACTACTGCTTGCGCGCGACCTTCAACTGGAGGATATGACAAATGGGACGCAGAAGATTCAAATGGTCAAAATGGCTTTTTCAGTGTTGATACTGATGATACAGGCTTTGGAATTCCTGGAGGAACAAAAATTACTATTCAATAATCCTTAACAATATTCTTTAAAATAAAAAGGCATTAATGGCGGTCTTAATTTCGTCCGCTATGTTATTGGCTGCTTGCGACAGCAGCAATTTACAGGGAAAGTTTAGTACTACCGCAGGTAAGTCTACCCCGGCAGCTTCCAGTTCTACAACTAAAGCTACGCCTGGGTCAAAAGTTAAAGTTGCCACTGGAAGCAGTTCTAGCTCAAGCTCGAGCGAAAGTTCAAGTTCAAGCTCTAGTTCAACGACAACTACAACAAGTACTCCAACTTTGTTGACAATCACACCATCAACAAATTCTTATAATACAATTTCATTGAGCACATATGATGCTGCAGATGAAGATTCTCAATGGTATGCAATTGGAAAATATACCTATGCTTATTCTTCTGATGCAACAATTTGTAGTGATATTAATTTAATGTTAAATGACGGCTCGACATCTTTCCAATATCAAAGTTGGTTTGATGATGTTTTCCCTGATACAAGACTTCAATTTAGAGATTCAAGTAATACTTTTATTCAATACGTGTATCCAAAGACTACTGGGAATGGATATTTCACAGTTAGTGGCTTAGGCCTTCCGACAACAGGTTACTTCTATGTTGAGGCAAGATCACCTGAAACAATTGATAGCAGATATAAGGATAAAAAACTGTATGTATATTTGAGCAGAATGTGTGCTGAAAAAGACGGGGAAACTTATTTATGGATGAATGATAACGGAAATAGTGAAAATGCATATTTCAGCGCAACGGCTGATGCAGTTACAGGAATCACTGGTGGTTGGACTATGATTCAGGACTAATATTTGAGCTTTGAAGGCCCTCAGAAATGGGGGCTTTTTAAATTTGCAACATTGCGCTAATTGCGGGCTTTCGCCCTGATGCTCAAACCTTCGGTTTGACTAGTAAGCACCCTCATTTTCATCTCTGAAAACTTGGCCGTCGCGAATTTCTACGACTCGTTTGTGAAGTCGATTTACAAGATGTTTATTGTGAGTGGCGAAAATTATCGTTACGCCATTGATGTTTAGTTTTTCGAAAATATTTACAATTTCGTTGGCTGTTTCAGGGTCAAGATTTCCTGTTGGCTCATCTGCAATAATAAGGCGCGGCTCATGAATCAAGGCACGGGCAATTGCGACTCTTTGTTTTTCACCTCCGGAAAGCATATACGGAAAGTGGTGCTTTGCTGTTGTGAGCTCAACCATTTCTAAAACTTCCGGTACACGTTTTTCAATTTGTGCATCTGTGTAGCCACAAACTTCCATCGCAAAAGCAATATTTTCATATGCGGTTTTTTTTGGCAGAAGCTTGTAATCCTGAAAAACTATTCCGATTTTTCTGCGGTACTCTTGAAGTGCCATCGCATTGAATTTTGTGATGTTGTAACCGTCCACAAAAATTTCGCCGTCGGTCAAACGGCTAGCTCCAATTAAGGAATGTATTAGTGTTGTTTTACCTGCACCTGATGGCCCAATTAGTGAAAGCCATTCACCACCATTTATTTGCAGGTTTATATTATTTATAACAACATGATTTCCGAATTTTTTCGTGACGTTTTTGAACTCGATCATAAGCCTAGTGTATAATAGGCACATGAGATTTTCCATGCGGATATTTGCGGCAATGATTATGGTGAGTTTTTTTAGTGTAGCCACCGCATTCGCGGTGGTGGACGTAGACTCAAATGAACTTCAAAGTGCAATTTCAATAATATTTCCAGATACAGATTTAATTCCGCAACCGAGCGGATATGAAAAATTTACTCTGCAATCAAAAGGTGGAAGTGAGAACGGTATTTATGCAATTTATGAGGCTAAACTTTCTTCGAATTTCGCAATAAAAGATGAATTGCCAAGATTAAAATTGAGCGCTTATTCTTATGCAAATCAAGATGCGGCTTTGGCGGCATTTAAATCGATTAGAAATTATGGATCATTTGTAAACGGTCAAAAAAATATTGTTTTAGAAGATGATAGAAATATTTTTTATCAGAGTATACCTGGCCCTGGTGCTGATATTTTTGGTGGGATTCTTACGGAAGATAATTCCATTCACATGCTGCACATGAACGGAAATATTTTGTTTCATGCCAGTATTTACAGAAACAGTGGAGAATATTATCGCCCGAATGTTGACGCGTTTTTTTCTTTAGAAAGTGATACTGAACAAATTAAAGAAATCTTCGATAAAAGTTTTGCTTTTATGAAATTGGGTTTAGGCGTTTTATATCAACCTAGCAGCAGTGATTACTCTGCAATTAGTGAAAAAAGCTCTGTGAATTTAAGTGAATTTTATTCGATTCCAAAAAATGGTGCGCTCAATTTTGAGATGTATATAAATGATCCAAGTTCTGCTGTTGGAACAGTTTTTGATTCTTCCGGAATTTCTACTGCTACTGAAGGTGATATATATTTATATGTAAATAAAGACGGAAATTTAATGGCCGGTATTTATGCTCCAAATTTTGATTCAGGCTGCGAAATGGAAGCAGGCTGGTATAGAATTACAAGTTCAGAAACCTTGAGTCCTTACGAGTGGAATAGTATTTCTCTTCACTATGGTGTGCTTGGATTTTCTGTTTCTATAAATGGAAGAGTTAGTGCTTCTTGTGATGTTTCTCAAGGAAGATCTTCAAATAATTTATACTTTGGAGACTTTCCTGATGACACGATTTACGAGTCGATGAGCGGCTACATTCAGAACCTAAAAATGAATACAGATAAAATTGAGGATGGAACAAGTTGGGATGACGTTCTTAGTAATCAAATTTTTCTTGATCTCTCAAATAATGATCCTGATGTGGATATTTTTCAGTACCTCAAATCCAATGGCATTATGAATGGTAGCGAAGGTAATTTACGACCAGATGAATTTTTGAACCGTGCGGAAATGGTGAAGATTTTGTTAAAGGCATATGGTCACACAGCTGAAGATGGGGAGTTCCCGTTTGTGGATACAGCACAGGACGCCTGGTATGCAAAATATTTAGCGACCGCCTATAAAATTGGAATTATTAAGGGCAATCAATACGGTCAATTTTTACCTGGACATGAAATAAATCGTGCCGAATTTTTCACAATTTTATATAGAATTAGCGGCGGGAGAAAAATTAATTATGGCGGAGAATATTCTGATGTTAATGATAAAGATTGGTATGTGACGGCAGCAGCTTTTGCGGCTTCAAATAAGCTTGTCACGAGCACTGCTTTTGATGCTTCAGCAACCGTTTCACGCAGAGATGCAGCGAGAGCAATTTACGCACTCATAAAATGATTTCTGAAACTCAAAAATTGATCTCGAAATTTCTTGAACATGTTGAGATTTCAAAAAATCAGTCGCGGAAAACTGTAGAAAACTATCATCATTATTTGCAAAGATTTATCGAGTTTGTCGGCGATAAAAAAATGGACGAATTGAGCGTTGATGACGTGCATTCTTTTCAGGTTTTTCTGAATCGATACAAAGATTTACATGGACATAATCTCAGCCCAAAAACTCAGAATTTTCACTTGATTGCGTTGCGCGCTTTTTTGAAATTTTTGGTTCGACAAGATGTGCCCTGCCTAGCACCCGAGAAAATCGATCTGAAAAAAATCGGTGAAAGAATTATTGATTTTATCACACGAGAAGAAGTTGAAAGATTGTTCGCCGCCATCGATATTTCTAAGCGTGTTGGCTTGCGCGATCGTGCGATTTTAGAGACTTTATATTCGACGGGACTTCGAGTTAGTGAGCTAGTTAGTTTGAATCGTGCACAGGTTGATTTGGAGCGCCGTGAGTTCACAATTCGTGGAAAAGGCCAGAAGCCTCGAATCGTTTTTTTGTCGGAACGATGCGTGAAATGGATTCGATTATATTTGGCGGATCGTGCTGATAATTGGGAGCCGCTTTTTGTGAGTACGGGGCGAAGTCGTGATTCGGATGAGCTTGGGCTAGGTACTAGCGGTGCGCTGGGAGAAAAGAGAAGACTTACCGCCTACACAATTCAAGAAAATGTACGTCGTGCCGCGCGCATGGCCGGAATCGGGAAAAAAGTTACACCTCACGTGATTCGACATTCATTCGCGACTGACTTACTTCACAACGGCGCCGACATTCGCGCTGTTCAAGAAATGCTCGGCCACGCTTCAATCACGACAACACAAATTTACACACACAGCACTAATGCGAGGCTGCGAGAAGTGCATGAGAGGTTTCATAAGTAGGATAGCTAAGTAAGGCACAAGTCTGTATTTTATTACTGACTAACATTTAAAAAAGAAAAATGGATAAAATTCTTATACTCATACAAGCAGCGATTACTCTGTATTTTGTAGTTCATGCTTGTTTTGTTTACTATAAAATTTACGTCCAGAAGAAAGTGGAACTTAGTAAGTATGAAAAAGTTGTCAAATTCGTCGGTCCTATCCTAGCAGTATTGGCTGCCTTAAATTACTATCAGGGTTATAAGAGTCAGGAAGATGCAGATCTTTATGACCAAATCTTATACGAAGAACAGAGCAATTATGAAGATCAAAATTACGACTACTAATTGTAATCTGGCAATAGCACAGACAATTCAGGAAAATGTTCTCCACCAACATGGCCGGAAGCGGAAAAAAATCATGCTCCATTTACCTTTGAAATCTTTTCTCCCTCACCTTCAAGTTAATCGCATGAGCAATCTCGTGGTGTTCTCTGCAGAGTGGTGCAAGGTAATTCGGGTCGTGCTTGTGGGAAAGCGCGAATGTTTGGGTGTGATGAATTACTTCAGATGGTTTAAAACAGGTGGAAATTGAGCATTTCGTTCCATACTCCTTCTCCATCAGTCTTTCTGTTTTCACCGGAACAGCGCGTGAACTTGCAGGTCCAACCGGCATTGCTTTCTCTTCTGCAATTTCAAGTTCGCGTTTGTTAAGCGCTGCTAGAATAATCTCGTTGATATTAATTCCTTTTTCTTGAAGCTCTGCAAGTCTAAGTTTTACTTCATCATTCAAGTGCACGTGCACGGATTTAGCTTCAATTTCTGGCTTATCTGAGCCATTCTGCTTTTCATCTCTAACGAAAGTTTCGATAGCTCTGTTACTTAAAATCCTAGCAGCATTCACAAGTTTCTCTTCATTTTCAGGTGTTGCAATTGCCGCAATTCTAAGTAGTTTATTAATACTAACTTCTCCTGTTACAAGTGCCGCGTGAAGGCTTGGTAATTCTTCAAACTTCTTGTCTAAATTGAGAGCTCTACGAACTTGTTCTTCAGATAATCCGCCGAATTTAAAAGCAAACTCGAAGATTGAGCTACAGTTTTTCTTCTCGTACAACTTTCTACGATTCACTTCAGGCAAAAGCCCAATGAAAAGTTGCCTCCAATGCATTGCACTTTTACCAAATAAAACTGCTTTTTCCAATAGTTCTTTATCATTCATATTTAGTGAGTTAAGGTTTATTTATACTAACAAAAACCCACGCATTTAACAGATCAAAATGCCAATTTCAGCTGGACATTTGCGTGGGTGAGTATGTACTAAATTTTCTGGCGAAATTACCACAGAATCGTAGTTGCTCGTTTGTAAAAATCTGGTAGGATTCGATCATGATCCTCTCAAAAACTCAGCTGGAGATAAACGAGATGAAGGTGCTTGCGCCGTACGCTGTGCACAAATCGAAAGGACGAAAACATCCTGACCATGATGACCAGCAGCGACTTCCATTTCAGAAAGATCGAGATAGAATTATTCATTCGCGTGCGTTCCGAAGATTGAAAGATAAAACACAGGTTTTTGTCGCACATCATGGAGATCACGTTAGAAATAGACTCACACATTCGCTTGAAGTTGCACAGATTTCGAAGGGCATTGCTAGGTCACTCGGGCTGAATGAAGATTTGGCTGAATCGATTGCATTGGCGCACGACTTGGGACATCCACCTTTTGGGCATGCGGGCGAGTTTGCATTGCATGAGGTTTTAACTGAGTATGGATTTGAATTTGAACACAATGATCAGAGCGTAAGAACTGTTGAGGAACTTGAAAAAGTGTACCCGAATTTTGTGGGGCTGAACCTGAGTATTGAGGTGATTGAAGGTATGATGAAACACCACACAAGTTGGGATAATCCGAAACATGCCGGAGCGGTGAGGCCGAGTTTGGAGGCACAGGTTGTGAATATGGGTGATGAAATTGCGTATCAAAATCATGATGTTGATGACGGACTGCGGTCGGGAATTTTTACAGAGGAAGATTTGGCTGAACTCGCGTTATGGAAGATGGCGGCGGAACTAACAGAAAAGCAGTATGGAGTGATTGAAGATGCGAAAATTCGATGGGCTCGAACTATCAGCAAAATGATTGGAATAATGGTGACTGACATTTTGGTTGAGACTAGCGAGCGACTTGCCGAGAAGAAAATTACTACTCTGGCTGACGTTTATGCGTGCGGAGAAAGTTTAGTTGGATTCTCAGTCGAATTGAAAGAAGCAAACCGCGCATTGAAGGAATTTTTGATGGCGAGGTTTTATAATAATCCGGACATTGTTGCTCCAATGCAAAAGGGCCAAGATATTATAAAGAGGCTTTTCAAGCATTACATGGAAAAACCTGAAGATTTACCTAGGCTTCAGGCGGAGAAAAGTCAGGCCTTGGCAGAGAAGGAGCGGGTGCTGTTTTTACGGGACTACTTGGCTGGGATGACGGACCGCTTTGCTGAGTTGGCGTCTGAGCTACTGCCAAACTAGGTTTTTTTTCATTAAGCATGTCCATAAGGATTTTTTGGCGAACTAGGTTTCTGAGAGTTTTGTCATTTTTCTTGTCGTCGTCTGATTTGAAAATTGAACCGAAGGAATCTTCAAGTTTTGAAAGCTTAGTGCTATCCATAGCTTTTGCCTGGAAAAGTTGAACGACTTTGTTGTCCGGATCACGCATCAAAAGGCGTTGGCAAATGTCGATAACATCTTGATATCGGCCTTCATTTGTCCACATTCCCAAAAGTTCAATCACAACATCTTCATCTTTTTTATTCATTGAAGATGCTCTCTCCATTCCAGAAAATGCAATCGCTCCGGCTTTGTGCGCCATCAAATATAAAAGGAAGGCGAGCCCGGCAAAAACTATTCCTATAACCGGCGCTAAAACTGAAAATTCTAGGAAGAAGTCGTATGCCGCGTGACCGACCATTACGATCAAAAGTCCTTTGAACATTGTTAACTCTTTATATGTGTCTGCTTCATTTAAACCAAGAATTTTAGACATAAAACTCACGAATGGCGCCTTCTCACCCAACCATAATTTTTGTTGCAAAATTGGATTTGCAAATTTGGCGATACCAAAATAGTAACCATAAATTCCTGAGAAAATCATGTGCGCGGCAACGGTAAAAATTGATCTAAAAACGAGTGGGAAAAGTAGACCTACGAAGCCGCTGGACTGCCAGATAAAATAAAAATAGAAAATATTTTCTGTGAAGGCGAATCCGAGACCGGCGAGAATTGAATATTTTAGTGCGTCTCCAACAGTGTGAATTCCGATTTTGGTTTTATCAATAATTCTCACAACTCCGCTCTTTGCCACTTCTTCAACAATTCCAACAACAAGCAGAGTTAAAATAGCCACCGTATGAACTTGTGAGAAGTTTTTATTGATTACCGAATATATGTCGTATTGTGGATAAATCGCCCAAATATAATCGAGAAACATAATCGGAGTCACCGTGAGCGTCCCCAAAAAGAAGGCTAAGAAAAGTGTCCAAAAAGAAGTCCTACGACCCTTAAAAATGATTACAGACCAAATTATAGCGGGAAGTGCCGCTAAAAAAATTACTATTACGAGTTGGCGGATCTGGTCATTGCTTAAATTTTCGAACATCTTTATTATTGGTGTGTCCCCTTTAGATTAGAATGATTTGTTCAAAATGTAAACATGACGATACGCGTGTTGTTGATTCGAGAGAATCGGCGGACGGTCGTTCAATACGTCGACGCCGTGAATGTGAAAAATGCAATTTCCGTTTCACGACTTTTGAAACTATGGAAACCACGAATTTTGTTGTGGTTAAAAAAGATGGTTCACGTGAAACATATGACCGTAGTAAAGTTGAACGTGGAATTTGGCGCGCATGTGAAAAAAGACCGGTTTCTCAAAAACAAGTCGATGAAATTTTAAGCAAACTAGAAGAAGTTTGGAGCGGTGTTGGTAAAGAAGTTGCGGGTGAAGTGATTGGCCGTGACGTTATGCATTCCCTAAAAGTTCTCGATGAAGTTGCATACATCAGATTTGCGAGCGTTTACCGCCAGTTTAAAGATGTTGAAAGCTTCAAAGAGGAGCTTCAGAAACTTTTGGAGAAGTAGGCTTATTCCTGAGAAATGCGGAGGCATGATAGATCTCGTAATATATTTCACGCATTTTTTTTATAGTACCGGACTTCAGTTGTAAATTCTTTTGGCCATATGAACTTTTGATTCGTTCAAAATCCTCATCTGAAATTTGCTCCAGTATTCTATCAAGATTTTGAATGAAAAGTTCTACATTCATTCTCATTGGATAGTGATTACAAACATGCGAATACAAGTTGCCTTTCTCTTTAATCTGTTCTGATCTAGTTTGAGGCTTAGGTACAATTTCAAAGGGTTCATCTGCCCGCCTAACTTCTTCGAATTGACCAGCTTTAAAGTATTTTTTTAGTTTGAGCATTGCAACACGATAAATGTTATTTATGCTTGTTTTAGAAAGATCAAGTTCTGCTTGCAATTTTTTAACGTCGCCATTCTCTTTTGAGATTAATGTTTCAACAATAATTTGCTCTCTATCATCAAGGCAGCCTTTCGCTTCCTTTAATTTATCATACCAATAATCTTTTAGTTCATCAGGCATGCTTGCGGAGTCATCAGGAAGCACATCTTTTAATGTACTCGAACCATCCTCATTAATTGATTGATCTAAAGAATTAACGTAATCCGTCGCCGACAATGCCTGTTGGATTCTCTCTTGTGTGATTTCTAAAAACGCTGCTACTTCTGCAAGTGTGGCCTCTCTTGTTAGTTTTGCTCTTAAATATTCTCTTGTTTGTAGTACATCAACTGAGCTTGCCTTAAGCCTTGCTGATGTCTTTACTGGACTACGATTTTTGCTTACATAGGTCTTCAATAATAATTCGATAATTTTATAGGCCCAACCTGAAAAGTTATCGTTTTCCTCCGGATTGAAGCTCTGAACTGCATAAATTAGCGCAAGATTCCCTTCTTGTGCCAAATCATCCACATCAAGCCCAGATCTTCTGTTGGCTTTATGCGCAAGTTTATAAACCAAATTTTGGTGATCAAGAACAATTGTGTTCATGGCATTATTGTCGCCAGCTTGCGCGAGCGCAACTAAATCTAATTTCTCATCCTTTTCTAGATATTTTTTCTCGTTTGCTGGCATAAAAGTCTATTGATTAAGACGCTATTTAAGCACATTATGTTTTGACTTACTATCTGTTTTTTGTTATAATCATTCGATAAATACAAAAACGAAATGTCAAAGAAACCAATTTTAACGGCAATATTTACAGCCCTAACCATAATTTCCGGAATGGGACTTGTGGACACTCAACACATGCAAGTTTCACTTTTTGGAGCTAGCATTATGCCAATTGATGGAATTATTTTGACTAAAAGTGTAAGAGTTGATCCAAAGGTTTTTCTATCTGAATCAACAGAAGCATTGAGCGAAGGTGAAGATTCTTTAATAGGGAAAATTGGTCAGTGGTCTTATTGTGATTATACATTGCCGGAAGCTCCGACCTATTCAGTAGAAATGATTTCCGCCGAACTTGATGAAAATATTCAAGCAGGACAGGTTTTCATGGGTACAATGACTTTCAAAAACACAGGTAATACACGTTTGTTCTCAAGCAAGAGCGGATGTGAGAATGTTCCTGTTTTCAATGTTGGTACTCAAATGGCCACAGATCGAGCAAGTATTTTTGGTTTAAGCTCAGTTGCAATGAGCGGATGGACAAGTTCAAACAGAATCAAAATGTCTAATGAATATGTTGATCCGGAACAAGATTTCACAGTAATTTTTCAAAGTATTGCGCCAGAAGGTGACAATATTTATAAAGAATATTTTCAGCCGGTAGTTGAGAATATAAGTTGGATTGGAAGTCCGTTTGCTATGGATATTACAGTTGGCACTCCAACTGAAGAAATGGTGAAAAATATGTCATTTGTCAAAGATCCGATAACAATCGCTGCCGCTGATTTAACTGGCAAAGCGAAGAGTTTGAATATTGATCTTTCAGATCAATCAATGAGTATCAAAATGGGAGATATTACAATTTGGAAATTCTTGATTTCAAGTGGAGCATATGACACTCCAACTCCGACTGGAACTTTCCCTATTATTTCGAAGCAGGAATTAAGAATCGGTGGCGCTTGGCCACATTATCGAATGCCTTATTTTATGATGTGGAGAAAAGATGGCTATGGTATTCACGCCCTTCCGTATTTAGCTACAGATGGTGGAACATTCTGGAATGAAGCCAGAGATCATATTGGAAAACCTGTGAGTCATGGCTGTATTCGTTCGCTTCCTGAAGATGCTACAATCATGTATGCCTTTTCAGAAATTGGGACGCCTGTGATTATTCAACAATGAGATTTCTTTATGTTAACTTTAAGGATGGTGTTTTTGTAGAGTTGTTTTAAAGTGAATTCCCAATTTTCTATATAGAATTTTTGGTTTTTCATTGGGTGCTTTCCAAGTTTTTCGAAGGTTAGGAAAGCGAGGGTTTTATATTCCGGATACTCAAGCTCAATGCCTGTGATTTCCGCCAATTGATCAAGGTGAATTCTTCCGCTGACTTCATATTCAGTCTCGGAAATTTTACGAATTTCTTCTTCTGGCAAATCACTTTCATCCACAATTTCACCAACTATTTCTTCAATCAAATCTTCCATAGTCACGATTCCGGCCATCTTTGCATTGTCATCAAAAACAATTGCCATTTGAGTTTGTTTTTTATTGAAAAGTTTAAAGAGTGAATGCACATGCATTGCTGTAGAAATTTTTAGCGCAGGGCGAAGATCAAGCTGGCGGAGCGAAGTGTGCGGATCAAATTCACCGTGAAATTCCGCGAGCAATTCTTTGTAAGTTACAATTCCAACAATGTTATCTATTGTGTCTCGGTAAACTGGAACGCGAGTGTGACTGTGATTTAGCATAAATTCTGTTGCTTCAGCAAGATTGTAATCTTCAGGCAGGGCATCGATATTGATTCGCGGAGTCATAATTTCTTTAACTTGAATGTCATTAAATTCTAGTACATTTTCAATAATTTCCTTCTCATTTTCTTGCAGTGAGCCCTCTTCTTGTCCGATAGAAATCATTGCAATTAATTCTTCATCAGAAACAAGATTTTGTTTTTTTATTTTGAAGATTTTGAAGAAGATTTTTACGAAAATTTCGAAAACCCAAATTACCGGGGTTATAAGAATCCCAATAAAATAAATCGGTGCGGCAAGAAATAGTCCAACCGTCGCAGCGTGACTTGTTGAATAAGATTTTGGTAGAACTTCTCCGAAAAGCAAAAGTACGAAAGTAAGCACACCGGCCACAATTCCTAGCACTGCATCTCCCAAAAGATTTTCGAAAAAAATTGTACTGTAAACGGAAAGTAAAACGTTCGTGAAAGTATTACAAACAAGAATGACTATGAGAGTTTGATCTTGTTTGTCTTTTAATTTCTTAAGATAAAGTGATCCGGGTTTTTTAGCTTCATGTAGGCTTCTAACTTTTGCCGGCGAAATTGAAATCAGCGCCGACTCAGCGGCAGATGACAAAACAATTATTACAATCAGCGCGAGAATGAGTCCGAGTCCAAACAGAAAAGTCTTTTTTAAATCGAGAGAAAGATACAGGAGATTTGTGGGGAGGACAAGTGTTGTCAATGCACTGACAACAGGTTTTTAAACTGTAATCATGAAAACTTAGTGGATAAGTAAGGATTGCCTCATTAATATGTATAGTGTATAATTTTAATGAAATTTATGAATTTAACTAATTTAATGAAATTACATACTTTGAAGATGTTCAATAGCGGACAGATTACTTTGCCAAAATCTTGGCGTGAAAAATTTGCCACAAAATCATTTCTGGCAGAGGAGTCTGCGGAGGGATTATTGATAAAACCACTGAATTTCAATGAAGTTATGGAGTATGAGAATGAAAAAGAATTCGGTTTATTCTTTCCTAAAGGAATAGATCCCAAAGTTTTGATGGATAAAATAAAAGAAATCGATGGATAGAATTTCAAAATTTTTAGATAAGTTAAATAAGAAGCAAAGAATGCATATTCTTTTAGATATTTTACCTAAAATTGGTGAGTTGAATTTTGAAGGACTTGATATAAAACCCTTAAAAAATTATAAAAATTATTTTCGCGTAAGGTACGGCAACATAAGAATAATTTTCTATCGAGATGAAAAGAAAGGTATTGGCATAATTTCAAATATTGCCTTAAGAAAAGATGCCTACAAAGATATTTAGTGTTAGAATGCGCGCATGAAAATTTTGTCTCGAGAATTGGGTAAATTATTTGAAGCGGCGGCGGCGGTGGCATTCCCTGAGCTTTCCCCTGATCAGATTGTGAAATTTGTGACTTTGGAAAAACCAGCAGATACTGCACATGGCGATTATGCTTGTCCGGCGCCACTTCGACTTAGTAAAATTCTTGGGAAAAATCCGCAAGATATTGCGATGGCGATAATTGAAAAAATGCCGAAAGATTATCGTTATGAATCTGTAGAATTTGCGCGGCCCGGCTTTATAAATTTGAAACTTAGTAAAGATTTTTTGGAGGAAGAGTTGAAAATTTTGGAGGGTGGATTTTCGGTTGAGGGGCATGTGAGCGACAAGCCTGTGATTATTGAATACAGCGGTACAAATGCGGCGAAGGCGATGCAGGTTCACCATTTGATTACGACAATTTTGGGGCAGTCACTTTCAGATTTATATGAATTTATGGGTTATGAAGTGATTCGAATAAATCATTTGGGCGATTGGGGAACACATTTTGGAAAATTGATTTACGCAGTGGAAACTTGGGGAGATAGAAGTGAAATTGAGAGGAATCCAAATTCGGAATTTTTGCGACTTTATGTGATGTTTAATACTGAGGCGGAAAAAAATCCTGACCTTGAAAATGAGGCTAGGAAGATTTTTAAGGCACTTGAAGATGGCGATGAGCTAAGACTTGCGATGTGGAACTGGATGGTGAAGGAAAGCCTTAAAGATTTGGAGAAAATATTTGTCAGACTGGGCGTCCATTTTGACCACATTATGGGTGAAAGTTTTTACTTGAAAATGGCGGATGAAATTTTGGCGGATGGAAAAAACCGTGACATGTTTGTGGAAGGTGAAGGCGGCTCACTGATCTTTAATATGGGCGAAGATAAAACTCCCGCACTAATACAAAAAAGTGATGGTACGACTTTATATTTAACTCGCGACATTGCCACAGTGAAGTATAGAGTGGACACATGGCATCCGGCTTCGATTTTGTATGTTGTGGATGTTGCGCAGAGCCTGCATTTTGAACAGGATTTTGCAATTTCAAAGGCGCTCGGCTATGCAGAGGAGTCGAAACTTGAGCACATATCTTTTGGGCGAATGAGTTTTGCAGATGGCGCAATGAGTAGCCGAAAAGGGAATGTGATTTTAGTTGAAGATTTGCTTGAAGAAGCTGTTAAAAGAGCCGGCGAGTTGGCGGCAAAAAAGGCCGGGGAAATGCCTAGAGAAGAGCTGGCGCGTATTAAAGAAATTGTAGGTATTGCCTCCATAAAATATGGAATTCTTTCACAAGATCGTGTGAAAAATTTGATTTTTGACTGGGACAAGATGATAACGCTTGAAGGAAATTCCGCACCTTATCTTTTGTATTCTTATGCTCGGGCAAATTCGATTCTTGAAAAAGGCAGAATGGAATTAACCGGCATGCCAAGGTTGAATGATCCGCTTGAAATCGATTTAGTTAGACAAATGCTAAAATTTCCTGAAGTTTTGGAGGGAGCTTTGAATGAAAGAAAGCCACATATTATAGCGACTTTCCTCTACGAACTTTGCCAAAATTTCAATCACTTTTACGGTAAACTCAGAGTATTAGATGCGAGCGAATCCGAAAAACGCACTCGCTTAGGGCTGTTGCGTTCATTCATGCATGAACTGAAAACCGGCCTAACTATTCTTGGGATTCCGGTGCTCGAGAAGATGTGATCTGTTCTATGATTTGATCTTGAATGTTTCTTCTAAGATCAACAACAGCTTTGAATGTGTGTAAAAAATCGCCAGCAAGTGCGCCTATGCTTTTTATAATTTCTTCAGGCGCACCAACAAGTTCTGTTTGACGAATTTGTTCAGCCCATTTTTCATCACTAACTTCATCATTCGGATGAGTCAATCTTAAATTCGATACAATAGTGATGTCGTTTCCCTTGTCGTTTGTCTTTATTCCTATATCACTTGTAGTGCCATCTTTTAATTGGCATGTCCCTCTCATCACAACATTACCTTCAGATATAAACTTTCGAATTTGTGGACCATAAATACATAAAGTGCGTCCATCCATTAAAGTTGTTGCATAAATAATTTCATTCGATCGGTCATTTAAATCTGATACTTTTGCAAGTGTGTCATGAGCCACATGCTGATCGACAGAGTCCTCCCTTCTACAAAGATTTTGATGCATAAATTTTTATTATGAGTCGAGATTTTAAACTCTTTTGATTAATCTGTCAATGTGAAACTCTGTGGCTCAATTATTCATCAATTTATTTTTTAAAAACTGATTACCGCCTCCCCCAAAACCGGCCGAATCTTCCTCAATCAGCCCGTCATACTTGAGCATATTTGCTTCGGAGCTATAGTCTTTCTTCCAAATTTCAACGACCTCCGCGAGGCCGGTCCAAACAATTCTCTCATCTTTTTTAAACTTCTGAATTTGAGTACGGAATTCTTCAATGAATGTTGAATCAAGTTCCCTTTGATGCCCCATAACGCCCAAAGTGTATATTTTTCCTGGTTTTAAATCTTGTTCAAGTAAATAATCCAGCGCATCCCAACCACTCTTATATCTACCTACATTGATCAGCCCGGCATTGTCATCGTTTACAGTCGTCTGTTCGTCACTTTTCGGTCGCCAAATTCCTGAATACCATAACTCTTCTTCATCAACGTGATTAGCGGTTCCACCACCCCAAAGTATTTCTGCCTGCCAAGTATATTTGTATATTCTGCCTTTTACCGGTTCCCATAAGTATTCAAGTTTTGACCTATTGGCTGGAGAAGCAATGTAACCACCGGCCGTATTTGAAGGTTCCACTCCAAGTTCATTAATCAAATAAGCAACATCGGCATAACTGTATTCGCTTTCATGTGCGTGCGGATCAATTTCAAAGCCTAAATCTTCCTTCAAATATCTTAGAAAATTTTTCCCGTTTGTAGACTCATCACCTTTGTCAAATTTTGTGGCCGCTAACAAAAAAGTCCAATCTGATTGATAGTTATATTTTACTCCTTCTTCATGGAGCATTTCAGCAAAGTTCACGACATTTTTTCTTGCCGACCAAAAAGCATCTTCATCATTCACGTAGTCCGGCTCGGAACCGGTTTTTTTGTATTCCTCGCTATGTGTTATAACTGAAACGTGAACTCGCACTTCATCTGGAACTTTGTTTGTAGACGAGGTCACAATTTCGTCTTGAGCTTCAAGATCTTCAATAGAACTATTTTCGATCGGAGCAGAAGAACATGAGACAAGAAAGAAGAATGCTAGAAAGATGGATTTTTTCATATTGAAGTTTTTTTATTAATTTGTAAAATCCCAAACCATTCCGTGAATAGTTTTCAAAGTTTCTGCGACTTCTTTATTTTGAATTAGAATCGCAAAGGCATCTTGATAAAGATTTAAGAGAAGAATTTTATCTTCGAAAATGTCTATTGAAGAATAAAGGCCGCCAAGATCAGGTGAAAAAAGATGAAGTTTGCGGGCTTGTTTTTTGTCGAGTTTTTTGAAATCTTTGTGAGTTTTGGATTCGTGGCAAATTGCCTTCATAAAGACTTTCCTTCGTACCCTTTCCTTAACGAAATTTGCCATAAAATCTTCGCCCATTTTTGTTAAATCGTTGTGCGCGGCAAACTCTAAAACTTCAGATTTACTCTCTAAAATTGTTGAATATGCTTTCCGGCAGCCGTCAATTCCTTCAAAAAAAGTGACTTTGGGTTGTGATGTAAAAGGATTTTTGAATTCTGCGAGAAGAGGAATTGTTTCTGCAAAAGTTTTTCTGTCTTCTGCGAGTTGTCGCGCCTTTATTTCTTCAAAGTCTTTTAAGTCTACAAAGAAATATTGAACACGCCCGCGCTGAGATTTTCTGATATAGCCTTTTTTCAGAAGCGCGTCGAAAAGGAATAAAACTGTGGGTCTTTGTAAGCCTGTTTTTCTGGCGATCACCGAAGCCGGCTGCGTCCCAAATTCGAGAAGTGCCAAGTAGACAGCTGCCTCTTTTTCCGTGAATCCAAGTTTTTGAAGTTTATCGCGCATTTGATGTCAGTAACTGCTAACAGACAATACTGTACAACATCTTGCGAGCGGAGTAAATAGTTCCTGAGCGCTCAATCAAATTTAATTATTAACCATATAAATATGTTTAAAGACATGTACCCTAAAGACCTAATAGATTTAAGTGAAAAATTGTTTGTAACAACTGACACTGAAGTCTCTAAAGTTGTTCAAGAGTCTAGTCATGAAGAAGTGAAAAGAATTCTTGAAGAAGGCCCTTGTGACTTGGCTGAAAGATTTCGCAGCCGTTTTAATGAAGTAATGTCAGATGTAAATTCCTTTGGCAAAGCTCGAATTAATTTAATGACTAATCGCGTAGGCTCAGCGAAAGTAGATTTTGAAAAATCTATCAGCGAGGGTTTTCAGGTTGGTGATAGCTATAATAGCTTAGGATTAATCGCTGGAGCGCATGGCGATTTCAATAAAGCCATGGAATATCAAAAACTTTCTGCTGAAAATGGTTTTTATCCTGCAAGGATTAATCTGGCAAACACATACTTTATGCTTGGAGAATATGATTTAGCTAAAGCTCAACTTGAAAAAGTATTTAGCTTAGGAGAGGAAGGCTTAGTTGTGCTTTTCTCCTGTGCCGAGCAAATGGAAAAATCGAGGAACCTAGATCTCTCCATCTTTATTTTCGAATTCTTAGCTAAGAAGGATGTACTTGATGCCATGATTTCATTATGTAATATGTATTATCGCCTTCGTGATAGAAAAAATTTCCAAAAATATAAGCGGGAATTATATGAATGTGGGTTTGATGTACTAATTTCTACACAAGGTAACGAAATTAACTAATGCAAAACTTAACTCTAATCAGCACAGTTACATTAATTCATTTACTTGCGGTGATTAGTCCGGGGCCGGACTTCATTATGGCGGTGCGAAATTCCCTTACTTATTCGAGACGAACGGGAATGTGGACCGCTGTTGGGTTCGGCCTTGGAATCTCTGTGCATATTTTTTACTGCCTCGCAGGCTTGGCCTTAATAATTTCAAAATCGATTTTGCTCTTCAGTATTATTAAATATTTTGGCGCGGCATACTTGGTTTATGTTGGAGTGAAATGTCTACTGTCTAAATCTTCGACGATTGATGTGGGAGAAAATGTTAAGACGGCTGATATTTCTCCGACGGCCGCAGTTAGAATGGGCTTTCTCACAAACGTTTTGAACCCGAAAGCGACATTGTTATTTCTGAGTTTGTTTACTTTGGTTATCACGCCCGGAACGCCGGGTTTGGTTTTGGGAATTGTGAGTGTGATAATGGTTGTGAACACGATTTTGTGGTTCACCCTTGTATCAATTTTCTTAACACAGAAAAGAATTCGAAGCGTTTTTGAAAGATTTCAAAATAAATTCAACAAATTCTTTGGCGCATTGCTTGTTGCGATTGGTGTGAAAGTGGCTTGTTCAGAACTTTGAGTGAGAGTAGGATTCCGCCAAGTTAAGCAAATTTTATGTTAGACGAAGAGAAGACTACAGAGGCATCAAGTAGCAATGAACAAGTATTTTTTAGAACTCCTGAGCGTGAATATGATCGCAGAATAAAAAAGGCTGTAGACAAACATGCCAAGGGTTCTGTTGAGAATGTAAGTGCGGCAACTAGAAATGAAATTCTCGAGTTACTATTACACATTGAAGGAGGCGAAATAACTTTTACAAGCGAAGCAGTGGCGAAAGATGTGAGGCTTTTGTTGTGGGGGAAAGTTGGATCGTTGAATGGACAATTGAAATTAGAGCATCCGGAAACAGGAGTAAGATTTGGAAAGCACGGTGGAGTGCCATATAAAAGTGACCAGCCCGTTCATATACACTTTGATCCGAGAGTTTAACTTGCCAATTCAGAAAACTCGTGTATAGTGATGTTTATGGAAAACATCTCGCAAAAATCTCATCATCATAATCAGCGCGGCTAGCGTGTGATCTTTCGTGAGTCACCTGGCCGCATTTATCAGCGGCTATTTTTTTATATGTATTTATATTTTACTTTCCATATCGGTCATCGACGCTCGCATGCAGGCGAGTGTTTATTAATTTTAATTTTTATAATATGGAAAAACCTAAATATATTTTTGAAGGCTCAGGAGCACCTGAGGCGAAGTTGAAACCCAGGGATCAATTTGAAGACTTGTTGCTGAAATTTAAAGAAGCCGGTTTGACTGACCGGCTTGTAATGCAATTTGATATCAGTAATGCAATAAGCGATCCTGCGGTTTTTTGGAAATCCCTCGAAACTGGGCTAAAAATCTTCGGGGAATATAAAGTTTACAGTCAGATTATTTTGGATTTTAGATCTGATGCTGAAAACTTTGAACTTATCAGAAGGATGATTGAGATGGGCGTTATTCCTCAGCCTATTTTGCTCAAAAAGGAAGGCCAGTGTGATCTGGTTATTCTGCGTGCGCAGATTGCCGTTGCAATTGAGGCCAGGAAGATAGAAAAGTCTAAGCAGGGTAATCTGAATTAAACCTTGCATTTAAGCCCCCAAACTCATACTATTGGCGGGCACGGAGAGGTGGCCGAGTGGCTGAAGGCACCACACTGCTAACGTGGCAGGGGGTTAAACCCCTCGGGGGTTCGAATCCCCCCCTCTCCGCCAAAATTCGGAATCTGCATTTGAACCCGAAATGGGGTCGCGCCGAAGGCGCGACACTAATGCATTCCCCCCAAAAAATTCTGAATCTGAAAGGATTTTCCACGCTCCGCGTGGCTCAAAAAGTACGGTTCGATCAAAAATTCTAAAGTTCGAACCGACTTTTTTGAACAAATGAGTATTTTCTTCATTTGTTCGGTCGTTTGCCAATTCCATATTGTATTTCAAAAACTTTTCGGTAAGTTCGAACCGATTATTCGCTTTTTGCTCAAAAGCCGATAATTTCTCTTTGAGAAGCTGTTTAGATGCAACCAGCGCGTTCTTGGCATCACGATATTCTTCTAGCGAAAGTGCGCTCTCCAAATACGCGTTCATCAGCTTCTCTATTTTGGTTTCCAAAAGAGAAATATCGGCTTTTATACTATCTGCAAAAAGCGTACTCGACTGGATTTCGGATGATTGGTCTTTTTTGTTCTCCTCAATCATCCGAGAAAGGCAATCGAGTGGCAAAGAAACTTTTTTGATTTCCTCTTGAATTTGAGAAGTGATGAGCTCCTCACGAACATATCTCTGCGTACAAGGATTTTTCCGTTTAGTACATCGCAAATAATTATGACCTTTTTGTTGCTCGGTGGTAATGAAGCAACCACATTCTCCACAACGAAAAAATCCTCTGTACAAAAATGGTTTCAGCCCTTTGCTATGCGGTTTAGATTTTCGGCTCATCACTTCTTGAACGGAATCAAAAAGTTTCTTTGAAATAATCGGTTCGTGCTTGCCCTCAAAAATCTC
>CALRGE010000011.1 GCA_943357175.1 Candidatus Peribacteria bacterium
ATCCCGAACACAACAAATCACTGTGATGGATTATTTGCACATCTTAAACAGAAAATACTAATTCATCGTGGTATCTCTAAAAAACGGAGGAAACAAATGATCGACTATTTCTTAGAAAATTTCTAGCAACCAGTTTTTCCCTATATCCCTTTTTTCACAACAATGTCTGCTGCCTTTTCGTACTCGTAGATTTATAAGCGAAATTGCAATGTTCGCATTCCTCATTCCTATCTGGAATATTCTCGTCTAACAATAACTTATGTGCATCTAAAATCACCGGCTCAATCCACTCGTCGTTGCCTTCATAAGAAAGAATTGTGAGTTTAAAACGGAGGCAATGATTGAAAGCATCTTCGCCGGCGTCGCCGTTTGCGTACACAAAATAGGCGGTTGGATTAACTTTGAAATTGTTACGGCGGAAGAGCCATTGGTAAATTTCAACCTGACGTTTGTATGATTTTTGCCATTCCGAGTCGAGCGTGACCTCAGATTCTTTAGACGTGGCTTTGTAATCTACAATAATCAATTCGCCCACTGTGTTTATCCAAACATCATCAATTCCACCTGTTATTTCAAAGTTTGTTCCAGGCATTAAAAAAGTGATTCCGCGTCTTAGCGCGTCTCGCCATTCATCCATTTTATCGTGATCGAAGGGAACGGCGTCGATTTTATATTCCTTCATCAGCGGGTGACTTGAATGTGATTTTCGATAAATATCGAATTCTTTTTTAAGGAGAGCATCGACGGCGTTATTAAGACTGAAGGCCGGCATTCCAGGTCTTTTAATTCCAAGTTTCGCATCCAAATAAAAACATCGCTGGCAGTTCACAAAAAGTTCAATTTTACTTCTACTCAGACGGAATGTTTTGTTTGGATCGAAAGTTCTACTCATTTTGAAAATTTATCATTTTTTAGTTTCAGTGATTTCATGACTCGGTCTCATTTGTGTTTTGCCCACAAGAGCGCGGTGCAGAGTGGTATGTTCCAAAATGGAACTGACCACTTTTTCATCGAGCACTCCTTCATTTTGAACTATTTCCAAAATGGAAATAATTGCCTCTTTCCGGAGTTCCCCCTCTATGAAAATATTTTCTAAATACTTTGAAATATGCATTATTTTAGTCATTTTGAAAATTTGCTAAGAAGTACTGATTGTTCGAGAATGTGGCTTTCCATTGCTGACAAAAGATCTGATTTTGTGGAACTTGAGGGTAAATTTAAAAAAGAGTCGAGAGCATAAAGTTTGAAAAAGTAGCGATGAGTTCCTGAAGGAGGGCAGGGGCCACCATATTTGTTTTCTCCAAAGCCGTTTTTACCTTGAACTCCGCTTGAAATATCGCCGAAAATATCTATATTCCAAACAATCCAATGCACAAAATCTCCTGAAGGAGCATCCGGATCGTCCACAATCAAAGCCAAACTCTGGGTTCCCTCTGGAATTTCCGAGAACCTCAAATTGGGCGCAATATTCACCCCCACGCAAGTATATTTTGCAGGAATCAAATCGCCATTACCGAATGCGGAGCTTTCAATTTTCATAATATTCACATTATAATTTTTAGCCTCGCCAATTGCAAAGACATCGACTAAAATGCCTTTGCTTAAAGCAAAATATGGCTGGAAAACTTAGCACTATTCTCGGAGCGCAATGGGGAGATGAGGGTAAGGGCAAGCTTGTGGATATTTTGAGCGAAAAATACGACATCGTTGCTCGTGCAACAGGTGGGGCAAATGCCGGCCACAGCGTTTATGTGGGAGATCAAAAATTCGTTTTCCATCTTTTGCCAAGCGGAATTCTGCATGAAAATACCGTTTGCGTGATTGGAAACGGATTGGTTTTGCATATTCCAACAATGTTTGAAGAATTTGAAGATGTGGAAGCAAAAGGTATATCAATAAAGAATCGAATTAAAATTTCAGATCGAGTTGCTCTACTTTTCGAATATCACAAAATTATCGACGGTGCTCAAGAAGATTCAAAAGGTGGAAAGAAAGTTGGAACCACTCGAAGAGGAATCGGGCCAGCGTATTCTGATAAAATTAACAGGAGAGGGCTTCGACTCTGCGATTTGAAAAATTGGGAAACTTTTGTTGAGAAATATAATGCAAATCTTGCATGGCATCAGAAAGTTTACGGTTTTGAATATGACTCAGTGAGCGAATTGAAATATTTACAAGAAAAAAGAGAAGAACTTTTAGGAATGATGACTGATGCCGCCTTCTATTTAAACTCAGCTCTCGAATCCGGAAAAAATGTTTTATTGGAAGGTGCAAATGCTGCCCTGCTAGACATTGATCATGGAACTTACCCTTATGTGACTTCTTCAAGCCCAACAATCGGCGGAGTTTTCACAGGAACAGGTATGAATCCAAAATATTTGGCTGAAAATATTGGAATTGTGAAAGCTTATATGACTCGAGTTGGTAGCGGCCCATTCCCTACTGAACTTTTGGATTCGACAGGTGAACAGATTCGAACGGCAGGAAATGAATTCGGCTCAACAACAGGCCGTCCTCGACGATGCGGCTGGTTCGATGTTCCTCTCACAAAATATTCAATAATGATTAACGGCTTTAATTCTTTGAACTTAACAAAATTGGATATATTGGATGAACTTGATGAAATTAAAATCGCTGTGAACTATAAGTTAGACGGCAAAGTTCTTGCAAGCTTCCCAGCACTGTTGGAAGACTTGGAAAAAGTTGAAGTTGAGTGGGAAACCCTCCCCGGCTGGAAATCATCATTAAAAGATTTAAACACTTGGGATCAGTTACCTGAGAATGCAAAAAAATATGTATTGAGGTTGGAGGAGTTGCTAGGCTGCCCGATTAAATACATTGGGATTGGGCAAAGGAGGGATCAGTTGATTGTGAGGTAATTTTTAATTCAACATTACTGTAATTTCTGCTCCAAGCCTCGAATTTCAAACCCCTGAATAATCTTTCTGAATATATCTACTTAGGTATCCAGAAGTCATGAGTCAAATTTGTAGTAGACGTATCGACTATTCTGTGAATAACATTGTTTGGAAGAAACCACACTTCTCCAGATTCAGGCCTTATGATAGAAGCGTCACCTTTTTCAACCGATCTATCTAAATACTCCTTAAGAGCAGCCTCTCCACCTAGCTCAAAGGTTTCTAACATTCTTCCCTTCTTTTTGAATGATTTAGGAAGTTCTACACGACCTTGGACGATTTCTAAAGGATGATCAGGTCCTAAACGCATATTGATATTTGGACCAAAAGCACCACTCCATTTAATAGGTTCAGTCAAACCACATCCGCCAGAATAATAAACACTAAAGTGTATTCGTTGCTCTCGAGCAACATGAACAGAACTTTCAACTACTATTCTCTTCAGCTTTTTAAAAATTCCGTGCATTCCTTGAATAACCTCCACATCAACAGGAGGATCTATAAGATGAGCCGACTCTGAAAAAGAATAGAAATTATCCACATTTTTCCACCGAACCTCAGCCCCGGTCATTCCTCCTGCATATTCGTGGTTCAATCGGTCAATTGCAGCATTGTTATTTACATCAAGCTCAATGCTTCCCAACTTCACTGCCTCCGAAATGTGACTCACCATGTTCTCTTTCATTCAATTATCAGTTATTTTGCTATATTATACTAATATTTCTTTATTTGTCAAGCATGTACGGATGTTTTGCATGAATTGAAGTTTTCGTGACAACTATATTCAGTGTTTCCAATGCAATGCCACTCCCGGCTAATATTGCAATAAGTGCTAATGCAATTTTTTTCCTTGTTTTTGTGACTCTACTCATTTCTTCGATCAATTCTGTATTTCTGCTCTTAATTCGAGCTTGCCACTGGCTTTCAATTCTTAAATGCATCTCATCACGTTCTTGTAGAAAAAGTTCATAACTTTCATCATCAGCATAAGAAATATTTATACCTTTGAATCTCAACCAACTTAGGTAGTCCGGTATATCGTCAATTTCAATAAGAAGTCTTCTTTCCGCCTCCATAATTGTTATTATAAGACAAGATTGTACTATTTATTGCAGATTTGTCAATTGGATCTTGAGTTTTTCAATCTTCTGACTAGCTTCCCTCTCTTTATTCTCTTCCTGTTCAATTACTTCGGGTTTCGCGTTTTTAACGAAGCCGGGATTGTTTAGTTTTGTTTGGAGAGATTTGAGGAAATTTTCGAGGTTTTCGATTTCTTTTTGGATGCGGATTTTTTCGACTTCGAAATCGATTAAGTCGGCCAATGGGAGGTAGATTTCGATGTCTTTAACAAAAGTGCTGATGGCTTTGTCGATTTTTTCGCCGTCTTTGGAGATTTCCAATTCGCCAAGGTTTGCGAGGCGTTTGATGATTTCAGATTTTTCTTCCACTAACTTTAAATCTTCGTGAGCGTAAATTATCGCGTGGATTTTTTTTGTGGCATCAACTTTGCTTTCAGCGCGAAGTGAGCGAATTGCAGTTACAACTTCAATAATTCTTTCAAGTTCTTCAGATTCAGATTCGAAATTGAATTTTTTGTTAAGTTCAGGCCAAGATTCAGTAATAAGTAGAGTTGAATTTAGATCAGCCCAAACTGCTTCAGTGACAAAAGGCATAAAAGGATGCATCAACTTTAGAGATGTTTCGAGCACGTGCTTCAGAACCGCTGAGTTTTTCTTAACTTTACTCATTTCTACGTACCAATCGCAGTAATCGCCCCAGAAAAAGTCATAAATTGTTGTTCCGGCCTCAGAAAATTGATAATTATCGAGACTTTTTGTAACTTTTTTAATGATTTCGTTAAGTCGAGTCAGAATCCATTTGTCGGCGCGGGAGAAAGTTTTAGGGTCGAGACTTGAATTTTCATCAAGGTTCATCATCACAAATCGAGAACCGTTCCAAATTTTATTCACGAAATTTCTGTAACCGCCAATTTTCTCTTCATAAAGGCGCATATCATTTCCAGGGGTTGAACCAATCATAAGTGAAAGTCGAACCGCGTCTGTTCCATATTTTGCGATCATATCCAGAGGATCGATACAAGTTTCAGGCCGAGATTTACTCATTTTTTTACCGTGAATATCTCTGATAAGGCCATGAAGATAAACGTTTTTAAATGGAATAGATTTTTCTTCAGAAAACCCTGATTTACGCAAAGCATAAGTCGACATCAAAATCATTCTGGCAACCCAAAAGAAAAGAATATCGTAACCTGTTTCTAAAACGTCAGAAGGTGTGAATCGCATTAAATCTTCAGTTTTTTTCGGCCAACCTAAAGTTGAAAAAGTCCAAAGTCCGGAGCTAAACCAAGTATCAAGTGTGTCAGGATCTTGCTCCCAATCTTTTCCAGGCGAAGTAACTGAAACCTTCATTTCTCCGTTTTTATGAAAAACCGGAATTCTGTGTCCCCACCAAATTTGTCTGGAAATACACCAATCGCGTAGATTATCTATCCAGTGGAAGTAAATTTTTTCGGAATTTTCAGGAATAATATTAATCATTCCTGTTTTAACAGTATCTTGAAGAACTTCTTTAACGCTTAATTTTTTACCCTTCCAATCTACAACTTTTTTATTAACATCAACGAACCACTGTTCCATTATTTGAGGTTCAATTTGGCCCTGTCCACGATAACTTTTTGCAGTATTGTGTATATAATTCTCATCAACTTTCACCAAAAGGCCTTTTTCTGCGAGTTTTGCAACGATTTTTGGACGAGCATCTGAAATTTTCATTCCTGCAAATTCACCGGCAATTTCCAAAAGTTTACCATCGTAGCCAATTACCTGTTCTTTATCTAAATCATGTCTTTGAGATATTTCGAAATCTGTTAAATCATGCCAGGGAGTGATTGTCATAACACCTGTTCCAAACTTAGGATCAACAGCTTTATCTTTAATAATTGTCGCTGTGATATTTCCATTTATCCATTCACATTCAAAAGTATCTCCATGTTTAAATTTCTTATACCGTTTATCATCAGGGTGCATCACTACATATTTATCGCCGAATTTAGTTTCTGGTCTTGAAGTACTAATTTCAAAAGGACCGTATTTAAAAGTATAAAATTCAGCTTTTTCTTCTACATATTCAATCTCATCATCTGCAACGGTTGTTTGCATTTTTGGATCCCAATTTACAATTCGTCCACCGCGATAAATCAAACCATCATCATACATCATCTTAAAAAGTTCATTTACTGACTCATTCATCTCATCACTAAAGGTATATTTTTCGCGAGTCCAATCACAACTAGAACCCATTTTTTTTACCTGATTTCTGATAGTTCCTTGACTTTTTTCTACGAATTTACGAATCTCAGCTAAAAGTTTTTCTCTGCCTAACTCTTCACGTGGATTTTTTATACCTTCTGATTGAAGTTTTTTTTCTACCACACTCTGAGTGGCAATCGCAGCATGATCTGTTCCCGGAATCCAAAGTGCGTCAAAACCGGCCATTCTCTTATATCTAATCATTGTGTCTTCCAAAGCCAACATCGTGGCATGACCCAAATGTAATGTGCCAGTCGCGTTTGGAGGTGGCATCATTATTGAAAATGGAGTCTTTTTTGAATTTGCTTTGGCTCCACCAGAAAAAGCACCGGACTTTTCCCATTTCTTATAAATTTCATCTTCGAATTGTGAGGCTTCGTAAGCCTTTGCTATTTCTTTCATATTTTTTTTAATATACAGAAAAAGTTCCTGCGAATCCAGAATTCATTTTTTGATATTTTTATGGTATAATATATTCATGAATGCAAAAGAAAAACTAGAACTAAAGCATGTACCAGATCAAATCATACAAAATACTGATGGATCTTTAGATTTGGGAAGCGATATTGAGGCGAAAGTTTCAGAATTAGTTGGTGAAGATATCTCTAATGATTTGCCCGTAAAGAGTTCAAGCACAGCTGCACAAGATGACAGAAAAACAGAAGAAAAACTATCTTTACGTCAACAATTATTAAAAAATGCTCCTGAAGAAAAAGTTATGCGTGCACAAGTTGTGGCGAAGTTGAATAAAGATAAAGATATTCTTGAAAGAGGTCTCAGCAAAATAAGAGGAACAAAAAACTTTGATCTTATTGAAGAATTATTAAGAGAACTTAGAACTTTAATTCGTGAAATTCACAGGGTAATGAACATGAGTTTTGAAGCACTAAAACTCGTTTGGCTCAAAGTCGTTCACAATTTTTAGTTCACGAATTCGAAGCTACTTTTCATCAAATCGAATAAAACTTCGTCAGCTTTATTTTCAATAAATAGAATCATTATTCCATCGCCATTTGTTATTAAATCACCACCTAAATCACATATTGAATCTGCATCACTATCATCAAGTGAGATTTTATAAGATTTGTATCCTCCAAATTTCACACCGCCTTTTTCATATTTACAAATTTTATTTACTATTTTCATTTGAGCAATAACTTCATCAGGTGTCTCGGCTAAATATCTATACATAGTTAATACCTTTTCTGATTCTGCATCTTCAATAACGTATCGTGTTGCAGCTCTTTTAACAGTGTAATCAATTGGATAATCAAATGTTAAATCGCTATTTTCATATTTCTGAGTTTCTACCGGTGTTCCTCCGCATGAGGCAAGCATAAGTGTTAACAATGCAAATGATATAAATTTTTTCATAATTTTGGGGGTTAAAACCATCCTAATAGATGTAAATGTAAGTGAAATATTTCCTGACCGCCTTTAGCACCGACGTTAAATTGTAATTTATAACCTTCACATTTATTTTCTTCCGCTAATTTCTTTGCTGTAAAAATAAGATGTGAGATGAGATTACCATCAGCTTCCTCAATTTCCATAATGCTTGATATTGCCTTCTTTGGAATAAGGAGGATATGGAGAGGTGCTTTTGGGTGAAGATCATTTATGGCTATGCAAAACTCATCCTCATAAAGCAGAGTAGATGGAATTTCTTTATCAATTATTTTTTGAAATACTGTTTTCGTCATAAACTTCTAGGAGTTTATAGCAAAATTTATTTCTTTGAAAGGTCAAGAGCGTACATTGCTCTTCCCACTCTCACAAAATGCTTATTCTTTTGCAAATTTAATGAGATTGTTCCCTTTTTAACTTGTCTCTGTTTTAGCACACCTTTTGTGATATCTTGCTTTGATAGTGGTGATTTCTTTTCAAGTAGAGATTGAATGATGTCTGAAACTGTACCATCTTGAAACCCCCACTCTTTTAGAGCGTAAAGTCCACGTCCCACTAAAACGAATTGTGGGTATCTGATTAATTCATTGTGAACAGCTTGAACAGTCACAACTTTTTTATCAAAACCGCTATCTGTAATTTTGCTTGCAATGTCAACAAAGTGAAGTGGTTTTTTAGTTTTTTTCAAAACGATATATGCCTTATCACGAATACTCTTTGGATTTATGTGTCTCCATGTCATCAAACCATACCCTTCATCAACAATCTTAAGTCGTTGATCGATTTTTAAAACAGATTCAAAGAAAGATTCTGAGATATCTTCAATATTGAATTTCTTATCTAGCAAAGTTTTATGGAATTCTCCTTTTTCAACTACCTCCTTTGTATCTTTTAAAATACTAATTGCTTGATTTAAAACATCAACAATTTCTTCCTGACTAATTGTTGAAAGGTGCCATGCTGAAGTGAACATGTTGGTTTTCTCTAAATTCGTAAGATCGTGACTAATTGTTAGAGCTAATCTTACGATATATGCATCAACATTCTCAGATTTATCAATAGTCGAAAGTATTTTGTTTACCAATTCCTGCTCAAGCAATAAACCACCATTCTCTTTCAAGATTGCATGACCAACCTCATTTATATACTTAAGTTTTGTGTTTGTAAGTGTTCTCTTCAACTTAGAAAGTGCAATTTTCTCAATCTGTCTAACACGTTCACGAGTAACATTAAAAGTTCTACCAATGCTTTCAAGAGTTTGTCTTTCTTTATTATCAAGAGAAAATCTCTTAACAATAACCTCTCTTTCCTTTTCACTTAGGACCATGAACATATCTTCTATTACCTCCATCAAGTTTAGCTTGAGTGTAGGGTTCGCCGTAGCAGTTTGACTTGTTTGCATATTCCGTTTGTAATTTGCTTTAGATTATTTAGGATTGGGTGAAACGTCAATAGAAAATTTATCTTCGACTTAGTCAACCCTAAAATTAAGTTTGTATCGTAGTCCCTTTTTTCCGTGTTGTCAACAGCGAAATTAAATGCTAAAAGGTTAGCACGCTCGGGTGGCGAAATGGTAGACGCGCTGGTCTTAGGAACCAGTTCCGAAAGGATTGAGAGTTCGAGTCTCTCCTCGAGCACCACAGCCGACTTTGTCGGCCTGTTTGTGTTGACTGATCGCATATCAAAGTCTATTTTTTGAGCATGCTGAAAAAAATAAAAATTAAGCGAATTGCTGAACAGGAAGCTGGGCTTCGTCCAGTGGTCAACGTTGACTCTGACGGGCATTTTGTAAAATACGTAAAATATCATGCAAATCCTTGGCATATAATGTGGAGAAGTTTTTTGGCCGGTGCTTTTCAGGGATTGGGTTTCGTTGTTGGTACTGCTCTGCTTTTGGCGATTTTGGGTTTCTTTGTAAAAGACATTCTTGGGAATTTACCTTTTTTTCAAGATTTATCGCAAGCAATTAATATTTGGCTTGATAATGCAAGCCAACTGAAAAAATGAGTTTTGTACACTTACACAATCACACTCATTATTCAATTCTAACTGGTCTAGCGAGACCCGTGCAATATGTTGATTTAGCAAAGGAACAAGGCAGTCCAGCAATCGCAATTACAGATAGCGGTGTTATTTATGGAGCAATTGAATTTTATCAGAAGGCGAAAGCTGCTGGAATTAAACCTATTATTGGAGTCGAGGCATTTGTTGCACCAATGGGAATGGAAAATAAAACTGTTGAAAATAGATATTCGAGTTTGGTGCTTCTTGCAAAAAATATGGAGGGATACAAAAATTTACTTAAACTTTGCACTATTGCAGCACTTGAGGGTTTTTATTATAAACCACGAGTTGATGACGCTCTTTTGAAGAAGTTTGGAGCTGGCTTGATTGCGCTTTCAGGCAGTTTAAGCGGGGCAATTCCAAAGGCAATTTTGGAAAATAATGAAAAAAAAGCTATTGAAATAATTGAAACTTACCAAGGTATTTTTGGGAAAGAAAATTTTTATCTTGAAATTCAGCACCACCCGGAAATTGCGAACTGGAGCATCGTAAATAGTAAGTTGATAGAGTTATCGAAGAAAACGGATGCGCCACTAGTGGCAGCGAATGATTGTCATTATGCGAGGCCTGAAGATGCAGATGCTCATGATGTTCTTATATGTATTCAAACACAAAAAAATGTTAAAGATGAGCATCGAATAAAATTTGTTGGGAATTATTCACTGCGAAGCCCGGAAGATATGATTGAGGCTTTTAGGTTTTGCCCTGAGGCTGTAGCAAATACAATAAAAATAGCTGAGCAAGTTGAGCTAGATTTAAAATTTGGTGAGAATAAAATTCCATTTTTCCCTACAGGTGATAAAAGTACACATGAATATTTCAGGGAAATTTGTGAGAAAGGTTTTCATCAAAGATATGGTGACAGTCCTTCTGATATTGCAAAAGAAAGATTCGAATTTGAATTAGATATTATTCAAAGAATGGGTTTTGAAAGTTATTTTCTGATTGTGCATGATTTTATTAGCTATGCAAAAAATAATGGCATAATTGTGGGCCCGGGTCGTGGTAGTGCTGCTGGTTCAATGATTGCTTATTCGCTCAGAATCACAGAACTCGATCCGCTTGAATACGGACTTCTCTTTGAAAGATTTCTGAATCCTGAAAGAATTTCGATGCCTGATATCGACGTCGATTTTGCTGATACAAGAAGAGATGAGGTTCTTCAGTATGTCACTGAGAAATATGGTGAGGATCATGTTGCACATATTATTACTTTCGGGACTCTTGCCCCAAAGGCAGCCATTCGAGATGCAGGAAGAGCCTTGGGCTATTCGTATGCGATTGTAGATAAAATTGCTAAAACAGTTCCACCTGCAATTTTTGGTAAATATGCTCCTTTGAAAACATCTATCGCTGAAGATCCTGATTTTGCTGCTCTATATAAGAATGACATGGAAGCCAGAGAAATTTTGAATACTGCAGTAAAACTTGAAGGAACAATTCGTCAGGTTGGAACACATGCAAGTGCAGTAATTATTTCAAAAGATCCACTTGTTGAGAATACTGCTCTACAGAAAGCAGCCGGTGGAAATGAAGGTATTGTTACACAGTACCCAATGAAGCCTTGTGATGAATTGGGCTTACTTAAGATGGATTTTCTTGGTTTGAAAAACTTATCGATGATTGAAACGACTTTGGGAATTATTGCTAGGACTAAGCCTGAAGTGAAAATAGATATGGAAAAAATTCCTATGACTGATGAGAAAACATTTGAATTACTACAAAGAGGAGAAACAACAGGAGTGTTTCAGTTGGAGTCGGCGGGTATGAAGAGATATTTGAAAGAGCTCAAACCAAATGAATTTGGAGATATTATTGCGATGATCTCTTTATATAGGCCGGGGCCGATGGAGTTTATTTCTACTTATATTGCTGGTAAACATGGCACAAAGAAGGTGAACTATATTCATGATTCCTTAAAAGAAATTTTGCAAAATACATATGGAATTGCGATTTATCAGGAGCAAATTTTACAAATTGCCCAGAAATTTGCCGGATTTTCTCTTGGTGAAGCAGATTTACTTCGAAGAGCGATTGGTAAAAAAATTGCTAAAGAATTGAAAGCTCAGAGAGATAAATTTATTCAGGGGTCTATTAAAGAGGGTCATGAGCAAAAACTTTCGGAGAAAATATTCGACGATGTTATCGAGCCATTTGCAGGTTATGGTTTTAACAAATCACACGCGGCTTGTTATGCTTTGATTTCTTATCAAACAGCTTATTTAAAGGCACATTATCCTGCTGAATTTATGGCTGCACTTTTGACTGCCGATGCCGATATTACTGACAGAGTTGTTATTGAAATTCAGGAATGTCGTAATATGGGAATTGAGGTTTTACCGCCTGATGTGAATGAATCTAGAGCTCATTTCACAGTTGTTGATGATAAAAATATCAGATTTGGTTTAACTGCCGTTAAAGGAATCGGCTTGGGTCCGGTTCGTGAAATAATTCATACAAGAGAAAAAGAGGGTAGATATTCAAGTTTGGAAAATTTTGCAAAAAGAGTTCCTTCAAAAATTTTAAATAAAAAAACTATTGAAAGTTTGGCGCTTTCAGGCGCTATGGATTCAATTGGAGAAAGAGCAGAAATTGCAGCAGCTTATGAAGATATTTCTCAATATGGAAAGAATTTGCAAGCTTCACTTGCTGAAGGTCAGACGGATATTTTTGGAATGATGGGTGATTCTGAAGCACCAAGTTTAAATATAAAGAAAGTGCCAAAAGCAGCTTCTGGACAAAAACTTAAATGGGAAAAACAATATTTAGGTCTTTATGTGAGCGGTCATCCACTTCAAGGTTTGAAGAGTTATTTAAAGCAAAAAGGTAAATTGATTGAAAGTTTTGATCTAAAAACTGTTGGTAAAGTAATAAAAATTAACGGAATGGTAACAGCAGCGAAAAAAATTACTACGAAGGCCGGTAAATATATGTGTATGGGTGAGATTGAAGATCCAAGCGGAAGAATTCCCTTCGTTTTATTTCCAAGAATTTATGATAAGTGTGGTGAGCTAATTGAAGAAGAAAAAGTGCTTAGTTTTGAGGGTAAATTGGACCAGAGAGGAACTGATTTCCAGTTTGTTGTTAATGATGCGAAGGCACTTTCACTCGAGGCGATGATAAAAAAAGCTATGGATTCAAATTCTTTTGATTACGACGATAAAATTATTGGAGTGCCGAGTTTTAAATTGGAATTGGAAGATGAAGATGAACTTACTGAACTTCAAGATGAAGAATCAGACAGCACAACAAACGATACATATATTATTAACTTCGAGTTTGAACCCGCAAATTTGAATGAATTGAAGGCGTTTCTTGAAGCACATAAGGGTCCAACTAAGGCAGAAATTCATATTCAAGATAATAACAAAATTAAGAGAATAAAAGTACCTTTTAGCATTGCTGTAAACAAAGAATTTGAGGAAGAAATAAAAAAGATCATTGCGGCTTCCGCTGTAAAAATATAGAATGCTTCAGATTTAATTTGGAAAATATGTTTAGAAGTCATACTTGCAATCAGTTAAATAAAGACAACGTTGGTGAGGAAGTTATTTTAAGTGGCTGGATCCACAGAAGAAGAGATCACGGAGATTTGATTTTCTTGGATTTACGAGACAGGTATGGATTTACACAAATTGTCGCTGACCCTTCACATAATGAATCAGCTCACAAAATTGCTGAAGAACTTCGAAGTGAATTCGTAGTTATGGTTAAAGGAACAGTTCGAGCCAGACCAGATGGAATGCAGAATAAAAATATAGACTCAGGTGAAGTTGAAGTGATTTTGAACGAAATTGAGATTCTTAACAGATCAAAAACGCCTCCTTTTGAAATTGATGTTGCGACTGATCCGAATGAAGAAATCAGATTGAAATATAGATATTTAGATTTACGTCGAGAACGAATGAAAAATAATATCATTTTCAGACACAAATTCATCAAACGCCTGAGAGATCACATGGACGGATTGGGTTTTGTTGAAATTGAAACTCCAATGTTGATGAAAGGAACACCTGAAGGTTCAAGAGAATTCATTGTCCCTTCCCGCCTTTACGAAGGTAAATTTTATGTTTTGCCTCAAAGTCCACAACAGTTAAAACAAATGTTGATGGTTGCAGGTATGGATAAGTATTTCCAGATTGCGAGATGTTTCCGTGATGAAGATCAGCGAGGAGACAGACAGCCTGAGTTCACTCAAATGGATTTGGAGATGTCATTCGTTGAAGAAGAAGATGTTATTTCAACAAATGAGCATGTGATTAGAGAGCTGATTGAGGAATTGTCACCTGAGAAAGAGATCATGTTTAAACCTTTCAAGCGAATCACTTGGCACGAGGCAATGAGTAAATATGGTTCAGATAAACCGGATTTGAGGTTCGGAATGGAAATTAATGATGTTTCTGATTTAGTTTCTCAATCTGAATTCAAAGTATTCACTGATGCAATAAAAAATGGAGGAGTGGTGAAATGTTTGAGAGTTGAAGGTGGATCGAAGTTTTCAAGAAAAGAAATTGATGAATTCACAGAAATTGCAAAAATTTATGGAGCAAAAGGTTTGGCTTACATCACTTTGAGCGAAACTGAAGGAGTTAAATCACCAATCGCGAAATTTTTCTCAGAAGATCAAATTTCTGAAATTTTGAAGAATTGTGGAGCTGAAACCGGTGATATTGTTTTCTTTGCAGCTGATAAATTCGATGTTGCATGTAATGCACTTGGAAACGTGAGGTTGGCGTGCGCAGACAAATTCAATTTAAGAGATAAAAATAAACTAGCACTTTTGTGGGTAACAGACTTCCCAATGTTTGAATACAGCGAAGAGGAAGCAAAATTGGTTGCAACTCATCATCCATTCACTGCGCCGAAAGATTCAGATGTTGCCTTGTTGGATTCTGATCCGGTTAAAGCCTTGGCAAAAGCATACGATATCGTAATGAACGGCTCAGAAATTGGTGGAGGTTCAATCAGAATTCACTCCCCTGTTGTGCAGAGAAAAATCTTTGAAGTTCTAGGTATTGAAGAATCTGAGATTGATCGCCGATTCGGTCACATGATTGAAGCCTTCCAATTCGGTGCACCTCCACACGGAGGAATCGCCTGGGGCTTGGATAGAATCATAATGTTGCTTCGCGATGAGGCAAATATTCGTGAGGTAATTGCCTTCCCTAAAGATTCTCGGGCAAAGGATTTGCTTACCGGTGCGCCTTCCCCATTGCCTGAAGCGACTTTGAAGGAAATGAATATAAAATCCATAGCTTAGGGAGGAGCAATTTAGTAGAATGTTCCCGATGCTCTACGCCTTCATCTCTATTCTCGGGTTAACTGCTGTTCTTTCACTCGTTTTTTTGTTCATTCGATTAGAGGCGAATCACAAGAGATGTCTTTCGATGACTTTTTTGAAGATTAAAATTCCAAAGAAAGATTCTAAGGAAGATAAGGAGAGTGATTCGGAATCGATGGGTTCAACAAGAGATTTTAAAGATCCATTGGGAGTGATGAAGCAGCTTTTTGAATCTCTTTCTGCCTTTTATTCACATAAATGGTATTCCTTTTTTCTTGGTCAGGACTTTATGTCATTTGAATATGTTGTGCAAAATAACTTGATAGATTTTTATGCGGTTGTTCCATATCATTTAGTTTCAGTTATAGAAAAAACAATTACTTCATTCTATTCTGATTCTTATATTGAAGAGGTTGAGGACTATAATCTTTTCACAAAAAATTCCAAGGTGGCTTACTGTTATATGCATGATCATCATGAATATTCCTTGCCATTCCGAACATATCAGAGAATGACAACTGATCCACTCAACAATATAAGTAACGTACTTTCAAAATTGCACGGGCATGAAGGTGCGGCAATTCAGGTTATGATTAGACCGGTTAAAGATGGTTGGCAGAAAAAAGGTCGCTCACTTGCAAAGGAAATTTTGGAAGATAAACATCACGGCTTTTTGAGCAATTTAAACCCGCTCGTTTGGATAGGTGATTTTTTAAGCCTTTTGATGAGAGGAGAATCTTCTCCTGATAAAGAGCATGCAGGAGCAAGAAGTACGCCTATGATTGATGAACAAGTTAAAGCAATTGAAGAGAAAAATACTCAAACAGGTTATGAAACCTTAATTAGATTGGTTGCAGTTTCTAGTACTGAGCATCATGCTGAAGCACTTTTGGTGAGCATGAAGAGCGCCTTTGCACAGTATGCAACAACAGATAATAATGCACTTCACGAAAGAGAAAGATTCTTGGGTGATTTTGTTGGTAATTTTTTGATGAGGAATCTTAAACGACCTCTGCATTTCCCAAAAATGATTCTTTCTGCTGAGGAATTGGCGAGTATTTATCACCTTCCAAACATTAAATACAACAAGGCTCCAACAATTAACTGGCAGAATTATAAAGTTGCACCTCCCCCAGCAAATATTCCAACAGAGGGGATTTTGCTCGGCCACAATATGTATCGTGGAGTTAAGAAGGAAATTCGAATGAAAAATGAAGATCGATTCCGACACTTCTATGTGATTGGGCAAACAGGTACGGGTAAATCTTCAGTTTTGCAGGTTATGATTAGGCAAGATTTGGAAAATGGAAAAGGAATTTGTGTGATGGATCCGCACGGTCAGTTGATTGAAGATATTCTTCCATTTATACCTCGAAGCCGAGCAGATGATGTGGTTTATTTCAACCCTGCAGATTTAGATAGACCGATGGGGCTGAATCTATTGGAGGCTGAAACACCTGAAGAACGAGACATGGTTGCAATGGATGCCATGAATATTATGATTAAGCTTTTTGATGAGGAAATTTTCGGACCACGTATTCAAGATTACTTCCGTAACGGTTGTTTAACACTGATGGAATCGAAAGAAGGTGGCGCTCTAACAGATATGGTGCGACTCTTCACTGACGACGACTTCCAAAGAGAGAGAACCAAAGATGTAAAGAATCCGATTGTTAGATCTTTCTGGGAAAATCAGATGGCAAAAACCGGTGCTCGTGAAAAGCAAGAAATGATTCCTTACTTTGCGGCGAAATTTGGTCAATTTGTTACTAACGGATTAATGAGAAATATTATTGGTCAAACCAGATCTGCATTTGATTTCTCAGAGATCATGAATACAAATAAAATTCTACTAATTAACCTGTCAAAAGGTGAAACTGGAGATATTAACTCGAAGCTTTTGGGTATGATTGTGGTTTCAAAAATTCAGATGGCTGCATTGCGAAGGCAAAAGATGGCCAAGGAAGACCGTAAAGATTTCTTCATGTACATCGATGAGTTCCAAAACTATGTAACAGATTCAATTGAAGTAATTCTATCTGAGGCCAGAAAGTATCGTCTTTCCTTAAACATGGCGCATCAGTACATTGCCCAGCTAGAAAGCGATGGCAAAAAAGGTAAAGGAGTTTCCTTGAAAGAAGCGGTTTTTGGTAACGTTGGATCAATCATGTGTTACAAAATTGGTGCGCAAGATGCTGAATATATGGCGAAAGAAATGGCTCCAACTTTCAGCGATCAAGATCTGATTAACATTGATAAATTTAAGGCTGTAATGAAACTTTCTATTGATACTCAACCTTCAAAACCTTTCAGTATTATTCCTCTAAATCCATATACGGCAAAAGGAGATATGGATGCAGCAAATGCCTACAAGCAACTTTCAAGACTGAAATTCGGAAAAGATAAAGAGTTCGTTGAAAGAGAAATCTTCAGAAGATTGGGAACTATTATTTAAAATATTGTTGCCAATTTGCAATTGCCTTCCCCCGCTTCATCTATTTTGCAGCTTATTTCGCGGAAATTACCTGTATTTTCTAAAACTTTATCTTCCACGCAATCACTAAGTCTAAATTCTGTTAAATGACCATCGGCTTCATCCATACAAGCCTTCATTGCTTTTTTCATTTCCTTTATATTTTCATCAACAACTGATGGGCTTAAATATTCTCTAATTAAGTCATATTTTTTATCAAAAATAACAGCAGCAATAGATGCAGTAAATATTGCGGAAGTTCCGATAATCATTAGTTTATGCGACAAGATATCACTTCTATTTGAATCTATATTTGTTTGCCCTTCCATATTTAACAAATTTATTTGAAAGCAGCATAACAATAAATTCATACCTGTCAAGGTTAGCTGACTGACTTTTGACTTGTTTTGTGATAGAATGATCAGAAAGCAAAAAATAAAAATATAAATAAAAACAAAAAAACATGTTTAAAAGACTAATTGGAATATCAGTAAATTTGGCTCTACTAAGCATAATTAGCTTCCCTTTCGGCTTATTAAATCAAGCGAATGCCGAAGAAAGTTCACAAGCTACTGAGGTTCCAGATTATTACTTAGAAACTTTTATAATTAGCGCATATTATTCTCCAGTTGTTGGACAAAATTGGTATGTAACCGGTTCTTACGAAAGTGATATTTACTTAAATGGTGGAGGTGTTCGTGGTGCTGATGGCACTGCTGTTTATCCTGGAATGATTGCTGCTCCAAAAAAATATGCATTCGGAACAAAGATGAATATTCCTGGTGTTGGAATCGTTGCGGTTCACGATAGAGGTGGAGCAATAGTTGAAAAAGGCGTTAAAGGTCATGAATATGATAGATTAGATATTTGGATGGGATACGGTGATCCAGGCCTTGAAAGAGCATTAAACTGGGGAAAACGTACTGTTGATGTAATTGTTTATGGTGCTAACGAAGAGATTAAAGAAAGTGTATATTTAGAAGGATATAGTGCAGCAGAAAAATTCTTACAAAATACAATTCTTGTACCACTTAATTTCCCTGCAGATATTTACTTTGGATCTGAAGGTGAAGATGTAAAGAAAATGCAAGGATACCTAAAAGATTGGGGATACTACGAAGGAGAACCTAATGGCTTTTATGGTGATGAAACAGCCGAAGCAATCTATTTGTTCCAGCTAGATAATCAATTAGTTTTTGACGCAAATGATTTAGGTGCAGGCCATTTTGGACTAAATACTCGCCGACTTTTTGATAAATTTATTACTAAGGGAGTTGATGCTGAAAAAGTGAAACTTCAAAAAGGAAGCAGATTGATGAAACAATATGAAGATTTAAATGAAGTAAAAATTCAATTTGATACTTCAATCAATGTAGGTCAAAAAGGTGAAGAAGTTTCAATGCTTCAAGATGAATTAAGGAAACTAGGATTCTTAAGAATTGCAACTAGCGGATTCTATGGAGAAGTTACCGAACATGCAGTATTTAAATTCCAGCAATCACAAGGTTTAGTTGGAACAAAAAATGATGCTGGAGCAGGTTATTTTGGACCAGCAACAAGGAATGTAATGAATTCAATTATTGCATCTAGATTTAACACAAAAAGCCTACTTGCATTCCAAAGAGAGGAAATTAAAAATGGCAGACATTTGGTAAAGATACCAAGTGAATATTATATCGCGAAACAGGAAGATTAAAAAATTTCTATTTCTCGACTATCTTCCCCCGCATGTTTGAATTTGATTTTAATATGATCAATTTGCAAATAATTTTCAATAATTTCTGGCCATTCAATTACTAAAATTGAATCTGATTCGGTATATTCCTTTAAAGTTTCAAAGATCCCTTCGTCTGGTGCTTCAAGCCTATATAAATCGCAGTGAATCAAACCTGGATATTGTGAAATAAAAGCGAACGTGGGGCTTTTTATTTTCTTTTCAGGAATTCCCATTGCCTCAGCCAAGCCTTTTGTAAAAGTTGTTTTGCCTGATGCCAGATCACCATAAAGGTAAAATACTTTTTTCCCAGGAAACTTATTTAGTATTTCTGCGGCTATTTTTTTTGTATCTTCAGGCTTCCTTGAATGATATTTCATACTTGAATATTAGCTCAAAAAGGAGTATAGTAACAGGATAAATAAAAATAAATATGAAAAACAAAGACCGAATCAGAAACATTAAACATTGGGCATCTATTCTTAGCGTGCTTGCGCTATCGGTTGCATCTATCAATTTGAACCCTAATTTACTGAAAACTTCAGTAATTATTCAGGAGTCTCCTGCCTTTGACGGTACAGTTTACCCAATTCAAGAAGTCCCTGATTGGACCAACACAAATAGTACTGAAAGGAATATGAATTATCATAATTTCCCAGTATCTAAATTAATCGAAGCGCCAGTTTATCGAAATGATTATTTCACATTTCCAAGTACAAATTTAATTTGGGGAAATAGTGAACATAACGTAATTAGAAATACAAAAATTACATATCCGGTTCCATACGCTGGTTCATATTCACTTGGTGATGGTGGTGAAAATCAGGGTAGTCACCCTGCAGTTGATATAAAAGCACTAGCTGGTACGCCAATACATGCGATTGCAAATGCAATTGTATATAAAGTTGGCAACCAAAGTGGAGGTTTTGGAAATTATGTTATTTTACAACATAACAATGTTCCATCTCCTGACAGTCCAAGCACAAAAGTGACTCTTTATTCAGGGTACGCACATATGACAAAATCCTTCGTAACTGAAGGTCAAATAGTTTATAAAAATGATATAATTGGAGAAGTTGGAACTACAGGAGCATCAACAACAAATCACCTTCATTTTCAGTTAGATAACAGTTTGGCGCCTTGGCACCTTTACTGGCCATTTACTAATGCTGATGCAAAAGCAGCAGGCGTGAATTTTTGGGAAGCTGTGAGCGCTGGAGTTGGTAAAGATAATGTTTATAAATACACATATAACCCATTTAAATGGGTTATATCGAACCTAAATTCAAGTACTTCAAGCCAGCCTGTAACAATAAAAACTCAGAGCGAAACTACGCCAATAGTTAGTCCAGTTGCAGAAGTTGAAGAGGAAGTGGAAATAATTAGTGAAACTGAAGAAGTGACTGTGGCACCTGAAATTCAGAATACGGTTGTTAAAGTCGGATTCGACAATATCAATGTGAATGGAACATTCTTTGTTATGATTGGAAATAATCAAAATTTTACAATTAATTTACTTGATTCAGCAGGTACTACCATCAATTCAGCAAGTTTTGATGGAGAAATTGCTGTTTCAGTAAGTGATTCTGATTTAGCACAAGTAAGCCCAAGTTCTTTAAAAGCGTCTGATTTTATAAATGGTGAAGCAAATGTAAAGATTTATGCAAATCGAGAAGGTCAAATTAAATTGAACTTTGGAATCGCAGGTGATAGCTATGAATCTCAAGATATTAGCCTTATTTCTCAGGTTAAACCTTTCGCCAGATTCGGAATTTTCACAGATGGTTCATTCAGTCCAAAAATACCTGAAACAATTCGAATAATGGCGCTTGATGAAAATGAAAATCCTACTCCAAGTTTTAATGCTGGTGGAAAAATCAGACTAAGTACATTAAGTGAAAAAGGTAGCTTCTCTAAAGATGTTTTGACTTCTGATGACTTCCAAAGTGGAGTGGCAGAAGTTCTGTATACTGCCGAAGATGAAAATGAAGTTATAATTCAAAGTACATATGGTATGGCAAAGGCAAAAAGTAAGCCTATGCAATCAAAATTATTTAGCGATTTAAGTTTCGATAATGATTATTATGATGCTGTGACTTATCTTTTCAGAAAAGGTACCGTTCAGGGCTATCCAGACGGAACATTTCAAGATGGGAAAACCGTATCTAGGATTGAAGCATTAAAGTTTATCTACAGTGGATTCGATAAATCAACTATAGAAAACCTAACTGTTTCATATAAAGATGCATTCAATGGTCAATGGTATTCAAACTATGTGGCTTCTGCCTCTAGTGAAGGAATAATTCAAGGTTATGCAGATGGCACATTAAAACCTGAACAAGGTGTAAATAGAGTAGAGTTTATAAAGATGTTAACAAAAGCCTTGGGTGTTTCAGTTGATCCTGTTGTTACTGAAGATCCATACAAGGATGTTGATCTATTATCTTGGTATGCTCCATACGCACAATTTGCAAAATCTAAAAATATCTTCCCAATTACTGGTTCAAATTTTGAACCAGGCCTTGCAATGAATCGTGGTGAAGTCGCTGAAGTAATTTATAGAATGATTATGGTTCAAGAAAACCAGGCAGATGAGTATACTGTACTTTTGAAGCCGGTGAATTGATTTAGCCAAAGCACACCTTAACCTAAATATCGGTCGCACTCTAAAAGCCAATCAGCTTTACACTCAATTCTAGGAATTGTATCGTCTACATTAAAATGATAATGACCTCTTATAGATTCAAATTCATCAGAATGATTTTCTGTAGGCCTTGCAAGAAGGAATGCTCTTGAACTCTTATTTCCAGCGACAATCCAACCACTAAATTGACCATCTGTGATAATACCATTCCGCCGACCAAAGAGCTTATTCATTTTTACTAAAATAGCTGCGGCTATTTGTAATTTTTGATAAATTCCATCACGCACAAGTATAACTTCTACTGGTACATCATTTAGATTCGTAATTGTGTTTTCTAAAGTATCTTTATGGATAATTGATTCAGCGAACATAGACTCAGATAATTCACATACAGGGCTTTGCATTGGATATGTAACAATAGACCAGCCTTGATCTAATAAATCTTGTAGTGAATGATTGGTATTCTCAGGCATGTATCAACAGAAGTAACTATGACTATAGTACCATTATTTATTGATTTCGTAAATGCCTAGCCGCGCACCGAAGCAGCGACTAAAGTCGCTATGGTGCCCTGGGCAAGAATCGAACCTGCGACCAACAGCTTAGAAGGCTGCTGCTCTATCCACTGAGCTACCAGGGCATGGATATCTTTCTTAGCCTAGCTCGTCATTCTGACGAGTGGGCCATATATTTCTAGAGTAATCCGAGAGGTTTGACAAGCTCATTTAAAAAGTCTGGGTGATTATACAGATAAAACTCCATTGATAGTGCAATTGCATTATTCATTGAATGAAAGCAGATTGATGTCCAGAGAGAGCCTGTTCTTTGATAATTAAAGTTCAATAATAGACCTAAGATGAGTAGTGGTATGAAGCTTTGAAATTCAAAATGGAAAAGTGCGAATAAAATCGCACTCACAATTGAACCGAACCAAACTGACCATGTTTTAGCCAAAATTCTATATACGAAGCCACGGAAGAAAATCTCTTCTAAAATCGGAGCAAGAAGCACTACGAAAAAAATCGCGCCGATATAACCAATTACATCTGTTCCAAATAATGGCAAATGTGATTCTTGTCCTTGATAACCTGGAAGTTCAACCTTATTAGTGTAGAGATATGTTGAAATTGCCGCGGTAAAAATAAAATAGAAAATATAAGTTGAAAGAACGTATGCAATAAGTTTAGCAATTGATAATTTTTGAAACCCAAAATCCGCAAAATTTGCCTGGTATTTCCTTATTACAAATAGGTACAAGGGCAAGAAAAGAATTAAAACCTGAATGCAGTAACTGAAAATGAATGAAAGCGTAGGATGGAGAGAGTCCGTGAAACCTGATATTTGTGGAAACGCCGCAAATAAAGAAATAAATATGCTGTATAAAATTATTCCTAAAGCAAAAACTTTTGTAAAATCTTTGAATTCAAATCTGGTCTCCATTGAGCATGTTAATTGCTCGCATTATACGTTTATTTTTGATAGATTCAAGAAGCTAAAAATTTATGATAGAAGAAAAAAAACTTAAAAAAACTGATTTCAAAGAAGAACTACAACCTGAACTAACTCAGGAAGATAGTTTTTTAAATGAAACTGCATTACGCCCACAGATTTTAGATGATTATGTTGGGCAAGATGAAGTTAAGAACAATTTAAAGATTTTTATTGGAGCGGCTAAACAGAGAAATGAGCCTATGGATCATATTTTGCTCCACGGCTCACCAGGATTGGGTAAAACCACTTTGGCACATATTATGGCCAGAGAGATGAATGCTCAGATCAGAGTAACAAGTGGCCCGGCAATTGAAAAACAAGGTGACTTGGCTGCACTATTAAGTAATCTCCAGGCTAACGATATTCTATTTATTGATGAAATTCATAGATTGAGGCCAGTGGTTGAAGAAATTTTATATGGAGCGATGGAAGATTTTTGCTTGGATTTGATTGTGGGGAAAGGCCCATCAGCAAGAAGCATTAGATTGTCACTGCCAAAATTTACTTTGATTGGAGCCACAACAAAATTATCTTCAATCTCTTCCCCACTACGTGACAGATTTGGAAACGTTATTAAATTAGAATTTTACAACGACGATGACATCTGCAAAATATTGAAACGAAGTGCGAAATTACTTCAGCTAGAAATTGATGATAAAGCTGCAGAAAAATTATCAACATGTTCAAGAAGGACACCAAGAATTGCAAATAGATTGCTCAGAAGAGTTAGAGATCTTTCTCAAATTAAAGGTGATCTTAAGATTACTCTAGAAACAGTTGATGAAACCTTAAAAATGCTTGGAATTGATGAGCTCGGTCTTGATTCAACAGATAAGAAAATCATTAAAATAATGATTGAAAAATTCAAAGGCGGTCCTGTTGGTTTATCTACACTTTCTGCTGCAACAAATGAAGAAGATGAGACAATAGAAGAGATTTATGAACCTTTCTTAATGCAAATGGGATTTTTAGAGAGAACACCACGAGGTAGACTTCTTACAGAGAAGGCGTATAATCACCTCGGAATTGCTTTGTAACAAAAATATGAATTTCAAAAAAATAATGGTTTTACTGCTAACCTTAAGCAGTTTATCTCTCTTGGGCTGTAAAAGTCAGGAGTTGAGTGAGGCGTTAACACGTGATTATGAAACCATAGAAGGAGAAATTACTTCTCTTGGTGGGATCAGAGTTAACAAGGTAATAACTAGTGTCTTTCAATCTGAAGACGGCCAAGTTTTCTATGCATATTCGGATAGATATGATTTGAATGATGCTCAATATTCAGGAAAGAAAATTGAGGCTTACGGTTTAGTAACAAGCCATGAAGAGCTTGATAAAAGTCTTTTTGAGATAAGAATGATAAATGATGTGGCAGAAGAAGCTGTAGAAGTTCTTACAGTTGAGAATAAGGAATATTCAAATCAATCAATGGGTTTCAAGTTAATATATTCAAATGATTGGGTATTGGCTGAAGATCCATCATCAATTAGCTTCACTGCACCGGTTGAGACGGGAACTGGAACATCAGCATCTGAAATTACTGCAAGTACTGAAGATAGTTACCCTGATATTGTCTTAGTTACTGAGACAGCAGGAAAATTAACAAAAAATTCTACAGATCCGCTTGATGAAAGAGCTGATGAGATTAGAGATTTTGTTAGAGCTAAATATTCAAACCTGGTTGGAGTTGGGAGTGAATTAAGTTATTTGGGTGTAGATAAACTGTTTGCTGTTAGATATAAGACTCTAACTGGTGACATTTATTACTTTGTGCCAAAGAACGCTTCATTGTTTGAAATTTCCTTTAATCATCCTTCGGTTGCAGATAAGGTGGATCACACAAATACTTTTTATGATATGGTAGCAAGTTTCAGATTTATTCCAGCTCAAAGCAACACTTCAAGCGAATTACCAGAAGAAGAACTTAATGAAGTTACTGATGAGCCAGTTGATGAAGAACCGGCTGCAGAAAAGGTTGTAATACAAATACCAACCGGTTTCCGAGAATTTGAAAGTACACCTTTTAAATTCAAAATTCTTTATCCTTCAAGTTGGTATTATAGTGGAGGTAGTTCAGGTTATGATTTCAATAATGAACCTATAGAAGATGATACAAAGGTCTTAATCAGACTCGATATGAGTTCATCAGGAAGTGTGGGTAGTGCAAGTTCAGGATCTACTTTTTCAATCACGAGTAAAGTTGGAGAGAGATATTATAAATTGAGTGGAGATACAGAATGGAAATCAACAATGGAAACAATGTCTCAGTCAATTGAAGTAATTACAGAATAAATTTATATTGAGGCAAAGCGTAATAGGTGAATATTCATGAAAAAAATGATATTATTACCTGACTCCATAATAAAAAAATATGCAGGAAAATGATAAATTTAATAAGTTTACACGTGAAGCCAAGCAAGCCTTGGTTGTTGCGCAGGATATTGCGAAGAAGGCTGGAACCAGTTATGTGGGTACTGAACACCTATTAATTGGTATTCTTTCACAGAAAAATTCATTAGGAGCTACAATTTTACAAAATTTTGGCGTATCCCTAGATAATGTTAATTTGGTTTTAAAGACTGTTGGTAGAACACAAACAGTAGCAAGAGCTGGTAAAAATCCTGGTGGACTTTCAGGTTTTGCTAAAAAGGTTATAGAAGATGCAGTTAAATCTGCGGCTGATTTTAATCACTCTTTTGTAGGAACTGAGCATTTGTTATTTTCATTAGTTGGGCAAGAAAATACAGCTGCAACTGTGATTTTAGAAAATATGAAAATTTCTGCTGAAGAAATTAAGAAGGAGATTTTAAGAGCATTTGAAGCTTTAAAAAATACTCCACTTTCTAGTGATCAAGGTCCAAATCCAGGATCAGCTGCAGTAAACCCATTAGAATTTTTCTTAAATGGCTTACAGGGTGTGATTGCAGGAGCAGATAAAGATCAAAATTTCCAGAATGCTCAAAAAACTAAGGATGGGAAACAATCAAAAACTCCGGCTCTCGATTACTTTACAACTGATTTAGTACAAGAAGTGAGAAATGGAAAAGTTGATCCAATTATTGGTCGTGAGAAAGAAATTGAAAGATGTATAGCAATTTTAATGAGAAAAACTAAGAATAATCCTGTGATGATTGGTGATCCTGGAGTTGGTAAAACGGCTGTTGTTGAAGGTTTAGCTCAAAAAATTGCGAGTGAAGATGTGCCAAGCATGATGCTTGATAAGAGGGTATTGAGTCTTTCAATGGCTTCGGTTGTTGCTGGAACAAAGTACAGAGGAGAATTTGAAGAGAGAATTAAGCAAATAATTGATGAGGCAGCAAGTCAGACTAATGTAATTCTATTTATTGATGAATTACATACTGTGATTGGTGCCGGAAGTGCTGAGGGAAGTCTTGATGCTGCAAATATCTTAAAGCCTGCTCTTTCTAGAGGTAGGGTTCAGGTTATCGGAGCAACAACAACTAATGAATATAGAAAACATATAGAGGAAGATGCGGCTTTAGAAAGAAGATTTCAACCTGTTATGATTGAAGAGCCAACAGAAGAACAGACTGTTCAAATCCTGAAAGGTTTAAGAGAGGCATTTGAAAATCACCACAATTTGATAATTTCAGATGAAGCAATTGATGCTTCGGTTAAACTTTCAAAACGTTATATAAATGACAGATTTTTGCCAGATAAAGCTATTGATTTGGTTGATGAGGCAGCTGCCCTATTAAGCATTCATACAAAACAAGATACTGACACAGTAAAAAACCTACAAAAAGATTTGAGAGGTATTATTAAAGATAAAGAAGATGCTGTTGGAAAACAGGATTATGAAATGGCTGCAGCATTGAGACAAAAAGAATTGGTACTTTTAAACTCAATCGATACTGCAAAACATGTAAAAATTCCTCGAGAAATGCGTGGAACAATCGGTTCTGAAGAAATTGCTCATGTAATCTCAAGAATGACAGGTGTTCCAGTTACAAAATTGGTGAAAGAAGACATGGATAAGCTAAGAGATCTTGAATTGACACTTCAAAAAAATGTAATCGGCCAGGAAGAAGCAATTAAAGCTGTTGCAACTGCAATCCGAAGATCAAGAACAGGAATCGCCAATACAAGAAGGCCAATTGCATCATTTATTTTCATGGGTCCAACAGGAGTTGGTAAAACAGAATTGGTGAAAACTATTGCACGTGAAGTTTACAATGATGAGAATGCACTTATTAAAATTGATATGAGTGAGTTCATGGAACGTCACAATACTTCAAGATTAACAGGTACAACTGCGGGTTATGTGGGTTATGAAGATGGAGGTCAGCTTACTGAGAAAGTAAGACGCAATCCATATTCTGTTGTTCTATTTGATGAAATTGAAAAAGCTCACCCAGATGTTTTAAATATTCTACTTCAAATTTTGGAGGATGGTGTTTTAACTGACGGAAAAGGTAGAAAAATTGATTTTAAAAATACAATCATTGTGATGACTTCAAATATTGGAGCAAGAAAATTAACAGAAAGTGCAGCTTCTATTGGTTTCAATTTGGCTGAAACTGAGCTTCATGCGGCAATGAATGCCTTTGAGCACAAGAAAACTGAAGTTATGAAGGAACTAAAAGATCACTTGAGACCTGAATTTATAAATCGTTTAGATAATATTATTGTATTTAAGCCATTAACTCATGATTCAATAAAAGAAATAGTGAAAATCAATATTCAAGATCTTGAAAAACGTGTTTTAGATAGAAATCTTAAATTAGCTCTGACGGATCAAGCTTTGGATCTTTTGGCTACATTAAGCTTAGACCCTGAATATGGAGCGAGACCAGTTAGAAGAAAAGTTCAGGTCTTAATTGAAGATCCATTATCACAAGGAATAATTGATTCTGAATTTAATGAAGGAGATACAATTCAAATTGTTAAAAAAGGAGAAGAAATCAAATTGGAAAAACTTGTAAAAAAACTTACAAAAAAGTCCAAGTAATCTCTTTACAAAGGCATTCTATCCTTGTAGGATGCTCTAGCTTTGCAGCCTATTTAAAGACGCGAATCAGAGGCAGCGAGCATTTATACTTAATGAAACGCGCACAAAATAATCATGGCTCAATCAGTTGTTATAATTCCAATGGATCAGCTTTTAGAAGGCTCTCCTTCTTTAGTAATGCCAAAACCTGGTGAACTTATCACAGGTAAAGTTTTAAGTATGGACAAAAAATCCATAATGGTGGATTTAAACGGTATTTTGACAGGTATAATTGCAGGTAAAGAAACAAAAGATACACTTGATACAATTAAGACTCTAAAACTTGGAGCTGAAGTTACAGCTTGCGTTTTGGAATCTGAAAATGATGAAGGATTGGTTGTTCTTTCTCTAAGAAAGGCTAGCCAGGAGAAAACATGGGCAAGATTTATTAAGGCTTTTGATGAGAATGCTTCATTTAAGGTTAAACCTATTGAAGCCAACAAAGGTGGTCTTCTACTTGAAATTGATGGAATCAAAGGATTCATTCCAGTTTCACAGTTGGCTCCTCTTCACTACCCACGTGTTAACGGTGCGGACAGTGCTAAGATTTTGGCAAGATTGCAGAAATTATGTGGTGTTGAGTTTACAGTTAAAATTATCAGTATAGATAAAGAAAACGGTAAATTGATTCTTTCAGAAAAAGAAGCTTTTGCTGCTGAAAGAAATAATGCACTTGGTGGATTACAGATTGGAAGTGCTGTTGATGGAACGATTAGCGGAATTGTTAAATTCGGTATTTTCGTTGCATTTGACGGACTTGAAGGTCTTGTTCATATCTCTGAAATTGCTTGGGGACATGTTAAAGATGCTCACGATTTTGGAAGACTTGGAGATAAAGTTAAAGTTAAGATTATCGGAATTGAAGGAGACAAGATTTCTCTATCAATGAAGCAATTAACTTCTGATCCATGGGCTGAAATCAGTGCTAAATATAAGATTGGAGATAAAATCAAAGGAAAAATTACAAGAATTGCACAATTCGGAGCATTCATTGAACTAACAGATGAAATCAATGGATTGATTCACAGTTCAGAAATCCCTGGAGATCCTGCTGATCCTGCAGATGTTCTAAAGGTTGGTCAGGATGTTGAAGCAAGAGTTATTGAAATCAATCTTGATGAAAAGAGAATTGGTCTTTCATTAAAATCTGAGGCTGAAGCTGCAGCAGCTGCAAAGGCAGAACCTAAAGATGAGGTTATGGAAGAAGCAATGAAAGATGAAAAACCAAAGAAACGTGCATCTAAAAAAGATGTAAAAGATAAAACTGAAGAATAATAGATTATAGAATAAAAAAGTCCTCGCATTGCGGGGGCTTTTTGTTTATATTGCTTTTAAAGAGATATTGTTGAGTCGCTATTCAAATCACGTATGGCAATGAGAGGTGAATATGGCTCAACAACAACTTCCTAAAAGCCGAAATTTCAAATGACATTAGAATAATATAACATAAATAAATCATTACGTCAACATGTTCGAATCGATTTTTGCCCTTAGTACAGCCATTTTCTTCTCCCTCGCCTTCATAATCTATTTCATAAATAAGAAATTTGAAGTTTTACAAAGACCAAGTGATTCAATGTCACTCATCATGCAAAATCTTGCAGATTTGAGAAGGGACTTAGAAAATTCTCAAGGTAAAAATAGAACTGAAATTCAGGATAGAATAGATAAATTAAGTGTGATGATGAAGCAACAGCAAACTGATTCAACGCAGACTATTCAAAAACAATTTGCTCAGAGTGCTGGAATCATTCAAGAAGTAACTAAAAATTTGACTGGTTTAATGGAAACGAATAAGCAAGTTTTGGGATTTACTGAGCAAATGAAAAGCCTCGAGAGTATTCTGAAAAATCCTAAGCAAAGAGGTATTTTGGGAGAATATTTTCTAGATACATTACTTTCAAATGTATTCACGCCTGAGCAGTATCAAATGCAGTATAAATTCAAGAATGGAGAAATTGTTGATGCAGTTGTATTTTACAATAATTTGATAATTCCAATTGATGCAAAATTTTCTCTCGAAAAATTTAATCAAATGACACTTGAAGAAGACAAAGAAAGGCGTGAAGCGCTAGAAAAATCTTTTAAAGCAGATGTCAAAAATCGAATTGATGAAACTTCCAAATACGTAAGATCAGATGAGAACACAACAAATTTTGCCTTTATGTTTATTCCTGCAGAAGGTGTTTATTATAGTTTATTGGCACAAAATGTTGGATCTTTAGATGTAAATTCACATCATTTAGTTGAGTATGCCTTTAGGAAAAATGTCATTATTGTTTCCCCTTCTTCTTTTTATGCATATTTGGAAACTGTTTTGCACGGCTTGAAGAGTATAAAAATGGAGGAATCATTGAAAGATATCATTAAGAATATAGATCAATTGGGTAAACACGTTTTGGCATATGATGAACATATGGGAAAACTAGGAAAACAATTGAGTACAACAGTTACTACTTACAACACTGCTTCTCGTGAATTTAAGAAGATAGATAAAGACATTTTTAAGATTACTGATGGAAGAAGTGGTGGTGGTATTGAGGTACTGAGTTTGGAGAAGCCATTTGAAGAACAAGACTAGCTTTACTTTAACCTTAAATTAACCTAAAATCAGGAGGCTTTTTTTATATTATGCCAATCAGTCACGCGAAATTCGCGTCAAAACTCGGATGTACAGATGGAGAACTGCAAAAAAAAATCCTTGAAGTTGGTTTTCAAATTGCCGATGAATATGATGATGAAACTGCAGAATTATTATTGCAGGAACTATTGGGGAAAAATGAAAAAAATGTAGTTGATGTTTATGATGAATTGAGTGAAGTGGAAAAAGAAAAGGAGATTGTTAAAAGTCAGAGAAAACAAAAGTCAGGAAAGATTGTAAAAAAAGTTTATAAAGCAGAAGAAAAAGTTCCTGTTAAGTCAGGACAAATTGAAATTTCAGAAATGATTTCTGTAAAGGAACTTGCGGAGAAAACTGGTATCAGCGCAGCTTCTTTGGTTGGTTCATTGATGAAGAATGGAATTTTGGCGAATATTAATCAGGTTATAGATTTCGATACTGCTCAAATTATTACGGTTTCAACCGGTGTAAAATTGACTAAGAAACGAACTGAAGCTGTTGCGAAAGATGTATTCATGGGTAATTTAGAGAAACTTCTTGAAGAGGATGATAAGTCTTTATTAAAAAATAGACCCCCTGTTGTATCTGTTATGGGTCACGTTGACCATGGAAAGACTTCCCTACTCGACGTAATTCGAGATGCAAATGTGGTTGCGACTGAATCAGGTGGAATTACTCAACATATTGGTGCATATCAAGTTGTAAAAAATGGAAAACCTATTACTTTCCTTGATACTCCAGGTCACGAAGCTTTTACTGCAATGCGAGCAAGAGGTGCAAGAGCAACAGATATTGCAATACTTGTTGTAGCGGCAGATGACGGCGTGAAACCTCAAACTGAAGAAGCAATCAATCACGCAAAAGAGGCTGGAATTCCAATAATTGTTGCGATAAATAAAATGGACAAGCCTGGTGCGAATCCAGATAAAGTTAAAGCTGAGTTAGCAGAACGTGGCTTACAACCTGAAGAATGGGGTGGAGAAACAATGATGATTCCAATTTCAGCACTAAAAAAACAGGGTATTGATAAACTTTTAGAAGCTGTTTTATTGGTAGCGGAAATGCTTGAACTTAAGGCGAATCCAAATAGACCAGCAGTTGCAACTGTAATTGAATCACATCTTGACCCAAGTTTTGGTCCAGTTGCGACAATTTTGATAAATACAGGAACTTTAAAAGTTGGCGACAACATCATTATTGGAAAGGCATTCGGAAAAATTAAAATGATGAGAGATCATACCGGAAGAAAAATTAAAGATATGATTCCATCTGATACAGCACAAATAGCGGGTTTGAGTGAACCAGTTCACAGTGGTCAAATTTTGCAGGTGGTAAAAGATGAAAGAGCTTCTCGTGATCAATCTTCACAAATTAGAGGAATGTTTAAAGATGAGGAGATGTTACAGAGCGGAATGGGTATGCAAGAAATTTTGAATAGAATTAAAGAAGGCTCATTGAAATTACTTAAAATTATCGTAAAAGCGGATACAATTGGTTCACTTGAAGCTATAAAGCAATCTCTGGCAAAAGTTAAGAATGATGATATCGCAATTAAAGTTATTCATAGTGGTGTCGGCAGTATTACTGAATCTGACGTTATGATGGCTACAGCGAGCGCGGGTACTCTTGTTGTCGGATTCCACACAAAGGCAAGTGCGCACGTTTTACAAGTGGCGGAAAGATCAGGAATTGAAGTTGTTACATATAGCGTAATTTACGAATTGATTGAAGATCTAACAAAGATTCTTTCAGGTCTATTAAAACCAGAAAATATTCAGGTAGAACTTGGTAAATTCAAAGTAATGAAGATATTCTTTACAGGTAAAGGTGAAATGGTTTTGGGTGGGAAAATTAGTGATGGAGTTATTCAATCGTCATCAAAATGTAGAGTATTTAGAGATGGTCTCCAGATTGGAGATGGTGACATCATTGGTTTGAAGCTTGTTAACGAAGATCAAAAAGAATTAGAGAAAGGCGAAGAATGTGGATTGAAATATAGAGGTAAAATTAAGATTGCTGAGGGAGATTTACTCGAAGCATGGAAGATGGAAAAGAAAATGAAAACTTTATAATTTTCAAAATGAAAGTTTTAGTAACGGGTGGAGCTGGATTTATCGGAACGAATTATGTGAAATATCATCTGGAAAAACGTCCGGCTGATGAGCTTGTTGTACTTGATGCACTGACATATTCAGGACATAAGGAGAATTTGGCAGGTTTAAATTTGAGATTTATTGAAGGTAGGATTGAAGATAAGGTGATGGTAAATCAGCTATTTGAAGAAGAAAAATTTGATTGGATTGTACATTTTGCTGCAGAAAGCCACGTTGACAGAAGTATAAGGAATCCGGAAATTTTTGTTACGACAAATGTTTTGGGCACACAAGTGTTACTTGATGCAGCTCGAAATTTCGGCATTAAAAGATTTCACCATGTTTCAACTGATGAAATTTATGGCGATTTAGGTTTGAATTCTACTGATAAATTTACCGAGGAAAGTTTTATTGCTCCTAGTTCGCCATATTCTGCTAGTAAAGCCTCATCAGATATGATGTGTTTGGCATATAAGCGCACATTTGGTCTGCCAGTTACTATAAGCAGATGTTCAAATAATTATGGCCCTTATCAAAGTTTGGAGAATTTCATTCCTCGAATGATTGATTTGGCAGCTAAAGATGAGAAATTACAGATTTATGGTACTGGCGAGAACATTAGAGACTGGCTTTATGTGAAAGATCACTGCTCTGCGATTTTAGAGATTTTGGAGAGTGGTAGATCTGGAGAAATTTATAATATTGGAGGTGATTCAGAAATGAAAAATATTGATGTAGCAAAAATGATTTTAAAAATTTTGGGTAAATCAGAAGATTTGATAGAATTTGTTGCAGATAGAAAAGGTCATGATGAAAGATATGCGATTGATTTCAGTAAGATCAAATCTGAATTAGGGTGGACACCCCGCGGCGTCTTTGAAGAAGGACTGCGTCAAACCATTGAATGGTATAAACTAAACTCATATGAAAGGAATCATATTAGCGGGCGGAATGGGCACGAGGCTCTCTCCTCTCACGAAAGTCACAAACAAGCATCTGCTGCCGGTTTATAATAAGCCGATGATCTATTATCCTCTCATGAAAATGAAGGAAATTGGAATGAAATCTGTTTTAATTGTTTCTGGAAAAGGTCATGCTGGGCATTTCTTGGAACTTCTTGGTTCAGGTTCTGAATTTGGCATGAGCATTTCTTATGAGGTACAGGAAGAAGCAGGCGGAATTGCACAAGCTTTGGCTTTGGCTGAAGATTTTTGTGCTGATGAGGATTTAGCTGTGATGCTGGCTGATAATATTTTTGAAGATCACCTTGCTTCATCTGTTAAATATTTTGAGGATTCTTCTGATGATGCACATGTTTTTCTGACACATGTAAAAAATCCTTCGAGTTATGGAGTGGCTGTTTTTGATGAAGAAAAAATAATTGATATTGAGGAAAAACCTAAAAATCCACAAAGTAATTTTGCAGTTACTGGGTTTTACTTGTACAAAAAAAATGTATTCGATGTGATTAGAAATTTAAAGCCCTCTGCACGTGGTGAGCTGGAAATTTCAGATGTGAATAATTACTATATTAAAGCCGGAAAAATGGGACATACAACTCTCACAGGCTTCTGGGGAGATTGTGGCGAGTCATTCGACTCACTTATGGAAGCTTCTAAATTTATACAAAATCTAAAATGAATATTTTTCTACAGGGTTCAATTGCATTTGATGAAGTTAGTACTTTTTACGGTAAATTTTCAGATGTAATCAAGCCAGATTTGATCCATAAGCTAAGTGTTTCGTTTGTGGTTTTTGAGAAAGAAAAATTTTTTGGAGGTTGCGCCGGAAACATTGCGTATTCAATGGGATTATTGAAAACTAAGGCCTATGTTTGCAGTCCTGTTGGAGAAGATGGAGATGAGTATATAAAGTCGATGAAAAATTGGGGGCTTGATACGGAATATACAAAAAAAATGAAGGGTCACACTGCATTGGCATTTATTACAACAGATTCAGAACAGAACCAAATCGCACATTTTGCTCCCGGAGTTTTGGCAACAAATGAAAAATTTATTTTGCCGGAAATAGCTGAAAAAGGAGATATAATTTTGATTAGTCCTGAAAATCATGACCGAATGATTCAATCTGTAAATCAATCACATGAGAAGCAATTGAAGGTTTTCTTTGATCCGGGTCAGTTAATTCATTCATTTAATAAAGTTGAGCTAATTGATATTTTTGGAAAAATTGACGGATTGTTTGTTAATGAATATGAATGGGAACTTTTAAAGAATATTTCAGGTATGAATAAGGAAGAAATCACGAAATTAGTAAGAGTAATTTTTATTACTAAAGGTGCAGATGGACTTGAGCTAATCGAAGACGGAAATAGTTCAAAAATTGAGCCGTACAAAATTCAAACAGCCGTAGATCCAACTGGAGCGGGAGATGCCTTCAGAGCCGGTGTTTTAGCTGCATTAAAGCAAAATCTCTACTACAAAACTGCTGCAAAAGTTGGATCAATTATGGGCGCCCTTTCAGTTGAACACAAACAGTGCCAGGGGCACAAAATCACTAAAGATGCAGCTCACGAATTAGAAACTCTTGGTTTTTCTTTATAGGTGTTTTTAAATCAAATTCAGGTGATTTTCCTGCAAGTTTCTCGAGTGCTTTTTTGATTTTGTTTGTTTCATTTAGATTTAAAATAATTGATCCTGATTTCACATTGAGCGATTCAATAAAATTTCTGACTTTTGTGCTGTAAGAAATAGAAAGAACAGGTGTTCCAGCAGCAAGAGCTAAAATTGAGGGGTGTAACCTCATAGAGCAGAGTATTTTTGCCTTTGAGATAATTTTCAACACATCAGTGGCAGATTTTGGATCTAAAAGCTCGAGACCGGTATCCTTTAACTGTGTTAATTCACATTCATCTCTCAAATCCATTGGTAAAAGTTTGAGTTTTAATTTGTGCTCATTTGCATAATTTTTGCATTCTTCTATTATTTCCCCCCAAGATTCATCTGTTTTTTTATCCCATTTCCTTAAGGAAAGTAGAAAAGTATTATCTTTTTCTACAGTTTTCTTTTGCTTTGATGCCCAAAATAATGCTGAATCTGTATGTGAATTTTTATCCCTAAAATGTACCGCTCTAGCATTTTTAAGCACTTTATTAGTCAAAAATCTTGAGATAAATGAGTTTAATGGCCCAATACTTTGAGAATAACAGATAAATGGCTTTCCAAGTTTCTTGCATGCCATTGCCTGTTTGTACCAAATAAATGGAGCACGAATGCTCTCCGAATCAACAAAAAGTCCGCCGCCACCTAAAATGACTAAGTCTGCATTTTTAATTGCGGCAAAAGTTTCCTTATTTTTTCGAAAATAACTTCGTAGTCCGCTTGGCACGAGCGGAAATTTATCAAAACCATCATAAATATCATTGCTTGAAGGAAATCCTGAGTGAAGTAGAGAAATTTTGCCTTTGTAACCTATCTCGGTTAACTCTGAAACTATACCTGCAAAAATAGCATCATCTCCAAGATTCCCCGCACCGTAGTTTCCAATTATAAGAATTTTATTTGTTCGCATTTTAAGTTCATTATTGGTGCATAGGAGAATCTATGAATTTTGCATGCACCATGATCATTTAAAGCTCTTTGGTGTCTTGATGTGCCATAACCCTTATGCTCGTCGAATCCATAATTAGGATACTGCTTTGCATATTCTATCATAATTCTATCTCTTGTAACTTTTGCTACAACAGAAGCCGCTGAAATTGATTTAATCTTCAAATCACCTTTAATTATTGATTCATGTGGAATAATAAATTTAAACTTGTCGCGACCGTCGATTAATATTTTATCAGCTTTGTTTTTGAGGCCATCAAGTGCCATTTCAAAGGCTAGAAAGGTTGCATGGAGTAATCCATACTTATCAATTTGATCATTAGGAATTATACCCACTCCAAAATCATAATTTTCTGTAATTTTTATAAAAAGCTCATCACGTTGTGCTGCAGAAAGTAATTTTGAATCTGTTAAACCAGGTAATCTGAAATTTTTTGGCAGAATTACTGCAGCAGCAACTACAGGTCCGGCCCAAGAGCCCCTTCCCGCTTCATCCATTCCTGTAATAATTTGATTTTTATGCACGAAAAAATAATATACTTAAAGAAGTAATCAGTTAAGTAATTATTCTGCAGCTTTTTCTTCTTTTGGCTCTTCATTAGCCGGTTCAGCTACTTCTTCAGAAGCAACTTCAGCTACAATTTCTTCTTTTGGTTCTTCAACTACTTCTTCAACCTCTTCTTTTTCTTCAACTTCTTCAGCAGCTTGAACTTCTTTTCCTTCAGGTGTAGATTCAAACATTGTTTCTCGTAATCTTGCTGATTTTCCACTTAAATCTCTCATGTAGTAAAGTTTGGCACTTCGTACTTTACCTACTTTCATAATTTGGATTTTTGCGATGATTGGAGAATGTAGTGGGAAAATTTTCTCAACTCCAATTCCATCAACTAGTTTTCTAACTGTAAATGTCTTACTAATATTGTGACCTGAGCTTATTTTAATAATAAGTCCTTCAAATATTTGAGTTCTTTCTTTTTCTCCTTCTTTAATCTTCTGGAAAACTTTAACAGTTTGACCAGCTCTTATATCAGGAACCTTTCTTAGAAGGCTTTGAGTCACGTGATTTAGAATTGCTTGAGACATGCGTTTTAATCAAATTTGCTCGTGTAATATACGTAGGAAGAGTTTGGATTGCAAGGCCAAATTACACAAAATGTTTTTCCAGCTTGTTTACACCTATAATGTTCTCTTGATCTTGAATTAGATCTAGTATGAATTTATCTCTACATTTTAGTCTATAGATGAATTCGTCAGTGTTTAATGTGCTGAATCTAATAGGATCCCCTGTTTGAATAGTATCAAGATATTTTTCTAGGTCGTTTTTATTCAAATCACCTACCAAAAGAATATCTACTTGTGATTCCTTTCCAACAAAAACACCTGAAAGAATCATAAAATCCAAAGTTCCCATCTTACTGATGTTCTTAATCAGGTTTTCAGTTGAAATACTTGCTTTTATAATTATATTTCTTAGCTCCTTAAAAAGGATAAAGCTTTTATTTACAGTAAAAAATTTCTTTCTATTCTTCATTTTACTCTTTAAAAGTCCCATTTTTTTGAGATTGTCCAATTCTCTTCTAACAGAGTTAATTTGTTCGTCTAAACTTCTGGTTAATTCACGTACAAAGAATTCTCCGTCAGGGTTTAGTAAAAACAAAGTTAAGAGTTTTACTCGCGCTTTAGATGTAAACAGATGCTTAAGCATGCATACATAATTTATCCAATACATCGGCAATGTATAATTTTTTGATACAGATTGCAAGTCAAAATTCTTCTAAACCTGTTCTTTCCTTATCATGAAGCCATTAATTCTGTATACTTTTTTTATACAGTACTGACGTCATGAATAAAGAATTGATTCATAATTTACAGATTGAAACAAAAAAAGAGAGGGCTATTAACCCTCTCAAATTTATCTATATTTTATATGACTATGCTTTGTGTTTCTTGATCAAGTTTTTAAGCATCAATTGATTTTTCAATTGCTCTAATTGCTTGGAACCTTCTGCATAATAATCTTTCATTTTTTCAGCATATTCTTTTGGATAATGCCCCATTTGGTGAGCAATTTCTGTCTGAATATCTTCATCACTAACAGTAATTTTTTCAGCCTCATATAGCTTTTCAATTCCAAGTCTGATTAGAACCTGCTTCCCTGCTTGAGCTCGGAATTCTTCACGAATATCTTTTCCATCTTGTTTCTTCAATGATTCGTAATCCTCCCATTTCATTCCTGTTTTTGTCACTTCAGATTTCAATCTTTCAAGAAGTAGATCAATTTCTCTTTCTACCATTGAATCAGGCACTTCAGCCTCAAAGTATTCTGAAAGTTTTTCAATTACATCATTTTCAAGCTGAATTTCCGCATCGTGTTCTTTCTGATGTCCTAATTCAGTTTTTATTTCAACTTTAAGATCAGCTAGAGTTTTGTGTTTTCCATCTGTTAGGTCTTCAGCAAATGCATCATTTAATTCTTGAGTCTCTGATTCTTCGATTCTATTAAGCTTAACGTGAAATTTCACTTTCTTATTCTGAAAGTTCTTTGAATGGTAATCTTTTGGGAATGTGATTTCGAAATCTTTTTCATCATCTTTCTTCAAACCAATCAATTCTTCTTCAAAACCTGGAATAAAGTAGTTTTCACCAATAATTACAGGGTGATTTTTGCTTGAAGTTCCGTCTAATGGAACGCCTTGCATGTCTTTACCATCGAAATCTATTTCTACTCTGTCATTTTTTTGAACAGCTCTATCAGCGTCGTGCCATTTTCTTCCCTTTTTAAGTAGATTTTCTAATACTTCGTCCATTTCTTTTTCTGAAACTTCTTGTTTCTTTGCTGCTACTTTAACTTTTTCATAGCCATCTTTAATTGTAAGTTCAGGAAAAACTGAAACAATTGCTTCATATTTGAATGGATCCTCTGAAATTACAGTTACTTTTGGATAAGCCACTGGCTTTACATCATTTTCTTTGATAGCTTTTTCATAAGTATCTGAGAGTGCAATTTCCATCATGTGGGCCTTAAATGTTTTTTCGCCAACATGTTTTTCAATCACATCTAGTGGAATATGACCCGGTCTAAAACCATCAATTTTTACTTCATTTTGAAGAATTTTTGCAGTTTCAGATTTATAGGTAAGTAGCGTTTTTTCGCTTACTTCTACGGTAATCTTGACTTCTGACTTTTTGAGTTTTTCAATTTGTACTTTCATGTCGTTGGGTAAGAAATTCCTGAGCAGGATACTCGATGGCCGTCCATATTGCAATTTATTCGAATTCTTGCTATAATTGCTAGATATAAATTTTACGTATGGCAAAAAATCAAGAAAAACTTGAGGCTCAAAAATTGACGCCTAAGGAGAAACGAGCCGAAAAAAAAGATCTGCGTGAAAAAGAACTTCAGGCTGAGACTGACTTGTTTTTGAGAAAATATCTTGAAATAAAGGATGGCGATCCAGAAGCAGATAAAAATAGACAATATTGGAGAGATCAATACTTCAATAAATACTCAATGACTCAGTTTAGAGGTGAAAAATTAGGCACATTTGGCCAAGATGAAGATAAAGTATGGGAACTAAATATAGAAGATTACCAAAGTAGAATGAGTGGGAATGGGAGTATTTTTGGAAAACAAGGTGGAAGTGTTCATAGTACCTTAGGAGAAGGTAATAACGATGGAGATGGAGAATTTCTTAAACCCGTGAAATTAGAAGATATCATCTCAGATAGAGATGCTTTGAAAAAAGAGATTGAAGGTAGTTTAAAAGAAAATGACAAAGCAGGTATTCAAAAAGTTGTTCAAGATTTTTATGACAAAGGTATTCAACCTGATGATCTTTTGGGCAAACAGGGCAAAGAAAATCAGGGAAGAGCAATTAAGGCATTATTCCCTTATAACCCTGAACTAGGATTAAAAGTAGCGAGAATTATTTGGATGACACCAGAGGAAAGAGCATCGAATCCTGAATTATTCAAATCAACAGAAGAATTTATCAAAAAAACACATGTAATCATAAAAAAAGAGCTTGAGGCATTTAGTCAAACAAGAACAAGCACTGATCATTTTAGTGAAGAAGTTGCAGGAGATTACTTAAAGAAAAAACTTGGTAATTCAATGGATTATTTCAGAGAAAAACCTGTTGCCGGTATGATGGGAATTGCTGCAATTGGTGGGCTTCTATATTACATGTCTAGTGGAGATGATAAGAGTTGGAGGAAGACTGCTTGGGATTGGATTAAGTCCTCTGTTCCATGGGTAGGAGGCGCAATTGGTTTAAATATAGCTACATCAATGTATAGGGATGACGGAAGGAGCGCACTTGATTTAATTTTTGATAATGCAGATTCATATAGTTACGATAATGTTACACAACAATTCAAAGATGATATTGAGTCAATGACAGATAACAATAGGAATGCGTTCGAAGGAATGCTACATTTGGCAAATACGGATGCTGAAGCAGTTTACGATGTTTTTGACGAGGCTCGCAGATCACATAAAGAAACAATAAACCCAAAAGTACTTTTAAGTTTGGGAGGAATTACAAAAAAACAAGCTGACAGCATTAGTGGCGATAATCTTTATATTGGATTGGAGGGAATGATGCATAAACTTGGAGATAGAGCCGGAGCAACAGGTTCAAGGAATGATGTAATTGCAAAAGGACAAGCAGAGTATAAGAAATACACTAAAAATAATCCTGGTTTAAAATTTGCTTCAATTATTTACTTAATGGAAAAAGATATTGCTGCAACGAATGCTAGGAAACAAGGTAGAGACCTAGATGGTACTGTTATTGATTCTGCAAAAGCAGGTGCAGCAGGTGTAGCTGGCGCATTAGGTATTGGTGGAGCGACTGAGATTGCTGCTGCTGATGGTAGCTCTGGAGGTACAGATGGTGGAAGTGCTGAAGCTAAAAAATCTGAAAATCCATTTTTAGATGGAGTGATTGACAATCCTGAAAAGAAAAATGTTACGGAAGCAAAAGAACATATGAAGACTTTTGTAGATGATCAATATGCAAGACTTGATAAATATGTTGATTCATATTGGGTTAAATTTAAATCGGCTTTACATTTAGGAGATAAATTTAGATCTGTTGTTAAACAGAGAAAATTAATTTCTATTGATAGATTGAATGAGATATTTAAAGATAAAACAGACACAAATCCTGGTGATTTAAAGAAGGATTTAACAAAATTCACAGAAGATTTAAAATTAGAAATTGATGAATACTGTGCTGTTTTAGAAAATAGAGACTCAAACTCTGAAACAGTTATAAATGATCTAATGTCAGATATGGTTAAAGATATGATGGGTGATGAAGTTTGGGAGGATAGTGCTGATTATGTGTTTAAAACAATCAATTCAAGATTTGAGCTAGAAGGTGGAAGTCATTTGTTTGATGATCCTGAAATATTGGTTTCATTTATGCGGGTGTATTTCAAAAAGATTGAATGGGGACGAGATAGAGGTGGTATTGTTAGTAAAAAGGATGCTCAAGATTATGCAGATTTCTTTTTAGACAAAGCAACAAAACTAGTAGTAGATTCTCCTAATATTTCTTTAGATAATTTTGACGGTAAAACAAAAGAAATCAGTACAGAAGATTGGACTAGAGCAGTAAATAATCTTGGAAGTATTGATGATTTTCAAGTTTGGGCAAAAACTAAACCTATTGCGACTAAACTTGAAGAAAATGATGCTGCAAGAGCAATTCAAAGAAGAGAATCTGAAAATAATACTACCTATAGAGAAGCACTACTTAAGAGAGAAACTGCAAGAATTAATGCAGCATTCGGTCCTGCTGATAAGTTGGATACAGGAATATTTAAAGATCTATTTGAAGCAAGGATTGGTAGAAGGAAATCTGATTATATTGATGAACTAACTGCGGTTACCGGAACAGGTGCGGCTGCGGAAATGGCAATGGATGTCATTGTTGCCAAAGCTGAAGCTGAAGGTGAAATGTTCAAAAAATATTCAGCAATAGAAGGTCACAATACTCCAACAGTGTTGATGGAGGTGCAGAGAGAAATGATTGAACATGTTGTTAAAGAAAAAAATTGGCAGGAAAGTGCTAAACAAGTTTTCAACTATACGAATACTTCATATGAATTTGAAGGGGCAACCTATATGTTCGATGAACCTGAAGTTTCAATTCAATTAATGGATTTGTATTACAAGAATATTGATAATGGAGCAGATATAGTGACTGATGCAGACGTTGAAGGATATACAGATTATTTTATTTCAGAGTTAAGCAATACATTGGCAGATGATAAAAATATCTCTCCTGATAATATCGATGGTTATGTGAAGCAAATTAGCACAAAAGAATGGGGTCAGATTCAAAATCAAGTTGGCCAAATTCCAACATATAAAGAATGGGCAGTTACAAAAATATACAGACCTAAACTTAAAGAAAATGATCAAAAACGTGCAGTTACAGATAGAGTTGCCGAAGAAGGAACTGAATTGGATAAATATTTACGAGAAAGAATTAAGCAGATTGATGTTAAATTTGCTGAAGTTGAGCAACTTGATAAGAATATCTTACCTGATAATTTCGATGCATTCATTTCAATGCGAAGGCAAGCTTATGATAAGAAATTAGCTGATACAGCAAAAGGTAAAGCTGATATTCCAGCAACTCGTGCGGCTTTAGATGCAATTGTGAGTGACGCTCAACAAGAAGTTTTGGACTACTTGCAATTCAAAGGTAGAGCGAGCTCCTCTCCTGTTGTTTTACTTGAAGCTGAGAAAATCATGCTTAAACATGAATTGAACAGAAGTGATTGGCAGGCAAGCGCCGAGAAAGTTTTACAATTTGCAAATGCTACATATGAATATGAGAATCCAACATATATAATTAATGACCCTCAACTATTTGCGGATTTTATAAAAGTGTATCAATCAAAAATTGAGGGTTCTGCAGTCGGCGTAGCTTCAAAAGATGCCGAAGATTATACAAGATTCTTCTTGTTCAATATGGATAAAATTCTACCAAAGGATCCTAACTATGCAATTGGTAGCCCAAGAAAACAGATTAGTGCGGGCGAATGGGAGGCTTGTAAAAACAAAATGGATTCGATTCCAAAGTATAATGAATGGATGAGTTTGACTCCGGCACAAAAAGCTAAACCTGAATTGGTTCAAAATGATTTAGACAGAGCTGTGTCTGAAAGAATTAAGGAAGAAAAGAAAGAATCAGATAAAGCATTCATGAAGTGGTTTGATAAAGAAGCAGATGTTTCCCAATGGTTAAGATTAGATGGTGCATGGCCAGAAGAATTCAGAACTCAAGTTTCAAATAGATTAATCAGACTTTCACAGAACCCTGCTTATAAGAACCTTACAAATGAAGAATATCAAAAAACTCTTCAGGAATATGCGAGGTATGTAATTGTTGAAAAGAGGTTTTATGAATTGATGATTGATCAAAATATCGATCCGGATCAGATGAAAACGCATGTTGTGAAATCAATAGAGGCAAGTTTTGATAACAATTTTATGAAACCAGGTAAAACTGCGAGAGATTATAATGATGCCTTGCAAACTGAGTTGGGCCGTGACACAAAAATTGCAGGAATTATTGATTTGCTCACAATACAAGTAGGACCTCTATATCTTCCAATTGTAGATGTAATTAATTTCTATCCTGGAGGATTCTAAAGAAATTGACTAAATCAAAATAATATGTTATTTTTCGTGCCTTTAATCGGGCATGATGAAGTGGAAATGGTTAATTGCTATTCTGAGTATTGGATCAATTGTATTGAGTTTTGGCATACCGAGTGCTGAGGCTGAGAAAATCAAAAGCATAAGAAATCAGGTTGAAAAGCATAATTTTTTTCGGGCTGCACCGTCAGCCACAAGACTTCCCTTTTCTACTCAGGTTAAAGGTAGTATAGATAAAAATTCTATGTGGAGATGTAGAGATGGAATTGAAGAGACTTTGGCTCGATTACCTACTGAGCTTTCTTCGAGACTGAAGGTTTTGATTTTGAATTTTGAAGGTGGAGAAAGAGGTTTAGCAGATGCAGATACAGTAATTTTGAGATGTGATGTTTCGAAAACAGAACGATTAAGAGTATTTTTGCATGAAATGGGTCACGTGGCTTATTTGAGTTCAGGTGTAGAACTACAGGCAGATTACAAAAAATTGTGGGAGAAAAGTGGCGAGGCTGACTTTGTTTCAGGTTACGCCAAAGAAAATGAATTTGAAGATTTTGCAGAGAGTTTTTTGGCTTTTGTAGAATTTGGAGAGTCTTTTCGCTCTACACGAAGTACTGTTTTATCTGAAAAATACTTTTTTATAGAGAAAAACTTCTTCCCTGATAGAGTTTATAATGGTGACCGTGCTGATTTTACTCTGGCGTTTGATATGACCAAACTATAAAGGAGACTCACAGGAAGTTTTCTCGGCTAGTTCTGGGAAGCTTTGTTTTCCAATTAAATATGAACCATCTGAGAAAATCCAGGTTGGATATGAGTTGATTTTGGCTTCTTTGCAGGCTTTGTAATTTGAATTTTTGGCATATTTGTCACATTCGACGTAATTTAAGTATTCTGCCGAGTCTTCAAAAAATGCCTTTTGTTCCTTGCAATGTTCACATGAAAGAGAGCCGTAGAAAATAGCTCCTTGATCTGTTAAACATTGAGCGAATGTATCTAGTTTAGATTGGCAGGATGTGAGAAAAATAAGGAGTATGACTGGAATGATTTTTCTCATTATTCTTATTTAGGTTTGCAAAATCATCATAAAACGATACTATTGCGTGGTCAAATTTATGGTGGGTGTAGCTCAGTTGGTTAGAGCGCCAGGTTGTGGCCCTGGAGGCCGTGGGTTCGAACCCCATCACTCACCCCATTTACTCGACGAAGTCGAGCTTGTTTGGCAAAGAGACAATCAGGGCAAAGGACTTAATTGAAATGCTTCAGTCCTAATACTTCTTCTTCCCGTAGATTTCCCAATTTGTTAGAGCTTCCCTGCCTTGTTTATCGAAGGCAAGTTTTGCAGTTTTCACGAGACCAAGGGCTTCTTCCCATGTATCAACAATGAAGATAAAGTGCATATCTTCTTCAGACATCAATTTATTTTTTAGTGGCCACTTTTTCACCCACTTAATTAAATCCTTCCACATTTCACCAACTAAAACTATTGGCATCCTTTTAAGATGTTTAACTTGCAATAGTTGCCATGTGTAGAAAAGCTCAAGACAAGTTCCAATTCCACCAGGAGCAACAACAATCATGCTTGAAAGAAGCATAAATTCATCTAGTCGAGTTGAAAAGCGATCATGATCCTCTAGAAGATCTAAGTCTTTATTTGGTTCTTGTTCAAAAGGAAGTCTAATGTTTAAACCAATTGTGTGTGATTTTATTTTTGCGTGATCACTTCCATCACGGTGCCCACTACTTGCAGCACTCATAATTCCAGGGCCTCCACCAGTTATCACATCAACTCCCATTTTCCCGATACTCTTCGCTAGTTTGTATATGTCTTTATACGCAGGATCTTTTGCTTGGATTCTTGCAGAACCAAAGATTGTGACTCTGAATTCATGACTTGCAAGTTCTTTTTTTGGGATCTTTTTTTCCATGAGCAGATTTTAAACTTTTTTTTTAAAAAATGTAAGAGTAAAATTTGAATATTAATCCAGCACATGAAATTATTTTTAGACACAGCAAATATTAATGAGATTCGAGAAATCGCTTCATGGGGAGTTTTGGACGGAATTACAACTAACCCTAGCCTTCTTTCAAAGGAAGGAATTTCTCTTGAAAAAAGCATTAAGGAAATTTGCAAACTCGTTAAAGGGCCTGTTAGCGCGGAAGTTATTAGTACTGATTTAGCGGGTATGTTGAAGGAAGGAAGAGCTTATTCAAAATGGGCAAAAAATGTTGTGATAAAAATTCCAATGACAATTGAGGGTTTGAAGGCTGTTAAAATTTTGACTAAAGAAAAAATTCTAACGAATGTTACTCTTTGTTTTTCTGCGAATCAGGCAATTTTGGCGGCGAAAGCAGGAGCAAGTTATGTGAGCCCATTTATTGGAAGACTTGATGATGCTGGAGAAAGTGGAATGACTTTGGTTGAGGAAATTGTCCAGATTTTTGAGAATTATTGTTTTATGACAGAGGTGCTTGTGGCGAGTATTCGCGAACCACGACAAGTTACTGAGGCCGCAATTGCTGGTGCCGATATTGCTACAGTCCCTTTTGCGATATTCCAAAAACTTATTGCTCATCAACTTACTGATATCGGTCTAAAAAAATTTATTGAAGACTCAAAAAAAATCCCAAAAAAATGAATTTAGATATTCAAAATCTTATAAGCTTAGGTATAAATAGTCTTGAACTTTCAAAGCTCAAAGAAAGTGCAGATTTAATTCCAGGTTTTATAGAAAGTTTTAAAAAAAGAGATCAAGGATTTTTGAATATACCAAAAGTTAAGGCTCAGGTTTTATCAGTGAAAAGTATGGCGGATAAGTTGACCGGAAAATTTGAAGATATTGTTGTTTTGGGAATTGGAGGAAGTGCGCTAGGTATTACTTGTATTAGAGATTGTTTAATGGGAAAGTTTTCGAATTTTAGTGGGAAGCGACTATTTGTTATTGATAATTTAGATACGATTGGAGACATCGAAAAATTAATAAATTTAGACAAAACCTTGTTTATTGTAATTAGTAAGTCAGGAGCAACTCCGGAGACTATGGCACAGTATTTTTACTTCAAAGATAAAGTTTCAAAAGAAAATTTTGTTTTTATTACTGACTCAAATGAAGGTGAACTTAGAAAAATTGGCAAGGAATTGCAGATTAAAATGTTAGATATTCCGGCAAATGTTGGAGGTAGATTTTCTGTTTTGACTTCTGTGGGACTTTTTCCTGCTGCAATGATGGGCATTAATATTGAGGAAATGCTTGAAGGTGCAGAGGAGATGGCGAAGAGTTTTGAGAACAATGAGTTTGAAAGAAATATTGCATTTCAGTTGGCAACAATTCAATATTTGCTGGATTGGGAGGAAGGAATCAGGATTACTGTGATGATGCCATACAACAGTCGACTTTTTAGTTTTGCAGATTGGTACAGACAACTTTTGGCTGAGAGTATTGGAAAAGATGGTAAAGGTTTAACCCCATTGATCGCATTGGGTGTTACTGATCAGCATTCACAATTGCAACTTTATAATGAAGGCCCAAAAGATAAGCTTTTTATTTTCATGGAGGTTGGGGAAGAAGATAGAACGATGATTCCAAAAATCGAAAATGAAAATTTCAAATATTTATCGGGTGTGAGTTTTGGGAAATTAATGTCAGTAGAAAAAAAGGCTACAGAGCAAGCACTAACTCAATATGAAAAACCGAATATAACTTTGAAAATTGATAAATTAGACGCAAAAAACTTGGGTGGGCTTTTCATGCTTTTTGAAACTAGCATTGCGTTTTTGGGTGAGTATTATAGGATAAACGCGTTCAATCAGCCTGGCGTTGAGCTTGGTAAAAAACTTACGAAAGAAATTTTATCCAAAAATAGATGAGTCCCCTATCAGATGAGCAGTTAAAATATTTGAATGCCTTTGCAAAGTCATGTAGGCGTTCTGTTTTACAAATGGTTACGAATGCACAATCAGGTCATCCAGGAGGATCGTTATCAACTCTTGATTATTTGGCACTTTTGTATGTAATGCGAGTAGCAAAAAGTAATGAGCCAGTTGTGGTTTCTCATGGTCATGTGTCACCTGCTGTTTACAGTGTGTTGGCGGAGTTAGGAGTTATTCCAAAAGATAGAGTTATTGAAACATTTAGAAAACCTAGTGATATTTACGAGGGTCATGTTAACAGAAAAATTAATGGAATTTGGTATGGAACTGGGCCGCTTGGAATTGGGGCAAGTGTTGCAGCTGGATTTGCGATGGCAGATAAAATTCGTGGTGAGATGCAGAAGGTTTTTCTGCTTATGGGTGATGGAGAACAAGATGAAGGTCAAATTTATGAAACAATAAATTTCGCTGCCAGTCATAAATTGAATAATTTAATTGCTTTCATTGATTACAATCAGGTTCAATTAACAGATTCAGTCGCAAAAATTATGCCGCTGAATATTGAGGGCTATTACAAAGCCGCAGGTTGGAAAGTTTTCAAAGTGAATGGTCACGATTTTCAGGAAATGTGGAGGGTTTTGCAGGAGGCTATGGAAATTACAGATGCACCGTCAGTAATTATTGGGGAAACAATAATGGGAAGCGGCGTTGAATTTATGGCTGAAAAAGGTCGTGAGTATAAAGCCGATTGGCATGGTAAATCTCCAAGTGCTGCTGAAACTGAAGCGGCATTGAAGTTTATTGAACTTTCTGAAGAAGAGAATGAGATGCTAAAGATGCCGATTGAGGTAAATATTGTTGGTGATGCGTGTGAAGAGTTTTCAATTAATCCTGGTGAATCGATTTTATATGCACCTGATAAAATGACTGATTGCAGAAGTGCATACGGCAGTGCTTTAGCGGATCTGGCTAAAATTAATCCTGGGGTTGTTGCTCTTACTGCTGATTTAGCTGATAGCGTTAAAACGAGCGAATTGAAAAAAGTTTTTCCTGAAAGACACATCGAATGTGGCATTGCTGAACAATTGATGGTGAGTCTTGCAGGAGGAATGTCGTTGAGATGCATGATTCCATTTGCTAGCACTTTCGGTGCATTTATGACAAGTCGTGCTAAAGATCAAGCTCGTGTGAATGATGTTAATGAAGCAAACGTGAAAATGGTTGCAACTCATTGCGGACTTTCTGTTGGTGAGGATGGCCCAACCCACCAAGTTATTGATGATATAAATTCTTTTGAAGGATTTTTTCATACTCGAATTTTGGAGCCTTGCGATCCGAATCAAACAGACAAAATTATCAGATTTGTTGCATCAAATTATGGTAATTTTTATGTGAGAATGGGCCGCGCAAAAACTCCGGTAATTACAAAAGAAGATGGTACTGCATTTTTTGGCGAAGGATACGAATTCCGACCTGGTAAAGCAGATATTATAAGACACGGGAATAAGGCAACAATCGTGGCAAGCGGGGCAATGTTAACTTATGCTATGAAGGCAGCCGAAGAATTCGGCGGTGATGTAGAAATAATTTGTGTAAGCAGCTTTATTCCATTTGATGCGTCAACAATTGTGGCAAGTGTAGGTCGTACGAAAAAAGTAATTACAGTTCAAGATCATAATTTAAAAACTGGGCTAGCGAAGTTTGTGAAGGAAGCTTTATTTGATGCAGATTTGATTGTTCCTTTTAAAGGTCTTGGTGTGAGCTCATACCAGCTTTCAGGTACAGCAGATGAACTATACGAGAAAGCCGGTATCTCTAAACGGCATATTTTGGAGGCGCTTAAGTCACTCTGAAAAATAAATCTTCACAAAATCTTGCTGGAGAATTTTGTTGAGGGCGATGTGAATTGATTTGCCGGATTTTATTTCGTCGAAAATTTGTCGTTTTTTTTCGCCCTTCAAAAGAATTAGAGTTTTCCTAGAGTTCAGCGCTTTGAAAGTTAATGTAAGGCGTTGTTCGGTTTTATAACCGTGAGCAGTTGCGATTGATGCAAGTTCGTCGGAAGTTTTGTCATTATCAAAAAGTGAAGCTATATGGCCATCTTCACCGACTCCGAGAATTAGAATATCTAGGTGTGTTGAAGTAAGTTTGCGACTCATTTCATGTGCGGCCGATTCGATTGGCAGTGAAGTATCAAAAGTGATGATATTTTCAGGTGGAATTGGAGCATGAGCAAATAGTGATTTGCGTATCATTTTAAGGTTACTTTCTGGGTCGTCACTGGGAACATAGCGTTCGTCGACTGTGATAAAAATTAATTTTTCCCAAGGTAAACTTTCAGCAGCTAGAAGTTGGTATAATTTTTCTGGTGTAGTTCCACCGGAGAGGCCGATAATGCATTTATTTCTCAGTGAAATTGACTCTTTAATTGAAAGCAAAAGATCTTCTAAAATCGTAGAATAAAATTCTGATTCGGAACTAGTTTCGAAAATTATTGGTTCAGGCATTTGGAAGTGAGTAAAACCATTTGAAACCGTCTTTTGCCAGAAGTTCGTCTGAAGCTTTTGGCCCTTTGCTACCTTTTTTATATAGATGTAGATCCTTTTTTTTCATTTTTGTAGATAATTTTTGAAGTGGATCAATCACTTTCCATGCTGCGAAAATTTCTTCAAAGTTTAAGAATAGGTCATTTTTGCCTGCAATAACATCCAACAAAAGGCGGCCGTGTTCATTCAAACAATCGCCACTGCAGTAAATTGGACGCCCTGTTGTCAGCTCATGAAAATCAAAAGTTTTTCCTCCTAATTTTGTGAGCAAATGGAATTCTATTTTTTCATATGGTTGAAGTTGAATCACAATTCTATTTGGTGGCAAAGTGCCGTCGTCACGCTGTGCTTTTCTTGGCTTGAATTCGAAAACAATTGCGGTCCATTGTTCTACTAATGATTTTCCACTGCGAAGATAAATTGGCACACCCTTCCAAAGTGGATGTTTTAATGCCAGTTTAATTGCAGCATATGTTTCAGTTTTTGAATCTGTTGAAACTTCTTTGTTGTAGCCAATATACTGTCCACGAACAAGACTATTTACCCGAATAGATTTTAGGACTTGTGCCTTTTCATGATGAATTGCTTCAGCAGTTCGCTCTCGTGGCATAAACATTGTAAGATATGCTAAAATTTGGAGAAGATGTGATTGAACCATGTCTCGTAAAATCCCCACGTTATCAAAGTAGTTTGCTCGGCCTTCAATATCTTTTGATTCGAGTGCACTAATTTGAATATTGCTTACATATTCACGGTTTAGAAGAGTTGTAAGAATTGAATTTGCGTAACGAAGCGACAGCAGATTTGTGACTGATTCTTTTCCTAAATAATGATCGAGTAGATAAATTTGTTCCTGTGAAAAATGTTTTTTTAGTGTTTGTGCTAATTTTTTTGCAGATTTAAAATCGTATCCAAATGGCTTCTCAATCACCAAGCGCAGCTTGGCCTTAATTGAATTAAAATTTACAGCTGCAAGATTTTGAAAAATTTCAGTGAAAGCAGATGGAGGAACGGAAAAATATGCAATTCGAATTCTATTTTTAGTTTTCTCCACTTGTTCGACTGTTGATCGAAGTTTTCTGAAATCTTTTTCTTCGTTATACTGCCCAGAAACATAAAAAATATTTTTCAAAAGTTCGTCTAGTTTTTCTAAATCTACTCTTTCAGTTTTTTCTATTACAGATTTTTTGAAAAATTCACGAAAGTCTTCGTTGCTTATTTGGCTGCGTCCGTATCCGATAATTTTATAGTCAGCTGGCAAGCGACTTTCAGCCGCAAGTTGATAAATTGATGGAAAAAGTTTTAGCTTTGCGAGTGAGCCGGAAGCACCAAAAATAATCATTGTAAAATTATTTTCTGCTTTTTGAAAAATTATCTTCTTCATAACCAGTCTGTGTGAAATTTGCCATCACGATCGATTCTTTCATAACCATGTGCACCGAAGAAATCACGCATTCCTTGAATCAAATTGGTTGGCAAAGAAATACGACGAGAAGTGTCGAAATGAGTGAGAGCAGAAGAAAATGCAATCATCGGAAGTCCATATTTAACTGAAATTCCAAGAATTATACGAAGGCTTTTTTCACAGTCTTTGATTAATTCTTGAGCAAATTCTGAGTGATATAAACTGTCATTTCTGAGAATAAATGCTTCATGGATTTCCTTTAATAATGTGTTTCTAATGATGCAGCCACCCTGCCAAATTCTAGAGATTTCAGCAAGATTTAAGCCGAATTTATACTGAAGATCTGCAGCTCGTAAAATTTCAAAACCTTGTTCGAAGTTGATTAAACGAGTCATTAAAAGTGCCTTTTCAAAGTGATCAACCAGTTCCGGAACAATCATATTTGGAACTTCTTCATGCTTTGGATAAAATTTATTTAGCTCTATTCGTGAATCTTTGTTTGAAGAAAGAATTCGCATGTAAACAGCCGAAGTAATTGAAAGTGCAGGAACTCCCAAATGAAGTGATTCCTCGCCCGTCCACAAACCTGTTCCCTTTTGCCCAGCTTTGTCTGAAATTAAATCGATCAAGTTGTGATCTCCATCTTTTTGGCGCAAAACATTTACTGTAATATCTGTAAGATATGAAGAAAGTTTACCATCATTCCATTTAGAGAAGATATCCGCGATTTCATCGTTTTTTAACCTGTAAATGCTATGAAAAAAATCGTAAGCTTCTGAAATCATTTCGAGTTCGGCATATTCAATCCCGTTGTGAATCATTTTCACATAATGCCCTGCTCCTGCGCTGCCCATATATGAAACGCAGGCTTTGCCAGAAAAATCTTCTGCTGAAATTGCGTTAAGAATTGGTTCAAATGCCTGCCAAGCTTCTTTGCTTCCACCCGGCATAATACTTGGCCCTTTCAATGCGCCAATTTCACCACCTGAAATTCCTGTTCCCAAAAAATTAATGCCTTTTGCTGATAGTTCTCTTTGATAAATTTCAGTGTCACGGAAATGAGAATTTCCACCGTCCATAACAGTATCTCCTGCCTCCAAAAAACCAAGTAGCGTATTCATCACTGAATTCATGGCATCACCAGCTGGAACCATTAAAATGATTTTTCTAGGCTTATCTAAACTTTCTATAAATTCTTCGAAATCTGAAGGTATACAAAAATTTTCATTCGAAAATTTCTCTGCAAATTCGGCCATTTTATCTCTACTACGATTCCAAACAGAAATCTGCACGCCACGAGAAGCAATATTTCGTGCAAGTGCAGCACCCATGGTGCCGAGACCAATAAGTCCGAC
>CALRGE010000012.1 GCA_943357175.1 Candidatus Peribacteria bacterium
ATTGCATCTCCAAGGCCAATACTTTCAAGTGCAAGTTTTTCAAAATCACGAAACTTCGCTTCCCCATCAAGCTTAAAAATTTCAGAAACACTTGCTCTACCGGAAAGTTTCAAAGTCAAATCATCGACTTCAACTAGCGGTAAATCTAAAATTGCAGAAAGTTTTTTTGAAACTTCAGTTTTTCCTGAGCCCATGAATCCTATCAAAATTATTTTCATAAAATTTTCACTTTTAATGACTTCAAAACCTCAAAAAAATCCGGAAAAGATTTACTAACAACATCAGGGTTTTGAATTAAAATTCCCGGGACTTTTAATCCGGCAATCGCAAAGGCCATAGCAATTCTATGATCACCATGTGGATCAATCAAAGCCCCATGTGCTTTTCCACCATGAATTTTCATAAAATCCTTAGCAGTTTCAACTTTAATTCCCATTTTTCTAAGCTCACCGGCAACACACTCAATTCTATTCGATTCTTTAAATGCGAGAGTTTCCAAACCGTACAAATGAGTTTCACCTTTAGCAAAAGCCGCCATCACAGCAACTGTTGGAACAATATCAAGACAGTTCTTCATGTCAAAAGCGGATTCTCCGGAATTTATTATTGTCTCAAAAACAACATCGCCTTGTTTCGAATTTTTATTCAGTCCAATTATTTTCACTTTACTAGCCGTAAGCGCATTTAGTGCAATGAAATAACTAGCCGCACTTGCATCACCCTCAACAGTATAAGTTTTACAAGAGTACTCGCCACTAACCTTAAAATTCTTGTAATTTTTATTTATAACTTCCACGCCAAAGTCCTTCATTATTTCAATAGTCATATCAACAAAAGGCTTCGAGGACAGTTCGCCATCAACTTCAATCTCAAAACCACATTTCGGCGCAATCATCAAAAGTGCCGATAGAAATTGACTGCTCACATCACCCTTAACTCGCACAATACCGGAATTTAAAGTGGAAGATGAAACACATAGTGGTAGAAAACCATCCTTATCTAAATATTCAATCTCAGCACCCAAACTTCGAAGAGCATCTACCAAATCTGTCATAGGTCTTTTTTTGAAAGCCTCATCACAGGTTATTATTTTTTTGCTAGGCGAGATACAAGCCAAAGCCAAGATTGTTCTGGCAGTTCTACCGGACAATCGAACATTCAATTCACAATCTCCAATACTCAGTTTTTTCAAACAATCTGTCATGGCGTACGTGTCATCACATTTAGCTGAATTTAAAATTTCAACGGGGCCGTCAGTCAAAAATGCTAAAGCCAAAGCACGAGTTGTATAACTCAAACTTCCGGGCAGATTTACAATACCCTCAAGTGGAGCTGTTACCGGAATTATTTCAATTGTTTTCATAATTCAATGCTTCAATTATTATTTTTTCATCAACTTCCATGTTGTAAATCGCTCGGCCCAAGGCTTTAAGTAAAGTGAAATTAATTCGACCAGATTCATTTTTTTTATCAAATAGAATTTTTTTTAAGATTCTTTCTGTATCTAACTGAACAGGTTTTACTATTTTTCTTAAAAATCCATCAATAATCAAAAAATCTTTTTTATTAAGTAAACCGGAAATATAAGAAATCCTATTTTCAACAATCATTCCAAGAAAAATAGCTTCACCGTGTAAGAGTGGTTTTGGATTCTCCAAACTCAAAGCCTCAATTGCATGACCAATCGTATGCCCAAAATTTAAAATCTTCCTTACATTTTTTTCTTGCGGATCAGCGGCAACAATTTTTGCTTTAATTTGGCAAGATCTTTCAATTATTTTTTCCAATTCAGAATCGGAAAATTTCAAAGTCGACCTTAAGGTCGAAAAATATTTTTTATCAAAAATTAATCCGTGTTTAATTATTTCTGCAAATCCGGAAAGATATTCTCTCTCCGGCAAAGTCTTCAAAAGATCTACATCAATAATCACTCCGATTGGATTTTTAAAAGTTCCAACAAGATTTTTCACACCTGCAAAATTAATACCTGTTTTGCCTCCAATACTCGCATCAACTTGCGCGAGCAGAGTTGTGGGAATCTGCAACACATCGAGGCCGCGCATATAAATCGATGCCGCAAACGACGATGTGTCGCAAATATTTCCACCTCCCAAATTCACAACAAGCGTTTTTCTATCCGCCTTCATATCATGCAATTTATTCAGAATTAATTCAACACTTTGAAAGTTTTTATGATTCTCGCCTGAAGGCAATGAAATATGAGAAGCTTCAAGTTTAAGATTGAAAAGTTTGGAAGTATTTTCATCACTAACAATTAAAATTTGACTATATCCGGCCAGATCAATTAGCTTAGGAATTTTCCCAATCAAAGCACGGCCGATAAAAATCGGATATTCTTTTACTGTACGCCGAGTTGGTATAATTAATTTTTTCATATTTTATGTCTCTAATAAGTCATCAAACTGATCCCATGTCAACTGTTGCTTCGCGTCTGTAAGAGCGCATGAAGGATCGTGATGCACCTCAATGATCATACCATCGAAGTCGAAATTTTGTGATTGCCTTGTGATTTTAAGAACATTTGGCACAGATCCGCCTGTGTGAGAAGGGTCAAACAGCATTTTCAATCCGGTAGATTTTTTTACCTCCATAGCCATATGAAAATCAGGAACATTTCTGTAATTTTCAGGGTTTTCTGGGCCTGGAGTAAAACCTCTGTGACAAACAATTAGGTTTTCTCTATCAATTCCACCTGAAAGCGCATGTTCGACTATACCTTCCCAATGCTCTTTACTAAACCAAGGTTGATTTTTGAGCATCAAAGTCACTCTTTTATTTGAAGCCGCCAATCTAGCAATTTCTCGTTGAATAAAGTGATTTTGATTTCTCGAACCAATCCATATCATGAGTTTGCCAGTTTCAGTGGCAGCCATAACCGCATCAATAATTTTCTTCGCATCCTCAGGCGAAGTTACTTCTGTTGCAGGGTTCACTCCTCTCTTCGCGGCCTCAACCAAAATTGGAATACCGGCCTCTCCCAAACCTTCAAAACCGGGTTTTGTTCGTGGTTTATATAGTGACAAACGCACAAAATCAACTCCGCGGTCCTTAGCGTTCTGACCAGCAATCATAGCCTGCACTTCGTTTTCAAGCGCACAAGGTCCTGCAATAATTATTTGAGGAATTTTAGAAATCCTCCTGTTCCGTATTTCAAAATTCTCGCTCCTCTCGAAACTTTCGCTATGCTCGTTTTGAACTCCTGAGCAACAGCTCTCTGACTCTTTCCTTCCTTTAATCCCTTCACAATTTGCCATCGCTCCGAGATTGAGTCCAATTCCTGAGGTGTCAGCAAATCCGAAAGAAGTTCTTCCGCTTCCTTGTTTGTTTTTACTTTGACGACCAAATCGTAGAGATCTTTGTGGAAATTCATGAGCAGATTCTAACATATCATCTAGAAATGCACGAACCGCATTTTCACCATCTTTATACAAGTCCAAAATCTTGCTTCCTATAACAGCGATATCCGCAAATCCATCAATTGTCTTTAAATGATCGACAGAAGAAATGCCAAAACCAACCGCAATCGGCAACTTGCAAGTTGCATTTACTCGCTCTAAATATTTTTGCAGATTCGAATCTAGATCTTTTTTTGCACCGGTTATACCTGTTCTAGCCATACTATAAACAAAACCCCTAGCCAATTTCGCAATTTTTTTCATTCTTAAATCAGTGGTCATTGGCGAAATAACCTGAATCGAATTAAGCCCATATTTTTTGCAAAGAGAAAGATAATGTTCTTGAGACTCTTCATCAAAAGGCAAATCAGGAATAATCAATCCTTCACAAGAATATTCTGCAGCTTTTTTGCAAAAATTTTCCAATCCATAAACAAAAGGAATATTAAAATAAGTCATCAAATAAATCGGAATTTTTATTTTTCCTTTTAAGCTTCGCAGTAATTCGAAACAATCTTCAACACTAGTTCCATTCTCCAAAGAAACTCGATTCGCCTCCGCAATAGTTTTACCATCAGCAACAGGATCAGAAAAAGGAATTTGAATTTCCAAAATTGAAACTCCGGAATCCGCCATTAAAATAGCTAAATTTTCTGATGCTTTTAAGCTTGGATAGCCCGCCACAATGTGAGTCATTAATTTCATATTTGTGTTTTTAAAAAGTTCTTAAAATTTTCCGAGTCCAACTCTTTAGCGACTATAAATAAATCTTTATCTCCTCTGCCAGAACAGTTGAAAACAATGATTTTTTCCTTCGGCAAAGTGGCCGCCAATCGAATTGCCTCTGCAACAGCATGAGAAGATTCCAATGCAGCAAAAATACCTTCCTCTTTTGCCAACAGTTGATAGGCATTCAATACATCAGAATCTAAAGCATAAGAAGTTTTAATTCTTCCTATATCTCGCAAATAAGAAATCTGTGGTCCTACTCCGGAATAATCTAAACCGGCTGAAATGCTGTGAGTATTTTTAATTTGACCATCTTCATTTTGAAGAAAAAACGATTTAAAACCTTCCGTAACACCAAGAGTTCCAGTTTCAAACCTCGCCGCATGTTCACATTTTTTTGAATCTTCAGTAATGCCTCTACCTCCGGCTTCAACACCAATCATCTCTAACGATTTATCATCAAGAAATTCATAGAATAAACCCATTGCATTACTTCCTCCACCCACGCTCGCAATCAAATAATCCGGAGTGATTTGTTTTTTAACCTCCCGCCCGATAACACTTTGAAAATAAGCATTCATCACAGGATAAGGATGAGGTCCACAAACCGTTCCCAAAAGATAATGCGTATTTAGTGGATCACTCATTAAATCACGAAGGGCAGCGCTAATTGCATCCTTCAAAGTTCTTCCACCTTCAAGAACCGGAATAACTTTTGCTCCAGCCCTTTCCATAAAAAATACATTTGGTTTTTGGCGTAAAAAATCTTTTTCACCCATATAAATTGTGCAAGAAAATCCCATTTTTGCAGCCACAGCCGAAACAGCCAAGCCATGCTGACCCGCGCCAGTTTCAGCAATTAATCTGGTTTTACCCAAACGCTTTGCCAAAAGTGCCTGACCAAGACAGTGATTAATTTTATGAGCACCTGTGTGCGCCAAACCTTCATTTTTAAGATAAATTTTTGCCCCACCAACCTTTTTTGTAAGATTTTCACAAAAATAAAGCGGCGTAGGTCTACCTGTATAATTCTTATTAAGATTGGACAATTCAAGCTTAAAATCTTTATCTTTTATCGCTCGATAAAACTCAAGTTCAAGGTTTTCCATAATTGGAATTAAAGTTTCAGGAATGTATCTACCTCCGTAAATTCCAAAATGACCGCTACGATTCAAAATGTATTTTTTTAATGATTTCATATTTTTAGAATTGATAATAATTTTTTCCTGTCAAAAACTCCGTCAGTCTCAACCCCACTTGCAATGTCGATTCCCATTGGACCTACTTCTTCAACAATTTTTTTAAAATTAGAGGGATTAATTCCACCGGCCAAGAAAAATGGTTTTTTAAAATTTCTCAAAAATTTATGATTAAATAATTTTCCGGAACCAGGCTCTTCACCATCAAAAAGTACGACAGACCCGGCATCATAAAATTTCGCTGCCAATTTCACATCATCACGAATAGTTTTTATAACCGGTCGAACACACTTCCTTACAAAATCTAAACTTTCATTTCCGGATAACTGAATAAAATCAAGGTTTAAAACCTTCGCAATTTCATTCACATATTTCAAACTTTGGTTCTGAAAAACTCCGACACATTTTGTTTTTTTTAACTTTTTTCTAATTTTAATTGCAGACTTTAAATCAATACATCTTTTCGATTTCCGCACAAAATTAAGTCCCACAAAATCCACTCCGTTTTTTTCACAAAATGCAGCATCTTCCACCTTGCGAATACCGCAAATCTTTATACTCAAACCACGAAGTTCTTTCATTTTCTCCTCAGGATTTTCCGAAGTCATCAATGTAGTGCCAACTAAAATAGCATTTATATTTGCCGGCATCGCAATAATATCTTCACGCGATTTAACTCCACTTTCCGAAATTATAATTTTATCATTCGGAATCATTGATGCTAATCGATCAACTGTGCTCAAATCTATCTTAAAAGTTTTTAAATCTCGATTATTTATTCCTATAATTTTTGCATTACATCTCAAAACCTTCTTAATCTCCACTTCGTTATGAACTTCACAAATTGCCTCCATCCCTAAATCTTCGGCAATGCTTAAAAACCGTTGAATTTGTTTCTCCGTTAGAATCGATGCAATTAGTAAAACTAGATCTGCATTATTCTTGCGAGCTTCAAAAATCTGGTATTCATCAATAATAAAACCCTTGCAAAGCACTGGAAGATCACCGGCCAACTTACTAACTTTTTTAAGATCAACAATCGAACCAGCAAAATGTTTTTCATTTGTGAGTACAGAAATAGACGAAGCTCCACCTTTAATATATGCAGTAACTTGATTTTTAAGTGAAAAATCTAGACCTGTCAAAATTCCTTCTGAAGGAGATTTTCTTTTTATTTCTGCAATAATTGCTTTCTTAGAAATAGCTAATGCTTTTGAAAAACTTTTATTACCAGGAGAAAGATCTTTTAATAAAACTTTTCTCTTATCCAAAGATTTCTTCTCTTCACTCAGTATATTTAAATAAGCCGGATTCAAATCTGACAGCAACTTAAATTGATCAAATGTTTCTTGCGCCAAAACTCCCTTTGCAAGTTTGTATCCGTCCTTCAAGGTTTTAGCATTTCCTGCAAGTTTCAAAGCTAAAGCTGTATTTATCAAAACCAAATCAAGATGTCCTGATTTACATTTACCACTCAAAATTTCCTTAGCAATACGCGTATTAATGTTTACATCTCCACCTGCAATTTCTTCAAAATTCGCCGGTTTAACTCCGAAATCTTCAGGTGAAATGGTATATTTCTTGATTTGTCCATTAAGCAACTCAACAACATATGTTTTACCGGTTAATGTAACTTCATCTAAACCATCCTCACCACAAACAATAAACACATGTTTTTTTCCTAAAAGTTTACAAGTTTCAGCAATTAGTTCCATTTTTTCACGGAAAGCCGTACCTATAATTTGAGTATCAATTTCGATAGGATTCAAAAGTGGGCCGAGCAGATTAAAAAAAGTAGGAACCGCAATTTTTTTTCTTATTTCTGCAAACTCTTTAAGTAAAGGGTGAAAATTCTTCGCAAAAATAAAACAAAGATTTTTAAGTTCGAAAATCGATTCCAAGCCTTCCCTATTCAAATCGAAACTAATTCCTAATCCCTCCAAAAGATCAAAACTTCCACACCTTCCACTCGCCGCTCTGTTCCCATGCTTTGCAACTTTCACACCCAATGCAGCTAAAATAAAGGCTGAAATAGTTGAGGTATTAATTCGATTCAAACCTGATCCACCCGTCCCACAAATATCAATTGCATTCTTAATTTCAATTTTTTCGGAAATTTTACCGCGCAAAAACTGCACCGCTTCAAATAATTCTTTCGCAGTAAAATCTTGTTTATTTCTTAAAAATCTTTCCTGTTCCGGCACATTCCCCTCCAAAAAATCTTTAAGTGTAAAAACATATTTTTCAAGAAAATTCATTATGATTTTATAACCGGCATTATCTCTCATTGTAAGTACAGATTCAGGATGGAACTGAACTCCCTCGATCGGCAAAGTCTTGTGCCTCATAGCCATAACAAGATCACCATGCGTAGCCGAAACCTCAAAACAATTCGGTGCGATTTCCGCTGCTAAAGAATGATAACGACCGGCAAAAAAATCTTGTGGAATATCCTTAAAAATTGATTTTCCATCATGATGAATTGGAGAAGCCATTCCATGAACAGGTTCAACAAATTTCAAATTAGCTCCAAAAAATTCAACAAATGCCTGATGCCCAAGACAAATCCCAAGCATCGGATATTTTTTATAATATAAGCCAATAATTTTAAGCATATTACCTGCATTTTTTGGAATTGATGGCCCGGGTGAGAATACAATCGCATCAGGTTTAATTTCATCAATTTTTTCAAAATTAACTGTATTGCGACAAACCAGAACCTCACATCCGGCCTTCTTAAAATATTCAACCAGATTGAATGTGAATGAATCGAAATTATCAATAATTAATATTTTTTTCATATAGGCTGTTTTAAAATTGAAGTAAAAGCTGCGGCTTTATTAATTATTTCTTCATATTCAGCGGATGGATTCGACTGATTCAACAAAGTCGCGCCGACTCTAAACTTCAAATGTCCATTTTTTATATGGGCAGTTCTGATCAAAATCGCAGTATCCATTTCACCGGAAAAAGTGAGATATCCAATAGTTCCACCGTAATAACCCCTTCTTTCTGTTTCATATTTTTCAATCAGATTCATAGCGGCTACTTTAGGTGCTCCTGTTAATGTTCCGGCATTCAAACATGCAAACAGAGCATCTAAAGCCGTAAATTCATCAGCTAACTCACCTTCAAGATGAGCGATTGTATGCATTACCTTCGAATATTTTTCAACAAATCGATAATCACTAATTTTAATGTCCGGTTTACAAACCTTACTCAAATCATTACGACCAAGGTCAATTAACATATCTAATTCAGACCTTTCTTTAGGATCACACAAAAGTTTTAACATGTTTTCATGATCTTCAATCAAATCATTTCCACGCTTTGCAGTACCTGAAATCGGCCTCATTTGAACTCGTTTTCCTTCAACTTTAAGCATCATTTCAGGAGAAGCTCCAACTAATTGTTGATCAACAAAATCAAAATAAAACATGTACGGAGAAGGGCTGGCCTCACGATAAGTCTCATATAAAGCATAAGGATCTCCAAGAAACTCAGCAGTCAATAAATTTGAAAAAACCACCTCAACAATCTCACCACGTTTACAATAATCTTTGGCAACTTCCACAAGAGCTTCATATTTCTCACGTGATAATTCAAATTGAACATTTTTTAGCTCAAAACTTTTTGATTCAATCTTTAAATACTTTTTAACAGACTTTAAGTCTTTAACAATTTCCTCCTTATCTTCTCTATATAAAATAAGCTCATTATCAAATAAAAACGTGTCGAAAAGGAAAAAATCAAAATCATTTACATCATTCTCAGGCAAAATCTTCAGAATACTTTCAAAGTGCCTGACAAAATCATAACTAAAGGCGCCATACAAACCAAAAAGTACTTTCTTTTCCTGCTTGAAAAGCTCTAAAACTTTCCTAAGCACAAAGGAAATATTTTTCTGTTTATATCTGTCTTTCTCTTCAAAGGCAAAATTAGATTCTAAACTTTCGCCAGCCAAAGCCACATCAATAATATCTTTAAATCTCTTCCCTCGTTCATTTAAAATTTCTATAATAAAATCATTATTTTTGCCTGTGATTCTCAAAACAGGATCAATGCCCTTCATGCAATTTCCCTTGAACTCATAAATAAATTGACCTTTTAAAGATTGAAAAAACTTATTTGTATCTTGAAATCGCGCCTCTATATAACCTTGAATCTTTTCGTATTTGACTTTCATAAAATTTAATTTAAATAAAAAAACCTCACCAATGACGGAGAGGTTTTAAAAAAACAGCTCACCCGTCACTCAATTTTTGTCCACCAAATTGTTGTTTTCTTGTTCATAAGGATTATTATGTACTAGTACATTAGTACAGCTGAATTAAAAAGTCAACACAAAAAAGCCGCCCGGTTAAAGGCGGCTCATATTCTCAAACCAAATTACATTGCATATGCCTCGTAAAATAATGACACGATTTTGAACATTTCAGCTCTGTTAACAGTTTTTCCAGGCTTAAAAGTGCCATCGGAATATCCGCTGATAATTTCAAGTTCAACTGATGTATTAACCATTGATTCAACTTCATCACTCAAATCAGCCAAATCACTTAAATCGGATGTAGCACTTGAACTCACCTCAAGATCAAGCATTTCAAAAACAGTCGCTATAACCTCCCATCTAAAAGTTGCTGTGTTTGCCGCACTAAGGTCAGAATTTATAACTAAAGACAAAAGTGTAATATCCAAATCTGAATCATAAATACACTGAACATAGCCCCTTGCCCAGTTATCTCCAAGCCAAGTTACTTCATCTGTTATTGTAACTGTTTTTGGGTCACAACTTGCGACTGCATATGCACCAATGTTTAACTTCTTTGAAAGTTCATAAGATACTTTCAAAAGTTGAAGTCTTGTTAATGTGTCACTAGGTCCAATCTTTCCGCTCAATTTACCATGTTTATCTTTATATCCACTAAAGAATCCGCCATCAACTGCTACATTCATATATTTTACATACCAAGATCCATTTTCAGCATCAGAAGCTACATCATTACCTACCTTAGTTTTATCAGATTTTTCAGAAATCCAGTCCTCACGAGACCATAGTTTAAATTTCAAATCATAAGCTCCCAAATCAATAATTGTCTCACCTCCTGCATCACTTAAAGACTTAAGTGAAACTGATTGGTCAGAAGATGTTTGAGCATTACTAAATACCACAGTTGCTAAATCTGAACCTGTGGCATCAATATCAGCTTTTACTTTGAAGAATATCCCATCATTTGCCCCGACGATTGTAGAATTAAAAATCAGTGTATCCACATCAGAATCATCAAAATCAATTGAGTCTTCATCCTTTTCAAATTTTACTATCTTAATTGGTTTGGTAATCATCTTACCTTCAAAGAAAATAGTACCATCTGAGTCATATGTAGTACCTGTAGAGCCTGTTCTTTCAGTACCAAAGAAGCCCCACTGCACGCTTAAGAAATAAGTTTGAGGAAATTCAAGTGAGGACCAATCCTTTTCCAGCTCCGCCAATACTTCTTCAGCAATATCAGAATCTGAAACTTCTTCTGTTACCGTCTCCGAATCTCCCTCTGAATCATCTGAACTAGAATCTTCTGAAACTGACTCATCATCAGACACAAGATCGCTAATTAGATCTTCAGACTCGAGCTCTTCATCTTCATCTTCATCTTCATCTTCATCTTCATCTTCGTCTTCGTCTTCGTCTTCGTCTTCTACTTCTGCCTCATCTTCAGATTCTGTTGACTCCTCAATTTGAGTCGTTGAATCTACTGAGTCATCAGTTGATTCGTCAGCTAATGCCGCTAAGGGTAATAAACTGGCTATTATGGCGGAGGCCATAACTAGTGACATATACTTTTTCATGTGATTATGGTTGTTAAATTATTCACATAAACAGTACAGAACTTAAGAAGTTTCGCAAAAAAAACTTATTGCATTGATACTAATAAGTTGCATTAGAGTTTCACAAAAAAACCGTCCAATTTAGGACGGCCTTTAAATTCTTTAGAATTGATAACCCGAACGTAATAGAGAGTTCCTGACTCAGTCAGCTTCCCGAAGGAAACTGTCAACCTGGGATATATGATAGTCTGTTACCAGACCGCATTTTCTCCTTAAAAGGAGGTGGTCCATCCGCACGTTCTCGTACGGATACCTTGTTACGACTTAGTCCCAATCAGTGGTTTCACCTTAGGTCCTGCGAACAGGAACTTCGGGTGCCCCCACCTTTCATGACTTGACGGGCGGTGAGTACAAGACCCAGGAACATATTCAACGCGCCATAGCTGATACGCGTTTACTAGCGATTCCAACTTCATGAAGGCGAGTTGCAGCCTTCAATCCGAACTGAGACCGGTTTTGTGGGATTCGCTCCGTCTTGCGACTTAGCTGCCCGTTGTACCGGCCATTGTAGCACGTGTGTAGCCCAAGACATAAGGGCCATGCTGATTTGACGTCATCCCTACCTTCCTCCTAGTTATGCTAGGCAGTCTCCTTAGAAAAATACAACTAAGGACAGGGGTTGCGCTCGTTTACGGACTTAACCGAACACCTCAAGGCACGAGCTGACGACAACCATGCAGCACCTGTCATTCCGTTCCTTACGGCACCTCTCTGTTTCCAGTGAGTTCGGAAGATGTCAAGTCTTGGTAAGGTTCCTCGTTTACTATCGAATTAAACCACATGCTCCACCGCTTGTGTGGGTCCCCGTCTATTTCTTTGAGTTTTAATCTTGCGACCGTACTCCTCAGGCGGATTACTTATCGCGTTAGCTTAGACACTAGGAGGGTCGAACTCCTAACATCGAGTAATCATCGTTTACGGCGTGGACTACCGGGGTATCTAATCCCGTTCGCTCCCCACGCTTTCGTCCATCAGTGTCAGTAATTGGCCAGTGAACTGCCTTCGCTTTTGGTGTTCCTTTGTGTATCTACGGATTTTACCCCTACACACAAAATTCCATTCACCTCTCCAATACTCTAGCATATCAGTTTCAGGCACAGACTTGAAGTTGAGCCTCAAGATTTAACACCTGACTTAATACGCCACCTACGGACGCTTTACGCCCAATAATTCCGGGTAACGTTTGTACCTCATGTATTACCGCGGCTGCTGGCACATGATTTGCCGGTACTTATTCTTAGGGTACATTCAAAATTATTCCCCCAAAAAAGCAGTTTACAACCCAAGGGCCTTCATCCTGCACGCGGTGTCGCTCCATCAGACTTTCGTCCATTGTGGAAGATTCTTTACTGCTGCCTCCCGTAGGAGTGGGAACCGTGTCTCAGTTTCCCTCTGACTGGTCATCCTCTCAGACCAGTTACCCGTCATAGTCTTGGTAAGCCATTACCTCACCAACTAACTGATAGGACGCAAGCACCTCCCAAACCGCATAAAGCTTTACCCTTGCGGGACCATCCGGTATTACCTATGATTTCTCATAGTTATCCTTGAGTTTGGGGCAGTTACTAACGTGTTACTCAGCCGTCCGCCGTGGGTCTAAACCCACTCGACTTGCATGTATTAGACGCACCGCCAACGTTCACCCTGAGCCAGAATCAAACTCTCCAAAAAAAATCTTGCGATTTTATATTGAAGTTTTTGGTTTTAGCAAAAACTTATAATTTTTTTAATTTATAGTGGTCTTTCGACCACTTACTTAACAGGGTCTCTATTACGTTCGAACTGTCAAAGGTCTAAAGAAGAAAACAAACCGCAAAAGCAATTTGCCTACGCATTTTAAAGATTCGCAAAACAAAGTCAAGAGAATATTTAAGGAATTTATAAATACCTCCCCCACCAATCTTTCAGGTTAGCTTTTGCTGTTTCGTGATGTTTCGACGCAAAAGCAATCTCAATTGCCTCATCAATTGCAAATGGAGTTGCAGACTTTCTTGCGCCATAAACATATGTAGGAAGTCTTTCAAAATCCGCTTTTAAATGCTGAATAATAATTTCCGGATCCTCTCTAAGAAACAAAACTCCGGCATTTGGAATAAACTTCATTATATAGTTTTCGAAGATTCTCATAGCAAACGGCCTCTGAGCATCAACAAAAACAAGCTTTATAGATTTCCTAATAATCTCACTTTGCTGTCTTATTAATAATGCTTCACCAAAAGTTGGTACACCTATAGCTGTGAAATCCGCTCTTGATAGCTGTTCCTTATACAACCATTCATCTCTATCGATAAATAAAACAGATTTTTCCATAAATGAGCAGGAATTCTACCACTAATGTTATTTTCTGCAATACAGACAGGAAGCCCGACAACAAATTTCATGATATAATAAGAAAAGTAAATTTAATCCACGCTATGAATCAATTCTATCAATTCACAAAAAGCTCTCTACTAAGCGATCAGATCCGATCAATCAAAAATAACGGTTCATTTGCTTCAAAAGAAGTTAGTGACATGCTAGTTCCTACTGTACTTGAAAAAACAGTAAACGGTGAACGGGCTTACGATATTTTCTCAAGACTTTTGAAAGACCGATTAATTATGTTAAGCGACGGAATCGACTCTCACATTTCAAATTTGATTGTAGCTCAACTGCTATTCCTAGAAGCTGAAGATCCAAAAAAAGACATTATAATGTATGTGAATTCTCCGGGAGGTCATGTTACTGCCGGTTTGGCAATTTACGACACTATGCAATATGTAAAACCTGACGTTTCAACAGTTTGTATGGGTATGGCCGCTTCAATGGGAGCAGTTTTGTTGACTGCAGGTGCAGCCGGAAAACGTTTCATTCTACCAAATGCAGAAGTGATGATTCACCAACCACTCGGAGGAACTGAAGGTCAGGCGACAGATATCGCAATTCACGCCGAGCACATTCTTAGAACAAAAAAGAATCTCAATACGATTATTGCCAAGCATTGTAACCAGAAATTGGCCAAAGTTGAGAATGATACCGAACGAGATTACTTTATGAGCGCTGATGAAGCCAAGAAATATGGCATCATCGACAAAATTATTGATAAAAGATAATTATAGCTCGATTGTTGGCCTGTCATTTTCAGATAGCGCAGAAGAAACCTGTCCTTTTGTTCCAAAATGAATTTCTGCAAACTCTTTTGTAACACCCGATTGTACGGCCTCTTCAACAGAAGTACATTTTGAAAGTATTCGACCAACAGAAGCATGAATGCTGTCCATACCGTTGCCGGCAGGTTTTCGAGATACATCAAATCTTCCTTTTGGATGTGCCTCTCCTAAACCTGCATTTGAAATCGGCGCCCCAATTCTTGTAACCGAACCATCTGAACATTGTGATAATTTATCACTCATAAATAAAAAATTTAAAAAATAAAAACTCATCTGTACAAAATGAGAATGCTTTCTTTCTTGTGTCTGTCAGTGAGATTTATTTTGACGAAAAATAAACTCTGAGAACTCAGACCTTCAAAGTGAAACTTCTCGCGCACGAGAATGTACCATATTTGAGTTTCTGAATTAGCTACCCCACTTAACAGAAGCTCGGTGAGCTTCCTATACGTGAAGAAAAAGAGGATTCTAATTTTGTTTTTTCTGCCGTTTTTTCAATGAGCAATTTCTTGTCGAGAGATATTTAATACAAGGAGGTCCGGAAGTCAAGACTCAAAAATAGCAAAATATATTAAATTAATATAAATTGATGCAGATGAAAAAAATATTGTCTGTCATTTTTGGGTCAATTCTCCTCACAGCCTGCGGTGCAACTAGCATAGGCGGCACGGACGATAATCCAACTTTTTATACTTACGAAACCAGCTCATACCAAATTGATATTCCGGACACTTGGGAAATAATCACAGATTTTGATTCAAGTTACACAGACGGAATTGAAATCGCCTTCAAAAACAACTTAAAAGACCAGAAGTTCATCGCGAATGTGAGCATAATTCATGAAAGAGATGACAAAAGCTTAACAAATGCAGATATTTCTCAAGAAAAACTGAAAAATAATTCAGGAACTCTTATAAATTACAACCTTGATTCACAAACTGAAATCGATTTGAAAATTGGTTCAAATGAGACTGCCACTTTTCTGAATAGATTTTCAGGAAAAAATAAAAGTGATGGATATACATTCAATTTCATACAAACTTACCTCACAAAAGGCAACGATATATGGATAGTAACAGCCACAAATCTCACAGATGAAGATGAGTTCGTGGTTGAACGAATGGAAAAAATGCTTACTACTTTTGCCCTAAAATAATGTTCAATTGGAATATAGATCCTGTTTTATTTAGTATTGGTCCTCTGGAAATCAGATACTACGGCGTGTTTTTTGCTGCCGGCCTAATGCTGGCATATTTGCTCGCTAGAAAAATGTGCAGAATAAAAAATCTCTCGGTTGATACCTTAGATGATTTATCAGTTTATTTAATAGTCGGCTTAATTGTTGGTGCGAGATTTGGCCATATTATTTTTTATGAATCTGATTATTACCTTGCCAACCCACAGCAAATTTTAAAGGTTTGGGAAGGTGGATTAGCAAGTCACGGTGCAGCAATTGGAACTCTTGTGGCTTATGGAATATTTTTACTCCGACACAAAAAAGTTCGTGTATTTGATTACGCAGATATTGTTGCAGTCGCAGCATGTATTCCTATTTCATTTATAAGACTTGGAAATTTCTTCAACAGTGAAATTTACGGTAGAATTACAGATTTACCTTGGGCAGTAACTTTTTCTAGAATCGACGACTTAAGCAGACATCCATCACAAATTTATGAATTCCTAATGGGGATGCTGATTCTTGCAATAATGTATCCACTTTGGATTAGAAAAAACAAAAAAGCTTCAAGCGGCTTCTTCTTTGGCCTATTTTTTATTCTATATTTTGCAGCAAGATTTACAGTAGAATTCTTCAAAGAATATCCGCTACACGAAAATTTTTTCAACCTCACAACAGGTCAAATTTTGAGCCTTCCATTTTTCCTTTTCGGTTGCATTATTTTCTTCAAATCTACTCATGAAAATAATCGATAGAGATTTTGACGATATTTTCTTTTCTCAATTTAGAGGAATCTTGGGTGGAATTATCGTCGGATTAATAATTGCTCTACACAAAGGAAATCTTTTCGAAATTCCGGGAATGCTGATTCTAATTCCAGGCTTACTCGAAATGCGTGGAAGCATTGGAGGAACATTCGCCTCAAGAATTTGCTCCGGGCTTTATTTAGGAATAATTAAACCTGATAAACTATTCACAAAACTAATTCGCGAAAATTTTTTAGCTACTTTAATTTTGACAGCAACTAGCTCAACTGTAATTGGACTCGTTGCATTTTTGGTGAATTTTTTTATATTAAATAATCTTAATCCTGATTTAATTTTAATAGCAGTTCTTTCAGGAATAATTGGCAATTTAATTGAAATACCACTCACACTATTCGTAACTATTTTCTACTTCAAAAGAGGAGATGATCCAAATAATAGTATCGGGCCATTTGTCTCAACAACAGGTGACATTGTGAATATTTTAGCACTCTTAATTGCCATTAAATTAGTATGAAAGAATTATCAAAAAAAACTCGATTTTACATGAAGGAATATGGGCCTCATTCCCATGTTTCTTATAAAATCGTGAAGGAAAGTATGAAAATTTTAATTTTCGCTTCGATAATGAGTTCTCTTGGTGGTCTATTTATTGAAAGAATTAAAGTGCTGATTTTCAGTGTGATTCCAATGATTATTCTCCTTCCCTATCTGAATCATATGATAGGAAATTTTGGCACAATCATTGCAACAAAATTTTCAACTTATTTACACGAAGGAAAAATCGACAAGAAATGGTGGAGATCTAAAGCATTAATCAGATTATTCATTCAAATTCTGATTATAGCTTTGTTTATGAGCACAGTTTCTGCACTCGTGGCATTACTTGTTACAAGCGCCAAATACCCAGTTGAACCGGATTTTGCTTATAAAATCTTCGCAATTGCAATTTTAGACGTTCTAATTTTAGTAAACATAATGTTTTTCACTTCAATCTTTGCGGGTTTCCATTTCTACAAGAAGAAGGAAGATCCGAACAATTTCCTTATACCAATAATAACCTCCATTTCCGATTTCGGAAACATGCTGGTATTGAGTTTATTGGTTATTTACTTTTTTAAGTAGAGCGACTTTAGTCGCAAATTCGAACACCCGAAAACTTCGCCTACGGCGTAGTTCGGATAGCTGCACTTTGCACCCTACGGGGTACAGGTGCAGTATGGTGCCTGAGGAGGGACTTGAACCCTCAAACCCTTACGGGTACAAGATTTTAAGTCTCGCGTGTATACCATTTCACCACCCAGGCTTGGGGATAGTTTCCGAAGGAAACATTTTTAGTGTAGCACATTTCGCTTTCGCTCATGTGTATTGGAGGCGAGGATGAGAGTCGAACTCATTTGGTACGGTTTTGCAAACCGCTGCGTGACCGTTCCGCCACCTCGCCGTGCGGAGATATTTTTAACATAAGTCGGAAAAGAATGGAATCAAAAAAACTAGAAAAACAAACGGACCGGAATGCTCGCCTTCAGCGAGTGATGGTGGATCGGGCGGGATTCGAACCCGCGACCAAAAGATTAAGAGTCTTCTGCTCTACCAACTGAGCTACCGATCCACGGCTAGCGGATATTAGCAAAACAAGAGAACGAATGCAATTTTTTACTCAATCTTAAACATAGCCTTGTAAAGTTCATCTTTTTGGCATGAAACTTTTAAAGCATCAAAGTCACGTTTTTGATGATCTATTAATATAATCCATTCTCTCAACCTCTCTAAATTTTGCAGGGCTTTTTTCTTATCTTCACTGTTAGTTCCGATTAATTCCAAAAAATCATCTTTTATAACTTGCCACAAACTGAAGTATTTCAAAATTTCACTCTCAACAAAATTAAGTCTGTCAATCGTTTGGCTTAATGCAGTTTCAATATCGACCGTGTATCCACTTCTATCACTCATTGTTAAAATATAACTACATAGCGTTTCAAGCTTATCGTTCTTTCTTTGATCAAAAAGTTTCCATGCAATCAACTTCTGTTCATAACTTAAATTACAATTCCATTTGATGTTTAATTTATCCAAATCAAACAAAAATTCGTGAATTTCTACATTATTCTCGATCACTTTTTGAGCAAATATAGCGACATCAGTCATTACTGCAGCCAGAACAGGTGAACTTACTTTCTTGTCTTCAAGACTTGGAGAAGTGGCATTCATAGATAGTAAGTCTTGACCGACTCCACCAGCACATCTATCTGAAAATCTATAACTAAATGCAGTAATAGCTCTATTGTCGTCAACAATTTTCAAATCATTTTTCCACATTGCAGTTGATAAATCTTCATCTTCACTTATTCCTCTAAATGAGAAATGTGCTTTATCATAAGCTGATGCTCTAAAATTTGAATCACAACCCCAGAATGAAAGTTTACCATTTACAAAAACTTGATTATGAAATTCATTTTTTACAATTTTTTTGATATCTAAACCTCTATACAAGAAATAAAGCATATAATAAGTTTCATAAAGATCCCTCTCAATTTTTGCTAAATATGAAGTTAACAAAGTTGCATTCACATCATGAATATCATCTCCGGGATCCATAGCCCAAAATTTCAATTTCTTTCCCATCACACCATGTACATCAGTTTCTTTTTCTAGAGTATGCATTATTGCGGAAATTTTCGCATGATTAAAATAGATATCAGCATCCGTATTCAGTACAGCACAAGATTCATCTGCTAAACTTGGAATCGCCTTCCTCACACCCACATGCCTCGCAAGCCCTACATTACAGTGCCACCTTGCCGCATTTCCCTCCCACAAATTTACTTCCTCAATTTGCATTCCGGAATCTAAAAATTCTCCTGCCGCCTCCTCTTGCGATATGATCACATTTCCAAAATAAGATTTAAAGTGCTTTCCACCTATCTCACTTGCAAGGCTTCTTTTTTCCTTTGAAAGGAATTTCGGCATTTTTCTCTCCTGCAAACTTCTAATCATCCCGGCAGTTTCTCTATTTGAACTCGTGACCGCCTCAAGTGCATCTCTTGTTTGATTCACAACCACAAAAATCCCAATTTTACTATGATCGACACCAGCAGATCTACTTATTGAAGCTAATGTATGCAGAATATCTTTACCTTCTTTCCTTGCAGGAATAACCACAGCCGCCTCAAGATTTTTCATAATTCAAAAAAGAAGATGGCAATTTAACATATCCGGACAAAAACACAAGAGCGTGAAGCGACTTTTACAGGTTTGCGTGGGCAGACCTCAAGAAAGTTTCACCAAATCTTTCACTTCTTTCGCCACAGAAAATGCAAATTCCAAATCTTTTTTAGTATAATCATTTTCTAGATTTTTTAAATCACCAATGTGGAGTTTATTTCTTAATTTTCGCATCACATCTACCCTTTTGGAGAGTTCTGAAGATATCAATTTGTGTTCTTTACAAAGCGTATTAATTTGACTCAAGTTGATTTTATCAAACTTAAATTTTTCAGTCTCTTCTACATTTTTACCTAGTACAATTTTTTCTAAATTATTTATTTTATAAATTTCCTTTGTAATTCTAAAAATCATGTTTGTTCTTGCCAAATCTTTTTCATTTTTATGTTTCTTGAGTAAGCATAATAAAAGTGCCTCTATGATTGATGCAGTATAAATTGTTGTAGTTTTTCTAAAACTACTTTTGAGTACATCGTTATATTTTATGGATTCGGAGAGATATATTAACTCAAGGATATGATCAAAAATAATTCCCAAATTTCCACGCAAGATTTCATTATCAATAAAAGAAAACTTTGATTCTTGTGTCATAAATCATGATTTAAGCATTTCAGCAAGTGACTTGAAACCTATTTCCTCAAGATAATTGCCAAGTTTTTTATCTGAATTCGTATTTGGATCAATACCATATTTTTTTTCGATAACAGAAACTTTTGTATCAAAGCTTTTTGCAACAAACCGATCTTTTTTATAATCATTTTTCATGATTCGATTTTATCATCGAAGCATTTATTTACAATTCAAAACTTAAATTTTCTGTTGTCAGAAAACGGCAACAGGAAAATTATGTTGACTAAAATTTCTATGCTAAACTCTAGCCATGAAATTAAAAACACTCTACGTCTGCTCCAACTGCGCCTATCAGGCTACAAAATGGATGGGAAAGTGCCCGGAATGTGAGGCATGGAATAGCTTCGCGGAAGAGACAGTTAACGTTGGAAAAACTGATAAAATTTCAAGTGTTGCCCGACGTCTGACAACAGAAAAAGCAGTATCAATTTTGAATGTTGGAGCAATTAAAGAACGAGCAAAAACGGGAATTGAAGAATTCGATTTAGTTGCCGGCGGCGGGATTGTGGACGGTAGTTTAATTCTACTTTCAGGTGAACCGGGCATAGGAAAATCGACTCTCACAATGCAGATTTTAGATAAAATGGCTGCCCAAAAAGGATCTGTTCTATATGTGACCGGTGAAGAATCAGTAGAACAAGTTTCTGCTCGCGCAAAAAGATTAGGTGCGGCTCACGAAAATATCAAACTCCTCTACGAAACAAATCTCGAAAACATAATTGCAGCAGTTGAAAGTGAAAAACCGGAATTTCTAGTTTTGGACTCGATTCAAGTTATGGCATCCGAGGCGATTCCGGGAATGGCAGGTGCAATTTCTCAGGTTAGATATGTCACAGAAAGTATAATGTCACTAATAAAAACAAAGAAAATTTCCACGCTTTTAATCGGTCATGTAAATAAAGAAGGAAATCTTGCCGGCCCAAAAGTTCTCGAGCATTTAGTTGATGCAGTTTTTCTACTCGAAGGCGAGCGAGATCAAAGTTTGCGTCTTTTGCGTTCTGTAAAAAACAGATATGGAACAGTGAACGAAGTTGGAATGTTTGAGATGGATTCTAACGGACTTCAAGAGCTACGAAATCCTGCTGAAAAAATTCTCCAAAATCGACCTGTAAATTCTTTCGGTTCATGCCTCACAATCACAATGGAAGGAAACCGTCCGATTCTGATGGAAGTTCAGGCGCTCGTTAACACCTCACCTTTTGGCTATCCAAAACGTGCTGCCAGTGGTTTTGACAGAAATCGACTTGAACTTTTGATTGCCGTAATCGAAAAACATACAGATCTAAGTTTGAGTGATAAAGACGTTTACATCAACATTACTGGAGGACTTCACCTGAAAGATCCAGCTGCAGATTTGGCTGTTTGTATGGCGATTGCTTCAAGTTTGAAGAAAAAGCCACTTGCCGAAAATTTAGTATTTTTTGGTGAAATCGGCCTCGCCGGAGAAATCAGAAAAACTGTACAAGAAGATAGCCGCAGAAAAGCTATAAAGAAAATCGCAATGTTGCCAGCTGAAAACACTAAGTTTTTGAGAAATTCTATCGCACAAATTTAAACATTGACGAATCTTATAAATTATTATACAAATAAGGCTTAAAAATAAATTATGCCGATTTTTATATCTGATCTCGCAGGCAGCGAACTATCAAAATTTGAAGTTGATGATAATTTAAAAATCAGCAAGCCTGAAACTGATGGTTATTTTGTAAATTATGAAAATTTTGAATTCGAAAGAGAAATAATTCGATCCAGAATTGATACTCTTTTGAGACAAGACAGAAAGCGAAGAAAAAAAGAGGATAAAATTATTCCAGAATTAGAAAAAACTCCGTACGCTACTCTCATTACAAAAATGTGTAGCCCAAAATTCAAACCGGAAGATTTAAGTGAATCTGAGAGAGCCATAATGGGCTTCCTACCAATCGATATAGATAAGAAAAGAGTCGGTGCCTTGATGGAAGTTGTCGCTGAAAAAGTAGCAGCAACATATGCACTAAATGATGAAGAAATAAAATCTGAAATTTTTGAAAAGGCAAAACAATCCGTATTTGTCGTACTGAGTATGAATTTAAAAGAAGCACTAAAAAAAAGTTTTTATGAGACGCCATTAAATTTTTCATTCCTGAATTCGGATATTTCACAAATCACTCCTAAAAAATTACAATCTCTAATTGAAAAACTAAAAATCGAAGAAAAAACTACAACAGAAGATTTATTAAAAGAACTTGGTATTGAAGAACAAAAGATTCCTTACCTCAATGAACAAATTATGGAGGCAGGAAAGGAAGCCATAAGATTTTATAGAAGAGTAAGCTCAGAAGTTGCAAAAGGGCAAATTAGATTCGCTGCAGATGATAAAAAGGGTATTTTAAGTGGAGAATTAGCACAAATTGACCCTTACATAGAAGATTCACAAGCAGATCTTTTTACCCTTTTAGACAGAGCCTTTTCTAAAGAAAAAGAAGATAGTCTCGACAAAGGTTTCAGCAGAAAATATGAGGCTCAAATATTATTACAAATTAGATATCTCTATTTAATTATTACGAGTCAACCTGAATACAAAACTTTAATGGACTCCACAAGTGGATTAAGTGCTTTTACAAAAAATTTATTGGGTAATACTACAATGAAAATTGTTAATGAGCCACTATTTGAAGAGCATCCTGATCCTCAAGATGAAACGAAAAAACCAAAAATAAATATGTACAAAAAATATACATTAAGAGTATTTGAAGAAGGAATGCCACCAATTTATATGGATGACGAGATGAGAGAAAAAGCTTGGGAATCAATCATGCTAAAAATTATTACTGGTGAGTCAGCATCAGATAAAGTCGTTGATATGATAGCGGGACAAGGTGCTATTTATGGAATCAATACTGAAGATTTGATTGGTGATTTAGAATCATCCGATTATAACAGACTGGAACGAGTTGAAATAAATACTGCATATATTACAAGAATATGTATAAAAACAGCTCAGGCGATGGGCTGTAATGAAGATCTTTCTGATGAGGAACTTTCGGATAAAGGAAGCGATTATCATTTTCTTCAACCCGGTCAATTTAAGATTGTGAAAAGAATTCATGGTAATGCTAAAAATGAAAAAACTCATGATTTTTCCGCATTTAAAGTATACATGGCAGTTGCTGCAAAAAATGGAAGTACACAAAGAATTGAATTTAGATATTTACCATGGGACACATACAAAAGCAGTAAATCAAAAGAATCATTAAGTGGAGATTCAACATATTCACTAAAAAAGAAATTGCAGTTTTCTAAATATGCAATTCGCAAAAGTCAAAATGAAAGATTCATTGAAGTTGTTGAGAGATTACTTGAAGTGCTAGCCGATCTTGAAGAGACTGAAACTGTTAACCGCAAGAGTACTCGCAAGCAGAGTTAAATCCATCTTCCTCAACTCAGCAATTTTTTCTGCTACTTCTTTAACGTAACTCATATCATTTCTTTTTCCTCGGATTGAAGCCGGAGGCAGAAATGGGCAATCGGTTTCAACCAGAAATAAATCGAGTGGTCCCTTAGCCGCAGCTTCTTGAACTTCCTTCGCGTTATCATAAGTTACAACACCGCTAAATGAAGTGTAATAACCGGCAGTCCAAACTTTTTTAGCAAATTCATAGTCATAAGAATAACAGTGAAAAACAACTTTTTTCGCTTTTTCATCGAGCAAAATTCGCAGTGTATCTTCCGCAGCGTTCCGCGAATGAACTATACAAGGTAAATCAAATTCATTCGCCAGTCTAATTTGTTTTCTGAAAGTTTCTTCCTGAATTTCTTTTGAGAATTTGTTGTGATGATAATCTAAACCAGTCTCGCCTATCGCTACAAATCGGCTTGCATTCGCTCGAATGAAAGCGATTTCCTCATCTGTTAAATCGTCACATTCTGTTGGATGAATACCCAAAGCCGGAAACATAAAATCGTATTTATCAGCAAGCTCAAGTGCTTTTCGATTTGTCTCAATATCACAACCCACAACAATCATTTTCTCAACTCCGGAATCAAAAGCACGCTTAATAAGTTCATCTCTATCAGCATCAAAGTGCTTAAAATAAGGATGGCAATGTGTATCTACAAACATTTTATGATATTATGGCGCGGCAATCTTATGCGAATATGAAAGAAATTACAATAATTGCCGGTCCGTGCGCAGTAGAAAGTAAGGATCAAATTGAAAAAACTGCCGAATTCTTGGCAAAATTAGGCGTGAAAATTTTACGCGGAGGAGCGTTCAAACCTCGTACAAATCCCGATGATTTTCAAGGACTCGGTGAAGAAGGATTGAAATTATTGCGAGCAGCTGCAGATAAATTTGGAATGCAAGTAATTACTGAAGTTATGGATCCGCGAGATATCGAAATGGTCAGTAAATACGCAGACATCCTACAAATCGGTTCACGAAATATGCACAACAGTCCTTTTCTCGCAGAACTCGGAAAACAGAAAAAACCTCTACTTTTGAAACGTGGAATGAGTGCTACTTTAAATGAATTTTTACAAGCGGTTCGATACATTGAAAAAGCAGGCAACAAGAATATTTTACTCTGTGAAAGAGGTGAAAGAACATTTCATGATGAAACAAGATTCACTCTAAATTTAGGCTCAATTCCCGCAATAAAATCAAAATCAAATTACCCACTAATTGTTGATCCAAGTCATGCTGCAGGCAATCGAGATTACGTAATTGCGATGGCAAAAGGAGCAATTGCAGCAGGAGCAGACGGACTCATGATTGAAGTTCATCCGGATCCCGAAAAAGCCTTGTGCGACGGACCTCAAGCGCTTACATTTACAATGTTCGAGCAATTAATGAATGAAATATGAACAAAACCGAAGAACTTCTACAGGAGCTAGTTGATATGCAAAGAAAGGAGTTCAAAAGAATGAAAACTGCAAGAATTTTGCATTTCATTTTCGTTACTTTACCAACTCTAACGCTAGTACTAATATCAATAGTCGGATCTGTAATTCTTTTCCAAAAAACAGAGGAGTTATTAAAGAATTTCCCTCAATCCGCCCAAGAATACCAAAAGAGTTTTTTTGAAAACTTCAAATCAAAAATTACAGGTAATTAGGAATGCTGCAATCCGGCAGTCCCCCAGTTTTCTTTTGGAACTTCTTGAATTGTCATTGTCACAGCTGCAATCGGACATTTTGCTACTTCCGCAACGGTTTGACTCATCTTTTCGATAAGTTCTTTTTTCTGGTCGAGACTGCGCCCCTCAAGCATTTGTAGAGTTATATGTGGCATATTTTATTTGTCAGCGGCTAATTTTCTTGTTTGATCTTCCAAAATCAAGGAATCGACAATTTGATCTAAATCGCCATCCATAATTCCTGGTAAATTACTAAAGTTTTTCCCAATTCTGTGATCAGTAACTCGGTCTTGTGGAAAGTTATAAGTCCGAATTTTATCAGATCTATCTCCACTTCCAATTTGTGAAAGTCTCGCCTCTCCCAAAGCCTTTGCTCGTTTATCTTCCTCCAAAGCATATAAACGCGAGCGCAAAACTCCCATCGCTTTTATCTTATTTTTGAGCTGAGATTTTTCATCCTGACAAGAGACAACCGTATTCGTCGGCAAGTGAGTAATTCGCACAGCCGAATCTGTTGTATTAACGCTCTGTCCACCGTTTCCACTTGATCGATAAACGTCAATTCTCAACTCATTCTCAGCAATTCTCAACTCAAATTCCTCAATTTCTGGCAAAACCACAACCGAAGCCGCAGAAGTATGAACTCTTCCCTTCGACTCAGTTTCCGGAATCCTCTGAACACGATGCACTCCACTTTCGTATCTCATTCTTCCATATGCACCTGGCCCAATAACCTTAAAAATCATTTCCTTCATTCCCTTTTCACCAGGACTTTGACTAATAATTTCAGCCTTATATTTTTTTTCTTCCACATATCTTAGATACATTCTATCTAGCTCCTCCGCAAAAAGATTTGCCTCTTCCCCACCTGTTCCAGCACGAATTTCCATAATACAATTTCCGGAATCTTTTGGATCTTTCGGCACCAATTCAATTTTCAATTCTTCAGTAATTCTTTCAAGTTGTTCGGTGGAAGCTTTCAATTCTTCTTTTGCCATTTCTCTAAGCTCATCATCATCACCTGTCATAATTTCTCTACTTTCCTCAACAGACTTTTCATATTTTTTCATCTCCCTAAAAAGGCGCACCGCTCCTTCAATTTCCCTTCTACGAGCCAACATTTTTTGATATTTCGGCTGGTCAGAAATCACTTCCGACTTCATCATTTCTTCTTCTAAAACGCTGAATTCTTCTTCTAATTTTGCTAACTTTTCATTCATGTCAGAATTTTAATATAAAATGACGATCTAATCCACTGTAATCTTGTCTAAGTTCAAATTTTGCCTCTGGAAAGACAGAAAAGCACAAATCTTCGACTTGCTTGCCTTGCGAAAATCCAATCTCTCCCAAGATATATTTAAATCTTCCCCTCGCCTGCTGAAACATTTTTTCATATAGACGCAAGCCATCATCACCTCCAAAAAGCGCCAAAGCCGGTTCATATTTTCTAACATTTTCAGCAAGAAAATCATTTGTAAGTTCACCGATATAAGGCAAATTCGCTACCAAAACATCAAAATCACCCTCAACATTGCTCAACAAATCAGATTCAATCAACTTGATATCTAAATCATATTTATCAATATTTAGCCGAGCAACTTTCAAAGCTTCAGAACTCACATCAGTTGCAAGTATCTGAAAATCTGGACAAGTTTTCTTCAATGCAATCGAAATTGCGCCGCTCCCAGTGCCAATCTCTAAAACCCTCGCACCCTCGCTAGCAATCTCCTTCACATGATCCACCAAAAGTTCAGTTTCTGGCCTAGGCACGAGCACATTTTCATTCACAAAAAGCGGAATCCCATAAAACTCTTTCTCTCCTGTTAAATAAGCAACAGGACAGCCATCCAAAATTTTCAGCCAAGCCTTCTGAATTTCTGCCATTTTCTCTATCGGGACCTCGAATTCTCCGTTACGCACAAAATCCAATCTCGACTTTTCCAAAAGCCAAGCAAGATAAACTTCCATCTCAGTCCTGAAACCTGCCTTCTGTGCTGACTGTAATAGTTTTGCAATTGTCATGAAAAAAAAGCCCCCGCTGAGCAGGGGCATATTTTTAGGAGTAAAATTTACTCTTTTCTTTCGCTTCTCTATATTTTTCTCTAAACATAGCAGCGATTCTAATTTCTCGTTTTGTTACTCTATCCTTTCTGTATCGAGAATCTTTAACAATTTGCCCGACACGGCTTCTTGTAAACCATTTCTTGAAACGGTTCACTCTTTTTTCTGATGACTCCTTGTCATCCGGATTAACGTAAAAATTTGATTTCTTCATATCGACTTTAAACCTCCTTTTTCGTTATTAAATAAAGCTAGTTGAGTATAAATTGAAATAACCTGAAGTCAAGCTCAGTTAATCGCCCCGAAATCTTGAACATACTGCTCATATGCCGACATAATCATCTTATGAACTGCAGGTGAGAAAGCAATCGCCTTTTTCCCCTTTCTCGTCACAATTCCACACTCATAGTCATCTTCATTCAAAACATCTTCAATAAAAACATAAGTATCTTTCTCGCCTTCGAGCTCTTCTAGCCTATATTCAAGGCCATCCCAAGCATAAGCAATTTTGCTCACAAGATAGACTAAGTCGGAAAATTGTCCGATCTCCATCTCTCCATTTTCGAATTCAATTTCGATATTCATATGTTTTTACTTATCTATTAATAATAGCACATTTTAGGGTGAATTTCAAGGTTTTTAACCTGTTAATAAAAATGGCTACAGATAGACCAAATCTCCATTTTCATCTAAATAATATTGCAACGAAGTATCATAAGAAGTGGCATTTGGAGTGAAAAGATAGCCTGCATAGCCATATAGGGTTTCACAAGTATCATCAGTTATCAAAATATCCGCAATTGTATTGGATATACCAGGAACCACTCCTAAATTCGCAATAACCTGAAAATCACCATTTTCGTACTGAATATTCGCAGTGGCAAAATCGATATCATTTATCGCACTTGCAATGTCCGTATCGTAAAATGAGTATGAATCATCAACATTTTTAACTGTGGTTACTGCGTAAATATCATCTCTAAATCCCTCAAAAATCTCCTTGAAAATTCCCACGTCGTTAATTGCTGAAACATCCAGAGGAAAAGCCGAAGGATCAACATTGTTATAAGAAATCACATCACCTGAAAGGTTCTCAACACAAGTTTCCTCGTGATAAGTTGGCGATTGAGCAGTAATTCCGTTATCCATCGTGCAAGCCGCCAAAGCCGCACTTAATAGAGTTGTAGATTGTTTCATATCTTTTGGGTTAATGTATAAAACAATCTCACGCTAAACCCCAAAGCTGAATAAGTCCTGAATTATTCCTGCAATCGCTCAACAAAGTTGAGCAAAATTTACAGGTTAGAATTTACCGGCATCGGTAACTTTACAGGTCGCAGATGTACCGAAAGACTTACAAAAAAAAGACCCCACAATGGAGGCCTTTTAGAGTTTTCTAGAAATTATTCTTCTGAAACAACTTGATAAAATGGTTTTTCATCATCTTCACCTCTTTGATCTTCAATATAGTAATTAAAAACATCTCCATTTTTATTATAATTCATAGTACAAGTAGGATCTGTAGCTAAAACATCAATTCGAGTCATATCTAAAGAGGGAGCAATGAAATCAAAAGTTACAAAAAGCTCATCAGAAGAATCTGAAGTAGTAGCATTACCAAATTCCTGCTCAACAATTCCTGTAACTGTTGAAGCAATATCAAGGGTATTTGTCTCCTCATCAAGGTTGCCAATTGCTGCAAGGACAACTACATCAACACCCTCTCTAAGCAATTTTAATTCATCGTGAAACTCACCATCTGAATACATATAAGCATCATTTCTGTCAGGATTTGAAACTACATCAGTCTGATCTTCTGCATCTCTTGTACGAGTAGTTAAATTTTTGAAACATTGTGTAGCAGAAATATCAGAGTTTAAATCATGTCCAACGTCAATTCTGCCTTCAGCACAACCAGCCTCTAAAGCCATTCCTAGTATTAACCCTCCTGTAGATAAATTTTTCATATGATTATTTTGTTAATCGTTAAAACAGCGAAATAATACAGCGAATTGATTATTTGTCAAGTAAATCATCTAAAATACGGTTTTACAGGAAATAAACGTAAGCCAAAAGCACCTAACTCTAACACTTACAAAACACTAAATATCCAAATTCTTCACCCTCTTAGCGTGAGTTTGAATGAACTTTTTACGAGGTGCAACTTCAGAACCCATCAAGATATCGAAAGTTCTGTCTGCCTTCTCGGCGTCATCAATTGTAACTCGAAGCATTGTTCGTCTTTCAGGATCCATTGTTGTTTCCCAAAGCTGTTCTGCATTCATTTCTCCGAGACCTTTATATCGCTGGATCGAGAAGTTTTTGCCTTTATTCTCACCAAGAACTTTATCTCGCTGCTCATCTGAATAAGCATAATGAATAGTTTTACCAGATTGCAACTTATACAAAGGTGGCTGAGCGATATAAATGTAATTTCCCTCGATAAGCTCTCTGAAATATCTGAAGAAAAGAGTCAAAAGCAGGGTTCGAATGTGAGCTCCGTCCACGTCGGCATCTGTCATGATTACAACCTTGTGGTAACGTAATTTTTCAACATTAAAACTATCACTAATACCTGTTCCCATCGCAATTACTAGATTTTTAATTTCATTATTTCCAAGCATTCGGTCAAGTCGAGCCTGTTCCACGTTCAAAATCTTACCTCGAAGTGGCAAAACAGCCTGGAATTCTCGATTCCTTCCCTGTTTAGCACTACCTCCGGCAGAATCTCCCTCTACAATGTATAACTCAGACATAGCCGCCTCCTTACTCGAACAATCTGCCAGCTTACCAGGCAAAGTCATTCCCTCAAGTGCACCTTTACGAATAACAGTATCTCGAGCCGCACGCGCAGCTAAACGAGCACGTTGAGCTAAAGAACATTTTCCAATAATTGTTCGCGCCTCAACCGGATTTTCAACTAAATATTGTTCAAAAAGTTCTCCAAAAACCGCTTCAACTGCAGTTCTCATCTCAGCATTACCCAATTTGCTCTTAGTTTGGCCTTCAAACTGAGGATTTCCCAACTTAACTGAGATAACAGAAGTCAAACCTTCACGCACATCTTCCGCGCTGAAATTCGCATCTTTCTCCTTAATAAGCTCATTAGATCTTGAATAGTTATTGATAACACGGGTCAAAGCAGATCTGAAACCAGTCAAATGCATACCACCTTCTGTGGTATGAATATTATTCGCAAAAGTGAAACTCGTTTCTTGGAAAGTATTTGTATACTGAAGTGAAATTTCAATAATTCCTTCTGGCGCCTCTTTATATATATAGATAATATCCCCAATTCTTTCACGGTCTCGGTTTAGATGCTGAACATAAGATTTAATTCCCCCCTCAAAATAGAACATGATTTTTTGCCCGTCTCTCTCATCACTAACCTTAATTGTAATTCCTTTTGTTAAATAAGCCTGCTGTCTGATTCTGTTTATAACTGTTTCCCAAACGAAATTTGTCTCAGGGAAAATCTCAGGATCAGGAGTAAATGTAATAATAGTTCCTGTTTTCCCTTCAATTCCAGCTTCAGTTTTTAAATCTGTTTGAGGGTCACCTTTCTTATAAACCTGAGTGTAATGTTTTCCGTCTCTATAAACCTCTGCAATCAAATTCATTGAAAGCGCATTTACAACAGAAACACCCACTCCGTGAAGACCTCCTGAAACCTTGTATCCACCATCTCCAAATTTTCCACCCGCATGCAAAACCGTAAGTACAGTTTCAAGTGCTGATTTACCTGTTTTTGACATTTTATCTACCGGAATACCACGACCATCATCTTGAACACTCACTGAACCATCTTTCAGAATCTTTATATCTATATTTTTACAAAAACCAGCCATCGCCTCATCAATCGAGTTATCCACAACTTCCCAAATCAAATGGTGCAAGCCGGCTATATCTGTTGTACCAATATACATTCCAGGCCTTTTTCGCACTGCCGCCAAACCTTCCAACACCTGAATTTGCGCCGCTCCATACTGCTGATCTGCCATATTTTTGTATAAAAAATTGCCTGCGGCATATTAGCAGACCCACATTTTAATGTCACTTAGATTTTTGATAAAGCAGCGTATGTTGCCTCCAAAGCAGATTCAAGCGATTCTAAATCTAAATTCGGTAGTGTTTGTGGTGAACCGTTATAATACCAAACAATTTCTGATGCTTCGTTCGATTTAGCATCATATGTACCTGAAATTGAAATATTTTCAGCACCTGCAATACCATCAAATGTGAAAAGATTCTTCTCAAGATCAACTAATTTAAATGTGAATTTTGAGCTATCAAAACCAGCCGCATCAAATTGAGATTCTGCATAGCTCAATGCAACTTCTTCAACTGAAGTATTCGAATCCTGCGTCACTGGAACTGTTTCTAAATCAGCAACCTCAACAAGTGCAGTCGCATTTTTCACAACATCTCTGAATTTCTCAACAGCTAGACCCGTAGAAAACTTCAAATCTCCAACTGTGACATCATATAAAATCTTAGTCTCTCTATCATATTTTCCAAGGAACTCTTTGCCTGAAACCCTTCCGCCATGAACTTCAAATAGTCTATTTGCGGCATCTCCCAAGCTCGATAGCTCTGCATATTGAATACCGTTAGAAGAGAAATCATCCTCAACCTCAAGTGTTGCCTTCTCTAAAGATACGACTTCAATATCTTCCACTTTTCCACTCCTCAAACTTTGAAGGTAAGCATTTAACTGATCCAAATCTACTGATTTTTGCTTAAAAGCGGCTAGGCCTTCTGTGAAATCTGTATAAGAAGAAAATTCTGGTGAAGAAATAAAAGCCAAAGATGTATCGTAATCCACAAGTTTAGTTTCAAAATATGACTTCACAGCAACCTGAGCTGAAATTGCATTTAAATAATCTTCAGCATCACTCAAAAGTTGAGCGGCAACTTTTCCACCTGTATCCACGGAAACCTTTTTTTGTTGAACAAAATTGAATAGATTATCTAAAAATCTTATTTTACTCTGAACAAATGCAAGTTTTTCCTCATCTAAATCTTGATAAGAACTCGCCAAAGCCAAAATAGAAGTTTCAACTTCCTTTAAAAGTTTCACCGAATCGGCAGTATAAAAAATTGAATTACTTCTCAAAAGGAGTTCAGTTAGAACATATCTTCTGCTTAACTCAGCTAATCCCGGAGCAGCAGTAAATGTTGAGTTAGCTAAGCTCTCTTCGAATGATTTTTTATAATCCTGAAATGTTTGCGAAGCATCAACATTATCTGATTTCTGTAAGAGACTCTCAATTTCGTTAAACTTTTCATAAATAGAATTTTCATCAACCGCAGATTTCAAATTATAAAGACTAGTACCTGGCAAAACAAAAAACATATCAGAATTAATTTTAGCTTTTTCTTCTATAGCTATGTCTGTAGCAAGCCATTTTTGAAGCCAAATTTCAGAAACATCAATTTTAGATGCTAAATCATTAGCAAGTGCATAATTCAAATAATTTTCCTGCTCCGATTTTTCTAATCTTTCCTGAGCATAAGGCAAAAATGTAAGTAATTTTCTACCCTGAGCCAAATAAGAATTAATATTTGAAGAAAATCCATCTAAGCCCGGACCCAAATCAATATTTGAATTCAAACTGTTCATATAATCATTTGCTGCCTTTTCATATGCGGTTTCAATTCCCACCAATTCATTCTGAATATCCGCAGAAAATTCTGTATTTTTAAACTCAAATAACTGGAATTCTTTCAAAAGTTTAGTCAGTCGTAATTTAGCTATCGATGCTCCAACTTTAGATTTTTGAATTTCAGTTCTATAATTTTTAGGAACATAGAAAGAGTTAAGATCTTTTGAATCTGCCAAAAGAGTTAAAAGAACAGGATGATCAATGCTGTAAACTTTCAGAGATGTATCAGAAACGGCAAGATATGTTATTGAATTTTTCAGATCTACTTTCGCAAATCCTGATGAAACAGTAGCGTCAAGATCACCAGCTAAAGTCGCAGCTATAATTCCACCTTTTTTTAAATCAAAATCAAAGTGATTGTTAATGTCATCAAATTTCACATCGAGCTCAGAGCCTGGCAAAATTACAATTTGGTCACGATTATTTAAACTAACATAGGCCTTTTCTTCAGCCTTAATTGTACCTTCAAAAACAAAATTTTCACTCTGACTCCAGTCCGACTCAACAGTTTTTGCATGGGTGTAAGCCAAAAATGACCATACGGCAGTTACCGCAGAAATTGCCACCACAATTACAAGATTTATAAGTTCCGCTTTTTTCATGTTTTATTTATGTTTCAATCTGTATATTATACCAGATTTAGAGGCTTTTTAAAAGAGAGAAAAATGGATTTTTCAGATTTTTCGAGGAAAATGCTAAGGCTATGAAAATTCAAGAAAAATTTATCGTTTTAGGTCTACTATTTTTTGCTTCAACGCAAGCGGCTTTTGCGTCATATTCAGATATAAATGAGCAAAGTACATATTACCGTTCTGTAAGTTACCTTGAACTACAAGGCGCAACAGATAACAGCAATTCATTCCGGCCAGATGACTTAATTAATAAAGCTGAGCTTTTCAAAATTCTATTCAAAATTTTCGCTGAAACACCACAAGCTTTAGATCCTAGATCTCAATTCACAGATGTAAATAAATCGGATTGGTATGCCGGTTACGCACAACTCGCGGTGAAATACGGAATTATTGATAAATCAGAAAAAGAATTTGCCGCCTCTACTGCTGTGAGCAAAGTAGATGCAATGGACTACCTATATAAGATATATGGAATTTCCGCTGCACGACTAACAAGAGATGAAAAAGAAAATCTCTTTAAAGATGTTTCAGCCGACCATCCATATAATACCTTCATCAAAAAAGCCGTAGATTTAGAAATAATCGAAAGTTCAACTGCAAAGAAATTTGAACCATACAAAAAAATTACTCGTGGTGAATTTGCAGATCTACTTTTCAAGTTTGATCAGTGGTACACGAACGAAAGTGGCGGTAAAATACAAACAATATCAAGTATTCACAAAGCCGATATTCTCGCAAGCATTTGGGACAAAATTTTAGGCAGTTTCTATTTAAAAGACGGCGAAAAAATTGATGAAGAAGCACTTTATCAAGCCGCAATTAAAGGAATGGTTGCAAGTTTAAACGATCCTTATTCCACATTTTTATCAGGCAACAGTTCTACCGAATTAACAGATACGCTTTCAGGTGATTTTGAAGGAATCGGAGTTTACCTAATGGAAGATGAAATAACAAAAAAAATACATATTACAGATTTTGTTCCGGGTACAAACGCAAGCGAAGTTGGATTACTCGTGGGAGATCAAATTGAAGAAGTAAATGATGAAGATATCGCAGGTCTAAGCTATGCCGAAATCGTGAAAAAAATTAAAGGCCCAGCGGGCACAACTGTAAAATTAAAAGTACGTCGTGGCACTCAAAGTTTCACTTATGAGGTACAAAGACGTGCACTAAAACTCGTTCTTCAAACTGGAAAAATCATTTACGACGACGTTTGGTACATCGATATAAATCTTTTCACAGATGTTAGTTATGTTGATGTAAACATAATTATGAAAGATCTCGCCTCTCAGGTGGCAAATCCTAAAGCAATTGTAATCGATCTTCGCAGTAACTCCGGCGGTTACCTCAACTCTGCAATTTCAATTGCTGGCCATTTTATTCCAAATAATCAAACAATCGTACAACTCGATTACGGTAGTTTCATTGAAGAAATTCAAAATGGCGGAAGTGGCGAATATGTTGACATACCTCTTTATGTTTTAATCGACAAATACTCTGCCTCAGCCTCTGAAATTCTTGCCGCAGCGCTCAACGAAGCCGCAGATGCCGTCTTGATTGGTCAAAAATCTTTTGGAAAAGGCACAGCCCAACAAATCAATCAATATTGGGACGGCTCAATCTTAAAACTCACAATCGCCCAATGGCTCACTCCAGACGGCAACACAATCCAAGGTTTCGGCCTCGAACCAGACATAAAAATCACACAATCCAGCAAAACAGTAGATTTGTGGATGGTGGAAGTGGAGAGGTTGTTGAAGTAATTATTTTTTCTCCTCAAACACCACAGGCACATTTTGTACCGCAGGAGTTTCTGGTGCTTTCACCTCAGCAGGTTTAGGATCAACAACTACTGGAGTGACTGGCGCTGTAACTTGAACAACAGGAGTAGGAATTATAGCTGGTTCAGGTGTTACAACCGGAACTGGAGCTGGAATCACAACTGGTTCAACAACTGCCGTCGACGGCACAATTACCACAGGTGCTACAGTTTCAATCGCGGGCACCGCTGCCACAATTGGCGTCACCGCGACTTCTGCAACAGGTTGAGCCAAAACCGCATCAGAATTTTCAGTGAAACCTTTTGCGAGTTCTTCCTCTTCTTTACTTTGTTCGGAAATTCCCAAGACAGGTGCGACAACTGGGGCCAGAGCCGGAGCAGCTTCAACTACTGGAGCTGCTAATGGCTCCACTTTCGCTTGAGTAGGCTCAGTTTCTGTACTAGTTTCAAATTCTTGATTAACCGCAGATTGGGCCAAAAGTTCTTCAGGATTAGTAGTAACAATTTTATCTTCGCTGAATGAAGCGATAACCTGAATTGCAACGTGTTTAAGACCGGCAAAGAATAGACCTTGTCCGACTCCGGAATTCAAAAGCATGTATTTTTCACCCTCGGTAAGATTGAAAATTTTCGTCAACGGTTCAATAGATGAAGGCGATTGTTTAAGCAAAACCTGCATCGACGAGTTGGTAATAATCGGTTTTCCGTATTCCGACTTAACGAAATCCTCAACGTCCTGAGTAATCGTCGTCACTCCCAAATAATATTTTCGGGCTCGCTTCACCAATCCAAACAAAAACTTCGCGGAATCTTCATGCTGCATCAAAGACCATGCCTCATCAATAACCAAAAGTCGTTTTTTTAAGGTAGATCGAACACGATTCCAAATGTAATTCAAAATAATATACATCGCAATTGGTCGAAGTTCATCCTCCAAATCACGCACTGAGAAAACCATCAAACCAGTATCCAAAGTAACGTTCGTTTCTTTATTAAATACACCTGAATAAGTTCCTGTCACAAACTTAGAAATTCTCTGAGACATATCTGCAGCGCCATCCATTGATGAAAGTACAGAATAAAAATCCTCCATCGTCGGCACCTTAAATGTCGACGGATCAATCACATCCATAGTGATACCCTTTGTTGAATATGTATCAATCAGCGCTTTATCCAAAATTCCTTCTTCTTGCGCGCTCATTGTTCCAAGCATCAATCTCATTAAACCCGTTAAATTTATTACCGAACTTCGCAAAAGATCACCAGGTTTGATTTCCTCTCCCTCAAGCGGAGTTGGCAAATCAAATGGATTAATACGTCTGTCAGAATTCAAAGATACATTCAAATAAGTTCCACCCACAGTTTCACAAAGCGGCTTATATTCATTTTCCGGATCGATAACAATCACATCTGTTCCAAGCATCAAATAACGCAAAATTTCCAATTTGATTGTGTAAGATTTACCAGCTCCGGACTTAGCAAACACTACAGAATTCGCATTTTCCAAACTGAATCGATCAAAAATAATCAAAGATTCATTATGCCTATTCAAACCATATAAAATTCCGTCGTTTGAAGTAAGTTCAGAAGAAATAAATGGAAAAGTTGTGGAAAGTGGTGAAGTATTCATATTTCGCATTGTCTCAAGCTCGTCCAAACAAATTGGAATCGTGGAATTGAATCCGCGCTCCATCTGTAAATCTGCCTTTTTCGAAAGCACCAATTTACCTGCAAGCAAACTTTCCAACTGCTTCGTGATCTTCTTCAATTCATCTAAAGTTTTTGTGTAAACCGTAAAATAAAGACCGAACTGGAAAAATTTCTCTTGGCCTCTTTGCAGATCAGTTCTTAAAGATTCCGCATCTTCCAAAGCAGTTTCTAAAACCGGATCACGCACATTGCCCTTCTCTGTTGAGATTCTAATTGACGACTGAATTTGCGCTACTTTTGTTCGCAAAACTTTCATGATCGCCTCTGAAGAAATCGGGTAAACGAATTGAGAGATATCCATTGTCACATCATAATTCACAATCGGTGAAAGCCAGTTTGTGTCGATGTAACGAGGATACGTATAAACAAAATAAGTCTGACAAAACATTCCGTCGATCTTGATGTGGTCATAATTTACCTCAAAAGACGATGGCGCAATCAAATCTCGAATTGATGCAATTCCCTCTTGAAACAGTTTTTCTGCTTCCAAAACCTTCTTTCTTTCCGCAGCTTCAACAGTTTTCGTATCTACTTTCGAAGCAGCCGAAGCTGCCTTCCCTTTCGCTTCCACAGAAATATCTGACTTCGCTTTCGACTCCAAAATCGCAGCAACTTGATCTTTTGCCGGTGGCAAAGTTCCTGCTGGAGCGCTTACCGCAGCCGTTTGTGGCGGCATAGCCGGACTTCCCGCCATCGTGGCATTTATCGGTGCTGTTGTTTTATCGTCTGCCATAGGTTTTGATATTCATATTATTATATCAGAAAACCCACTTAGCAACAAGTAGAGTTACAGGTGTGTTGACAGGAAGATGATGTGGGTGCTGATTATTACTTTGTTTGACATCCGATGTAATCGCCGAGTATACCTACTTGACAAAATTACTTTTTTATCTTAATGTGCAATCACTAACCATTTTATTTTACTTTATGGAAAGAAAGGATAATGACTGCCAAGGAGATGAAAACGTATTTGAATCGATCGATTTTTTAACTTCGTCGGAGTCAGATGGTGCGAATACTGCAGGTGAAGCTTCTGAAGAAAACCATCCGATTACAAAAGATACAAATGATTTATTAGAACTCATTGCTACCTGCGGTAGAGAAAATGTGCACTCTATATTAAATATCGGCTATGTTAGAAACTACGATGGATCTGGACACTTAATTACCGTGGCAAAAAAAGTAGGATTAGAAAAAGCCGTAATAACGACTAGCCATAGTGAACATGGGGGTGGATGTACAAGTTCTACGAAAAGCTATACGCATAATATAAATCCAGATTTCAAAGATGAATGGAACGTAGCTACTACTGGTTTAAAAAAAGCTGCTTCTGCTTTTCCGGATGGAAGGGAAGACAACTGTAAATAATTCTTGGCCTGATTTATTTAAAGTTAAATTGAAACCTAGTTCGATTTATAAATATGCTTTTTTTGAAAGCACCAATTTACCGACATGCGAACCTCTTTTCCCTCACCTTCAAGTTAATAGCGTGCGCAATTTCGTGGTGTTCTTTGCAGAGTGGCGCGAGGTAGTTTGGGTCATGCCTCTGTGAAAGCGCGAAAGTTTGAGTGTGGTGGATAACTTCAGATGGTTTTTTACAGGTGGGGATGGAGCATTTTGTGCCAAATTCTTTCTTGTTTAATTTCTTTGTTTTTGCTGGAACAGGTCGTGACTTTGCTGGTCCAACCGGTTGTGCTTTCTCTTCTGCTATTTCTTCTTCACGTTTGTTAAGCGCGGCGCTGATTAACTCGTTGATGTCGATTCCTTTTTCTTGTAACTCCGCGAGACGTTTTGTAACCTCTTCACTAATGTGCACGTGCACGGATTTTACTTCGATTTGTGGCTTAAATAAGCCATTCTCTTTTTCATCACGTACAAAAGTTTCAATTGCTCGGTTACTTAAAATCTTAGCAGCACTCACAAGTTTTTCTTCATTCTCTAGTGTTGCAATCGCAGCAACTCTCAACAGCTTATTAATACTAACTTCGCCGTTTACAAATGCGGCATGAAGATTTGGTAGTTCCTCAAACTTCTTGTCTAAATTTAGCGCTCTTCTAACCTGTTCTTCAGATAATCCTCCAAACTTCGCCGCGAACTCAAAGATAGAACTGCAGTTTTTCTTCTCGTATAACTTACGTTTGTTAATTTCTGCAAGAAGACCGGTAAATTTATATCTCCAATACAATAATTTTTTGCCATAAAATTCCGCAGTCTCCAATAGTGCTTTATCATTCATTTTGGGTGGGGTTAAATCGAGAAAATCATAGCAGAAAACCGCACGATTTGCAGGTTTAAACGCCCAACTCGACTGGACAAATTCAGGGGTGAGTGTGTGCTTGTATTTCGCCAGCAAAACTTACAAATAACATATGCCCATTGTAAAAACACCACCCGAAATCAGAAACAAAAATACCACACAAATTAAATTCTTTTCCAATTCCAAAACATCTATGTTAAAATCACACCGCGAAAAAAATTTATAAAAAATTATGGCAGACGAAAAACCAAAAGACGAAAGTAACGACACACCAGAAGAAAAACCATTAACAGGTGAAAACTCATCGCTGTTTGACGGAAAACTTCAACTAAGATCGATTACAACAGAAATTGAAGAATCATATTTGGATTATGCCATGAGCGTTATCGTTTCACGTGCTCTTCCTGATGTTCGAGATGGAATGAAGCCGGTTCACAGAAGAATTCTTTTCGCGATGCATGAAATTGGACTTCGATCCAGCGCCGGGTTCAGAAAATCTGCGGCGGTAGTCGGAGAGGTTTTGGCAAAATACCATCCTCATGGAGACACTGCAGTTTATGATTCAATGGTGCGTATGGCTCAAGAATTTTCTTTGAGATATCCACTAATTAGAGGCCAGGGTAACTTTGGTTCGATCGACGGAGACAACGCGGCGGCCATGCGTTATACAGAAGCGAAAATGGAAAAGATTTCAGATGAAATGCTTGCGGATATCGATAAAGAAACTGTAGATTTTGCAGATAACTATGATGGACGTCACAGAGAGCCTCGTGTTTTACCTTCAAAAATCCCACAGCTCCTATTAAATGGAACGATGGGTATCGCGGTTGGTATGGCAACAAATATTCCACCACACAATCTTAAAGAGGTTATGGAGGCTTTGGAGCATCTTGCTGAGAATCCTGAGGCGGAAATTGACGATTTGATGAAGTATATAAAGGGCCCAGATTTTCCAACTTCAGGAATTATTTACGATACGGAAGCAATCAAAACAATGTATACGACAGGTAGAGGCGGAGTAACAATGCGAGCTCGTGCAACAATCGAAGAAGATAAAGGTAAATCAAAAATTATTATTACGGAAATTCCTTATCAGCTTAATAAATCTTCATTAGTAGAGAAAATTGCAGATCTTGTTCGTGACAAAAAAATCACCGGAATTTCAGATTTGCGTGACGAATCAAACAGAGAAGGAATTCGAGTTGTAATCGAATTAAAGCGAGATTCATACCCAAACAAAGTTTTGAATCAGCTCTTCAAAATGAGCCCGATGCAGCAGAACTTCAACATGAATATGATTGCGCTTGTTGACGGAATTCAACCTCGCCTACTTAACTTAAAGCAGGTTCTTGAATATTTCTTGATCCACAGAAAAGAAGTAATTACAAAACGAACAATTTACGAATTGAAAGTTGCAAAGGCTCGAGCACATATTTTGGAAGGATTAAAAATTGCGCTTGATCATATCGACGAAGTAATCGCAACAATTAGAAAATCAGACACTAAAGAAGAGGCACATACTGCACTTATCAAGAAATTCGCTCTAAGCGATCTTCAGGCAACTGCAATTCTCGAAATGAGATTGCAAACTTTAGCTGGCTTGGAAAGATCTAAAATCGAAGAAGAATTAAAAGAAAAAATGAAACTTATTGGAGAACTAGAAGCGATTCTTGAAGATCCAAAGAAAGTTGTAAAAATAATGAAAACGGAATTTGCTGAAATTAAGAAAGCCTACGGTGATGAAAGAAGAACTGAAATTGTTCCAACCGCTCTCGGAAAATTCGTTGTAAAAGATACGATCCCAAATGAAGAGATGGTGGTGATGCTCACAACTGATAATTACATTAAGCGTGTTCACCCTTCAGCATTCAGAAGACAAGGCCGTGGCGGACAGGGGAAAATTGCCATGGGCACGAAAGAAGAAGATGAGATCGCAATCGTTCGTCACAGTAAAAATCACGATAAACTATTGTTCTTCACAAACACAGGACGAGTTTTCCAATTACCTGTTTTCGAACTTCCTCAGACTTCAAGGCAAGCAAAAGGAATTCCACTTGTGAACCTTATACAGCTTTCGAAAAATGAAATAGTTACAGCCATGTTGGTTGTTACAAATGAACAATTTAAAGGCGATTTCCTATTCATGGCGACAAAACATGGAACAGTGAAAAAAACTCCAGTTGCGGCATTTTCAAATGTTAGGAAAAGTGGATTAATTGCAATCAAACTTAGAGAAAATGATTCACTTTCTTGGGTAAAACAAAGCAGCCCAGGAAATCATGCAATGATTGTTACAAGAGAAGGTAAATGTATTCAATTTGATGAAGCAGACGTTCGACCAATGGGCCGATCATCAGTTGGAGTTCGTGGAATTAAATTAAAAACAGGAGATGAAGTAGTAGAAATGGATATGGTTAGAGATAAAGACGCTGAACTTTTCGTACTTATGGAAAACGGTCTTGGAAAAAGAACTTGCGTGGAAGATTATAGATTCCAAACAAGAGGTGGAAGCGGAGTAAAAACTGCAAATTTAAATGCAAAAACAGGTAAGCTAGTTGGAGCAAAAGTTCTTGAACCAGGAACACTTGGTGATCTGATAATCGTTTCAAAAGGAGGAGTAATGATTAGAACTTCCATCGATAGCATTCCTTCACGTGGACGAGCAACACAGGGTGTGTATATAATGAGAGTAAAGAATGACGATAAAGTTGCATCACTTTCATTCATCAAAAAGTCTGATGAAGAAATTGCATCTGACGCAGCAGGAGAAATTGAAACCGAGGAGGAACCTGCATTAGTCTAACCCCCACCACCATGAAAATGCGCCGAAATCTTTCATTATTAGCTCTATCCACATTATTAATACCAGTGGGTATTGCAAACGCAGCAAGCGGAGATTTAGTACTTTATGAAAACGGTATAACTTTTGACAGCACATTTTTCACGGAAGGCACAAATATCAGAATCAAGGCTACGGTTCAAAACCATAGTCCGAATGATCTTCTTGGAAGTGTGCGTTTTCAAACTCAAGATGGTGTTTTTGGTTCTGATCAACCAATTTCAGCATTAGGAGGAAGAAGCGATGATGTTTTTATTGATTTCACTCCAGGTTCATTTGGTTATTACGATCTTACAATTACTCTGATTCCTTGGGACGCTTCAGATGACAATCCAAATAACAATACAGCAACAAAGCGTATTTACGTTGAACAAGATACAGATCTTGACGGACGACCAAATAGCTCAGATCCAGATATAGACGGTGATGGAGTTTTAAATGGAGACGATGCATTCCCAGTTTATTTAGCTGAGAGTTTAGATAGCGATGGAGATGGAACAGGCAATAATGCTGATACAGATGACGACAATGACAGCTTCGAAGATAACGCTGATGCAATGCCACTTGACCCAAATTTCTCAAAAGATATGGATAGTGATGGTACGGCTGATGAAAAAGATGATGACGTAGATGGAGACGGAGTAGAAAACAATCAAGAAGTATTTTTAGCAACCGATGCTCTGAATGCAGATACAGATAGCGATAATGTAAATGATAAGAATGATGCCTTCCCATTAGACTCAAATGAAACAATCGACAGTGATGGAGATGGAGTTGGTGACAATGCAGATGATGATATTGATGGCGACGGTATTCCAAACTCAAGTGATAGATTTCCATATGATAACACTCCAATTGCTTTAGCATCAGAAGATACCTACTACGTTGATGTGGGTGAAACAGTGAAGCTTGATGCATCAGGTTCTAAAGATTCTGAAGGTAAAATTGTAAAATATCTATGGTCATTTGGAGCAAATGATGAATTAGAAGGTGCAACTGTTGAAAAAGAATTCGATACAAAGGGAATTCAAACCGCAGTTTTAAGTGTTACTGATGAGAAAGGTCAGACCAGTTCAACAGAAGTAAAAATCAGAGTTATGGATTATAAATTCATCTTCTGGTCCATTATGTTCTCATTGATACTGATTTCTATTGCCTTCTATGTTATCTATCGCTATAATTCGCGGGCTACCGAGCCTGGACAGGCTGGAGCAACACATTTAAAACGAAAGAAAACATCATGAAGACTGATATACACCCAAAATATTTCGATGAAGCGGTAGTAAAATGCGCTAACTGTAAGAATGAATTCAAAACAGGAGCGACAATTGAAGAAATTCATATTGAAATCTGTAGCAAATGTCACCCATTCTATACAGGTGGTAAAAATGTACTTCTAGATGTAGAAGGTCGTGTAGATAAATTCAGACAGAAGATTTCTGGAGCAAAAGGACGAGTTAAGAAAGAAAAATCTAAGAAGACTCTTGAACAAAAAGTAAACGAAGAAATTTCACTTCAGTTGAAAAAAGCTGAGGAGAAAGAAGAAAAAGCTGAGGCTAAAAGAATTGCAAAGAAAACTAAAAAGGAAGAATAATCCTTTATCTTGAAAAGAGCTAAAATCTACATCAAGCAGGCACAAATGATGCTACAAGATGTTATGATTTATAGGGCAGATTTTATGAGTCGCAGTATCTCTTGGATAGTGCGATTTTTGATTTCCGCCTATTTATGGATTTCAATTTTAAATTCTCAAGGCACATTGCTTGGTTATGACATACCAAGAATGCTCAGTTATTTCCTTCTAATACAAATTGTTTTTAGTTTTGTAAGTTCAGGAGCTGGATTTCAAGTCGCGAATGACATCCAATCTGGTGAACTTTCCACAAAAATGGTTATGCCGGTTGATTACATACTTCTATACATGTCAAAAGAAATAGGTAGAAATATTTTCTTTTTCATTTTTAATCTATTTTTATACGTAGGAACAATTGTACTTTTTCCAGATTATTTCCAAATAAATACATCGATTATTCATATTGCACTCGGAATGATCAGTATGTTTTTCGGATTTTTAATAATTTTTTCTATGACTTTTATGATCGGGATGCTGGCTTTTTGGATAAGCCACGCTTCTCGACTAATTTTCACATTTTTTGCACTCATTACTTTTCTCTCAGGTTTAATAATTCCATTAGAATTTTTCCCAGAAAATTTCAAAAAAATCCTCGATCTTAGCCCATTCCCATATCTGTTTTACTTTCCTACACATATAATGCAGGTTGAAGTGATTAATTATGAAATATATAAGGGTTTCCTGACTCAGATATTCTATGTAATTTTTCTCATATCAAGCACATATTTTATATTTAACACAGGTTTAAAAAAATACGAAGCTGTTGGACGATGAAAAAAAACTTAAAAATATTTTGGCAGTTATTCAGAATAAACTTGAAGCAAAGCATGATTTATCGAATAAATTTTTTGATCACTATATTATCAATGGGAATGTGGATTTTTATTTATGTTGGATTTTTTGAAGTACTATTTCTAAAAATAGACAATCTGGCAGGTTGGGCTAAAGATGAGATTTTAATTTTCTTGGCATTTTATTATTTACTTCAAGGTGTTGGTAATATTTTATATAGAGAAAGCTTCGAAGAATTCAGCAATCAAGTAATTTATGGATTATTAGATAATACATTGGTAAAACCTGCCTCAGCTCAAGTTCTACTTTTCTTTAGAACAATTCGTTTTGATCATATAATTGATCTTTTGCTAACAATTCTCTTAATTATATACATTCTTTTAACGACAAATATAAATTTAAATCCAATCAGCCTGATTTTAGGCATCATTTTAGGTATTTTTGGAAATCTGCTTTTTTACGGAATACTTTTACTCTTCGCCTCAATTGTCTTCTATGTTGATAAATTTGACTCCATACCTTCCCTTTTATGGCACGTGAGCCAAATTTCAAGATACCCAAGACAAATCTTCACAGGCTTTGGTAAATTGCTATTTCAATTCATTTTACCTGTTACTTTAATCGTTTCTGTACCCGCAGAAGTTGCCCTGGAGAGATCAAATTATCAAATCATTCTTTACTTTATTGGAATAAGCTTTATCTTCTTTTTGATAGGAAACATTACATTCAAAATTGGCCTTAAAAAATACACATCCTCAAATTAATGAACAATAAAATTATACAAGTTATAGACCTTAAAAAAACCTTTACAAGTTTTAAGAAAAAAGAAGGGCTTAAAGCATCATTTAAAGATTTCTTTAAGCGTGAAAAAATAAGTACAGATGCCTTAAAAGGTGTTTCTTTTGAAATAGAAAAGGGAGAGTTTGTTGGATTTCTCGGGCCAAACGGAGCCGGAAAAACTACGACACTAAAAATGCTAACAGGCATTCTAACTCCAAGCTCAGGTGAAGCAAAAATTCTTGGATACACACCTTGGAAAAGAGAAAATGCCTTTAAGAAAAAATTCTCGTTTATTATGGGGCAAAAAAGTCAACTTTGGTGGGATCTACCTCCACTCGACAGTTATGAGCTATTCAGACACATTTATGAGATTCCTGATGAAAAATATAAAAAAAATCTAAAATTCCTCACGGAATTACTGCAAATTGAAGATATTATTGAGGTTCAAACAAGAAAATTGAGTCTAGGCCAAAGAATGAAAGCCGAACTTGTGGGCGCACTCATTCACAGTCCAGAAATATTATTTTTAGATGAACCTACAATTGGCTTAGATGTTGTTGCTCAACACTCAATTCGAGAGTTCCTTAAAACTTATAATAAAGAAACAAATGCCACAATAATTCTAACATCTCATTACATGGAAGACATAAAGCGTCTCTGTGAAAGAGTTTTAATTATAGATCACGGTAGCTTAATTTATGACGGAACATATCAACATCTGACTAAAAAATTTGCTCAAGATAAAACTGTTGAGCTGACTTTGAACAAAAAAGTTGATCAAATTGATTTGGCAAAATTTGGAAAAATTCTTGAAATGAGTGAAGATAGCGTAACTTTAAGCGTTCCCAGAGAGAAAAGTACAAAACTAATTGCAGAAATGATGGAAAAACTTCCGATTGAAGATATTTCCGTGCATGAACGTACGATGGAAGATATAGTTAGTGAAATTTTTCAAAATAAACATGTTTGATTTTCAAATTACATCCAAATGCAATAATGCCAGGAATGGTATTTTCACAACACCTCATGGTGAGATTCACACACCAGTTTTTATGCCTGTTGGAACAAAGGCAACGGTAAAATCTCTCGATTACAAAGACCTAGAAAGTCTAAATACTGAAATAATCCTTAGCAACACTTATCATCTTGAAATGCGCCCGGGCTCAGATCTTGTTAAAAAAATGGGTGGCCTCCACAAATGGATGAATTGGAATAAACCGATTCTAACTGATTCCGGAGGATTTCAAGTTTTCTCTCTAAGTAAAAGCAATAAAATCACTGAAGAAGGCGTTGAATTCCAATCTCATATAAACGGAGATAAATACTTTTTCACGCCTGAATATGCAATAGACGTTCAAGAAAAACTTGGCGCAGATATTATAATGGCATTCGATGAATGCGCTCCCGCCGGAGTTGACGAAACATATGCGAGAAATGCAATGCAAAGAACTCACAATTGGCTAGAACGTTGCATTAAAGCTAAAACAAGAACAGATCAAGCTCTCTTCCCTATTATTCAAGGAAGTTATTTCAAAAATCTTCGCGAAGAATCTGCAAAATTCTCTAGCCAATTCGATCTACCAGGAATAGCAATTGGAGGTGTAAGTGTAGGTGAATCATTTGAACAAAAATTTTATGCAATTGACTCTGTAATTCCTCACCTGCCAGAAGAAAAACCAAGATATCTAATGGGGGTTGGTACTCCTGATGATATTCTCAACGCAGTCGAAAGAGGAATTGATATGTTTGATTGTGTTTTAGCAACCCGTTTAGCAAGGCATGCATCATTCTGGACACTTGAAGGACGCAAAGATATTACGAACGAAGCATACAAATATGATGACTCTCCTCTAGAAACTTGGGTTCCCCACTATGCCTCAAATGAATTTTCAAAAAGTTATATTCGACACCTTATTACAGAGAATGAAATGCTGGGAATTCGCTTACTTACAATGCATAATATCGCATTTTTATTTCATTTAATGGAAGAAATTCGCTATCATATCTCACAAGGAAGCTTCGACGGCTTCAAAAAAGATTTCCTCGCCAAATTCAAATGATCAGATTGTTAAAAGGTTCAGTTGTAGACAAAGAGGATCGAGCAATTATTTTGTTCGTAAATGGAGTTGGCTATCATGTTTTAGCATCTAGCGACCTCATTGCAACAACTGAAACAGAGCTTACATTACATATTCACACTCATGTTCGTGAAGATGCACTAACACTTTACGGATTCCGAACGAAAAAAGAGCTTAACTTTTTCGAATTACTGCTAACAATAAACGGAATTGGACCAAAAATGGCGCTAGCAATTATCAACGAGCCAACTGAAATAATTCAAAATGCAATTTTTACAGGAGATATAACAAAGCTTACAAAAATTTCTGGTGTAGGTAGAAAAATCGCTGAAAGATTAATACTTGAGTTAAAAGGAAAAGTTGAACCTTCAAACGATGCAAGAACACAAAGAAAAATTGAGCCAAAAACAATCGATCAAGATGCAATCAGCGCCCTTGAAGGCCTTGGTTATAAAAAATCACAGATCGAAAAAGTCCTCTCCGAGATGGAAGAGGACTTTACTGAAGTTGAATCTATTATCAGATACTTTTTACAGAGGGCTTAAGCACCCATTGAATCTGACTTTGTACCTGCAGATTTTCGTTGTGCCCATGCATTTCCATAAATCGAAACGTCTTTTGCTTTTGTCTTCCCACTTGGAGAAAATTGAGGAGATGTTAATTCATTCTTTACTTTATCATCTGCCCCAGAAACTTCATGAGTCGTTCCATTGTCATGAATTAAAACTGCAGTTTCGTCATCAAGATTAAGAGCAGGAAGCAAAGCTTCACCAACTCTCACACGTACTGCTTTTGCTTTATTTAAAACTTCTAAACTTAACGGTGAGTCATTCTTATCACTTAATTTTAACCCATCAACTTCCGGCCATTCACTAATTGGCTTCTCTACTTCACCCCTTCCTGTAGGCTCTACATTTATTGGTAGACCTTTTGTTGCAATACTCATATAATTTAATTAAATATTAAATTGCATGGCCACCCTAATAAATAATCTGCAGAATGTCAAGTATTTGGCTCGCTTTAGCGGTTCAAACGGTTTTTTAATACTTGGAAAGAAGAATTATTTCTTCACAGATTTCAGATATAAAGATATTGCGAAGGAATTAGAGAAGTCAAAAACTCGAATTAAGTTTGAATTTATCGAAATTGATAAGAATTTGACTGAAAATCTGAAAAAAGTACTTGGGAATTCCAAAAATGTCTCGTTTGAATCAAATAATATGACAGTTGACGAGCTTTCGCTCTGGAAGAAGCGACTCAAAGGCTTTAAATTTACAAAACTTGAGAATACGATTGAAGATTTTAGAAAAGTAAAAGATAAAGAGGAAATTGAAAAATTAAAAACTTCTCAAAGAATAAATGAAGAAGTTTTGGAAGAAGTAAAAAAACTATTAAAACCAGGAATATCAGAACTCGAAGTCGCTTGGAAAATCAAATCGATAGGACATGATTTAGGTGCACAGGATATTTCATTTGAACCGATTGTGGGTTTTCAGGAACATTCTGCAGTACCGCATCACCAAAATACAGATAGGAAACTAAAAAATAACGAGCTTGTATTAATTGATATGGGAATGAAATATCAAGAATATTGTAGTGATATGACCAGAACTTTTTTCTTCGGCAAAGGTACAAATGAACAACAGACAATTTACAATCTGGTACTTGAATCACAATTAGCAGGAATAAAAGCTATAAAAGCTGGCGTGAAAGCTCAAAAAGTAGATGAAATTTCTCGAGAAGTTATGGGTGAATTTGCAGAGCATTTCGGGCACTCTCTAGGTCATGGAATTGGTCTTGATGTACACGAAGCACCAAGTCTTAGCTCTCGATCAAAAGACACTCTTGAAGAAAATATGATTGTAACCGTGGAACCGGGAATTTATCTAACAGGAAAATTCGGCGTGCGCATTGAAGACATGGGAAGAGTTACAAAAACAGGATATGAGAATTTTACCAAGTTCGAAAAGTTGACGATTTAGTTAAATTCGTAATAAACTTCTGTCTTCTATTCATTCTAAGTTAAAACTTAGATTTTTTAATTGAGTTAAAAATGGCAATTCTTGAAAACGGACTAAATCTTCAACCTGATCCAGTAAATATTGCGATTGCAGAGGATGTGGATAAAAAAAAGGGTTTAGATAGATTATTAACAGCAAGAGGTTTAAATCCTGTTAGGATTGAAAATTCTAAAGATCCAAAAGTGCTGATTAGATCTCTTCGGGATGTTGATGCACATGCTGCGGTAACACGAACTTCTTCAACTTTTGATTGTGAAGTATTAGAAACAGCAAAATTAAGTGTCGTTCAAGGTGCTTGCAAAGGCCCGCATGTAGATGTTGCTGCTGCACAAGAATTAGGAACAGAGGTACTAAAGGTAGATACAAATCGCCAACAAGTCATTGATCTTGTATATGCCTGCCTTCATTCTGCAGCAAGTGGTCTAGCAATTGGAAATAATTTTGGACGTAAAAATCAATGGTCAAAGAGTGAAACCTCAAGAGGTATTTTACCAAGAGATGAAATGCGTGTAGGAATTGTTGGATATGGGGATATAGGTCAAGGAGTAACAGAAAGATTGAGCGATGAAGTGGAAGGTGTTGGGGCATATAACCATCAATTTGAATTGGAAAGGCCATATGATAGAAGAATCAAATCTCATGCGGAACAACATGGGACAAGATGGTTTTCATCAGTCGAAGCCATGCTCGAATGGGCTAATGTATTAAGCCTTCACGTTGATGAAGTGGATGCGATGGGAAATAAAAATAAAGGTTTAATGAGTATGGAAACACTCAGAGAATGGGGGCTAAGAAATATTGTTGATGGAGTACCAAGGGGTATTCTTCTCAATATTGCTCGTGGCTCACTAACACCTTCTCTAGAAGATTTGAATACTTTACTTGAAGAAGGCCTTTTACATTCAGCATTTGTTGATGCTCACGATAAAAATATTGAAGTAAAAGGCGCCTTTAAACTTCCAGATAATGCACATCCAGGCTTGGTTACAACTCCTCATATAGGTGGATCAGGCAGCCGAATAGAAATAAATACAGGAAGAGACGTCGACAAAGTATTATCTGCATGGATAAATGAAGGAAGTTTTACAGGTTCCCGCGTTTTCCAGCATGAGGTAATGGATGCCGCTTCACTAAATACAGAAGGCAATATGTTGCTTCGAATCGCAAGAAGCACTCAAAAAGGAAGTTCTGATGCTGTTGAACAAGCAATCATGAGAGCAGGTCTTGAAAATCTTGGAGGAGATATTTCACTAACAGATCGTATTGCGGGAAGTAGAACAAAAACTTGGTCTGTAGTTCCACATCTTATTGCTATGAGCGGATTCAACGGAAATTACGGAGATAAAGTACAAGCTCTAGCTAGAGAGTTAGATGCCATCAATGGTGAGGGACGAGGACGTATGGTGGTAGCAGCTAGATTTATACCAACAACACAGGTTCAAAGAGCCACTTTGCGGGAAATGATAAAATAGTCTACAATGAGCCCACTTAATTGATTTATATGTGTGGAATATTTTCCTATTTCGGACCAAGTGATAAAGCAGCTGAAATCGTTTTAAAAGGATTAAAAAAACTTGAATACAGAGGTTATGATTCTTGGGGAATCGCGGCAAAAAGCGCTTCCGGTGATATCAAAATAGAAAAGCATGTTGGAAAAATTTCAGAAGTAATTTCCCTCAATTCAGAAATGATGATGCCATCACATTTGGCACTTGGTCATTCAAGATGGGCAACTCATGGTGGAGTAACTCAATACAACGCACACCCACACAGCACAGAAAATCAAGATATCATTGTTGTTCACAACGGAATTTTTGAAAACTATCTTGAGTTAAAACAAAGCCTAATAGAAAAAGGGCACCAATTTAGATCTGAAACTGACTCAGAAGTTTTCGCACATCTTATTGAAGAAAATATAAAATTAGGACTTGAAAAAGCCTTCAAAATGGCCTGTGATATGGTAACCGGAAGATACGCAATTCTTGCGATGAGCAAATATGAAAATAAAATTATCGCAGCTCGCCGAGGCTCGCCGCTTATTATCGGTAAAGCACAAGATGGCGCTCACTTCATTGCCTCAGATGTTCCTGCATTTTTGGAATACACAAAAGATGTGATGTATCTCGACGATAATCAAATGGTTGTTATCAGCGATGAAGGAGCTAATTTCTTTGATCTTGCATCAGAAAAACAAATCGAAAAAAGAGTTATATCTATAGATTGGAAAGAAGAAATGGCTGACAAAGGAGATTACCAACATTTCATGATGAAAGAAATCATGGAACAGAAGGAAACAATAACAAAGGCAATCAATTTGGATACGGAAAAAATCATGGAAGTTGCAAAGAAAATCAAGGGTGCCTACGGAACATATTTTGTGGGCTGTGGAACGGCAGGAAAAGTTGCAATGGTTGGAGAATATTTGTTTAGCGAAATTGCAAAAAAACATGTGAATGTGAAATTCGGTTCTGAATTTAAAAGTGCAAAAAACTTCTTAACAGACAGGTCACTCGTGATTGCAATTTCACAATCTGGTGAAACTGCAGATACTCTAGAAGCACTTGAAATGGCAAAATCAAAAGGAGCAACAATTGTTTCGATTGTGAATGTTGAAACCTCAACAATGGCGAGATATTCAGATATTGTTTTACCATTAAAAGCCGGGCCTGAAAAAGCCGTGGCATCTACAAAAGCAACAACTTCTCAAATTGCCATTTTAACTCTTTTGGCATATGCAGTTGCAGACAAACTTGATGAAGGCAGACAAATGCTGATTGCAATTGAAGGTCAAATAAATGACATGTTAAATCCTAGATATGAAGAGCGAATAAATTCGCTGAGTGAAGAAATCAAAGATTCAAAAGATATAGTAATTATTGGAAGAGGTGCAAATTTCCCAATTGCGCTTGAGGCTGCAATAAAACTACAAGAAGTTTCTTATATTCATGCCGAAGGGTTTGCTGGTGGAGAGCTGAAACATGGCCCTATTGCCCTTATTTCAGAAGGCACCCCTTGCATTGTGCTAGTTTCAAACGATGAATCAAAACAAGAAATACTATCAAATGCAATGGAAGTGAAATCAAGAGGTGGCTTTATTGTGGGAATTTCTCCTGAAAATGCCGAGGTATTTGATATTTGGATAAAAGTGCCAGATGCAGGCTTTGCCTCACCTATTGTTAACATCATTCCAATTCAAATTCTCGCCTATAAACTTGCGCTTGCAAGACAAAATAATCCGGACATGCCAAGAAATTTGGCAAAATCCGTAACAGTAAAATAACAGGTTGAAGAATTGCCGAAAGTCTGCTATAATATTTTGATATACAAAAACTAATATCAACGTATGGCAATACGAGGCATCAAAAGATATCTATCTGGATTGATAACACTAATCCTTTCAATAGGAATAGTTATTCCATCTACATATCTTTCTAATATTCCGCTTACAAAAGCGCTAACTTACGATGTTTCAAATACAAATGATTCAGGTGCAGGTTCTTTTAGACAAGCAATTATTGATGCGAATGCAAACCCAGGCTCAGATACAATTTCATTCAGTGCCACAGGAACAATTGCTGTGAATTCCACAATGGACGCAATCACAAGTGACATCATAATTGATGGTACAACAACTCCAGATTGGACAGCTGGCCCAGACATTACACTTCAAGGCGATTTATCTGTGGACTGTTTAGTATATGGCAGTGGTGGCGCAGGATTAGTAAAAGGAATAAATATACATGGATGCCGAAAAAATATTCAAATTCAAGGCGGTGCAGATGGAATTACAATTGGAGGCACAGCAGGAAATGAGAATTTAAACATTACCGGA
>CALRGE010000013.1 GCA_943357175.1 Candidatus Peribacteria bacterium
AATGAAACTCCGAGAATTGCTGAACTTTTGGCAGGCACTAGCCAAATTATACCTGAAGATATGAAAGATATTAAAATTTATCAGGAGGAAATTAGAACAGTTGATAAGAAAGATTTGAAAATTTATGTGCCGGTTCATGAAGATGATAAGGCCACTGTTCTTGAATCTGTGCGAACTGGCGCCTTGACTGCTTCACATATATTTTTGATGAAACAAAAAGGTGTGGTTAAGCGACACGGTTATCAGCCTTGGATAAAATCTAAACCTGATCCTCGTGATGCGGCTTATGAAGCTGAAACTTTGAATATAACTCAGCGAGTTGGAAGTGATGCTCGTGAAACAGCTTTAAGAAATCATTTATTGAGTCGAAGAGTCGGTCGTATTCTTGATACTGAAGCATCATTGCAAATGTATCTTTCTGATACTCCTGCAGAGATCAAACGCGTGAGAATTCGAACTCGAAATGGAGCTGGATATGATTCAACAATGTTGCTTACAGATGATGTTCATCATATGAATAATGGACTTACTTTTGCAAATGGTCTTTCAGACGGGGCCGCTTTTATCAACTCTGCGAGAGGTCTACACGCTCAGCCTGTTCAAATGGCTTCCGGCGAAGTGGGGTACAGGGTTGCGGTAACTTTAAATATTCCTCAACAAATTCATTACGCTCAAGGTTCTTACGTTAGCATTGCTGAGGCAGTTGCGATGTTGCCGCAGGTTCCGGTGGTAAATCCTGCTGTGGTATAATCTCCACATGGCATTATTTATATTTTTCGCACTTGTCACACTCAGTCATGCAATGTTTTTATTAAAGGCTAAAAAGTCTCTGTGGGAATTGCATTTTGCTTTGAATTCTATCTTGTGGTCGGCTTTGTTGACTTGGCTAGGCTTTGCTCAATTTCAAGATACGGATTTGCTTTTTTCTGAGCCCGTAAAGTGGGCAGGGCTTTTGATCGCAGTCGCTGGTGTATTTTTGGTATTTCGCGTTGCTACAGTGTTAAATCTCGAGGAGTTGATGGGAAGGAGGTTTTTTTACCCGTCCGAATCGAAAAAAATTGACGGTGGAATTTTCAAGTATTTGAATAATCCGATGTACGATGGATTCATCTTGATTCTAGTTGGGCTTGGATTTTATTTAGGGCTCTCTTTTGACTTTTATTTGGCCGGAGCAAGTTTTATTTTGCTGAATGTATTTCTTGCGTCTGTAGAAAATTACAAATTCAGTTTGAACCCGTTCTAAATTGAGTTAAAAATGCATTTGACATTTCTTTCAAGTGGGTGTATATTTATATGAATCGTTCATTGATATTAACGGCGAAACGGGGGAAGAACATGGTTCCAAAGGCCTAAAAACCTTTCCAGCCAGCTGCTTCCCAAGTTTCAATAGCAACAATAAGCCTGTTTACGTATCCTCCCAAAGATCCGTAGGCACCTTAAACTCATTTCGAATGGGATTTGTATTCGAAAAAAAGTGAAGGACAGATTGTTTTGAAAGGTGACTTTCAAGGCAAGGCATAATTTCAGTGATGAATTATAATCTACCTTAAGCTCTCATCTGATGCCGAAACTGCTATTGAACACTTGGGATCTTTTTGTGTCTGCGCCAAGCTTGACTAAATGCATGTTTGGTGCTTAAATAGGCACATGGAATTTGGAAGAACAAAACTTGGTGAGATAATAGTTCCCTCGAATTGGGATACACTTACAATGAATTCTTCAGGTGTGAATTCACTTTACGTTGATGATACGATTGCTAATATTAGAGCTACCGGATTACTTGTTGAGATTTTAGATGATTCTATAAAAGTGACAAAAAATGAGAAGCCTGGAGATAAATTTGAAATAAATTTTGGTATTCAGTCATTTGATATTGGAGTGGCGCCATCTTTGGAATTGGATGGGTTTACTGATATTAGTTTTCGGTAATTAACAGGGTTGCACTGGCGGGGATTTTCTTCTCGAAAATAGTGGCTCCAGTTTGACTCTGATGCCTTTTTCTGTTAGAATTAACAGATCAAAAATAAAAAACCCATGGTCTATAAAAAGGATTTGATTAACGGCGAAGATGAGGAGAATGCAGAGCCTGAAAAAATGGAAGCCAATCCGGAAGTTAGACTTGAAGATTTAACTAACGAAGAACTTCGTGAGATCGGTTCTTTTACCTCCGGTCATCTATTTCAATCCATTTTGGGCGACAAAAATGAAAGAGACTTTTCAAGAAGACTTTTGAAATTGGAAAAAGAAGATAGGCAGTTGATTGCAGAAGCAAAGTCTAGAATGTATCCAGAAGACAAGATTAAATTCGATGAAGTTCTAGCAAATTTTGCTGAAGAAAGAAGTCTCTTGGATTTGATAAAAAAGATAGGTGTTAGATGTGGGAAAATTCCATTTATTTTATCGTTCTCCGAAGTTTACAGGAATAATTTCAAACTTTTTGAGGAAATTGTAAATCTTATTACAAGGGATTTTGAGTTTGATGTTTATTTTGCGGAACAATATAAACCTGAAGAAGTAAAGAAAAATAAGCATAAATTGGATTTCTTAGGATTGTCAAATTGGCATAGGTTTGATCATAATAAACAGCGCTTATTTAGTGAAATTTTAAAAAATTACAGTTTGTTATATAAAGACAATTTTGAAAATCTCAAACAAATTGTTGGGGCAGTTGATTATTGTGATTTTTACTCAGATAATGAACAAATGATTGAAAACATTAAATCAGAGGGAATCAAACAAATTGTTGGGAATGACGTCTCAAAGCTTCAAAAAATCCTCTATCTACGCAGGTTGAGAGGACCGAATTCAATCACATTTTTGAAAGAAATCTCTGAATCAATAACAAATAATGATGAGCTTTTTGATCTTTGGATGAAAATTATTTTTAAATCTTCTTATTCAGCAAATACCTTATCTGATTCTACTTTGGAGTGTCTCAGAGAAATTAAGGATAAAGTTCATTCAGATCCTGAGATGTATAAAATTTTGGACAATAATAGTCATTTGTTTTATGGTCAGTTTGAAAAAACTCGGTTTTATTATGATTTGCTAAAAGATGACAAGGAGTCTGCGGAAATTTTGATGAAAAATAGAAATGACTATGGTCGGAATGAAGACTGGAAGACAAGCAACAGTGCCTATTATGGATTTATCAAAAAAGATAAAAAAGCCGGTGAGCTTATTACAAAATATTTGTATCCTAATTTTGGGAATGATCTTGAAACTGCAACTTTCTATTTTGATCTAATTTCTGAAGATACTGAAGCTGGTGAAATAATCTTAACAAAAATGAAGGGTTATCACTTCGATTTTATGGGTAAGAAAGATTTCTTTGAAAGGCTCTTTAATCTTGTAAAAACTGATCATGAATCAGGACAAATCCTCATGAAATATTGGGGCCGCTATGTTGATCTCTGGACGGGAAATTTAGCAAGTGATTTTGAGGACATGCAAAAGTACAAAGATGTTTACGAATACACCATGGATGAAGTTTCCAGTTTACACATTAAAAGTTTTGACTTGAAAAAACGCATGCTGAGAGAAATGCAAAAAGATAAAAATCGAGCAAAAGAGATCGTTAAATATTTGAAATTGATGAGCGTAAACTACTCTGGAAGTTATAGTGAATCAACAATTGATGGGCTCATTTTTTTAATAGAAAAAGCTGAGCTTGGCGGTGAAGTTTATATGGAATATCCTGGCAGACTTGGAGATGGTGAAGATGTTGAAAAGCCTGAAAAGGATTTAGCAAAATATATGCTCTCATTGCTTGAAGAGAAACCAAGCTTTATACAGCATTTGGATATTAATATTAGGTTCATTTTTGACGATAATGAATTTGTGATCCAAGCTTCTCGAGCTTTTAAAAAAGATTATATCGCAGGTAAAGCTCTGCTTCATTTTTATTTTAGTGGTTTTGATAAAAAAAGTGATTTTAGAGATTTTTGTTCCGCACTTGTTGAGGAGAATTCACAGGCGGCACTTGTTATTAGTTATTTTGTTGGGTCCGAAAAAAGTGATAGAAGTTTGCCTTATCCTACACTTTTCGATGAAAAAGATGAAGATGAGATCAGGTTTATTTTTGATTTGATTAAGGGAAATCACGAAACGGGAACAGTATTTCTTGAGAATTTTAAAACTCATACTTTTCTTAGAAAAGATAAATTTGATAAAGATACGATCAAATTTTATTTTGATTTAATTCAGAAGGACCGGTCAAAGACAAAAGATTTAGTTACTTATTTTGACGTGATTGGTTCAAATAAAGATTTGGCTGCTTATATTTTTGACTTGCTGAAAAAGAATAAAGAACAGGTTTGTCAAAATTTAAAAAAAGCTAAGGATTTGATAAATTGTGATTTAAATCGTGCAAAAATAGTGGAAAAATATTTTGAAGAATTTGATACTTATGATCAAAAAGCTTTGGGGAAATTCTATAATATTTATGTTAATGAGGGTGAAGAAAAAGCTCAGGAATTTTTATTGAATATGAAGAAAAAAGCCAATGGCTTGATTAAGTCGGAACTTCCAAGTGATTTACGTGAAGATGATGAATATATGCTCTATATTAGTCATGTGTTTCCGTCGGGGAATTATTCAAATTATCAAACTAATTTATCTTGCGGAGATAAGCTTGAGCATGTTGAAGGCTACAAATTTAAAAGGGAGGGCTATCCGGTTGAGATGTCCGGACTTTATGGTTACAAATTGATGGAAGGGAAAAAAGCTGACTCGGAGCTTTTGAAAAAATACACGGACAGACTTGAGAAAATTAGAACTTTTGTTTCGAGTCGTGGTCCGGATAATGAGACTCTACAGAAGGCATTTATTGAAAAAGTTGATGCAATTTTCAAAAAAGAAGCACCCCAGGAATATCAAAATATCAAGGATCTTTCTTTTAAAGAAAAAATGGAGATTTTGTTTTTAAATGAGGTTGCTAAAATTGCGAAAAGTAAAAAATCAAAAGTTAGAGGTAAGGGGTATAAAGGTGGAAATGTTGATGAGTATAAAGCCAACCCGGAAATTTTGGATTTGATAATTGAATACAAGTACGCATTTGATGAGAATTTGGAGGATTACATAAGGCGAACTGCGGATGAGACAAAATCATTCAAAGATGAGGAGAGTCAAAATTTCAATTTATTGAGAGAACTTTCAACTGTATATGGAGAAAACTTGAAGCATGTACTCCGACATGATCTTTTTGATAAGTTGGAAGAGGAAAGCAAAAATAAAGATGAGATAATTAGAATTTTTGATGAGCAGGTTGTAGAGAATCAAAATTTTGAACTCAGTGAAAAACAAATTGAAAGATTTAAAAATACTTTTGAAAATCCTAGAATACCTAATGAAAAAAGATCTGAGTTGCTGAGAAGTCAGTGTTATAATGTTTTTTCCGTGAATGTAAAATTTAAAGATGATAAGGCAAAAGACGGTTTTTATAAGCAAATTGATGAAATTTTTGAGAGTACGAAAGGACAGGATTTTTTCCAAAGTATTGGACCAAAACTTCTGGCTTTAAGACAAAAATATACTTTTGATTTAAATGCAAAACTTGAAGGACTTTTTAGTACGGATATTAATTTGATCGATTCAGAAATTTCAAAATATGATGAGATAACTGAAATAGAAAAAAAAGAAACCGTAATGGGAGGAGAGAAATCAAAAGTTGTAGAAAAAAGTTCGAAGAAAAGAAAAATTCGCGCTTATTTCACCAAGACAAAGGAAACTGCAAATGCGCGAATGGGGGCCTATGTCTGTATTGCAGGGGATACAAGCATGTGGAAGAATCCTGATTATTTCGAGTTTGTGATGAAAGATGAAGAAAGTGGAAAATGTGTTGGACTTGCGATGCTTTTAAATATTAATGCAGAAGATGGTAAGAAGTATTTATGGTTTGGTCCAAATCCTTTTGAAGGGTTTTTAGGGCAAGTTTCTTCCGAGAGATGTTATAAATATATGTATGATTCTGTGGTAAATTTCGCAAAGGAAAATGGTTACGATGGGCTTGTTGTTCCTTCTTCTGAAGGCCAAATTCTGGGGGCTTGTACAAATCGTGGAGGTGATTTCCCCGACTTAATTAAAAAGTCGATGTTACGAGATGAAAAAGGACACTTAAAAGTTGTTAAATATGGTAAAAAACATCAGCTAGGTGGTGGTTATGGTTATGAAGATGGTGCTTTAATTTGGAGTGCGAAGGCTTAATGGTTAATGTGTGAAAAGGAAAAAATTTAATAGGTTTGCCAGTGCAGACTTTCACCAAAAAAGTTCTCAATAATTTTCATTCCGTGTTCTGTCCCGATTGATTCAGGGTGGAATTGGACACCGAAGATTGGGCGGCTTTTATGTTGGACGGCCATAATTTCTGAGTCGGCAAAGGCGGTGGCTTCGAGTTCATCAGGAAGATTTTCTGCGATTAGTGAATGATATCGCATTGCCGTAAAAGGTGAGGGGATGTTTTTGAAGAGGCCTTTTTTGTTGTGGGTGATTTGAGATCGGTGGCCGTGCATTGGTGTAATTTGGGTGATTTTTGCTCCGAAATAAGCACAAATTCCTTGATGGCCAAGGCAGACTCCCAATATTGGTAAATCAAAGTTTTTCAAAATGGCAGCTCCGATAGCAAAATCTTTCTTTTTTGTGGGATTTCCAGGACCAGGCGAGAGAATTATGTGAGTCGGCGAGAGTTTTTTGAGCGAGATGAGCGAAGTTTTTTTGTGATTCAGAACAAGCGGGCTGAAGCCCGTGACAGTCGCAATGTAATCTGCGAGGATGTGTGTGAAGGAGTCGTCGTGGTCAATTAGAATTACTTTCATTCGCTTATTTACAGCCGCATTTTCCACTACCTCCGCAACCACAGCCTCCTGAGCCGCATCCGCCGGATTTGTTTTCATTAGGATTGTCGATTTTGAAGCCACTTCCAAATTGAGTTTCTAGGAAGTCGATTTCTGCGCCAAGTAGATTTTTGAGTGATTCTTTGTCTAGGAAAATTTCTACACCATGGAATTCGAATTTCTTTTCGCCCTTTTCTGCTTTTTCTTGGAAATCCATTGAGTAATTTCCAGAGCAGTCGGCTGTAATTTTTAGGCCGTAGCCAGTTTTGTTTTCAGCTGTAGCAAATTCTTTAACTTTTTTGGCCGCATTTTCGGTCAAATAAATTCCGTCATCAGGTGCAAGTCTTATTATAGTAGAAGCAATTTTATTAATTTCTGCGAGCATTTCATCAGCGGTTTCTTCACTCATACCGTGTCCCATCGCACCGTCTTTAATTGGTTCGAAGGCGTTTACGCTGCATGAGGTGCAGTGTAGACCATATGATGTCATTATCTCTGCGGCTGCCGGGATTTTTTTGATTACATCCGCGATCAGCATGTCTGCTGTTATTGTTGTTTTGCTCATAGGTTAGGCACTATATAGCAATGGAGCAAATATAGAAAGTATTAAGCCGAGTATAACGATTACTGCAATATATTTCATATTAATTTTGTATCAATGTAAATAAGTGCCACATCCACCAACATTGAAATAAAAATTATGCACTGAAAGCATTTGTTTATTTTAAATCTCGTAAAATTTTTTGCTAGATTCGGAAAGAATAAAAGGAATAGTCCATCAAGAAAAGCGAGTAATCCAATGAAGCTGAGCGTATTTTCCCATTTAAGTTCGAAATTTAAACCGGCAAAACTTAATATTATGAGCGCGGCGCACATGTCAAAAGCCGCACAATGAAAAAGATTTTCATCCGTAGTTAATGACGTACATATTTTTTTTGCCTTGTCAGGAAAAAGCATCATCCAAATTTGTAATGGTAGAATTGATAGTACCAAGAGTGAAATTGTCATGGTTGGTGGTTAGGTGAGCCTATTATACTATTATTTCTTCGCTTTGAAAGCGCGCATTATTTCATCAATCATTTTTTTGTGCTCTGATTTTTTGTCGGAGGCAAAAGCATGCTTTCCACATGTCTCCAAATGGCTTTCCAAAGTGGACTCGAAGGCTGAATTTAGTAGTCCTTGTGCAGATTTTATTTGTTGAAGAATGTCCATGCAGTATTTGTCATCCTCCATCATTTTTTGAATTTTTGTACCGAGGCTGACGGTTTTTTTTACTGCGATCAATGCTTTTTTCTTGTATGGTTCAATCATTATGTTGACTTTAAATTTTAATACCTATACCCTAGGTGCAGGTATCTTATATCATAAATTTATATGTCAGACAAATCTAAAATTTTAAAGCTTAAAATTCATGGGATGCATTGTGCAAGTTGTGAATTTCTTATTGAAAAAGAGTTTAAAAAAATTCCGGGTGTTGAGAAGGTGAGTGTTAATCATGCGAATGGTAGAGCAAAACTGATATGTTCGGAAATTCCAGAAATGAGTGAATTCGAGGAAGTATTGAAGAAGCATAATTATAGCTTAGAGGGAGCGGGTGGCAGCTTGACTTCGTCGAGTACGCTGGAAGATCATGCACAAACTCTTACAATTTTTGTGATTGTTATTTTGGCATATATGCTTTTGAAACGGCTTGATTTTTTGCCATCGGATTATGGAATTAAAACGGAAATGAGTTTGTTGTTTATTTTTATGATGGGACTTGTTGCTTCGCTTTCGACTTGTTTGGCTGTAACAGGTGGATTGCTCATTGCGGTTTCAGCGAAGTTCGATGAGCTACATCAAAATTTAAGTCCTTTCCAGAAATTCAAACCACATATCTATTTTAATTTGGGAAGAATTATTTCTTATACTATTTTAGGTGGATTGATTGCCTATCTCGGTTCTTTTTTGAATTTTTCTTCAACCGTAACAGGATGGATAACGATTTTTGTGAGTTTTGTTATGATTATTTTAGGATTTCAATTGTTGAAAGTTTTTTCTTGGACAAAACATTTTATGCCTAAGATGCCTAAGTTTTTGGCGCATAAAATTGATAACGCGAAAGATTCGGAACATTGGTCTGCACCATTTTTTCTTGGAGCGGCCACATTCTTTCTTCCATGCGGATTTACGCAGGCGCTTCAATTATATGTTTTGAGCCAAGGTAGTGTTCAGGTTGGAGCACTTACTATGTTTGCTTTTGCGATGGGAACTTTGCCTGTGCTTTTGTCACTTGGAACACTTTCGAGTTTTATAAAAGGCGAGGGTTTGAAATATTTTTTGAAAATTGCAGGAGTTTTGGTGGTTTTACTAGGAGTTTTGAGTGGTGTGGCAGGTTTGAGATTGCTTGGATTTGATTTCTCATCGACGCCTGAAAATGTTTCTTCCAACGTTGAAATTGTTGATGGAAAGCAGATTGTTGAAATGAAAATTATTGGGCTTGAATATTATCCGAAAAATATAACTGTAAAGGTTGGCATTCCTGTAGTTTGGAAAATTGATGCTAGTGGGGCGAGAGGCTGTGGTTCATCTCTAAGCGTTCCTTCTTTAAATATTTTGGAATTTTTATCAGGCGAAAAAACTATAGAATTTACACCTGAAAATATAGGTACGATTCCATTCACATGCAGTATGGGAATGACTTCCGGATCATTTAACGTGACACCATGAAAACAAGTTTTAAAATTTCCGGCATGCACTGCGCTAGTTGCGCTTATAAGAATGAACAGAGCTTAAAAAAGTTGCCAGGCGTGAAAGATGCATCGGTTAATTATGCAATGCAAACTGCGACTGTTGACCATGACGGTGTTTCTGAACATGAAATGCATCAGGTGATTGAGAAAAATGGATATAAAGTTGTAAAGAAGCATGAGGGAGGTCATGAGCATGCTCAAGCTGATTTGCATTCAGCCAGAAATAAAACAATTTTGGCACTTTCTTTTGCCGGTCCAAATTTTGTTTTGGCGATGTTTGGAATGGATTTGCCTTACAGTATTTGGATTCAGGCAATTTTGTCGACTGTGACGGTTTTGGTGATTGGTAGTGAGTTTCATATTTTGATGCTAAGGGGCGCAAAGCGACTTTCTGCAGATATGAATACTTTGATTTCGATGGGGACATTGGCTGCTCTTTTCTATAGTTATTGGGCGATGTGGAAAGGTGGAGATGTGTATTTTGAAACGGCTTCATTGATTACTGCCTTGATTTTATTGGGAAGGTTTTTTGAGGAGCGAAGTCGTGGTCAGGCTAGTTCGGCAATTGAAAAACTTTTAAAATTGGGAGCAAAGAATGCCAGATTAATTGTGGATGGTCAGGAAAAAGAGGTTGCTGTAGAAACATTGAAAGTCGGTGATATTTTGTTGGTAAAACCTGGAGAGAAAATTCCTGTTGATGGAAAGATAATTAAGGGCGATACGAGTATTGATGAGTCTATGCTTACAGGGGAAAGCATGCCTGCAAGCAGGCATGTGGAGGATGAGGTTTTCGGTGCGACTATAAATATTAACGGAGTTTTCCAAATGCAGGTGGGTAAGGTTGGAAATGACACAATGCTTGCACAGATTGTGAAAATTGTTAGTGAGGCTCAGGTAAATAAGGCACCTATTCAAAAACTTGCGGATAAAATTTCAGGTATTTTCGTGCCAGTTGTTATTTTAATTGCTGCCGCGACTTTTGTGGCTTGGTTTTTTGTGACTGGAAGTTTTTCTACAGGTTTCATTTATGCGATTGCGGTTTTGGTAATTGCTTGTCCTTGTGCGCTTGGGCTTGCGACTCCCACAGCAATTATGGTTGGAACCGGTTATGGTGCTTCACAAGGCATTCTGATCAAAAATGGGGAATCTTTGGAGCGTGGTAAGAAAATCGACTTAGTTGTGTTTGATAAAACCGGAACATTAACAGAAGGAAAACCTGTGCTCACTAATATTCTTGCTGATGATGGAAATAAGGCGCTGATTATCGCAGCGTCTATGGAAAAAAATTCTGAACATCCGCTTGCCACTGCAATTGTAAATGAGGCGAAAAAAAGAGGGCTGGATTTGAAAGAAGTAGAAAAGTTTAAGAATCTTGAAGGGCGAGGTGTTCAGGGTGAAATTGCTGGAAAGAAATATTTTGTGGGTAGAGTTGAAAAATCTAATAAGGCAATTGATGATTTTGAGCAACAGGCGAAAACTGTTGTAGTTTTGATGGAAGGTGACAAGCAAATTGCTGTTTTTGCAATTGCAGATACCTTGAAGCTTGATGCCAAAGAAGGCGTACTTAAACTACACAAATTGGGAATGCAAACGGTTATGATAACAGGTGATAATCAATCAACGGCTGATGTGATTGCGAAGAAATTGGGTATCAAGAGAGTTTTTGCGCGCGTTTTGCCTACTGAGAAAGCGGGTATTATTAAGGAGCTACAAAAGGAGGGGAAAGTTGCCTTTGTGGGCGACGGGATTAATGACGCGCCTGCACTTGTTCAGTCTGATTTTGGAATTGCGATGGGAACAGGAACTGATATCGCGATCGAGGCCGGTAATATTGTTCTTGTGAAAGGAAATCCCTTGAAAGTTGTGGAGGCGATAAATCTTTCTCAGATGACTTTCAAAATAATTCAACAAAATTTATTCTGGGCATTTTTTTATAATGTTGCTGCGATTCCACTTGCGGCATTTGGAATGTTGAACCCTGTTATTGCTTCAGGCGCTATGGCATTTTCTTCAATTTCTGTTGTGTTGAATTCACTGAGGTTGAAGAGAGCGAAGATTTCTTAAACAAACAGAAACTTGGAATGAAGTAGGATTTCATATATTGTTTCTGTGTATTTTTTAACAATTTTTATATGACTGGAATCTTTTTTGTTCTCTTTCACATGATTGCGTCGATTTCCTTCTGCTTTGGATTTGTAATGTTCATGATTTACGTTGCAAAGTATATGAAAAAAGAAATGCTTTTTAAGCTTTCATTAGGCGCTATTCTTTTGGGTTTCTTGCTGACGATTTTAGGTTTATTTGTTGGAAGAAATGATGACGCTTGGAGAATGATGGATAACGAATATGATGGAGAAGCGATGATGAATCAAGAAATTGAGGCAGGTGAATCTTCAGAGCCAACTAACCCATTGGCAATCTAGAAACTCGCGGGAGCTTGAATTTCCACCATTTTGTCTAAAAGCGGATGGTGGAATTTTATTTTCCAGGCTTGTAGGAAGTAGCGGCCTTGATCTTTTGTTAGGTCGAGATATTTTCTGTTGAATTTTTTATCGCCGTATTCTCGATCTAAAACAAGAGGGTTACCAATCATGGCAAGGTGCTTTCTAATTTGGTGTTTTCTTCCGGTTTCAATTTTTACTTCAAGCATTGAAAGAATTCCGAGTCGCTTCATTAGTCTGTAATGGGTTGTTGCAGGAATTTTTTCTTTCTTCTCGCGGCTTTCAAGAGGAAAGTTTACAGTACTTTTTGAGAATCGTGGGTTACCTTTTACTAAAGCGAGATAGGTTTTCTCGGTTCGTGGGTCTTTAAAAATTGCTTCGAGAGCTTCACGATCACGCGGGTATTTCCCAAATAAAAGCACACCTGAAGTGTCTCGGTCGATTCGGTGTAAGAGATATGATTTATAATCTTTATCACGCAGCTGCATTCGCATAATTCCCTGAACCGTTTTGGCTTCAGGAATATTTGGAGCCGGAACAGAAACAAGTCCACCCGGTTTGTCGATTGCGAACATGAAGTCGTCTTCGTAGATTATTTTGAGATTCATAGCAGTTTTTTCGCGAGGCCGGTCTGTTTTAGAATTTCTTCCGGAGTGTTTTTCTCCAGTAGACTTTGGTCTCGTTCCTGAATAGGATACAGCACTGTGTACATTTCAGGAAGCATTGGAGCCATCATCTCAGACATTGTCACTTTTTTGGAAAGGTTCACATAAGTTTCAAAACTTGTATCTTCGTTTTCAAGAACCATATCAAAACTCATTGCTGGAAAGGCTTCTCCATCTTTACTTTTAAGGTAAGAAAGTACCATTCCATCGCCTCCAAGTTCTTTTGTTTGAACAGGCTCTAGAGCGTTGACTTCTTCTGTTAAATCGAGCTCGGCAAGCATATCACTCCAGGCTTTTTTTGTTTGAGTTAAATCATTAACTTGGCAGAAACCGCCAAGACATTTCATTCCATAATAGAGTGAAACCATCAAATAACAGATCAGCATTCCTGGGAAGATTTTTTTATCACGTAGAGCTTGAGCGATTCCTTCAGGTGTCATTTCATAATTCCAAGAACCGTGGCCAGATGTGAGCATGCCGTCTTTTAAGGTTAGGCGAACACGGTGGAGTTTTTCATCAAGGGCCCAGAACATATAAGTTCCCCAATCTTTTTCCAGAGAGAATGCACCCGGAATATTATTGAAATATTTATAGTTTAATTCTACGAATTTCGGATCGAACAGTACTTTATAGATTAGAGAGTCAGGATTTTTTAAGTGATTGGTCAATAACATTTCAGTAACCAAAGTTTCAATTTCCAAATAAATTAAATCAGGCATTTTTTTCTCTTTAACAGGGTGGAAAAGTCGACGCCAGAGATAAAAATTAATTTCTGTGATTTGTTCATTCAAATCTGGAGAATTCATCACTTGTTCATTTGCAAAAAATTCTTCAATTAGATCGCGAATCTTTTCTCCGCGGCCTGGATCAAAATCTTTTTTAACCAATTCATCTTCGGCTTTGCTCAAATCTTCTCGATTGTATCCACGAGTTGCATAAACCACGCCCATTTTTAGTTTATCAGGTAGAAATGGAAGTCGAATTAGTGAGTTTGAATCATCGCCGTGACCATGAAAAAGAATTCCTCGAGTATATGTCGAGGAATTATTCACTGAAACACTGGCGAAAGAGAAAACCACTAGATATTTCATATCGGGATCTTCAGTTTCGTAATACGGAATTGCCGAGATTATGTTTGAGTTCAGGAAAAATGGATGTTGAATCGGTCCGTGGTGATCTGTTGTTGATACGAGAGGTTTTTTTAGTAATTGTTTTGTAACCCCTTTTGCTACTTCAGAACCAAGACGTTTTTCAATTAGTTTCTCGGCACAATCAATCAATTCCGGCTTTCTGGCATCTAAAAAAGGACTCACATTTACATCCATGAAGTCCTTTGCGTAGTCGAAGAGAAATTTATCTCCGTGTTTTTGCATTATCTCACCCAAGATTGGGCGTCTTTTCCAGATTGCATTCTTTAATTTTTCTAGTACCGAGTCAGACATATTTTTTTTACTTCTTGACCGGGGATTTTATACTGAACTGCAAAAAATGCAAGGGTCTTTTGAAACTAACTATTTAATCCTGCAATAATCATTTCATTAAAGCTAGATTTTTTGGTATTTGGCAGCGAATTACGAGTGCACACTCACCTTACGATTTGTCCAGCCAAAGTAGGCATTTTGATCTGTTAAATGTGTGGGTTTTTGCTATACTTTTTTTAATTTAACCCCACCCAAAATGAATGATAAAGAACTACTTGAAACTGCTCTGACTTATGGTCGGCACGCACTTGATTGGCGGAGGAAGTTTATTGGTCTTTTACCTGAGATTAACAAGAGGCGTTTGTTTGAAAAGAAAGGTTGTTCTTCTATTCGCGAGTTTGCAGCTAAGTTCGGAGGAGTATCTAAAGAACAATTAGAGTTAACAATTAAACTAGAAGAAAGATTTATTCCAACTCCAGAACTTCATAAACAGCTTGTAACTGGAGAAGTAAGTATTAATAAACTAGCTAGAGTGGTTTCAATTGCAACACCTGAAAACGACCTAGAACTTTCTGAAATAGTTCAAAACATGTCACAAAAAGCAGTAGAAACATTAGTACGTGATGAAAAGTTTACAGGCATGCGCGCGCAGACTTTAAGCTTAAATGAAGAAGTTCGAGGTAGACTTGTTGAACTTCAAGAAAAAGGAATCGACATCAACGAGTTAATCAGCGTCGCACTTAACAAACGTGAGGAGGAAATTGCAGAAGAGAAAGCTCAACCTGTTGGGCCAGCAACATCACGTCCGGTTCCAGTAAAAACTGAAAGACTGCTCGCGAAAGAACACGGCACAAAATGTTCAATTCCGACCTGTAAAAAGCCATCTGTAGTTATTCACCATACGCAAACATTCGCGCTCTCTCACAGGCACGATCCAAATTATCTCGCACCACTCTGCAAAGAACATCACGAAATTGCTCACATGATTAACTTGAAGGTGAGGGAAAAACGAAAATGCTTGTAAACTCCCATCAGCTCTGGTCGGAGTGGTGATCTTTGGGCTAGAATCTTACTGTCTTAATCCACCTTATGGCAAAACAATGTAATCTTCCGAATTTTCAAACAGAATTTAAGGTTAGTATTATTGGAGCGGGGAGTGTTGGTTCGACTGCGGCATATGCGATGCTTTTGGATGGACGACTTTCAGAATTGGTTTTGTTAGATCACGATAAAAAAAAGGCCGAGGGAATTGTGCTTGATATGGAACATTCAATGGCATTTTTGGACTATACAAAAGTGACCGGAACTGATGATTACGCTAGAGTAAAAAATTCGAACTTAGTGGTAATTACGGTTGGGGCAAGACAATTGGAAGGCGAAACTCGTTTGGATCTTATCGCAAAAAATAGGGCGATTTTTAAAGAAATAATTCCAAAAATTGTTAAAGCGGCGCCGAATGCGATTTTGCTTGTGGTTAGTAATCCTGTGGATGTTTTGACTTTCGAAGCATATAAAATTTCAGGTTTGCCATGGGGGAGAGTGTTTGGCTCTGGAACTCTTTTAGATACTGCGAGGTTGCGATTTCATATTTCAGAACGGCTTTGTTTGAGTCCGAAAAGTATTGAGGCTTATATTTTGGGTGAACATGGAGATACTTCTTTCCCTGTTTGGAGTAGTGCGAATGTTGCCGGAAAACTTTTAAGTAAGATGGATGGTTTTGGAAAAAAAGATGCGAAGGAATGTTATGACGAAACGAAAAATGCCGCTTATAGAATTATTCATGATGTTGGTTTTACCTGTTATTCTATCGGGACTGTGATTAAGGAAATAATGAATCATATTTTTCAGCATTCTAAAATAGTTTTGCCACTTTCTGTGCCGCTTGAAAATTATTATGGAATCTCAGGTGTGGCGCTCAGTGTGCCTTGTGTTTTAGACAGTACCGGAGTTACTGATGTAATAAAGATTCCGCTGAATGCGTTGGAATTGAAGCAGCTCAAAAAATCGGCAACAACTTTGAAAGGATATTTAAAGTGAAATAGTTCTGTCGATCAGAATTTTTTTGATAAAATATTCGTCGTGAGAAATTATGCACATTGCTACTTCTTGCTCGAGTAGAAAACGTTCGAGATCTTCGCGGAGGAAAATATCGAGGTGATTTGTAGGCTCGTCGAGGAGTAAAAGATCAGGTTTATTTGTGAGAAGAATCGCGAATTCGAGGCGGCGTTGCTGGCCATAACTCAAGGTTTTAATTTTCGAATCAACAAATTCGGCAGGGAAGAGGTAATTCGCCAAAACGCTACGACCGGTTGTGTATTCAATGTTTGTGTTTGCGCCGAATTCTTCTAGCACGGTTTTATTTGGGTCGAGGCGAGAAAATTGGCCTAAGTAACCGATTTTTAGATCTTTACGTAATGTAATTTCGCCTGAAAAATCTTTGTCAGTTGCGCTCATAATGTTTAGCAAAGTGCTTTTGCCGGAGCCGTTTACTCCACGAAGTAGAATTTTTTCTCCGTTTAGAATTTTCAGTGAGAAGTTAGACAAAATTTCACGGTCGCCAAATTTTTTTGAGTCTATCTTAAGGTTTAAAAGTGTTCCTTGATTTCCGGACTCAAGTTTTTTCATTTTAATTCGCGGATCAGCAACGGGTTTCGGAGGAGTTTTTTTCTCCATTCTTTCTAGAGCCTTTTTTTTCTGAGCGACGGTTGCAGTAAATTTATATTTTGGATGATTTGCATTCTCCGCGAGCCAAGCTTCAAGCTCAGTTACTTCGCGTTGGCTGAATTCATGAAGTGAGAGTTTTTTCTCGTAGCGCTCGTAACGTTCAACTAAAAATCTATCGTAATTTGAGCCGTAAATTTCAATATTGTGATCAGCAGTAATTTCCCAAATTTGATTTGCGACTGCGTTGATAAAACCGCGATCGTGAGAAACAAAAGCCACCGTTCCTTTGAACTCTTTAACAAATGCAGTGAGCCAGGCGATTGTGGCCGTGTCGAGATGGTTTGTGGGCTCGTCTAAGAATAAAATTGTCGGTTCGGTTAGCAAAAGTTCAGCAATCGCGATTCTTACTCTTTGACCACCGCTCAAGTTTTTTAGAGAGTTTAAAATTATGTCAGGATCAAGTGAAACATCCTGCAAAACCATGTCGATTTTGTAAGTCATCCATTCTTCTTCGAGCTTGCTTTCTAAATATTCACCCACGAGTTTTTCTTCGTCGGCAAATTGAATATCTTGTCGGAGGATTGCAATGACTTCGTGAGAACAAGAAACACTACCTGTGCCTGTTTCGAGTTCGCCTAGTAGAAGCTTCAAAAGAGTAGATTTTCCACATCCGTTTTTCCCAACAATTGCTACACGTTTTTTTGCGGCACTATCAAGGGAGATGTTCACGTTTTCAAACAGTGGTCCACTTGCCGCTTCAAATGATAGGTCTTTAGTTATCAGCATATTTTAGCAATCTTCAGAACAAATTTTCTTTTCAATTTCGTCGCAAATTCCGTCACCGCATTTTTCTGAACTAACAGTGGTTTCTTTTTTGTCACTTCTTTCTTTTCCACCTGTAGCGTCACCATCATATTTTAAGATATTTGTTTCTGATCCGTATTCAGATTCCCAAATATCAATCACTTCAGCTAAGCCAACCCATTCAATTCTGTCGTCTGATTTACGTTTTTGAATCTCTTCACGGAATTCATTTATTACTTCTTCGTTCAAGTTAGCCTGACCCATGAAAATTGTTTGTGTATAAATTTTATTTGGATCTAAATCTTGAGTTAGTAAATAATCTAAACCTTCCCATGTGTTGTAATAACCTCCAATATCTGGAAGGGTGCCACCGTCTTCTGTGAAATTTTCCGCATCTTTCGGTCTCCAAATTCCGGACACCCATATATCACTTTCATTTTGATGGCCGCGGACAGCGCCTCCCCAAAGTACTTCCGCTTGCCAAGAATAATCATAAATATTCCCATTAATTTCATTCTGTAAATAATCGAGTTTTGAATCGCCTGCCGGAGCTGCTAGAAATCCTCCTACGATATTCGACGGTTCCACGCCCAACTCTTTAATTAGGTATGCAACATCTGCGTAGTTATATTTTGTTTCATGAGCGTGCGGGTCAATTTCAAAGCCCAAATCCTCTTTAAAATACCTCAAGAAATTTTTCCCATTTGTGCTTTCGTCTCCCTTGTCGAATTTTGTTGCGGCCAATAGAAAAGTCCAATCTGATTGATAGTTAAACGCTACTCCTTCCTCATGCAACATTTGAGCAAAACTAACTAATTCTTTTCTCGAGCGATTAAACATTGATTCGTTCTCTTCGTAATGCCCTGCTTCTTCAACATGTGTGACAATTGAAACATAAACTTTTGGGGAACTGTGGCTAACAGTGCTCGTGCCTTCAGTCGCTTCCGGAGTCGTGTTTAATGGTGATGTTGAATTAGAAGGTGCGCAGGAAGTTAGTAATGTTAGTAGTGCAATCGCTATGTATTTTTTCATATGTGAAATTAAACAGTGGCTGGATTATCTACTAAATGGCATTAAGAAAGCAAATTGTTTATGCGGGCTGATTTGTTTAACATGTAATTTGACTAATATCAATAAATGTAGTACGGTTCAAATTGAAATGGAAAATTTATTAAAAGATACAGATCAAATCCAGGAGAAGGAAAAACAAAATAAGCCTGGGTTTGTTGATAATTTTATTCAGAAAATTCAAAGGATGGTTGAGGGGGCTATGGGTGGAAGACAAAGGACTGAAACTGAGAAGGAAGGCGATAGGTATGCGAATCAAGATTTAAATGCTTTTAAAAAAAATCATAAAATTACTCGAGGTAATAGTGTGGCTTATATTGGATGTGGTGACGATTCAACCGTACAAAAAATTTTCCCTCAGACAATTAACGTAGATATGCTTGAGCCTTGTAATTGGTATTTAAAAAATTTCATTAAAAGTGATGTTTTCAATCTACCATTTAAGGATGCTTCAATGGATTTACTTGTACAAAAGTCCATGTCATATAAGACTGAAGCTGATCCGAGATGTACTAAAGAATTGGCTAGAGTGCTTCGCTCGAATGGTAGGATTTTTAGAAATTTTCCTGAGTTTAGAAGAGCTGTAGAATTGGACGAGGCCTTGTGTGGATTGCAATATTGCTTAATTCTTAAAAGTTACCATGAAAATGGTTTAGTTTTTGAGGAGAGACATTCATCTAAAAATGCGACTTTTAAAAAAGGTAAAGCGACACCTGATGAGATAAGGAAGCTTGATGAACAAGTTGATGAATATTCAAAGGATTTTTTTGAGTTTGTTGAAGATATTCCACTTAAAATCATCGAAGAAACTAAGACAAGCCCGTTCTTTGAAGGACGATGGCGTTATCATGAAGCTATAGAATTTGTTCTCGGAATAAATTTGGGGTCTGATGAAGAGTCGATTTTAGAACAGTTGGGAAAATTACAATCTAAAATAAAGCCTGAGATCTACGAAAAAATTGAGTTAATGGTGAAGGTTTTGAAAAAAAACTTGAGCAATTGTGCTAATTGAATGAATTTGCAGTCTTATTCTGCACCTCCACTCATGTCAAAGTATTCTTCTAACGCTTGATCATTTATATAAACTTGAACTTCGTCTGCTGAGGAGTTGGCTTTCACTGTTGAGTAAATTTGTTCTTTAATTCGTGGATCGTCACAAGTTCCGGCTGAAATTAATTCACCGCTTAACATTACTGCAATAATACTATTATCGCCGTTATCGGTTTCATTTACATTTTCAACTTTCAAATTTTTCGAGTGTTGTAGCCCGTTGTAATATGGATCGTCAACCGCTGTTACGCCGATTGCGAAAAGTTCTTTTAAGGCTAATTGGATTTTCTTTGTTTCTTCAAGCTTTGTTCCTTCGGCAGTTTTCTCTATATAGATAATTGAATCGCCGCATCCAATTTTTTCTCCTGTTTTGCCATCGTCTTCCATTTTAACTACTGCTATTTGTAGTGTTGTTTCACTTTCAACTTCAGTTGGAACCGGTTTAACTGGCTTTTCTGGCTTCATTCCGTTGCAAGAAACAAGTAATATGGAAAGTAAAATTATTGCGTATTTCTTCATAAATTTGGGTTAGATATGCCCATTTTATCACTGTTTTGCGAGATTCGCTTGCTTTTTTGTTGACTTAACCTGATAATCTGTCGGCTTTAAAAATACTATGGAAATTCGAAACATTGCTATCATCGCACACGTTGACCACGGAAAAACTACCTTGGTTGATGCTCTCCTTCAACAGGGTGGAGCTTTTAATTCTCACGAAGAGGTTGAAACCTGCGTGATGGATTCTTATGATCAGGAAAAGGAAAGAGGTATTACTATTTATGCTAAAAACTGCGCGGTTACTTATAAAGGTACAAAAATCAACATTGTTGATACTCCTGGTCACGCGGATTTCGGTTCTGAAGTTGAGCGTATTCTAAGAACAGTAGATTCAGTTTTGTTGCTTGTTGATGCTTTTGAAGGACCAATGCCTCAAACTAAATTCGTTTTGAAAAAGTCTTTGGCACTTGGAATTATGCCGATTGTGGTTATCAATAAAATCGACAAGCCTTCAGCTCGACCTGATGAGGTTGTAGACATGGTTTTTGATCTTTTTGCGGATTTGGGAGCAAGCAATGAACAGTTGGATTTCCCTTACATTTATACAATTGCAAGACAAGGAATTGCTAAGAGAACTTTAGATGAAGATTCTAAAGATTTAACTCCTCTTTTTGATTTGATTATTGAGAAAGTTAAACCTGCAAATCGAAATTTTGACGTTCCTTTCAGAATGCAGCCTTCAAACTTGGCATACGACAATTTCTTGGGAAGACTAGCGGTAGGACGTGTTTATGAAGGAGTTTTGAATACAGGAAGTCAGGTTTATGTAAAACATGCCGACGGTTCAACTCGAAGTGCGAAAATTTCAAAGATTTTCTCTTTCCAAGGTTTGAAGCGTGTTGAAATGCAGAAAGCTGAGGCAGGAGACATTGTGGTTCTTGCCGGAATTCCAGACGTTTACGTGGGAGAAACACTTTGTGCAGATCAAAATGCTGAGCCTATGCCAGCAATTTCAATCGATCCTCCAACACTTTCCATGAATTTCATGGTTAATGATTCACCATTTGCCGGAAAAGAAGGAAAATTTGTGACAACTCGTCACATCAAGGCTCGTCTTGAAAAGGAAATGGAAACTAACGTTGGTCTTAAAATTGAAGAAATCCCAAATTCAGATGCTTATAAAGTTTCTGGTCGTGGTGAATTGCACCTTTCAGTTTTACTCGAAGCTATGCGACGTGAAGGTTTTGAAGTTCAAGTTTCAAGGCCTCAGGTAATTATGCGAGAAGAAGGTAAAGAAAAATTGGAACCGATGGAGCAGGTTGTTATTGATGTCCCTGAAGAATTTTCAGGAAAAATCATTGAACTTCTTTCAAAGAGAAGAGGTGAATTGGTTGAATTGAAGAGTGAAAATGCTCAGTCAAGAATGGAATTCAAGGTTCCAACTCGTGGCTTACTTGGTTTCAGAAATGATTTCATTATTGAAACGAAAGGTGAGGGTATTTTGAGCCACTCTTTCATTGCATACGAACCTTATAAAGGTGATATTCCAGGACGAACTCGTGGATCTTTGATTTCAGGAGAAAATGATACTTCAATGGCTTACTCACTTTGGAAGCTTGAAGAGCGTGGACGACTGTTCATTGTTCCTCAGACTGCGATGTATGAAGGAATGATTATTGGTGAATGTTCAAAAGAAAACGATTTGATTGTTAACGCGGCGAAAAACAAGAAGCTCACAAACGTGCGTGCTTCAGGTACAGATGAGGCAATTCGTCTAACGCCAATCGTCCCAATCACTCTCGAACGCGCCCTTGAATACATCGGCGACGACGAACTCGTTGAAATCACTCCAACATCAATCCGTCTTAGAAAGAAATATCTAAAGGAAATTGATAGAAAGAGATTCGGAAGGGGGAATTAGAGGGCTTGAGTATTGATCAATATACTATTTGATGGTATAATTGAGTGATTTTATTATAAAAAAATGGGAAGTCCCGAAGAAATAAAACAGCCTGATGATCGACATTCCAAGTTAATTGAAATTAATGATGAAGTTGCGGCTAAGGTTGCTGAAATTATTGATAAAAATTATTCCGGCAATAAATATGATGGACCGGAAAGAGCTATATATATTCAGTCTGTAGTAAGAAAGGTTAGGAATGTTTTGATAGATAGGACTGTCAGTTTGGACAAACTAAGTTCACATTTCTTTACAGACAATTTTACTGTTGAGGGAATACCTGTTATTGATGAATCTGATATAGATGAAATAATTACTAAATTTCCATATCTTGAAAAGACATTAAATCGTATTGCAGTTAAACCTGGTCCTAAAAATAGAGTACCTCTAAATGAGACCTATTTTGGTGTTAATAAGAACGGTAAGCTTAGGAGAATGGATAGAAGTACAGTTGCTCTAAGAAGCAGGGAATATTTTTGTAATATACCTGATCAATTTCAGAAGAGAATTAAAGAAGAAAATAGTAGTATGCCAATTTTAGATTACATGGAATCAATGATTCAAGAGCATGGTGAGGTTGTTAATAATATTTTGAATGATAAAAATTTAATTGATGTAGAACTTACAAATACTGAAGTTTTAGCCTTAAGTGTATCTTTTGACCATCTTCGTAATTACATGCTTTTTTTCTTGAATATACTACTCATAATTGCAAAAAGTGCTGATTCTCCAGATATTTTGAAGGGATCTCCGAGAAATACTTATATTAAGGAAAATGATCCAAGATCAAGTACTGTAAACACAAGTAAAGTCTACCTAAATTCTGTAGACAAATTATTGACCTCGGATGCAAGTAATGAGATCACAGATTTTATGTCTAAAGATTATGATGAAGTTATGAAGACAACAGTCGCTTTTGTGGAGGCATATCATGGCTTTATTGTGACAAAAGATCCAAAATACTTACTTAATTTTGACTCAAGTAGAATTGAATTTGTTCTTGAAAAGGTTATTCCAAAAATAAGAGGAGTTGTTTCAACTTTTGAAGGTGCTGTAAATGAAGATGTTGATCCAAATAGAAATAAGACAAGAAAAGATAATCAATCTATCAAAAGAGAATTTTTCAAGAAAGTATTAAGACATGAGAGGGATGGTGATCATCCTGGCATAAATATGGCAAGTACACTTTCACATATTCCAGCAGATGGTAAAAAACAATATGATCTTGTGTGTGGTATGTCATATGGAGGTATTGAGTATCCTGCTCTCTATGAAGCTATGCAAAATATTATTTCTAGAGAGAATGGATCAAAGCATGGAGCAATGACACATCCTAAATATGGACATATAATACTTTCTAATTATAATCTTGCTTTTAATCCTGGTTTTACACCTCGTCTTGAACATCATATTTTTCCAAGAAATATTGTTGATGATGTTGAGGGAAAATCTGTGTTGATTCTTGATGATAATATCATTACAGGTAAAACAAATACTCAAGTTGAGGTGGCATTTAGAGCTAAAGGTGCTGTTCCGCAATTTGCAGTATGTGATTTAAATACTGATCCTGTTACACTCAGTGGAGAAACGGTGCTTTCTACTGGTTTGGAAGATAACGTAAAAAATTCTGTTAGGCCAATTGGAAAGAGGTTTAAGAAAAAAAGATTTGAAGCAGAAAGTAATCAGGATGCTACGAAAAACGGTGAAAAGAGACACAAATTACCTGATTTTTTGAACGCTTCTAGATACTTTAGTTAGCCCCAAGCAAACCATTAAACTCTCTCCGGCAATGGCGCCGAGGATTATTATTGCGATGGATTCGCTTTGCCAGCCGATGATAAAAAATATGCCGGCAAGAGTGAGCGCGAGGAGTTCGCGTTTTAGGAACCATTTTTCCTGGTTGAATGCGAAGAGATTGATGAGGACGAGGTCGTAGAGATAGGAAACTGCGGCGAGTATGAGCATCATTGGCAGTACAAACCAGAGTTTCTCAATGAAATATTCTTTTCCTGTGAGGAGTTTTATTAGAATTGGAGAGAGAAGTGAACCAAAGATTATGAGAACTGCGCCGAGTATTAATAAGATTTTTTTGCTGATTTCAAAGAGTTCTTTAGGTTTGCTTTTGAGTACCGGTAGAATTGAGAACATCAAGAAAGTTGAAACTAGGGCTGCGTAACTTGAAATGTGAAGGCTCACGTTATAAGAGGCATATTCTGCGTTTTGTAGAATTTTTACCGCGAAGTAACTTGGTAAAAATCTGAAATAGAGATTATTGACTATGTTGATTAATCCAAAAGGAATTGAAGATAATAGTAGAGTTTTCATTAGCTTCGGATCTAGCTTCCAGCTGATGCTGATTTTTTGTTTTACGAAGTAGAGGCTGAGCGAGGCGGTCACAAAAGTTGCAATGAGCGGAGCTAGAAAGAAAATATTTGCATCTTTTGGGAGATTGAAGTGTATTAGCGCGAATATTGCTATGAGGTTTGTGAGTCGACCTAAAAGTAGCGCGAGGGTTGCTCTGCCCATGAGATAGTGAACTTGCAAGGCGGCGTCGCAAATTGCAGTAATGTATTCGAAGAAAAGTGCAGTTACAAAGAAGAAAATGCCGACTTTTGGATAAATTATTATTGGAATCAGAAAGAGTGGAATTGCTGTGGCAATTCGAACGAAGAGAGCGTTGGCGAAGACCGAATTAGCACGATCGCTTTGATCATGAGTGGACATTTGGCGTACGGTATTTCCGAAAATTCCAAGGTTACCCATGGTTGCGAAAAATAGTACGGTTTCAGAAATTTTTGCGTAAGTCCCGTATTCTTCACTGCCAAGATAATTTGTGATGAGTTTGATCGCAGTCACAGCTAATGCAACTTGCAAGATTTTGCCAAAGTATTGCACCGCGGTAGACCAAGCGATTTTTTTCTCGAGTAGAGTTGAAATCATGAAGGAAATACTTCTATTATTTTCTTTGCGCCGTCTGTGATGTCAGGGTTGCTCCAGTCATGTAAGGCGTTTTCAATCACGCTCCAATCGTATGTATAATTTGAGCCCATTCTAGTTCCAACATCGTTCGTAATTATCTGCATTTTTTCTGTGTCGTAACCTTTAATCACAATCATGTGGTAATTTGGGCCACCGTTTTTGAAGTTAGGGTTATAGAGGAGTTTACCTGCGAAAGGTGCAACAATTAGGTGCCCGTTTGAGATAATTGTTTTTATATCGTCAAAAGATGGGTTTTCGTGAATTTCTGTTCGCAAATTGTACTGAATTTTTATCATTTCGGCGGTTTGTGAGATGGATGTGTGTTCATAACTTCCAAAATATATTTTTTCCCACTCGACGAGGCGAAGTAGCTCAGTGTTGAAAGTGTCTTTGTTTAGATTCATTCCTTTGAAAATATTCGCAACATTCAAAATGCTGGCCTCTTCACAAGCTTCCTGCCAAGGGTAATCCCAGTTTGAATGAGGTGCTTGAGTGAAAAAAGGAACTTCAATGTTCAGTGCGGTGCGTATTTCAGTTTCCGGACGAGGTTTTATTTCCGCTTCTACTTTAACGCCTTTGCTAGTGGTGTCTTGAAGTTCAAGAAAATTTACGGTTTCAGTCGCTTGTTTTGTGCAGGCACTCAAAATCAAGACTGCGATAATTAGAAATTTCTTCATCTGTAATTGGTGAATTTTAATGGAAGGGGTACCGATTTTTCAGTTTTTAACATTGCAATTACTCCCTGCAATTCGTCGCGCGATTTTGAAGTTACACGTACTGTTTCACCTTGAATGCTCGGCTTGGTTTTTGGGCATTTTTCTCTGATAAGTTGAGAAACTATTTTTGCGATTTCTTGATCGAGAACTTTCACGAGTTTGATTTCGATGCGCACGTTACTTCCGCCCATTTTCATTAGCTCACCTTTTTTCAGAATTTGAGGTGAAAGTTTTCTGTTGATGATTTTTTGCAGCACAATTCCCCATACAGTTTCGAGCGCCATTTCAGATTGAGCCGTGATTGTGATTTTTTCGTCGCTGACATCGATTTCCACTTTGAGGTCTTTCAAATCGTAACGAACAAGAATTTCCTTTCGCGCCTGATCGACTGCATTTGTGAGCTCGTGCGTGTCGAAGTCGCAAACTATGTCCATTGATGCATCTGAAGCCATAAAGTTTTGTTAAGTTCGACTTAATTAAAGCCTTTTCGGTGGGTTGAGGCAATGCAATAGTGTTTCAGGGAACAGTTTCTAACCTGCAAAAGTCCCCCCGGGGGTGAATTAGAATACAAGCTTGCCTTTCACCGTAATTTATTGTATCCTCACTCTCTATGATCGAGTCACTTGTTAGAGAACAATACGTGAGGAGCGTCGATATACTCGAACGCGGAAGATTAACAGATGGTGTAATAATTCCGTCTGAAGCAGAATGTATAGATATTCTTAGAGATACTTTAACAGATGCGCAAATCACCCACATTCAAGAGAAAATGCGCCGTGCAGTGTTTCAAATAGTCCCGCAGAAGCCATTTGTAGATTTTATGAATGCAATGAATTTACTTAAGAAGCCAGAAGCGCGTTTAAACTCTCATCTTAGCCCATACGTTTCACAAAGATTCGCCAAAATGCCTTCAAATAATGAAGTGCGGATTGGATTTGTTGAGGGTAATGTAAGGCTCCCAGGGACGGCGCTCATAATGTTTCCTATGGTAAAACAGGAAGAGATTTACAAGAGATCTCTCCCTGAAGGAGTATCAGTAATTCATCCACGAAACTATGCATTGCTTCAATGTGATAGGACAATTGATGTTAATCATGCTTCAGTACTTGAAGATAATTCAGAAGATAGGACTTATTTCCCGGGAGCTCAATGGGAAAGGATCAGTGTCGAAATTGTGCATGACATTCCTAACGACTGGAATAAACGTGCCCGTTGGCGTTCTCAGATCATGAAAGTTGTACAATAAGTACCATTTTGCTAGAATCCCGTCGTGTTAAAAAACTTAGTAGACAGAAAGGTGTTAAAACAACGTTTGAAGACTGAAAACTTCAAAAGGGTGACTATGTCTTTTTACAGGTATGTGAAGATTGAAAAACCGGAGGAAATGCGAGATGAGCTTTATCGGGAATGGTATGCACTTGGTGTTTTTGGGCGAATTTACTTGGCGCGAGAGGGAATAAATGCGCAACTTTGTGTGCCGGAGGAGAATCTCGAGAAATTTAAGGCAGGTTTGGAGGCGCGTGCTGAATTTAAAAATATGCGTCTGAATTTTGCCGTGGAGCAGGGTACTTCTTTCTATAAACTTGGAATTAAGGTTAAAAAGCAAATTGTTGCTGATGGTTTACCTGAAGATTCTTATGACTTGTCGAATGTTGGAAATCATTTGAATGCAGAAGAATTTAATATTGCCATGGAAGATAAAAATGCGGTTGTTGTGGATATGCGGAATTTTTATGAAAGCAGAATTGGTAGATTTGAAGGAGCTATTTGCCCTGATGTTGATACTTTTCGTGAGGAATTACCGCAAGTTGTTGAAATGCTTGAAGATAAAAAAGATAAGAAAATTCTACTTTATTGCACAGGTGGAATTCGTTGTGAAAAGGCGAGTGCATATTTGAAAAGTCGTGGTTTTGAAGATGTAAGCCAGCTTTACGGCGGTGTTATTACTTACGCACATACAGTTACAGACAGTAAATTTATCGGGCGAAATTTTGTGTTTGATGAGAGAATCGCTGAAAGAATTACCGATGATGTTTTGAGCATTTGTGACCAGTGTGAAAATTCTTGTGATGATTACGCAAATTGTAAAAATATGATCTGTAATTTGTTGTTTTTACAGTGCAGCGACTGTGCCGCGAAGTTTGCCGGAGCTTGCAATGAAGAATGTAGAAGGATTGCTGAACTTCCGGCGGAAGAATACAAAGCCGAACGAAAAAAAAGCGGAGCGACTGATTTTGAAAAGTATAAAAGCAGAATCAGGCCTAGCTTAAAAGCGACAGTATAGTTGCAGCGCCAACAATAAACATAATGGATGTAATGAACCATCCAAAGAATTTTGTTGTTTTACCGTTCACATGTTTTCCCATTAATTTTTTATTGCTGCTTATAAGTACAATCATAGAAAGAATTATTGGAGCGATTAGTCCGTTTCCAACTCCGGAGTAAATTAGAGCGGTAATTGGGTCAAAGCCAATAAAATTTATGGCTAATCCGATTAGCATTGAAATTATTATTACGCCGTAAAATGCATGTGCATCTTTTAACTTGCGGTAAAGCCCTGATTTCCAGGCGAAACTTTCTGAAATTGCGTAAGAAGCTGAGCCCGCAAGAATTGGTACTGAAAGTAAACCTGTTCCAATTATTCCTAATGCAAAAAGTAGTGATGCTTGGTCGCCGGCGATTGGCTGTAAGGCAAGTGCCGCTTCAGCCGCACTATTTATATTTGTGATTCCGTTTGCATGAAGTGCCGCTCCATTTGCTGCGATAATAAAAAACATTACCACGTTTGAAAGTAACATTCCTGACCAAACATCAATTCTCATTTCTGAAATTTGAGCTTCATTACAATTGGTTTTTCTTAGCTTAACTGTTGTTTGCCCACCCAAAATTTCTTCTTCAACTTCTTGCGATGTTTGCCAAAAGAAAAGATAAGGAGAAATTGTTGTTCCCAAAATTCCACATACAAGGAATATTTGCTCTTTTGTGAAATCCATTGAAGGAATTAAAGTGCTTTTTAATAATTCTCCCCAGTTCAAATTCACGCTCAATGCTGAGAAAACATAAGATAACAAAACCAGTGCCAGCCATTTTAAATATTTAGCATATTTTTCATATGGTGTGAAAATTTGCAGAAGTAAACTTGCTCCGGTGAATAAAATTACAAGTGGTCCAAATTTGAATGATGGAAAAATTAATTCTGTGGCTTGTGCCATTGCACCAAGGTTTGCACCAAGATTTAAAGTGTTCGCGCAGAAAAGTAGAAATGCCGAAGTATATAAAATCCATCGTGGATAACTTGTGCGAATGTTACCAGCGAGCCCGCGGCCTGTTGCAAGGCCAATTCTGGCGCACATTTCCTGAACGACTGACATTAATGGGAATGTGAAAAGGGCGAGCCAGGCAAGCTGAAAGCCATATTGAGCTCCTGTTTGGGAATAAATTGTTATTCCGGATGGATCGTCGTCTGCAGCACCGGTTGTTAAACCAGGACCAAGAATTTTCCAATATTTTTTTGCGCCGCCCATTTTATCTTCAACTTCGTGTTCTAATTTTTCTGCTTCATCAACTGTTTTTTCAAGAAGAATAGCCGGTGCTTCGAAGGCTCGTTTTATAAGACTTTTCTTTTTCATATAATTATACTAACAGTTTTTTTGCTTTGAAAAAAATGAAAAATATTAGCCAAGCAATTTATTGTTTTTAACTTACTTCTTATAGAAGGTTATTGAGTCGCTTTTTTCAGTATATGATTTCTCAGATGATTTAATTGCGGTTACTCTGTATTCCACACTGTCTTCATAGTTTATTTTAAAGTCTGATTTTAATTTTATTATTCCGTCGGCAATTGTGATGGAAGCATTTTCCGCTATTGCCTCGCCGTCTTTTATAGAGATCACATATTCAATGTTATCAAGGCATGGGTTTATTCCATCATTATTATATGTGATACAGTTAGCAACTCTTACTTTATATGTATTTGCTCCGACATATTTAAATGCCATTTCCAAACTTGAATTTTGACTTGGATTTTGTTTCGGTTCCAATATTGTTGGTGCTTCAACTTTATCTGGTTCAGTTACTTCAATTTCAGTAATGCTAACACTTGAGTCAAGGTAAGTAATTTTTACCAAATATGGCTGGCCCTTGAAGTTGATATTACAAGTGTGAGGGAATCTTGGTGAATCACATAATGTTCCGCTTTCTGGGTTTCTATCATTAGTTGAACTTATATATATGTATTTATTTTGAAGTGCTTGCGGTAGATCAGCTGTTATTCCTTCATAATCTTTTTCGGAAAGTTTGAGATCAGGCCTTTCAATATAAAAACTGAACCATGAAGTATCATCTTCACGATAAGTAATTTTATCAATGATGAGTTTTGCGTCGACGTAGCTGGTTTCTTTCACACAAGCTGTTGTTAAAATTATAAGTGTACAAAGTATCGGTATGATTTTTATCATATTGTAGAAATAGTTTGTGCTGATTATAGTAGTAATGTTTAAAAGCGACTAATGGAAAACGGTCTAACATCGACGGAAGCTCTTAGGCTTTTTAAAAAAAATGGGGCGAATGAGATTCCTTCAAAAGGTGGCAATCCAGCCATAAGAATTTTTATCAAACAACTGGTAAATCCGCTCATTTTGGTTTTGATTGCTGCCAGTGCAATTTCATTTTTTTTGGGTGAGGGAACAGATGCAATAATTATTATTTGTATCATTCTTGTTAATTCGATTTTGGCTTTTACCCAAGAGTATCGTGCGGAAAAAACCGTTCAAAGTTTGAAGAAATTGATTTCGCAAAAGGCAAAGGTTATGCGTGATGGCAAAGAACTTGATTTGGATGCTAAAACTTTGGTCGTGGGTGATCTTGTAGTTTTAAATATTGGTGACATTGTTCCCGCTGACATCCGTCTTATAAAGGTGGATTCAATGACTGTTGATGAATCTTCACTTACTGGCGAATCGGTGCCGGTAGAAAAAAATCTTAAGAAGAATATGGCTTTGATGGGAACTCATGTGCTGAGTGGTGAGGGAATGGGTTTGGTTGTAGCAACAGGTAAGCGTACGAGTTTTGGTAAAACCGCCGAGCATCTTTCCGAGCCCGAAGATATTTCAGATTTTGAAAAAGGAATCTCTCATTTAAGTTCATTTTTATTGAAAATTATTTTGGTGATGGCTTTTTTCATTTTTCTTGTGAATGGGTTTTTGGGTCACGGAATTTTGGAATCATTTCTGTTCGCGCTTGCACTTGCTGTGGGAATTACACCTGAGGCTTTGCCTGTTATTATTACTATTGCACTTTCAGGGGCTGCCAGAAAACTTGCAAAATCTGATGTGATTGTGAAAAAACTTTCAGCTATTGAAGATTTGGGGAATATGGATGTTTTTTGTACTGATAAAACTGGAACTTTGACGGAGGGTCACTTAAGTTTACAGAACTTTTTTGATAAAAATGGAAAGGAAGATTCCGATGTTCTTGTTTATGGAATGCTTTGCGGAGATGCTGGCGAAAACATTATTGATAAGGCGATTTGGGATAGCCCTCACTCTCACAAATTACTAAAGAAATATAAGTCTTATAAAGTATTAGATAGAAATGAATTTGATTTTGAAAGGAGAAGAATGAGTGTTTTGATTAAAGCAGCAAATGGAAAAAAATATCTGGTTGTGAAAGGTGCTTTAGAAAATATTGAGAGTCTATGTTCTGGGAAAAGTTTAAAATCGATAGATACTTATAGGAAATCCGGCTACTCCACTATTGTTGTTGCAATAAAGGAGTTCAAAAAAAATACTTCAACTAAGGCTGATGAGAAAAATCTCAAGATGCTTGGTTTTTTAACTTTTATTGATCCTCCTCGTGCAAGCGCAAAAAAGGCAATCGCTGATTTAACAAGGCTGGGCGTGGAAATAAAAGTTTTGAGTGGAGATGATCATTTAGTAACAGAAGCAATTTGTAAAAAAGTGGGTCTTGAAATAAAAGGTGGTCGTGTGATAACCGGTGATGATTTAGATGGATTGACCGAATCGCAATTCGCGAGACTTATTGAAAATTACAATGTTTTTTCACGAATAAATCCTGATCACAAGTACAGAATTGTTAAAACTTTAAATAAAGATGAAAATAGAACTGTAGCTTTTATGGGTGATGGAATTAATGATGCGCCTGCAATTAAAGTCGCGGATGTTGGAATTTCAGTTAATAGCGCCACTGATATTGCAAAAGAGGCAGCAGATATAATAGTGCTTCAACAAAGCCTAAGTGTTATTGCGAATGGTGTTATGGACGGGCGCAGGATTTTTGCCAATATAAATAAATATATTTTGAGTACAGTCAGTGCGAATTTTGGAAACATGATTACCGTCGCCCTTGCCTCCGTTTTTATGAAATTTCTGCCGCTTTTGCCTGCACAAATTCTTTTGAATAATCTGATTACAGATATGCCAATGGTTGCGATTGCAAGCGATAATGTTGATATTGAAATGCTTAGTAAACCAAAAAAATTAGATACCGCGAAGATAAAAGCTTTCATGAGTTCTTTTGGATTACTTAGTACATTTTTTGATTTTGTTTTGATACTTTCTCTTATATTTATATTTCATTCTGATCCACAAACTTTTAGAAGTGCATGGTTCCTTGAATCTGCAATTTCAGAAATTGTTATCGCTTTCTCGTTAAGAACTGGCTTGCCTTTCTTCAAAAGCAAGCCTGGCAAAGCTTTATTTTTGATTTCCGTTGCAGCGATAATTTTACTTTTTGTTGTTGTTTATAGCCCGATTGCAGAATTTTTTGAATTTGTTCAACTAAATACTAAGATCTTGGCTTTCATTATACTTGTGGTCGTAACGTATTTTACCGCTTCAGAACTACTAAAAAGGTCATGGTTCAAAAAGATTAATTTATAATTTTTTATTGCAATCCATGCGGTAAAAAGTTAAGTTGTCGTAGTATTTAATTTTACATATGGAAAACCCAACAAAACAGGATCTACTCAAGGAAGTTATTGAGCACATTGATATTAAGAAGCTAAGTATTTCTCCGTTAATTGATTCTTACAGAAAGATGTCTTTTTCTGCTCGTGATTTAGCAAGAGCGGCAGATATTTACAATATGATGCTTGGAGATGAGAAATGTTCAGTTTGGTTGACTCTTGCGGGTTCAACAAGCGCAGCAGGTTGTATGCAGGCTTATGTGGACATGGTGAAGAATAACATGGTTGATTGTATCGTTGCGACAGGTGCATCGATCATTGATATGGATTTCTTTGAAGCTCTTGGATTTAAACACTATAAAGGAGACCAATTTATTGATGACGGATTACTTCGAAGCCTTTATATAGATAGAATTTACGATACTTTCATCAATGAAGAAGAATTGCAGAATTGCGATAAAACAATCGGCGATATTGCAGATTCACTAAAACCAGGACCTTATTCTTCTCGAGAATTTATTTGGGAAATGGGTAAATGGCTTACAGAGCATTCAGTGAAAAAAGATTCACTAATTCAGGCTTGTTACGAGCATAATGTTCCAATTTTCTGCCCTGCATTCTCAGATTCTTCAGCCGGTTTCGGTTTAGTTGTTCATCAAACAAAAAATCCTGATGCTCACGTTTCGATCGATAGCGTTAAAGATTTCCGTGAACTTACTCAAATCAAAATGAACACTAGTGATAGCGGACTTTTGATGGTTGGAGGCGGAGTGCCAAAGAACTTTGCTCAAGATACTGTAGTTTGTGCTGAAATTTTGGGAGTTGAAGCTCCGGTTCATAAATATGCAATTCAGTTAACTGTTGCTGACGTTCGTGATGGAGCTTGTTCTTCTTCTACTTTGAAGGAAGCAAGTTCTTGGGGGAAAGTTAGTACTGTTCACGAACAAATGGTTTTTGCTGAGGCGACACTTTCACTTCCACTAATCGCAGCTTATGGTTACGAAAAAGGACTTTGGAAGAATCGTTCTAAGCGTGAATTTGCTAAATTGTTTAATAAAGCTTGATGGAAGTCAAAGTCGGACTTATTCAAATGACTTGTAGTGATAATCCAGCAGAAAATCTGGATAAAATTATTGCTGCAGTTCGTGATTTGGCTGGGCGAGGTGCTCAGATTATTTCTAGCAGCGAATTGCCTTTGTCTACTTATTTTTGTCAGACAAAAGATGATTCAAAGTTTGATCTAGCTGAGGCGATTCCTGGGAAAACTACAGACACTCTTTCGCGTGTGGCACTCGAATTGAATGTTGTTATTCTCATGTCACTTTTTGAAAAAGCGGACGATGGGAAATTTTACAACACTGTTGCTGTGATTGATGCCGACGGAAAATATTTGGGAAAATACAGAAAAATGCATATTCCGGATGATCCTGAAAATGGTTACGACGAGTCTTATTATTTTGCAAAAGGTGATGAGGGCTATAAAGTTTTTGACACAAAATATGCAAAAATTGCGCCTATGATTTGTTATGACCAGTGGTTTCCGGAAGGAGCAAGATTGGCCGCAGCAGCAGGTGCGCAAATTCTTTTCTACCCGACTGCAATTGGTTGGCCGGAAAAAGATCGTGCTGAATTGAACGTGGCTGAACACGAAGCTTGGCAAATTATGCAGAGATCTCATGCAATTGCTAATAATGTATTCGTTTGCCCAATAAATCGAGTTGGTGTTGAAGATGCATTGAAATTTTGGGGGACTACTTTTGTTTGTGATCCTTATGGACGAGTTATTGCAAAAGCTGATAGTGAAAGCGAAACAAATTTACTAGCGACTTGCGATTTGTCTGTGACAGACGAGATGAGAAAAGATTGGCCATTTTTAAAACAATATGAAGTATAAAATGCCCGCAGAATGGCAGAAGCATGAGGCGACTTGGCTTTCATGGCCTCATAATGAAGAACATTGGCCAGGAAACTTTGGCCCGATTCCTGCAGTTTTTGCGAAGATTGCGGTGACTCTTTCTGAAGGAGAAAATGTTTATATTTGCGTGAAAGATCAGGCGATGGAAGATTCTGCACGTGCATTGATTGGCCCAAATGACCGAGTTAAATTTTTCCATATTCCAACTGATGCATCTTGGAGTCGCGATCATGGCCCGATTTATGTACGTGATGGCGAGCGACTACTAATTACAGATTGGATTTTCAATTCTTGGGGTGGGAAATATGAACCATGGGATAAAGATGATGTCGTTCCACAAAAAATTGGAGAAATTTTCAAAACTGAAGTTGTGCAGCCTGGGATTGTTTTGGAAGGTGGATCTATTGATGTGAATGGTCGCGGTAGTCTTTTAACTACTCGTCAGTGTTTGTTGAATAAAAATCGAAATCCTCATCTTTCCCAGGCTGAAATTGAAAAATATTTGGAGGATTATTTGGGCGCAACAAATGTGCTTTGGCTTGAAGAGGGAATTGTGGGTGACGATACAGACGGTCACATTGATGACATCGCTCGTTTTGTTGATGAGAAAACAATTGTTACTGTTGTTGAAGATAAAAAAGATGATGAAAATTACGAAATTTTGCAGAAAAATCTTCGTGATTTGAAAGAGATGCGTGATGTTGATGGTCAGCCTTTTAAAATCATCGAAATTCCAATGCCTGATCCTGTTATTTATGAAGACCAGCGCTTGCCGGCGAGTTATGCCAATTTTTATATTGGGAATTCTGTTGTTATTGTTCCAACATTTAATTGCCCGAAAGATGAAGTGGTTTTGCAAACTTTGCGTGATCTTTTTCCAGGCCGAAAAGTTGTTGGAATCGATTGCGTTGATTTAGTGTGGGGACTTGGGACACTGCACTGCTCGACTCAGCAGATGCCGGTATAAATTATGACAAACTACACGGGAACTATTATTGAAGAGAGTCTGGAGTATAAAGATGTTCTTGGTAAACTGAAAATTATTGAAACTGTTGTAGAAAGTGTGAACAATGAGCATAAAACTCCATGGTTGAAACAGTGGACTTTGCACAAAGTTGCAATTGAAGAAAATCGGGCTGACAAAATTGCGGAAAACTTGAGTGAAAGTTTAGATTCGAAGCATAGTTCTTGGTATGCGGATTTTAGGAATGATAGTTTTCATTATGTGATTTTCTACAAAAAAATATTCAAAGTCGATTTGTCGAAAAAAGATGGATACAAAGATGCTGTAAATTATGGAATTTCAATCGGAATTCCCGATTATCAGTTGGATTTCAAGTAGTGACTCAGACTAAAGTTGAATGAAATCTCAAAAGGTGATAGGTTTCAGAAGTAACAATAATCAATATGAAAAGTTATCAATTTCCAATAATCGTTACACAAGATGAAGATGGAATGTATATGGCGAGAGTGCCTGATTTGCGTGGTTGCCACACTCAAGCAAAAACCTTGTCTGAATTGTATAAGCGTATTGAAGAAGCAATGGAACTTTGTTTGGAAGTTGAGAAGAAAAGAAAGCAACCAATTGTATTGTTGAAGTTTATAGGAGTTCAACAACTTGAAGTCTCAGTTTAATATGCCAAAACTACCTATAGTTTCAGGTAAATCTTTACTTAAGGTTCTTAAGAAAAATGGATTTATTGAAATAAGGCAAAAAGGCAGTCATGTTTTATTCAAAAAGGTTCTGATACCAGTCTTACAACAGTAATTCCGATACATGGGAATGAAGATTTGGGAAAAGGTATTTTGAAAAGTATTTTGGATGATTTGAATATTGATGTGCATGAATTGATTTCTATGTTGGGGAAATAAGGTTGTTTCTGTTGATTTAGTGTGGGGGTTGGGAACGCTACATTGCTCTTCTCAACAGATACCGGCTGTTTAATCCACTTTAGAAGAAGTGTTTATTGATTATGTCTTGATTGACATTTTGCCAGTTTAGTGTATAGTTTAGTTGTCTTAAATCAAATGTTTATCTCTAATGATAGGCATGTATCGCAAGAGCTCAATTCTGATCTTTCAGGTGCCGAAGTAGTTCCTGACAAAGGTCCTGTTTCAGGTCTAAGGGCTAGAATAAAAAATTTAGTGATGCGGCTTCTTGGTAGGAGTGAAGAGGTAAGTAGTACAGGTGCATCAACTAATAATACTCCCGTAGTACAACTTGTTGGTAAAGCACCAACATTGATAACACCACCGCCGGTAGTACAGCTTGTTGGTAAAGCACCAACATTGATAACACCACCGCCAGTAGTACAACTTGTTGGTAAAGCACCAACATTGATAACACCACCTCAAGTAGAATTGTTAAATCATAAACAGCCACCAGTAGAGTTGTTAAATCATAAACAGCCACCAGTAGAATTGTTAAATGACAAACCATCCATAGTTAAAAATAATTGATGGTGGCAAAGACAAGTAAGTCGGACAAAATTTTTCAAAGAAAATCTCCTTGCTATTCAGGTCAATTTTGATATAAATAACTCACTGTTAAAAATAATAAAAATTGGCTAGAAATTTCAGACAATTTTGGAAGCTCGGTGAAAAAGAATTCAACACTGAATTTTTTAACATTAACAAAGATGGTGAGCTTGTTATCCGTGAAGGAAATAATCAATACAATGTTGTTGATTTAGCGCGCAAATTTGGATCGTCATTGGAAATTTTTCTTCCATTCATTCTAGAAAAAAGATTAGATCATCTTTTTGATGTTGTGAGTGACACTTCGAAAGAGCTTGGCTACAAAGGAAAATTCTCATATCACTTTCCAATGAAGGTGAATCAAAATAAAGAATATGTTTTGCCGCTTGTTTCTGAAGGTGCGAATTTAGAAGTTGGTTCTGCAAATGAGCTTTGGTTGGTGAAGAGACTTTGGGAAGGTGAAAATTTCTACTCAAAAATTAGAGTGCTTTGTAATGGTCCTAAAACTCAGAAATATATTCAGCTGATTCATCAGTTGAGAGCGGCTGGTTTGGGAATCGTTCCAATTATTGAAGATATTGAGGAATTGAGACTTTTGAAAGATTTCAAAGGTGATATGGGAATTCGTGTGAATTTACAGTCAAAAGTTAAGTCACATTGGGATAAAAAGGTAGATCGATTTGGGCTTACTTCTCAGGAAATTTTGGAACTTGGAAAAATTAGAAATTTGAAGGTACTGCATTATCACATTGGTTCACAAATTGAGCGTGAAGATGATATTTTGGTCGTTTTGGAAGAAGCATTTCAGACTTACAAAAAGTTGCGAGTAATCAGCCCAACTTTGGATACAATAAATGTGGGTGGAGGTTTTGCAATTCCATACGAAAAGAAAAGAATGTATAGCGTGGAATCTGTAGTGAAAAGAATTTTGACTCATTTAAAGAGAATGAGTGAAGAGGCCGGGATTCCACATCCAAACTGGATTGTGGAGTGGGGTAGATATATGGCCGCACCTTCACAAATAACTGTGTTTAAAATTGTGGCGACAAAAGAAATCGCTAAGGCTGCGGCAAAGCAGTGGTACATAATTGATGGAAGTTTCATGAATGATCTTTTGGATACTTGGGCGATTCATCAAAAATGGCACGTGGTTGCAGTGAATCAAATGAAGGAAAAACGTCATCGTGTTTGGTTGGCCGGAATGAGTTGTGATTCTGATGATAAATACACCGCGAAAGATGGATATGTGCTTTTGCCTCGGCTTGAAGATTTACCACCCGGAGATGACTTATATATCGCGATTTTTGACACCGGAGCTTACCAAGATGCCTTTGCTTCACATCATTGTTTGCTTTCTTCTCCAGTGAAAGTTGCTTTGCAGAATGGAATTGCGACAATTATTAGAAAACGTGAATCTGCTGAGGATGTTGGAAAACTATTTGGCTGGTAATGAATGTAAAAATTCACGAATCTTGGAAGGTTCATCTGCAAGAGGAGTTTGAAAAACCCTACTTCAAAGAACTGACAGAATTTGTTAAATCAGAATATCAAAATAAGAAAGTGTACCCGGCACCTGCTAATATTTTTCGTGCTTTTGAATTATGTCCATTTGAAGATCTTAAAGTAGTGATTTTAGGCCAGGATCCTTATCACGGCGATGGTCAGGCAAATGGACTATGTTTTTCTGTCAGCGATGAAATCGCTTTGCCACCCTCATTAAAAAATATTTTCAAAGAAATTAATTCTGATTTGGGAGTGCTGCCAAGTGCAGGTAATTTAGACCGCTGGGCGAGGCAAGGTGTACTTCTGTTAAATGCGACTTTGACCGTTGTTGCTGGTTCAGCAGGTGCCCATCAAAAAAAGGGTTGGGAAATCTTTACAGATGCTGTTATCAAAGTGATTTCAGAACAAAAAGAACATGTGGTTTTTTTGTTGTGGGGAAGGTATGCACAAGAAAAAGGCGCCGTAATTGATGTGAATAAACATCTTGTTTTACGAGCGCCTCATCCATCTCCATTTTCAGTTCACAGTGGATTTTTCGGCTGCAAACATTTTAGTAAGACTAATGAATATTTGCTGTTGAATGGCCAAGAACCTATTACTTGGGCTTAGTACTTAACTACTCGCATATCTATTTCGTATGTTGCGAGTGAATATTCCATTAAGTCATAGATAACTTTTGCACCTTCTTCACGATTCATTTTGTGATTCTGTGATTCATCCCAAATATTTAGGAACTCTGCAAGATCCATGTATCCTTCATACCAATCTTTTGCATATTCCTGAGTGTACACTCCAAATTCTTTTAGATCTTCTTCAAAGAATCCACAGTTTGTTCCACGCATAGCAATTTTCAAAGCTTGAGCATATGTAACTTGATTTTCAGGTTTGAAACTACTGTCTGAGTAACCGTTAACCATGTCATAATCGACACCTGCTTGTACATAATCAGCAAACCAATCATCTTGGTCAACATCTGAGAATTCGTCATCGTATGAACCTTCATCAACATCACGGCCGAAGGCAACAGTAACCATTTTTAGAAATTCGGCTCTGTTTAAATCTGCTTCCGGATCAAAAATATTTTGATCAACACCTTCAACAATTCCCATTTGACCCAAGAAAGCTATTTCTTCTTCAAAATCTGAATCTTCAATATCAGTAAAATCTTCATCTTTTTCAAGATGTTCAATTTCAAAAGCTACTGCAGGCAAACACTCTTTTGTATATCTAGGATTTGTTCTGATTGTTTGGTAATAATTCATATTACCCTGTAATTCTTCTTTATCAGCTTTGCTTCCGTAGAAACCTGCGCTGATTGATACTAGTACTATTACCGCAGCGGCAACGTACATTGATTTGTATGATTTCTTTTTCATTTTTATTTGTTAAATCCGATCATTATAACATGAAACATGATTTAGAGCAAATCGACTTTATTCCACACTGATTAACTCCACTTCAAAGATAAGTGTTGCATTTGGTGGAATAACTCCGCCAGCGCCGCTTCGGCCGTAGCCCATATCAGATGGAATTGTTAGTGTTCGCAATCCGCCCACTTTCATTCCCGGAATTCCTTCTTCCCAACCTTCAATAACTTGCCCTTGTCCAATTGTGAAGCTGAAAGTTTGCCCCCTATCTCGTGAGCTGTCGAATTTAGTACCGTCTTCTAAAGTACCAACATAATGCATTTCAACAGTATCTCCAACTTGGGCTTCGTCGCCGGTACCAACTTTAGTATCTTCAATTTTTAGTGATTCTTTTTTCATGGAACAAGATGTTAATAGTAAAAATAATGTTGTAATTGTGAGTAGTTTTTTCATGAATATAAGGTTAATTATTCAATAATTAATTTTCCAACTTGGCCCATCTTCATATGATTGCCAACGGCACAATAGTATTCAAAAGTACCACTTTCATTCGCGTGAAATTCTACGGTTGATGTCTCTCCGGTCTTTATTGTGTCTGTTGCAACTTCAAATGCTTCTAAAATGAAATTGTGCATGCCACCTGCATTTTCGAAAATAATTTTTACGAAATCGCCTTTCTGCACTGTGATTTCACTTGGAGTGAAATAAAAACTTCCACCAGTCACGTGGAAAGTTAAATGCGCAGCTGTGTGCTTTGTTTTACCCATTTCCAATTCAGTTTTTTGTTCTTCGGTGAGTTCAGCTGGTGTTTCTGATTCAATCACTTTGGGACTTTCTGTCTCAACAACTTTTGGATCTTGATTTGTTGGTGCTTGGTTTTCCGTTTCCTCTGTTGTTTTTGCACATCCGCTCATTAATAGAAAACTTAGACTTAGAATTACTGCGATTTTTTTCATATTCCTTGGTTATTTCTTACATTCTACTATAAATTAGCTCAAAATCGATCTGATTTTTCTATTGTCTTCACAAAATGATCGAAGTGTTGTATAATATCTAGATTAATCAAAAATTATGTCAGAATCAGATGAGTCATTGGATGGGGAGGGAGTGATGTATGTTCAATCTTATAATGATAAGTTGAAGTTATTCAGGTTTCCTGAGAATTTTCTGGAGACAGTTGAGGAAAAAATGCATGATGGCTTAGATATTTACTCAAGTTATGGACAGACTTTTTTCCAAACTTTGATAGATGCTGATTTATTGAGTCAATTTGAGGGTAGATATGACGCTCAGATTAGGGATTATATTAGAGGCGTAATAGATGAATTAGAGGCCCAGTATTAAACTCCTGTTGACGGAATAATAAATGATCCGGATTTGTTTTATCAATATGCTAGTGAAAATTTTGGAATGATTTTGGTGGGATTCAGGGCGCTTTTAAAACAACTTTATAAACGAAATATAGATGAAAAAAGGATAAATGAATTAACTAGAGTAGTTGCTGAGACTCGTGGTCAAGTTCAAGTTGCAACTCAAATGGCTGAAGATGCAACAATGAAGGCGATAGTCGATTCTAAGACAGGTATTCCAAATATAACTGCATATACAACTTGTATTGCTGATCTTTCTGAAAAACCTGGTATTCCAATGGCACTTCTAATTTTTGATATAGATAAGTTTAAAGAAGTGAATGATAATTATAGTTATGATGCAGGTGATAGGGTAATAAAAACTTTGGCTGCAGTTATTAGAGATCATTCTAGAGAGGATGGTAAATATTTTCGATGGGGTGGTGAGGAATTTGTAGTTTTGATTCCTTTAGTTGATGGTTGGAATGAAGAAGAGGTTGTTAAGATGGCTGATGCTGTGAGGCAAGAAATGTCTGAAATTGAATTTTCTGAGACTTTAATGAAAGGTGGAAAAATGCAGGATTTAAAAAAAACATGTTCATGCGGAATTTCATTTGGCTTAACAGATGATTTAAGTGGCAATGGAGATTCTAATGTGAACGGTGGAAAACTCTTTAAAATTGCTAATGCATCTTTAAAAGATGCTAAAGATAGTGGTAGGAATAGGATTGTAGTAAATAAGATTGAACGTTAGGCTCGTTTGGCCATAATCAAAAAGATTTCCCCGCAGCTTGCTGCGTGGGTATTATGGATGCATGAGCAACCATATCTACAAAAGCCATAACAAGAATCTACTGCTGTATCACTTGGTGTGTCCAGTGAAATGCAGGAAGAAAGTTTTGAATGAGGAAGTGGAGTACAGTTTGAAGAAGACCTGCGAAGAGATAGCGGATCGGTATGAGATACAGTTTGTAGAAATAGGGGCGGATGAAGATCATGTACATTTTCTTCTTCAAACTGTACCTGCAACAAAACTTTCTGAGATGATAAAGAAGATTAAAAGCATCACAGGCCGGGAACTTTTTCGTTTGCATCCATGGGTGAGAAATACTTTATGGGGAGGGCAGTTTTGGACAAGCGGATATTACGTAAATACGGTTGGACAGTACGCAAACGAAAAAGTGATACAGCAGTATGTAAAAAGTCAGGGTAAGGAATACAAACAAATTCACAGGGAACAATTGAAGCTTTTGTAGACGGCTACAGAGTAGCCGCAGATACCCCGTAGCTTGCTGCGGGGAGCTTCATTATGTGCTTTGATTGCATTTCTCAAATCATCTTCTTCCATGTGCTCATTCAATAATTTCATAAACTCTGGATACCCGATTTTAACGGTGTTGTCTGAAGCGAATCTGGTTGTGTGATCAATCCAAACGTAATTTGGGAAGAGGCTAAACAGCATTTTGCCACCGCTCATTAGTGGTTGATATTTTTGATTTTGATGGTTAGAGGTACTAAATCGGCTGGCAACTACTACTCGGCAGTCACTATCTTTATATGTATTCGTACTAAAGCGCCAAACTAAATTTCCAACTGTACCACTGCTAATGTAATCTTTAGCAATAATCCAATGAGTTTTTACTTCGTTATGATTGTCATCATGTTTTGCCCGAAATTGAGACTCCTTGAGAGGACTTGAGATAATGTCACTTGCTACATTGAGTGTTTCCTCAATGCCATGGCTCATGATTTCTTCTTCTGAGCGCTTGGTTCTTCCAATGGCATTTGTTACATTTTGTGACATGCTAAAGTAAAAGAAAAGTGGTCTTTCACCTCTTACTTCTTTCCCGTTAACAGCTTTATATAAATGTGATCCGAATTCTTTAATTTCAGCTATATTTGTAATGATTCCATCTTCATTTACATCAGGTACAATGTCGAATTTCAGGCGTTGTTTCTTCAGTTGAGCTCTACTTAATTTTGAAAGAACAATGTTGACTTTTTCTATAACTTTTTTACTTAAATCTTCCAAATCTTTAATCCCTTTTAATTTACCAATGGATAGGTCTATGCAATCTGCATCTAAACTTTTTGGTAAAGTTAAATTGTTTTGATCTAGCCCAACAATGCTGAATGAATCTACATATATATCTTTCTCACTAATTAATGTGAGTGCATCCAGGCTTTTTTCACTATATTTTAATTCACCCGGCCTTTTTTTTGCCGCAGGGCAGTCGTGACAACCTTGTGTGCAGTAGCCATTATTCGTTTCGTCTCCTGGGTAGATTTCTATACTTACAGGCATCATTTATTTTAAGTAATAGAGTTTATAACATGTTTATAAGGTCTAGTCAAATAATAAATCTTTGCTGAAATATATGAAGTTGAGCTCTCTTGTTTCGTGAATTTATCGAGAGTCTTCAATCAAATCTAATTTCTGCGCTCTCGTGAGTTTTTTCAGAGTGCATTCACGGCTGCGGGCTTCACTCAAACTTGCGAATTTTTCAGAGTAGACTAGGTGAACAGGGCGGCGAGCTTTTGTATAACGGGCGGCTGATTTAAGATTATTGTGTTGGTGAAGGCGGCGCTCAATATTGTTTGTTGAACCGGTGTAGAGTGTGCCGTCTGCGCATTCCAAAATGTAGGTGTAGAAATTCATATAAAACAAAAGCTCCTGAAGTTTAACCCGCAGGAGCCTTTGGTGTAAGACGAATTACATTTCTGTATCCATAGCAACGTTAACTGCTTTTGGACCTTTGTCTGAATCTTCAGTCTCGAAAGAAACCATATCGCCTTCTTTCATTTCTTTGAAGTTCCTTGCAGAACAGTCATTTGCGTGAAAGAAAACGTCTTTAGCGCCTTCAATCTTGATAAAACCGAACCCTCTCTCATCTAACTTTTTGATAACACCTTTCATATAATGAATGGTTATGAAATAAATTCCTTCTAAGTTTGTATTGAAGGAATCTACTGATAACCCCACAAAAACCCACCTATTAGGACTCGAGTATACATTAGAGTGGAAAATAAGCAAGCGAATGGCTTATCTCTGCTTTGCTCCAAGAACCGCGCGACCGTAGTTTGATATGATTTTGTTACCGAAATCTCCAAAATCAGATTTTTTAGCACTGGACTTTTTGATTTTCCAATCAGGAATTCCATCTTTTTTAATTTCAATAATTGCCGCAAGTCGTTCACTGTCCATTTCTGGATGGAATTGTATTCCCCAAGCATTTGCACCTGTTTCTGTGCTTATATCTATTGCATAATTAGGTGAAGCATCAGTGTGAGCAAGAACTTTGTGTTTTTCAGGTAAATTGATTACATGGTTGAAATGAGATCCTGGAAGCATAATTTTCTCAGGTAAATCATGGAAAAGAGGATGTTTAATGCCAAAATCTGTAAGATTTACCTCTTGAGCACCGAATTTAGGATTATCTAGATTTTCAATTTTTCCGCCATGTATGTCAGCCAATCCTTGGTGGCCGAAGCAAATTCCAAGAATGGTTTTTCTTTGTTTTATCATTTCTCGCACAAAATTTTTGTAATTTTCCGTCCAAGAGTGTTCGTCTAAAAGTGAATAAGGCGAACCGTTTAAAATGATGCCTTGCTCCGGTATTGCTTGATCAAGTTTTCCAAGTGCACTTATTGCTCGTATATGAAATTCACTTCCAAGTTTTGAGATTAAACTTTTTTCTGATGCACCAAGGCAAGTTCCAAGTTCAGCAGGGAAGGTATTTATAATGAGTATTCCTGTATCAGGTGTAGAGAGTGGCATTGTTTAAATTATGTTGACGGATGTTACAATTTAAATCTGTGCATGTCAAACTTACTTGACAGACTCAGATTGAGATTTATACTCAAGGCTATTGATAAGGTAGAAAATTGCAATTTATATAGACTTTAATAACACTAAGATGATTGAAAAATACAAAAAATATCTTACGAAAAAAGTATTGATTGCTTCGGTGATTGGTTTGCTTGTTTTTGTGGGAGGAGTTGCAGCTTTTGTGGGTGGAAATAGTGCTGAGGCATATGAATATACTGAATCCGCAAAACATGATGTTAAACAAATTATTAGCGTTACTGGACAGGTTAAGTCAGCAGAAAATGTTGATCTTGCTTTTGAGAAATCTGGGAAAGTTGCAAAGGTTTATTTCAAAATTGGAGATCTTGTGAAGAAAGGTCAGATTTTGGTGGCATTGGAAAATGGAAGTAACTCTGGGCAGGTGAGCCAGGGCAGGGCAGGTGTGCAAAGTGCAGAGGCTCAATTAGCTCAGTATCAGGCGGCGCTTGATCAACAAGAGGCAAAACTTGATGAATTAAAATCAGGAACAAGAACTGAAACAATAAATATTGATAATACAAGAATCACGAATGCTGAAAATACTTTGATGGATGCGGAGACTAATCTTAGTAATGTTGAAAATCAGGCTGAAATAAATTTGATAAATCTTTACTCGGAAATACCTGATATTTTGCAGAGTGCATTTTTGAATGCTGACAATGCGTTGAATAGTCAAACTGCCATGATGACTAAAGATGAAAATGGCCAGTATCCTCAGCTAACTTTCACTGTTACTGACTATCAAACTCAGTTGGATGCTGCATCAAAAAGAGCTGATGCAGGGAGGGCATTAGATAAGTTTGAAAGTGAATTAATGAATCTTCCAACAGAAATTTCAGCATGGGATTCTCAATTAAATTATTCCATAGATGAGCTGACAATAATTCGAACTTTTTTGAGTCGGCTTCAAGATGCTCTTGGACTTTCAACTCTAGACGCAACAACTTTGGCAACTTATCAGGCTAATGTGAATTCTGCTTGGACTAGTATAAATTCTGCAATTTCCAGTATTAACTCTCAAAAGCAAAATATTGCATCTCAACTTGTTTCGAATGCAAATAGTATCGCGACTGCAGAATCAAATGTGAGTGAAGCAAATAACAGCCTTGAATCTGCAAAGGCGCAACTTTTATTAGATCAGGCTGGTCCAACACTGCAGGAAATTGCGGCTCAGGAAGCTCAAGTACGTTCTGCCGAGGCAAATCTTGCTTATCAAAAATCTAGAATAAATGAAGCTAAGGCGAGCCTTTCATCAAGTTATGCTGAATATACAAAGGCATATTTAAAGGCACCTTTTGATGGCGTTGTTAGTAAGATGGATGCAAAAGTTGGCGAAATTGTTTCCGGATCTGTCGTTTCAATGATTTCACAGGCGAAGTTTGAATTGGAGGCGAGTTTGCCAGAGGCCGATGTGGCAAAAGTGAAAGTTGGAGATTCAGCTAAAGTTACATTTGATGCCTTGGGAAGTGATGTTGTTTTTGATACTAATATTTCTTCAATTGATCCTGCTGAAGAAATGATTGAAGGAGTGGCAACTTATAAAATCAGGCTGGCTTTTGCAAGTGACGATTTAAGGGTGAAATCAGGAATGACTGCGAATATTGATATCACGGGTGATCAGCGTGATGCTGTGATTGCGGTACTTGCTCGCTCTATAATTAAGAAAGATGGAGAAAATTACGTGAAAATTTTGGATTCTGATGGAAGCATTTTGCTTGTAAAAGTTGTTACTGGTTTACGTGGTACTGATGGATATGTTGAGATTATTGATGGCGTGAAAGAAGGTGATAAAGTTATTAATTTTAGTGAAGAATGAAGAAGATAATTGAACTTGAAAATGTACATAAAATTTATGCGAATGATGGAGTTGAAACTCATGCGCTTCGTGGTGTCACCTTCGATATAAAAGAAGGTGAGTTTGTTGCAATAATGGGGCCATCTGGTTCTGGTAAATCCACGCTTTTGCATGTTTTGGGTTTTTTGGATCGGCATTCTGAAGGTGAATATAAATTTGATGGTAAAACTATTGATGATTATTCAAAAGAAGAAATTGCATTGGTGAGGAACAGAAAAATGGGATTCGTTTTTCAGGCATTTAATTTGCTTCCACGAACAAGTGTTTTAGAAAATGTGAAATTACCACTTGTATATGCGGGAGTGCGGGAGAGTGAGAGAGATGCGATCGCGCTGAAAGCGATTGAGTCTGTTGGCTTGATGCATAGAATTCAGCATGAATCTGCTCAACTTTCAGGTGGAGAAAAGCAGCGTGTTGCCATTGCTCGCGCGCTTGTGAATAACCCGAATGTTATTTTTGCGGACGAGCCGACCGGAAATTTGGATTCGAAATCAGGCCAGATTGTGATGGATACATTGCAAAATTTGAATGAAAAAAATGGTCATACAATTATTTTGATTACGCATGAAACATATACAGCTGAACATGCGGAAAGAATTATTCGCATGAAAGATGGCTTAGTGGAATCTGATCAAAAAGTTGAAAGTAGAAAAAAAGCCAAAGATTATTTCAAAAAATAATATGCCATTAAAAGACGCGCTAAAAATCGCATTGAAGGGTCTGCAAGCAAATAAATCGCGCTCTTTTTTAACTATTTTAGGAATTGTGATTGGTATAACAGCAATTATTATGGTGATGTCGATTGGGAACGGTGCGCAATCACTAATCTTAAACCAAATTCAGGGCTTAGGTTCACAAACTATTATAATTGAACCTGGAAAAGAGCCGACTGGGCCCTCAAGTTACGCCGAAATTTTTACGGATTCTTTGAAAGAACGTGATATTAAGGCACTTCTGAATCCTGCAAATGTTCCGAATTTGAAGGAGCTCACACCGAACGTTGTTCAAGTTGCTAATATTACTTATGGAAGCGAATCGATTAGAGAAAGTGTTATTGGATGTTCAGATGCAATTACTCGAATTCTTGATATTTATCCTGATGAAGGAACTGTATTTGGTACTGATGAAATCGCGTCGAAGGCGAATGTCGCAATTTTGGGAGCGGAAGTTAAGAAGAAATTATTTGGCGCGTCAGACGCGTTAGGCGAGAAAATTAAAATCAAAGGTAGAACTTTTCGTGTGGTTGGAATACTCGCGGCTAAAGGTCAGGTTTCACTTTTTAATGTGGATAATATGGTGCTGGTTCCATATACAACTGCTCAACAATATTTATTGGGGATCGATTATTTTCATACGTTTATTCTACGCGCTTCAAGTGATGAAACTGTCGATCAAGTTGTGCGAGATGCTCAGGCAACTCTTCGTGAAATGCACGGAATTGATGACCCGTCGAAAGATGATTTTCATGTGACTTCACAGGCAGATGCCGCTGAGCGTGTTCGAACAATTACAGATGTGCTTACGATGCTTTTAATTTCCGTTGCGGCAATTTCATTAGTTGTGGGAGGAATTGGAATTATGAATATTATGCTTGTTTCAGTTACAGAAAGAACCCGTGAAATTGGTTTGAGAAAGGCGATTGGTGCAACCGAGAATGATATTTTACTTCAGTTTTTATTGGAGGCAGTAATTTTGACGGCGATGGGAGGTGTGTTCGGAATAATTCTTGGTGGAGGACTTTCGTTTTTGATTTCGATTATTTTGACAAATGCAGTTGGTCTTGATTGGACTTTTGTTTTTCCTGTTTCAGCGGCGGTTCTTGGAATTAGTGTTTCTGCTTTAATTGGATTAGTGTTTGGTCTTTATCCTGCAAGGCAAGCATCTCAAAAAAGCCCGATTGAGGCCTTGAGATATGAGTAGATTAATTTACTTGAACTGAATTTATTGCTTCTCTTGTTTCTTTTGAGATATAAGTCAATTTATGAATGGCGATTGCTTCTTCATAGAATTTTTTAGCGAGGTCAAATCTTTCCAATTGCTGATAGCAAAAGCCAATATATCGGCAAAGATCAACTGTCTTTTTGCCATTTTCATATTCAATGTGGAATAATTTTACAGCTTTATCGAATTCATTAAATTTCACTAAATTCTCAGCTTTTGCGAATAAGTTTTTAGCTTCTGTTAATTCAAAATCTGAAATTTGTATTATTTGGCTGCTTTCCGCGAGTGAATCTTGAATATCTTCCATAAATATTTAAATGCCGAGTGATAATATAGAAAAAACTATATTTGTCAAATAATAATTAT
>CALRGE010000014.1 GCA_943357175.1 Candidatus Peribacteria bacterium
CGAATACGAACAGCACATGGGCAAACCTCTTCGCGATGTTCCCTCACCTGATGGAAAAGCAAAAAACTATCCGGAATATTTCGGAATTGAGTTTAAAGAAGTCATCGATTCGCTCGGCCTCCAAGCGGAATACAGCAGAGCAACAAAAAAATATGACGACGGTGAATACGACCAGTGGATTGTGAAAGCTATGGAAAACGAATCTGAAATTCGGAAAATTTACAAAGAAGTTTCAGGCTCAGTGAAGCCGGATGATTGGCATCCTCTTCAAGTTGTTTGTGAAAATTGCGGAAAAATCGGAACGACAAAAGTAACAGGATGGGACGGCAAACTCGCATCATACATTTGCGAGCCTGACATGGTGAAATGGGCAAAAGGTTGTGGCCATACAGGCGCAATCGCACCATTCAAAGGCAAAGGAAAACTGCCTTGGAAAGTGGAGTGGCCGGTAAAATGGACAGTCTACAATGTGGACGTTGAAGGTGCAGGAAAAGATCACGGCGCGGCCGGCGGATCATACGACATAGGAATCAGAATTGCCCGTGAAATTTTCAAAACCCATGTGCCTTTCAATATTCCATACGAATTTTTTCTATTCGGCGGCGCGAAGATGAGCTCGTCAAAAGGAGAAGGTGCAACTGCTCACGCAATTTCAAAAATTCTTCCACCAGAACTCGTTAGATTTTTGATGATACGCTCTCGTCCAAATCAACCTATTGAATTCGATCCGAACGACGAAACAATTCCACGACTTTTTGATCGTTACGATGAATGTGCCGACCACCATTTTGGACTCGTTGAAGAAGTTAATAAAGATTTCGCCCGAGCATTTTACTTTTCACAAATCGCTCCAATCGAAGCTACTTTCCGCCCTCGTTTTTCTCGACTCGTGTTCATGGTTCAAATGCCTCATTTAGATATCGAAGCCGAAGTCGCAAAGTTAAAAAAATCTCCACTAACTGACTCAGACAAAAAAGAACTCGAAAAAAGACTGCACTACGTAAAATTGTGGCTGAATGAATACGCTCCTGATTCGGTAAAGTTTGAGGTGCTAAAGGAAACACCAATAGTCGAACTTTCAGCTGATCAAAAAGCCTTCCTCTCACAAATCGTCGAAGAGCTAAAAATCGAACAAACAGGTGAAGAATTGCACGGAAAACTCCACGCAATCCGAAAAGCATCTCCTCTCTCAGCAAGAGATGCATTCGGTGCAATTTACAAAGCGCTGATTGGTAAAGATTCTGGTCCTCAAGCAGGTTGGTTTTTGGAGGCACTTGATAAAGATTTCGTAACGAAACGTTTTCAGGAATTAATTGGCTAAACATGAATAATTACATGTACGGTTCCAGCGGCTATCAATCCGTGCAACGTCACGCGCCGCAACCACAAAACACCAAGCCAAAATTTAGCCACAAAATTGCAAAATACGCTGCGGCAATCATAGCAGTAATTCTCCTCGGAATCTGGCTATTTCTCGGTTCATTCCGTTTCATGATGCCAGGATTTTTTTCGCTCACCGGCTTCCCTTTCGGTACTCGAAATTACTTAATACTTTTCCAAAATAATTACGAACTTCGTCCAACCGGCGGCTTCATTTCTAACTACGGCGTGCTCAAATTCAGCCACGGCCTTTATGCCGGTCTAGAATTCCACGACGTTTACGGCGACATCGACAAACACGATTATGTTGAGCCACCTCTTGTACTCTCAACTCTTTTGAAAGGACCTGGTTTCGAAGGTCTAACTTTCCGCGACGCGAATTACGACCCTGATTTTCCAAAAAGCAAAGACGAGCTGATTAAGTTTTACAACATGGTCTACCCGGACACAAAAATTGATGGTGTGATCGCAGCAGATTTCACTTTCCTCGAGAATATGGTCGGTATGTATGAGCCTCTCTCGGTTGAAAACTATGAATTAACCCGCGCCAATTTATTCGAAACTCTAAGCAGCGTCGTTTCTGACATCGACCGTCACAACGAGGAAGCTTTGAAAAACCGCAAAAATATCAGCGGAGAAATTGTAAAAAAAATAATTACTAAAACTATAATTTTACCTTGGCGAATTAGCGGCGCTCTAGACGAGCTCGCTCGCGCCTTCGACGAAAAGCACGTGGTGGCCGCCTTCAACCGATCCGGCCTTGCAAACGCATTTGCAAAACGTTATTGGGATGGCGCTACTCCACAATCAGAATCCGGCGATTTCCTCGCAATTAACGACGCAAATTATGGCGGCATGAAAACTAATCGATACATCAGCCACGATGTGACTTACGAACTCAACGTAACAGGTCAAAAAGATATCCGCGGCAATCCTGTAGTTACCGCAAAAGTCACAACCCAAATCGAGCATAACGGAATCTGGAACATTCCACTCAGCGGTCCATACACAGGCTATCTCAGAACTTTAATTCCGCTAAGTTCGAATGTCACAACAGGAGGAACAGTCAAAGAAAACCGCGAAGACAGCATTTCTTTGGGCGAACTCATAAATATCCCCGTCGGAGGCGAGGCAACTTATTCTTACGAATACACTCTACCTGAATACGTTTGGTCAGAAGGAATTTACAATCTCCATCTTCACAAACAACCCGGAACTCTCGCCGACCATTATCGCGTTATTGTTCACGTTCCTCAGGGTCAGTCTTTAGATTCTCCTGACTTTGACGTTCGCGAGAACGTAGCTTTTTATGAAACAAATCTTCTCACAGATCAGAACCTTTCTTTCACTCTTTTGCCGGATGAAAATCCACCACGAATTGTGTCTCATGAAGTCACAGCGATGAACGAAATCACCATAGTTTTCAATGAGCCACTTTCCACAGATTTTGCAGCAGACGGATTAAATTATCAGATCACAGATATGGATTACAGCGACACAACAGTGAAAGACTCCATCTCAATTATCAACGCTCGAGTTGATGGTTCCGCGGTAATTCTCACCACATCAGGAATGACTCCACAGAAGGACGAACGCTACGAAATTGTGCTCAAAAATCTCCGTGATTTTGCCGGAAATATTATCACGCCAAATCCGCGAACAATAACCGTTGTACAACGAGATTTACCAGTAACCGAAGCTACAAATGGATAAAATTGCAATTCTCGATTACGGCAGCCAATACACACACCTGATTGCGACTCGAATCCGCAGGCTCGGCGTTTACAGCGAAATTCTTGATCCTACTGCGACGAAGGAGCAGCTTTCGGTTTACAAAGGAATAATTCTCTCCGGCGGTCCTGCTTCGGTCTATGAAAAAGATGCACCTTCAGTTGATCCAGAAATTTTCAAACTTGGCATTCCTATCCTCGGAATTTGTTACGGCCACCAATTGATGACACACATTTTAGGTGGAAAAGTTGAACCAGGAAAAGGAGTGGGCGCTGAATTTGGAAAAGCAGAAATTTTGATAAAAAAACCAGCCGGAATTTTTGCAGATTTTTTGACAGGGATGAAAACACAAGTTTGGATGAGCCACGGCGATAAGGTTACAAAACTCCCAGCTGGCTTCGAAATTCTTGCCTCATCAGACGACGACGAATACTCCGCTGTTGGCGACATCTCTCGCAATTTCTATGGAATTCAATTCCACACGGAAGTGAAACACAGCACAAAAGGTGAGCAAATTCTGCTGAACTTTTTGAAAATATGTAATGCTCGTCGCGATTGGGATTTGAAAAATTTCATCGACTCCGAAGTAGAAAAAATCCGAACTCAAGTTGGAGATAAAAAAGTTTTCCTAATGATAAGCGGCGGCGTTGATAGTACTGTTGCCTTCGTTCTTCTAAACAAAGCACTCGGACCTAATCGTGTTTACGGACTCTTTGTTGATACCGGTTTCATGCGCGAAAATGAGCGAGTAGAAGTCGAGACATCATTGCGAGAAATTGGCGTGGATAACCTTCATGTTTATGACGCAACAGAAGAATTCTATACAGCCCTCGAAGGCATTGCCGAACCTGAAAAGAAGCGCGAAATAATCGGCAGAGTTTTCCTCGAAGTCCAGAAAAAAGTTTCATCTGACTTGAAATTAGATCCTGAAAATTGGCTACTCGCACAAGGCACAATTTACCCGGACACTATCGAATCTGGAGGCACAAAAAATTCTTCAAAAATTAAAACCCACCACAATCGAGTTCCTGAAATTGAAAAATTAATTGCAGAAGGAAAAATAATCGAGCCACTCAAAGATTTATACAAAGATGAGGTCCGTGAAGTGGGCCAGAAACTCGGTCTTCACCCTCGCATGGTTTGGCGTCACCCTTTCCCAGGGCCCGGCCTCGCAGTGCGAATTCTTTGTGCTGCCGAATCAGATCTTCCTGAAAATTCCGCTCAACTCGACCATGACATCAACACATTTTTACTGACTAAAAACAGCCATCTCAAGGCTCAAACTTTGCCTATAAAATCCGTCGGTGTTCAAGGCGATTTCAGAACTTACCGTCACCCGGTTCTCCTTTCAGGCCCTGCAGATTGGAGCGAACTCGGTGCGCTTTCCCCAGCAATCACAAATAAATTCGACCAAATCAACCGCGTTCTTTATCTCATCACCGACGATATCACTCCAACTTTCAGTCCAGCATCGCTAACAAAACAGCGCTCCGCTTCACTACGCATGGCAGACAAAATTGCCATGGATTGGCTCCGTGAAATCGATGAATATAAAAATGTTTGGCAAATGCCTGTCGTACTAATTCCAATCAACGGCGACGCAATCGTTCTCCGTCCAATCGTTTCTGAAGAAGCCATGACAGCCAACTTCGCCCAACTTCCAATGGAAAAAGTGAAAGAACTCGCAGCCAAAATCATGGCCTCAGGTCAAATCTCCGCCGTTATGTACGACGTCACAAACAAACCTCCGGCTACTATCGAGTGGGAGTAATTTTCTTTAAATTCAAACCATATAGTCCGCTCCAAAGCCCGTGTTTTGATAGTACTCTCTCAGGTCCACCTCTGGTGATTTTCTTGAAAATACTTTCTTCTTTTGCTTTCCATTCAGGATTACAATCCGCCCATTTGCTAATCACAGCTTTAATCATCTCAACACTTTCAGCGCTATTCGTATCAATCCCCCTCACTAAAGCAACATCTTCATTTCCATTCATACAAGCGTCAACTAAAAACCAGACTCTCTCTCTGAAGACTTCAGGACTTTCCCTTCTTCTCTCATCTTTTTCCACAAACTGAAAACGTAGCTCACCTTTTTCATCTGGAGTTTCATTCATCTGTCTCAAAAACGGTCCAGTTTCTTGTTTCATATAGTTTTGTTAATAGTATTTCTAATTCGTTTCCTTTCCACAATTACCTCCATAATTATTGCAAGGATTCTCTCTGCAAACATCTTTCTGTCGTAGCCTTCTACATGAAGACGAGAAAAAACGCCCGCAAAAGGACCGGAATTGTCGGCGAGGGTTCTTTCGATAAGGTGAACAAGAGATCCATCCAAGTCAGATTCCCTCAAAGACAAATTCTCTTCCAAAATATTCACCATCCAATTTTCTTTCGTGAAAGGCTCTCTAAGAAACCCAGCCACTCCATCCTTATGAAAAGTCATAGCTTCAAGCATCTGCTCAATATTTGCCGCAACTTGCCTGTCAAAATTTTCTCTATTTGTTTCAGAACCCCTAGTGTCATGGCTCTCTTTAACACTTCCGTCTCTAAGATCTACTCTTTTGAACATATTTAAATTAGGTAGACGTGATTTAACCAAACTTAACTATTTATGTCAAATCCATTCCCTTCTAACTCAGAGCCAAATTACATCATCACCTTCACCACTACAGCCGCCACAATCGGGATTACCAAATTATCATCAATTTCAAAACCGAAAACTCGCATGCTTAAAGTATCAATAAAAGCGCCCACAAAACTTGCCACAGCTGCCGGTACTAGAGGTAGAAATGAGTAGAGCATCACGGTAGATAAAACGCCGCCGATAATCGGCCCTTCCATGTGTTTTCGAGGGTTCCAGCGAATCTTCATCACACCCATATATTTACCGTAAAGTGTGCCGATAGAATCAGTAATGCTCAAAACCAAAATCCCAGCCAAGGCAGGTATAAAACTAAAAAAACTAATAGTAATTGTACAGCCGAGAATAAAAAAAATAGGTCCTCGTAATGGAAGGTTCCAAAAGTGCTCTTCTCTTTCAAGCAACAATACAATTCGATCAACGAAACTTCTACGAGTCTTAAGGAAAAATGCGAGAGCCAGAGTAGCCACCAACATAACTATCGAAACAGTCGTATTTATATACCCTAGAGAGAAAAAAAGAGCATAAACTAATCCAAAAGATAGATGAGCCATTTGTCTTTTCAGCTCAGTTTCTTTCCAGAAAATTTCCCAAAGGAATTTCACTATTGAAGGAGTAACCATAACATTGGTTGAAGGGCAAGAAGACCAAACAACAATCCTATGTAAATATTCTTATTGAGCTTTTCTGATTTCAACTCAACTTCAAGCATTTCAATCGCCTCCTGTTGGTGTTTCATTTTTCCACCAACCATATCTTCTTTTTCACGAAGAACTTCGCTCTGTTCATGGAATTCTAGTAACGGCACGGAGTGTTTCAACTGAGTTTCCAACTGACCTAATCTGTAATTTGAAGCCTCTAATTTATTGTGGTATTCACGGATTTCTCTTCTTGAAAGATCATATAATTCTTCAAATACTTTTTCTCGTGCACTTTCCATAGGCGCAGCCTTAACCAAAGCCGGAGCTGCCTGTTCTTCCATCTCAAACGTTTCAGAATCCAAAACTTTATCAACATTATTAATGTGTCTGTGTGCACGGCCTTCAACATCAGGGCTAGCCCCATGCGCATTTTGAAATCTTGAAACCTTAAAATTACTAACTTCCTCTTCACTCAAAAGAATATTTCCACCTTTTTTTCTGGCAGATAAAACTTTAGAACGAATGTACCTATCTACAGTTCTTGTTGAAACCTCAAGAAGGTTTGCTGCGTCTGAACGGGTAACAGTAAATTTGTTGGTTTGGATTTGCATGGCGTGGGGGATAAAATTTGGCTAAACCGATCTTAACATTGATGTCTAAGTCGTGTCCATTTTGACTAAACTCTTCCTCTTGCGCCGCTGGTCATTTTGATGAGTAAATGAACATGGATTGTCCACTCATAGTTCTATATAATCGCTTATACAAACCCATTAATGATGTTTATTCGAACGCAAAAAATTCTCAGGAAAATAATCATTTTAACTACAAGTTTTTTCACAATTTTATTCCTTTCGATTTCTTGGTTTGTATTTGGCATACACATAGACAGAGAATTTACGCCTCGCATTGCATTTTGGATGGAGCATGATTGGTCCAGCATCAATAAAGATTTCGGCGCACTCAAAGAACAAGTTGATGAACTTCACATCACCGATTTATTTTTTCATGTTGGCCCTTTAAATCCAGACGGTTCTCTCGCTGATGATCTTAAAATTTTTACTGAAGGGCTCGATGCGCTTGGCACGACAAACTATGCATGGGTGGGTAGTATAAGAAGTAAAATTAACCTGGATGACGAAAAAGTTCGTACAAAAATTATTCTTTCTTCCAAATGGCTACTTGGAAAAGGTTTCAACGGAATTCATTTAGACATTGAGCCAGTTCAAAAGGACGACACCGCTTTCATAACTTTACTTGAAGAAATGCGCGCCGCTCTTCCAGAAACAAAAATTTCAGTTGCAACTGATGAATGGCAACCAGATTTACTCAGCCGTTTCTCAGGCTCAGAGAGCTACTGGACCAGTTCTCAGTTTAAAGAAGTTGCCAAATATGCAGATCAGATTGTTGTGATGACTTATGATACCGGATTCAAAGATCCGCGACTTTATGAATGGTGGGTTGAACAGCAGACAATTGCGACATCGAATCTAGTGCCAGAAGATGTCGAACTCTTCATTGGCATTCCTACTTATAGTGAAGGTAAAAGCTTCGATCCGGCTGTCGAAAATGTTACTACTGGCATTTCCGGCTTCCTTCGCGGCTATTCAAACATTCGTACAGACACCAAGAAAGTGAATGGCATTGCCGTTTATTCATATTGGGAAACCGACGCTTCAGAATTCCAAACCCTCAAACTATGAAACTCACAATCACACAGCAGGCGAAAATCCCAAAAAAACTCTTCTCAGAACTACTGAAAAAACTTCCACCAATTCCGGAAGAAAACGTCGAATTACTTCTCACAAACAACGAAGAAATTCACGCAATAAACAAACAATACCGAAACATCGATAGACCAACTGATGTGCTCTCATTTGCAGAACGCGAAAGCCCAAGTCCGGACCCAAAATTTCTAGGCCAAATAATAATCTCCCTCGACCGAGCCCAAGAACAAGCCGACGAGCTAAATCAATCATTAGAAGAAGAACTACGTTTCTTATTCGTTCACGGCCTCCTACATATTCTGGGTTACGATCATGAGAAACCTGAAGATGAGAAAGTCATGCTCAAGGAAGCCTACAGAATTCTCGGCCGGAAAAACCACTAGTCTTTCATTTTCTTCACTCCAATAGTGATGAGAAGAATCAAAACCACTCCTGTAACAATGAAGCGGATGTAGTCATCCATGTCGCTCCAGAATCTTATCGTACCGATAATTAGTGAAAGTATTCCTCCATAAAGTAGACCTGAAGAAACTGAACTTGGAAGTGCAGCGAAAAGAGCAGCGATAATAGTTAGAGCGCCAAGAGCCGTCAAAACCACAAACACGTTTCTGTTGTAAACTGAAGTAGCTGCTTCATATTCTTTCTGGCAAGTATACTGGGCGTTACAGTAACCAGTCACGCCAGCTTCTTTTGGATAGCCCATATTTTCAGTCCACATTCCACCCACTTCCTCACATGTTTTTTTATCCTCATAAGATACCGAGTTCAACTTATCAGGGCAAGAAGACACCCAATCCGGCATCTTGTAAAAAGTATCAATCGTCACATTGAAAAACACGTTCAAAATAATAATCAAACTCAAAGCCATAGCCAACTTTTTCCATTTGTTTAGTTCGATCTTCATGTGCTAATCATACCAAACAGGCCACCAGAATACAATTTTAAAATCTAACAGTATAACTAAGAGTTCCGCCGTATTCTGTAAGCCGCGCGCCATTACTAATTGCCTTAGCTTCAAAACTTAAATTACCTGCAATCCCCAAATCAATTTTCTGAGAAACTTTCACTTCAGCCGTAAGTCCGTCTTTTGAGCTTACACTAATGTTTGTTCCCGCCTCGGAAACCAATTTCCCCTCGATCGTTACGTGCCCGTCTTCACTTCGTTTTAAAACAAAAGTCCCTTTAGTTTTTTCATCATCACTTTTCCATTCAATTTTTGCCCCCGCAGTAATTCCATCTTTGTTTTTCTCTACCCAAAGTTTTATATCTGCAGGCAAATCAATAGTTGCAGATAATGTTCTGTCGCCATCCGCAACGCGCTCAACTTTTGCATGCACACCAACAGGGCCAAGATCTAAATCTGCACTTCCCTGCTTCGCAATTTCTCCATCAACATAAGTCGCTTCTGCCTCAATTTCACCCAAAAAAGTATCCATGCTGGCCTGAAAAGATTTCTTTGAGGTATCCAGAGAAGCAGTCACATTCTTTTTAGTCACACTTATCACTCCATCCTGCACATCCACAACTCCTGAAAGTGCATCGACTGTATTTCTAACGCGGTCTGCCGCTTCAGGGTGCTTATCTGCGACTTCAGTTGCAATATCTTCAATTTTTCTCACAACGGCATCACGTGCCTTTGCAGCTTGTTCACTCGAAAGAACCACCTCAACTGCGTCAGATTTGAAATTTTGCGGCAAACTATCTAGTGGTTTTTCAGGCATCTTTTAGGTCGTTTAAAATATCTTCTGATTTTGTATCAGATTTCTCCTTTTGCTCTATAAATTCATAAACTTCTTTCTTTGCCACTTTTACAGCATGCTTATTCATTGCAGTAAAAAGTCCGTTCAGTCGCGCCAAATACAAATCATTAGTCTGCCTCATTTCACCAAGAGTCGATTCTCCCTGTAAAAGTGTTTCAGCCAGTTGGCGAAGCTTTTCAATAGATAAACCCGGAATGAGTTTCAAAACACGTTTTTTCTGATCTTCACTAAGAACTGAGCTATTCTCAACCAAATTTACGAGTTCTTTTTTTGTCATGATAGTCCAAAGTTACAGAGCTTTTTTTGCCGCATCAAGCAGTAATTGTTGCCTTAAGGCCACTCCTCTGTTTATATATACGAGATTATGAAGCCCAAAGCAAAAAGTTTTCACTTCACTACCTGGAAATTCGAAAAATCGAAAGCAACTTTTAATTACCGAATTGATTTCACAAATCGCGCGCCGCTCAATTTCTCTGAAACGCTAATTTTCCCGAAGCACGAAAAAATACACACCGAACTGGAGCAGCGAATTTTCGATTCCCTGCACCTCATCCTCGGAATCAGTTACTACAAACTTTACATTCCTTCTCGCGTAAAACTTTCTCAAAAGCTAAATAAAGAACAGGCCGATTTTTGGACAACTGTTTACCGCAAAGGCCTTGGCGAATTTTGCTATCGAAATAAAATAAATCCAAAAAAACTCGCAAAATTTCCTTCGAGCAAACTTTCAATAGCACCACTCGCATTCCCTCGAAAAAACCGTTCTCTACTCGGAATCGGTGGCGGAAAAGATTCGATTGTTGCCGGCGAATTATTAAAAGAAAACAAAGAAGATTTCTCAGCATTCCTTTTGGAAACGCAAAAATCAGAACCAATAGCTGAAGCCGTGATAAAAGAAATGAAAGTGCCTTCGTTAAAAATCCAAAGATTTCTCGATCCCCAAATTTTCCAAAAGCATGAAGGTTCGTATAACGGCCACATACCAATTTCCGCAATTTTTGCTTTCACAGGACTCGCAGCCTCTGCACTTTATAATTACAAAAATACAATCGTTGGAAATGAATACAGCAGCAACATCGGCAACGCAAAAAATGTGAATCATCAGTGGAGCAAATCTGCCGAATTCGAAGCGATGTTCCAAAATTACATTCACAAATTTATCACGAAAGACATCAACTATTTTTCTCTACTTCGCCAATTTTACGAAATTAGAATCGCGGAACTTTTTGCGCGCCACAAAAACTACTTCCCGATTTTTTCCAGCTGCAATCGTAATTTCAAAGTTAGCGAATGGTCCGGCGATCCAATGTGGTGCGGCGAGTGCGCAAAATGCGTTTTCGTTTTCACAATTCTTTCTCCATATATTTCTAAACCGGAACTCATCAGAATTTTCGGAAAAGATCTTTTTGCAGATCCAAAATTGAAACAAATGTTTAAAGACATCACCGGTCGCGGCAAAATAAAACCCTTCGACTGTGTTGGGACCTTCGAAGAGGCTCGAGCGGCTCTTGGTGAAAAAATTCCTGAAGTCTATCGCACCGTTCCAGCTCCAACTCTTCCTCCACATTATAAATTTTTCGGAATCAAAAACGTTTGTATTCTTGGCTATGGAAAAGAAGGCCGCACAACTGAAACATACATCAAAAAAACTTTTCCAAATCTCCCAATCACAATTCTCGACCAGTCTTCAGACAAAAATTATCTCGACCGACAATCCGGGTTCGACCTCGCGGTGAAAACCCCCGGTCTACCAAAAACCAAAGTGAAAATTCCATACACAACTGCAACGAATCTTTTCTTTGAAGCCAACAAAACTTTCACAATCGGTGTGACGGGTAGCAAAGGCAAAAGCACAACCACCACTCTAATTTACGAAATACTAAAAGCTGCCGGCAAAAAAGTTCAGCTACTTGGGAACATTGGAAATCCAATGCTCGCCGCGCTCCACTCGCCAGCCGAATTTTCCGTGATCGAACTCTCAAGTTACATGCTCGACGACATTGAGTATTCGCCAAACGTCGCGCTACTTCTCAACCTTTTCCCGGAGCACATGAATTATCACGGAAGCGTGAAAAATTATTACGAAGCAAAGAAAAATATCTTTAAATTTCAGCCGGAGCTCTCAATCAAACCGCCCTACTCCGCGAAAATTCCACCAACAAAAATCCCACTTCTCGGCAAACACAATCTCAAGAACATTCAGGCAGCAGTTAAAGTCGCCCGTGCTCTAAAAATTCCCGACGCCGCAATCTCAAAAGCAATTAAAAACTTCAAACCCTTACGTCACCGCCTGGAATTAGTCGCAGAAAAAAACGGCATAAAATTTTACGATGACGCAATTTCCACAACTCCTGAATCTACAATTGAAGCTATCAAAACTCTCAAAAAAATCGGCACAATTTTTCTTGGCGGAGAAGATCGCGGTTATAAATTCGCCCAACTCGAAAAAACCCTGCGCACCCACAAAATCCCAAATGTAGTTCTCTTCCCGGACTCCGGACCACACATGCTAAAATCCCGCGCCGGCTTCAACATTCTCGAAACCCGAAGCATGAAAAAAGCCGTCGAATTCGCGCTCGCCAACACAAAACCAGGCCAAATTTGTCTTCTCTCAACTGCCTCCCCAAGTTATTCTCTATGGAAGAATTTTGAAGAGAAGGGCGATGAGTTTAGAGATTGTATTTAACAAACTACTTTAAATTCGCCGGCCCAAAAGCCAAAGGCAACAGTCCATCAATTCCCAAAACTCGCCAAACCGCACCTTTACTTCCAGCCATTAGAATCACAATTGGTGAACCTGCAAGATCCTCAACTTCTTTGATGTCTTGTCGGCAAGGCCCACATGGCGTTATTGGAACGTCCGAATCTCCCACAATTGCAATTTTGCTAATCCGATTTTTTCTATCTGCTACTGCGGCCCCATCTAAAGCTGTTCTTTCGGCATGACTTCCATTATAAACAGCAGTTTCCTGATTGCTTCCTCGAAATATTCCGCCTGCCAAAACCGCCGCCCCCACCTTAAAATTTGAATAAGGAGCATAGGCAAAGCCTTTCGCACGCATTGCTTGTTCAATCAAACCCCTTTCATCTTCAGGCAGCTCATCTAGTGAATCAAAAACCTCAACCTTCAATGTGTGTATTTCTTCTCTCATGGCTAAATCCTATCACTCTTCCCACTATCACGCAAATATGCTATAATTTACAGGTGAAAACTTTAAAAAACCTTCAAGAAGAAACAAAACACACAGAAATGGGTAAGATTTTGAAGTTCGAGGTTAAAAAGGCAGAACAAATGGACGGAAAATTGAATTTTGATGATGTTGAAATTGGCGAAATTGATGAAATGGGCGGTGTGGCCGGAGAGTGTGATATGCGTACAAAAAAAATGCGTATCAGGAAGGATTTGGCAACAACGAAAAGCGGAATCCGCAAAAGCATCGCTGAAATTCTTGTCCACGAAGGCGAACATCACAGAGGAACTCACATGGAAGGAGTGGCTGAACTTGTTAAAACTGTGAAAACCGGTAAATCCGCAAATCCCCACTATGCCGAAGAGCATAGAGCCGCAAAAGAACTCGCCTCAGAGATTGGAACGCAAGAACTCGTAGATGCATCTCGCCGACACGGCGCCGGCGCAGAAGTAGTAATTTTGAGCAAGTATATTAAGAGTCAAGTTGAGAAAAATATGAAACCAGAAAAGGCAAAAGAAAAGGGTAAGAAGCTGATAAAAAAGGCGGGCTAACACTCACCGTAGTTGAGCTAAACTAGAAAAACTCACCCTTTACTTTTTTCGACTTTTACCCTACAATTCGCTCTTATGGTACTAAAACTTCGCGAATTCGTTGCCAACGAAAAAAACGCTAAAAAGCGCGGAATGCTTCAAGCGGAAATTAATAAAGCAAAACGTTGGACTGGTCATGCTGATGTAGACAATGTGGAAGTTCGACCTGTAAGTGAAATGGGTCACGTGGCCGGTGATTGCCACATGTGCAGTAAAACTAGAGGAATTCGTGACGATCTTGTGAAGACCGAAAGCGGAATTCGTGAATCTTTGGCGAACACTCTCACTCACGAACTTTGGCATGCGGAAGATCACACCGGTAGCATCACAGCCGCTAACAATGGCAATTATTTTGACGGAATTGTTGAATTTAGAAGAAAGGTAAAAACCGGTCAGTCACCTGTTGCCGCCTATGTTGGTAAGGAACTCGCAGCTCAACATCTTGCCGCAGTTGTCGGTGATGATAACCTGATTGAAATGGCAAAACACGGCAAAGAAGCCGAAGTACTAATTACTTCTGCCTTTGTGAAGAAACGAGTTCAACAAGCAGTCAAACCACGTACTGCACAAGAAGAGGCAAAGAGATTATTAAAAGAAGCCGCATAATGGAGAAACCTGATATTGATGACTTTTCCGCAGAAATAAACTTGGCATTTTATGAAATTGCCGAGGCAATTAATCTTGCTGATAATGAGGCAATTTTTGATGCATGTCTTGAACTTCGGCAAGCAATAAAAGAAGAGGAAATTGGCGCGATTATTAATAAACTTATTGAAACCGCTGAAGATGAGGCATTCGATCCTGATACAATTCTTCGTGTGTTTATGAATGCCCAGCAAGCTCATTTAAATGAACTTAAGACGCCCGAATCAGATGTAATGAAATCACCGGACTCTTTAACGATGGAAAATATCTTTGAAGATATGCGTGCTCATTCCGGCGACAATGATAAGCAAGCTCTCGTCACCTTAAAGCTGGCAGAAATTTTAAAAGAACCGGAAAAAATAGACATAAAAAAAATGATGGAATATCTGATTATTGAGGGCGCAAACACAGATTTTGAAGATCTAATTAATTCCTGCATGCTACGTGCTCAAGACATAGTAATAAAAGAACTCGCCACACAACCTGAAGCACCTTTGAACTTGGGCCATGCCAGATTCATCATGAACAACATTATTGGTGAGGCTTAGTAAATGCTGTGCTTTCCCACACTGATAAAAAGAATCGCAGCATCCTCCAGCGGTTCAAAAATAATGCGATATTTCCTGTCTACCGAGATACTCCAATACCCAGCAAGTTTGCCATGTAATTTATGCAGACGAAGCGAGGGATGAAAGGCATTTTCTCTCAACAAAACTTCCGCCTTTAGAGCTTTATTTTTAATCTCTTTTGGCAATTTTGAGAACTCAATCTGGAATTCTTTGTCGTATTTGATAATTTTAATTTTCATTACATGAGGTCAGCAAGACTGCTGAGCTCCTTGGTATCTCCATCTTTGTAATTAATTCTGGCTCTTTTACACCTTGCAAGAAGTTCATCTTCGCTTATGAGGTCATTTTCAACCTCTAAAGCATAAAGAATATAAGCACTAACATTCCGGCCAGACTTTTTTGCCCTGGCAAGAATTCTCTTTTTCTCCTCTGGGGAGACAGAAATACTTAGTACTTGTCGCATATGTGTTTCGTGTACTACCATTGTATTACAGTGTTTAGATTTTGCAAGAAGCTTGCCTACTCAAAATAAACCCAAAACCTGACAAAGTCCTGAATTATTCCTGCAATAATTTACATGAATAAGCTTATCACTCATCGCTTCTATCCTTTTTTTCATCATCTTCAATTTTACTTTCACGCTCATTATCAGCATCTGTTTTGAAGGATACTAATAAAACAAATACTCGTTCATCAACTGGAGAATCCTCAACTGTCATTGTCCATTTATCTGTCCCAAAATTTATCATTGGTCTATTCGCATGCATAGCTCCACTCCCGTCAGCATCGGTGACAACAAAGCTGGTTGTCAGGAATTTTGTTCCTACTGAACTAGCAAGCTCTTGATCATCTTTCCCTGTAATTCTATATGAAGTCTTGAAACCGGCACCAAAAAAAGTCTCCGCCACATTTTCATGAATTGTTGCTAAATCATTGCCTCCACAATCTGTTACGCTCACTTTATTGCCCCATGACATCATTGCCCGACGGCCTACAGCCAAACATTCGCCCGCATTATCTGAATAGGTATAGGTAGGAGCTAAGGAAAACATTGTTTTAACAACTTCCCCGTTGGGTTTACCATTTTTTGCTACAGAAAAAGTTGTAGTTATGCCAAACAAATGTTCATCTACAACATATGAAGTTTTCTTTGGAGCGGCCACCGCTGGCACCGCTTCTTTTTCTTGCTCAGGTTTTGCGGCAACATGTGGTACAACAATCGCCGGTTTTTTGGCAATTGGCCGCGGATTTTCTTCTACCGGCCCACATGCACTTAAAAGCAATGCAGAAAAAACCGCAATTAATTTATTTTGGATTTCAGCATTCTCTGCTGGTCTCATTTTCTGTGGAGCTCTATCCGCTATATTCTCAAATGATGACTTCATGTTTGCATTTAAAGTACACAAAATTATAATACTAAGAATGGATTGTCAATTATTATTTAGCCAAACAAACCTAAACAAGCGACTGAAGTCGCTAATGGTCGGGGTAGCAGGACTCGAACCTGCGGCCTCTCGGTCCCAAACCGAGCGCAATAGCCAACTTTGCTATACCCCGAAGCTAAAAAGCAGAGGGAGTATAAGGAAAACTCCGGCTAAGGTCAATAAATTAACAGTAGGTCTTAACTCTTCTTGGCATCAAGCATAGATTGAACAGCATCGCTATTCAATGCTTGTATAACTGAAGAATTCTCTACGATTTGTTCATTTGTCCTTAAAATACTGATTGTATCTCCTGAATGAACAGTCAGTCGGCTTCCCTTAGTGCTTTCAAACCTTCCATTGGTTCCATTAGTATAGTGATATTTCACGCCGTTCTTAATAAGGAATTTCGGACTATTAACATCATTCATATCTTTGAAAATATCTTTCATGATATCACCAATACTGAGGAATTTGTCTGCATCACTACCTGAATCAAATTTCATTACGATAGATCCACCGGCACGATCATAGCGGTAAAAGTTTTTAAGATTTTTACCGTTCTCTTTCAAGAATCTACTCCTATCCATTGGCGCTTCTGCTGGAGCAACAGCTGGCTTAACCGGGGCATTTATGATTTTATCCATCACTGTTCCCAACTCCGCTAATACAGTTGTATCACCTGCATAAAACCGTGTAGCTATTGCATGCAATTCTTTTTCAGATATAGCACGTCTAGGGTCATCCACAGACCATTTTCGCATTGCATCAACTGCATCATTGATCTTTTCCTGACCTAGATATTGATCTAGTGCGTCTTGTGCTTTTCCAAGTCTATATAAGCTCTTGTTGCCATCTAATGCTGCAATTGTTTCATAAAGATCAGGCCTATTTTTCTCAAGTTTTGTTTTAAAATCCGCAGGATAATTCAACTTTGAAGTTGCATCCAACTTTTGAATTATCGTATCCATTTTATGTGCCTCAAAACCAGCTTCTATAGGCTGATTAGGGTCATTGTGTGGTAATTCTGTTGGCATATTTGTTTTGGTTATTGAGTATAGTTAGACATGTGTTCAAGTAAGGTTTGTACTTTTTATTTCAGGCTTAGGTTGTGATTGCTCACGTATTTTTATAATAGAATCCATCATCTCTTTCCCATTTTTTCCTTGATAAATGTTAACTTTCCCTCCAATTTCCTGTTCAGTCATTACTAACTTACCTGCATCCATCCTCACTTTTATTGAATCTGTATTTTCGAAATTAAGTTTTTTATCACCTATAGACATTCCACCTTCAGAGAATTTAATTCCGTATTCAGGCCTATCAATAAGATATTTACCTTCAGCCGTTGCCTCAACTTTTGGATTGTTGTTAATAACTTCATATTTTTCTTCTGGTTTTTCATCTACTTTATTTTTCACATCTATGCCCTGGTCTTTCTGAATTTCATCAATTAGCCAGTTTATTTGAATGTTGCCATCCTTATTTTCCTCTCTATGAGGATTACCGCGACCAGCCTGTGCATTATCTAAAAAGGCACCATTTTTATCTCTAATCTTGATTGCGTTTGTTTTTAAATCGATTGTTAAGTTATATTTTTCTCCATTGCGTTCATATACATAAGTTGTAATTGCGGCTTTTACATCCATTTTCATGTCTGTTAGTTTATCCGCATCCAAGCCAAACTTAGCTGCTAATGTTTCTCTCATTGTTGCTTCTTCAGGCTTCTCTTCGGTCTTTATATCGTACAAATTTAGAACATTGATTTTATCACCACTACGGATTAATAATCTGTCATTCCCATTGTAATAACTACCTTTTGCTGCGTCCCAAGTATAATTTTTTGTATCACCATTTTTTTGTAATACTTTGTCCGGAGCACTCACAATATCCTGAATTTGCAGATATTTATCTGCTTGGCTCTTTGCTGCAAACTTCATCGTGATAGATTTTACAACACCTGCCTCTCCAATTTCTTTACTGAAAAACTCATTATTTGCTCCACCAAATTTATCTTTATTTGCTTTCAAAAATGACTCACGATTTTGAGTGGGTGTGCGTTCAGTGGCGGCAGCAGACGTATCGCTAATTTCTGCTACCGCAGGTGCATCACCCTGGCCTGGCAAATCGATTTTACCTGCTATGTAATCGTCAAGTTGATCTGGCGGAATAACATAACCTTTATCTGGTGTAGCTGCAGGTATATTACCCTGGCCTGGCAAATCGATTTTACCTGCTATGTAATCATCAAGTTGATCTGGCGGAATAACATATCCTGTTGAAATTTTATCTAATTCCTTATCCAAGGCATCAACCTTACTTTTTAGTTCTTCAGCTGCAGTGCTCTCAGTAAACCAGTCAATTTGATTATAAAGTTTATTGTTGCTGACTTTTAACTTGTTTGCAAAATCATCAGGATAATCTTTCGCAGAAAGCTCATCCAACTTCTGGAGTTTAACATCCATTGAATCTGCTCCATGTATTGCCTCCTTTAAGCCTGCGTCTTGCCAACCTGTATTTTCTGGTCCTGCCATATTTATTTTTCGTTAGATTTTATTTTGCTTAATTTTGTTTTTTCCTCAGCAGTTAGTTCATCAGACGCCAACAACTCGTCCATATGTGCATCAAGCGCTTTTTCAGCGTCGATTTTATTTTTGAAGCCGGCGTATTTTGCGGCACGTTTCATGTCGCGTAGTTTTTCTTCATCTTCATCCAAATAAGTTTCTTTAACGTATTCGGCTAGTCTTGAAATTTCGCCTTTTTCCGCTCCCACATCAGTTTGATCTAAAACGAGAGTCTCGAAAATTCCGTTAAACATACTGTCTTGGAAAAGTTTTTTCACCGCGTCACGATTTTCTTCAGAGTTCATAATCGCGTTGTCACCAATCACCAATGGCTCTCCTTCTCCTGCAGAACTAAGACCGTCCGCAGCGGAGCCATTCAAAGTGAATTCCTTCGACTTTCCATCTTCAGAATGAACTTTAAATGTAATCTCTGCCTTACCATTGTCTACTGCTGTATTTGTGAGTTCAATTTGCAAATGATCTCCATACTCACGCTTGTATTTTTTCTTAAAATTAAACTCAATTCTTTCTTTGAAATCTCTCTTCGATTCAGGATCAACATCAAAGCCCCATCGAGCCATCGTATTCAAATCAGCCAAACTTTGCTTATGTGAAAGTCTTTCCGACTTCGCTTCTTGCTTTGCCTCAACTTTGGCAGCTAAATCATCGTAAAAAGGTTTAAATACATCTCCCTTTTTGAGAATTAATATTTTACCATTTCCATCAACATAAGCTGATTTATCTGCGATCAACTTATACGTGATCTTTCCAGACTCTATTCTTTCAGGTAATCGTCCTTTCACTTTAATTCCATAATGGTCACTATCGAGTGACAATTTTGCAGGATTAATTTCTCCATTAGTTACTGTGTAACTACCTCCTGCTTCAACAATTTCCCAACCAGAACCGGCTTTCTCATCTGGCAAGATTTTTATTTTGTCCGCTTTTTCAACATCTAGTGTCTTCCCTGTACTATCAATATATTCAGCTTTATCTGGTACTTTGTAGTAAATCACGCCATCAGCTTCAATTCTTTGAGTCAATGGTTCAGTGACTTCCTCACCATCGGGTGTAATATATGTAATTGTCTCATCTGTCTCATTAATTTTTGGACGAGGCTTATCGTCTTTCTCTACTGTTTCGACAGGAGCGCTGCCACCTGCTCCACCTGTCGTTGGTGCAACTACTGGAGCTGGGTCTGTTTCTGACTCTCCAGGTTTCAGTGGCACTGAATCGCTGAACATAGGAATATAAAAACTTGGATTATCTTGATTTATATTCAATGGTTGCTTGTCCCGCTTGTATTCATTACTTGCGTCATCATAAGTATAAATAAGCCTCTTTTTTTCTGCCTCAACAGTACTAATATCACCAGTACTAGGGACAGGAATTGGCACTTCAATTGTCTCCCCCAAAGTCGCTTTGTCACCCAAAAGTTTTCGCAACTCATCAATTGAGATTTCCCAATCATTATCACCTTCTTTAATTACGGTCAATTTACCATCTTTTTTATTATATTCTAACTTATATTTTCCTTCTTCAGCGACTACTTCAGGAGCTTCTTCCGGCTTCTTTGGCACTTCATTTCCTTCGCCATCAGTTATTACACCGGCATCTTCAATAATTCTTGGTTTTGGTACCTCTGTCCATCTATTATTCATAAACTTAACAAGTGATTCTGTTGATACATCATTCCTTAAGCCACGGCTTAAACCATAACCTCTATCAAAATCTGTATCATAAATTACCCCGGCGTTAATCGAAATTTCTCCTCCACCCGTATTTGAATAGAATGGATTACCGTCAGGTTTTTTACCGGCAAATTCTACCTTAGCTGTTGCTTCAATTTCTTGAATCAAAACGGCATCTCTCACGGCTTCTTTAAATCCGTCAGCAAGAGTTGTTCCATATTGAGAATCTTCATACACAAGATCTGTGCCCTCAAACTTCCATCCATTATCAGTTTTTATTAATTTCACCGGTTTTGAATCGTTGAATGTTGTTATTACATTTACACCCGTCACTTTCCCATTTGATACTTCTATTAGTTCTCCGCCTGATATCTTTAATCCCTCGCCTTTTAATTCAATCAGTTTTTTTTGTATATCTTTATATTCCGGTATTCTTTCATTCGCCTCTAACTTTTCGTGATTACCTTTGTATCTCGCATTTAATACATCAACTAAGTCCTGACATGTTACAGACTCATCAATAGTTGAGAATAATGATCTGTCCGCTGACTCAGATCCATCAGGACTCAAAAAGAGAATGTCATTTGTTGCTGCGGGATTAATGAATTGCCCATTTTCTTTCCCTCGAGCCTTCGCTTCAATATTCTGCATCAAAACAGCATCTTTCACAGCGCTGTGAATATTTTTATATTCAAGATCACCTAGCTTGTACGAAAATGTGCCATCAGCTGCTTTGATCTTTTCAATTTTAAAAGGTTCAGATCCGGCCGAATCGATTGTGATTACATCACCATCAATTTTATAATCAAATTCATCATCGATAAGTGAAAAATCATAATCCCATGTATCAGTTTTTAGCTCATTAATTTCACTACTGATTTTAAGATTTTCATTATCCTTCCAAATTTTGTTTAGATAGTCTTTTAACTTTTCTAATGAAGGGCTAGCGCCAAGACTTTGATCTAATAATTGCCCTGAATCTCTACGTACATTGACGTCTTCATTATTTAAAGCACTGTCAATACCTTGTATTAAAACTTGAGGGAGTAACATTGGAATTGTTATCGGTGTAATTCCAGCTTGGAATTCCTTATATATTTCTAATCCACCATTCACGTTAATATGGAATGGCGCATCTCTACTGTCATCGTCGATTTTTGTTTCAGTGGCAATTTTTATTGCTGACTGCATAAATTTAGCATCTCTAATTGCAGTATTCACATCTTTGTATCCGAGTCCATCAGTCGTTTCGCCAATCACCCATTTCCCATTTGATAGTTTGATTTCAATTCTTTCCTGTCCATTACTCGCAACTTCAACTGTATTTTCATTAATAACAGTTACCTCGGTATCGCCATTGAGCTTTTCCGCTGGTTTTTCCACTTCATGGGCTGCTAATGCTTTGTCCAACTTTGCTAGAGCATTCCTGTAATCAGTAAGCACTTTTTGTTTTTCCTGGATTTGTTTTGTAAGTTCATTCTTTCTATTGGGCTCACTCTCTTTGCTAATCTGCTCTGCTAGTTTGGCAATTGCTTTCATTTCTAAATCGACGAGAGTTTTCAGCCCACCCTTAGATGTTTCTATATCCTCTCTCGACGACGGTTGGTTAATATTTTCTCCCATATTAAATGTTATTAAGTAATCCTTCGGCGGTTTTTTCATCCTCAACATGAGCCGCGCCTTCGGCTGCATGCAGTTCTGTCATTACTTTTTCTTTCTTGAAAACTTTGTACTGTGCATCGACTTCTTGGCGCACAGCCAATTCCTCTTTCACGCCTTCTTCGGCTTTTTTCACGTCAGTCACAAGCTTGTGAACATTATCTAAATCAGTCTGCCCCATTTTTGGTGCAAACTTCAAAATTTTCTCTAGCTGCTCAGGTTTTAGAGCTGCTGTATTTTTCGCGAGAGTGATAACTTCATCAGCTGTAACTGCCATGATTTTTTATTAAATCAGAACATTATAGCAGATTTTCATTAAATTCTCAATACAGAAATATAGGGGCATGCGGAGTCACATCTTTCACAAATGTGCTATAATCTCAAGTATGAAGAAGATGTGGTCACAAATCTCCGGAATCCCCGTCACAATTCACGAAAGTGATAAAGTTTTGGGCAAACTCAACGGCGCATTCATTCACCCTGAAACTGGCGCAATAATTGCATTTTTAGTTGGATTCTCGCGAGTGCTCGTGCCGGTCGATATTGAAAAATGGTCAAAAGATTCAATCGCTATCAGCGACGCAGATGTTCTCGTCTCTCCATTCGACATTCTTCGAATTGAACAATTTGGCTTCCGCCGCACATATCTTTTAGGAAAAAAAGTTAAGTCAAAAAAAGGCTACCGATACGGCACAATCAAAGATTTCACTCTTGAAACCACCACTTCAAGCCTACTCAGTTTCGAAGTCTCAAAAGGGTTCTTCTGGATGACTTGGGGCAAACGCATTTTTTCCTGGGCAGACATTTTCGAAATCACAGAATCCGCAGTAGTTTTGAATTGCGAGCCGGAGCAGAAATCTACAGCCTTTTCAAGGCATTCACGTATACAACCGATCTGTGCTGAATCATAAAGATGATCACAGTTTTTCCATCAATTTCAAAAATAACACGATAGTCTCCAACTCGTAGTTTTCTCAATCCATAAAGTGAGTTTCTTAGCGGTTTACCAAAAATTTCAGGCTCTAAAGATAATTTACTTTCAATTGCATCTCGAATCCGCATTTTCATAACCTTGGGAAGATTCGGAATATCTTCATTCACAACTCTAGGTTGATATATAATTTCAAAACTCATTTCCAAGCATCTTTATGGGAAATAAATTTACCACCTTCCAGTTTTCTTTTTTCTGCAATCTCATTAAAAATTTCATCTTCATCAATATCAATTGCCATTTGTATTAAGTGAAGAGCTTTTGTTGTCACAGGCATTTGATCTCTCTTAGCGAGAAGTTGTAATGTCTGATCTAAATCTTCGGTAACGCTGATGTTGATTCTTTTCTTAGTAGTTGGCATATTGTTTAGTTAGTCCTATATCAGTGTAACACTGGTGTAACAACCTTTCAAGCACAAAAAAGCCCCGCCGAAGCGAGGCTCTTTAAAGCGCGAATTAAATTGAAGTCGCAGTACCTGCACTAGAACTTGAACCTCCGCTTGATGCGGCTCCAAGAACTGTGTTCACAATTGCGAATGATAATAGAATCAAAACGATACCAACTACCGCGTAAAGAAGAATATTCTTTGCTTTATCAACATTTGCTGTATCACCTGCTGAAGTAACATAAAGTACACCTCCGTAAATCACCATGATTGTTGCCACGAATCCAAGAAAGCTTAGAGCGTAGTTAAGAAGTGTTTGAGCCAAGGCCTTGAATGAACTTTCTCCTCCTGTTGCATCAGAAATCGCAGCTGGATTATCTGAAGGATCAATTAATGAAGTTGCGGCAAAACTTATGTCTGCAAAAAATGTTGATACAAGCGCTGCTAAACTTAAAAGTGCAGCGAAAATCGCAACTTCGCGAAGGAACGATGATTTGAGTATGGCTTTCATGGCGTGGTGGTTATTTTGTATAAAATTCCCGCCTATTATACATACCAGTATTCAAATTTCGCAACAGAGTAGCTTTTACAAAAATATATTATATGTTTTTATTCCCCGCCGGCGGGACATAAACAACCTCTCTTTCCAGCTCAATCCCAAATTTCGCCTTCACCTCACTTTTAATCAAATCCGCTAGCGCCAAAATATCCGCAGATTTCGCACCACCTTTATTCAAAAGAAAATTCGCATGATATTCAGAAACCTGCGCCCGCCCAAGCATTTTGCCTTTCAATCCGCATTGTTCAATTAGCATTCCCGCAGCCCCCGCTGAAGTATTTTTGAAAAATGAACCTGTACTCGAACCAGCAGGCTGTTTTTTAACTCGTGAAATGGCAGTCTCTTTCATCTTTGCTTCAATCTCGCTCGCTTCTCCATGTCGCAATTTGAAAGTTGCGCTCAGCACCACAACACCGCCCATTCGCTTCAACTTCGAATTTCTATATTCATATTCAAAAAAATCCACGCCCACGCTTCTCACAGAGCCATCATAAATTTCCGCCGCGACAAGAACATCTTTAGATTCCACGCCAAAACAACCAGCGTTCCCAAAAACCGCACCACCCACAGTTCCCGGTAAGCCATTCCAGCCTTCTAATCCAGTCAAACTCGCTGATTTTGCAGCGTTCACCAATCCGGCAATTTTCACTCCTGCGCCGGCCACAATTTCATCTCCGGAAACACGTATGCGTTCATCTGCCACTCGAATCACCAAGCCACGAAAACCGGCATCGTCAAAAAGTAAATTACTTCCTCCACCAAACACAAAAACCGGAACTTCTTCATTTTTTGCCCACTCGAGACCGGCCAACAATTCATCTTTCGAACTGGCCTCAAGAAAATAATCAGCCGCTCCACCAATCTGATATGTTGTATATCTTGCCAATCCTTTATTTTTCTCTATATTCATGGCTGCAGTTTAACCGACTTTCAAAAAACCTTCAAATCTGTTATAATTCTGAGATGGCAAATGACTTAAGTGAAAATTCGGAAAATCAAGCACTAAAACCACTCGTATTTGACAATAATGCGAAGAAATTTTTAAGCAATAAATTAGTTAAAGAAATTTGCAGTATTGATGCGGCATTTAAGGAGGCGGAATCTTTTATGTTAGATCCGTCTATTTCTGGAAAAGAAATGGCTGATTATCTATCTAAAGAAGGAAACATTCAAAAGTTAAGAGAGGCTTTCGATAGATTTAAACCCGTTATTAATTGTCAAATTAGGGATTTGATTAGAGATAAAAGCTATGCTGGATTGGACACTAAGAGCTTACTTAAAAAATTTAAAAATAAACTAAATGATTGTTTCAAAAGTGTAAATTTTGCCAATAGACCTCTGTTAAAAATGATTGTTGACGAGCTTATTTTTTTAATTGAAATATCAATTGTAGATTCAAAACAGGGCATTGATGCTGCTAATAATATTGAATTAGCCAGAGAGTTCGCAAAAGAACTCACAGCTGACAAAAATTTATCAGGATTATATACGTTGAAATACGCCGTTTACGCTACGAAACTACATAATACGATTATATCTCAAGTAATTCCTCCAACTGATGAAGGAGTAACTTTGTCACTAAAAGATACAGATATCACTATTAGCATCTCAAAAAACGCGAACATAAAGGCTTTTGAATTTGCAACTGTGAAGGTTACAAATGGAGAAAAAAGCTTTATCACAACAATTTCATTATTAAATTCCCAACTTAATTGTGAAGGCTCAAAATTGGTAAGTCTTAAAGATATTTTTACAACGGTAAAGGCTGAATCACACTATGAATATCTACGGTTTAAAATTTTTGAAGCTATTGAAAATGCTTTACTTGAAGATAAGTTTGAAAAAAGGAAAGTTGAAGAAGTCACAGAACAGGTTAAAATAGAAGTTAAAGAAGTTGTGGAGCCAATTTTACCTAAGCCGGAAAAACCGAAGAAAAAGCAGATGGAGGGGGCAAAACAATTCGCCAACATCAGAACAGATGCTGCCACAAATGCTTTATTGAGATTTAGAGGTGTGATTGAGGTTCAGCATTGGGATCATAGCGGCTCCAGAACATTTACAAAAATAGTTGATGGAGTGTCTAAAAAAGTTAACTTAATGCCATTTAGAGATAAATATACTGCAAATCCACATTCGATAAAATCTATTTTGGATGCTTTTGGAATTAATTACGAAGACTTTAAGGATAAATTGTAGCAGGCGCTACACAAAAAATGGAGCCACCTGTCAGAATCGAACTGACGACCCACGGTTTACAAAACCGTTGCTCTACCAGCTGAGCTAAGGTGGCTCGCTAGCCATAACTTTTTACCCGACCGCGAGGTCTTTGTAAAGAAAAAACTAGTAGCAGCAGATAAGTTCCACTTTTTCAACGCCCATTTCTTTTGCTTCTGCTGCAACTTCTTCAGCCATACTGAAATTTGCAGGATCACTCAAAAGAACCAACTCAGCGACGAATCCATTATTTTTTCTAAGCTCTCTAGTCACTTCCTCAGATTCAATTAGATCAGGAATTGCACCTGGCGCATCGCAGATAATTCTGTTTCTGGCACTTTCAAGATCGTTATTAGTAAAATCTCCAAACGCGCCAATAAAATGTAATTTATTTCTATCTGCCGACATACAAAAAATATTAAAGGTTGCATTTATAATGCAGTCTCACGCTCTCGTCAAGGTGACCTCATCAAACTCTGTCTAGTTTCAGGGTATCAATCAAAATAAAAATCTCATGCATCTGCTTTAAAAACAGGTGTAAATCATCTAATTTCAACGCCGATGTTTTGATGTTACCCGGTTCAAATAAATTAACCTTGCTTTCAACCATAATTACCAGAGAAGTACCTGTAAATTCGCATTGTACTGAGGCACCTTTGCCACGAGCTTCGGAAAGTTTCAAAAGCCTTTCCATGAAAGCAGTCGTGAGCAAATATCTTGCTTCAATTTGATCTGTTCCATAAACCTCAAAAATAGCTTCGAAGTCAGGGTCCTCAAGGACAATTTTTTCTGTCTTCGGTCCCAGATTTGGCTTACCAAACATGTTGAAAATCATTCCGCCATCCTTTTTTAAAGCAGTTTTGCCTTTAAATGATTTTGGAAAAGTAAGAGCAATAACAAGTCCTTGAAAAACAGTTGATCTGCTCCTCCCGTGTTTTTTCGTCAATTTCATCTCTCGCATATTTAATGGAACATTCTTATAGCTTCCACCAAAATAATCCTCAGCTTCAAGAGTAGTGTATGACGGAAAAATTTCCATTTTCGCAATTTCTGCATTCTCGAATTCGCTAGGTTTTAACTCATACTTTAAATCTCCAAAAAATGAAGAGAGGATAGGCAAATATTGACTCTTCAAATCCTGTTTATATTTTAAGACTGGAGCATAGATGATTCCCCAAACAATAACACACAATCCGCCGCCCATTTGTAAAAAATCACCACCACCATTCATTGTGCCTTCCATATAAAAAGCTCCGATTATTATCAAAATCATTACCGGAATTCCAATCATTTTTCGCTTAGTATAGCTTGATAATTTCAAAAGCCTCTCCTCTTCAACCCCGCTTAGAATCGGTGCAATTTTAGATTTATAATATTCGGCAAAACCTTTTTCATAATCACCTTCTTCAATGAAAATAGGCATTTCCATGTTAGACCATCAATTTTGAAACATCAGGCGTCGCCTTCTCTGTCTCCTTTGCTTCGAAGAAAGGATAAGGCTCCACATGAACATATTTCGCAATAAGACTCATAGGCCAAACCTGAATTGTATCGTTTAAATTTCTAACTGCAGAGTTGTAAAAACGTCTTGCTGCGCTTATATTTTCTTCCACATCCATCAAAGCTTTTTGAACCTCGATCATAGTTTGGTCGCTCTTCAAATTAGGATAGTTTTCAACGTTCACCATAAGTTGGCTAAGTTTTCCTGAAAGTGCCGCTTCATTATCGAGAGCCGCCTTTATTCCCTTCGCATCTTTTGGGTGCTGACTGTCAACCGCCTTTGTCCTAAGTGCAGTTATGTCATTAAATAATTCACTTTCATGATCCATAAACTTCTTTGCCGCTGCCACAATATTTGGAATCAAATCATGCCTCTTCACAAGCTGCACATCTATACCTGAAAAAGTTTCATTAACCTGATTTCGCTTCTGGATAATTGAAGCGTAAATTAAGTAAGGCACGAGTAGCAATGCGACGGCTGCAATAATAATGTAAAGCATTTGTAATTTAGTTAGTGAACTACGGAAGAAAAACTATCACACGAGTTCAGCTCAAACAAGCTGATAAATCGGCTTTCCAAACAAGCTCGCCATAGGCTCGCGATCCCAAACAAGCGACTGAAGTCGCTATGGTGGGCAGAGAAGGATT
>CALRGE010000015.1 GCA_943357175.1 Candidatus Peribacteria bacterium
CATCTTAGCCAAAAACACATTCCTTGCCAAGTTTTTCGCTGAGCAACTGTCCATTTTCACAAACAATTTCACCTCCCACAACTGTCATCACTGGCCAACCCCTCAATTTGTAACCTTCATAAGGAGACCATCCGCATTTAGACAAAACCATGTCACGAGTCACAGTTTTTTCAATATCCATGTCTACTAAAACCAAATCTGCATCGTAACCGATTTCCAATTTTCCCTTATTTTTTATTCCAAAAATTCGAGCCGGCTCTTCACAAACAAGCTGAACTAATCTTTCAGGAGTAAGCATATTTTGAGTAAGCTCATTCAATAAAAGCGGTAAGACAAACTCGACTCCTGGAACTCCGGCAGGTGCCATAGAAATATCCTGCATCTTTTCTTCAAGCGAATGTGGAGCATGATCGGTTGCAATAATATTTACAGCTCCGTCACGCACACCTTCCCAAAGTTCGCGTAAATTTTCTTCAGGGCGAAGTGGCGGATTCATCTTTAAATATGCATCTTTCACATCAAGTTCACTAAAATAAAGATGATGTGGACAAACTTCACAGCTCAAATTCTTGTCAGCATTTTTTCTTAAAATCCCCAATTCCTCACCACAACTTAAATGAGCGATATGTAATTTATTTCCAACATTTTTCCGAATCTCCACAGCTTTTGAAGTGGCAATAACTGCACATTCACAATCACGTTGCCCAGCCTTAATTTTAGATTCATTTTCTGCGTGGACCACAACCGGCAAGTTTTTTGCCTTCGCAATTCTAAATGCTTTTTCCCAAGAATTTTCGTCGTCCAACAAAAGATCTCCGGTAGAACTGCCCATGTAAATTTTATAACCAGGCACATTTGTTACCTTTGCCATTTCCTCAAAATTCTCACGAGTAACACCAAAGAAAAATCCGTAATTCACATAAGATGTTCCGCGAATTAAATCACGTTTTTCTTGAAGAGCCGCAACACTAATAGTCGCAGGATTTGTGTTTGGCATATCTAAAACCGTCGTAACTCCACCCATAACTGCCGCAATACTACCGCTAGTAAAATCTTCCTTATAAGTTGCCCCGGGAGTTCTAAAATGAACATGTGAATCAATTGCACCAGGCATCAAAAATTTCCCGCTAGCATCAACAATCCGATCAGCTTCTTTAAATGGCGCGACTATTTTTCCACCTTGTACGTACACATCACGAATTCCTGTGATTGTCGCCGCTGATTTAAAAATTATTTTCATATCTTGATTTTCTCAATTGATCGTAAAGCCTGTCTAGTCAAAAAGAAAGCACTGATTTGTGGCATATGCCTAAGATTATCACTAACAAATGGTACTAAAATCACTTCTGCTTCAGACAAAGATATTTTTCCTTCGCAAAAACCATTTAATGTTGGCAACACGGCTTTAATATCTTCTTGCAATTGAAATCCATTAAAATGAGTTGTTGTAGTCAATTTGCGACTTTTCAATTCATAAAAAAGTGCAGATTTAACGGCACATGAAAATCTCAATGCATGATTATTTATAGCCTCAGCTTTGGCAATGCGCCAAATTTCATTTTCAGCTGCAGATTCTTCTTCATAAGTTTTGTCAGGACGATTTATTCTCCAGTTCATAGGTCTAAAAGCTTAGCAATTATTGCCATTCTCACGGCTACTCCGTTGCTAACTTGCTCAAAGTATTTTGCGCGAGAATCAGAATCCACATCAACATCAATTTCATCAACTCTTGGAAGTGGATGCATTAAAATCATATTTTTTTTGCAAATTTTCATTAAATTTGAATCGACTATATAAATTCCTCTATATTTTTTATATTCCTCTTCACTGCCGAATCTTTCCTTCTGAATTCGTGTTTGACTCAAAACATCCACTAGCGGTGCAGCCGCTTTAAGATCTTGCATTTCTGAAACAGCAAATTTATTTTTTAAAAGCATTTTTGTAATTTCCTCAGGCATTTCTAACCCTTTTGGAGCTACAAAAATAAATTTCAAATTCTTAAAATTTAGCAGTAATTCACATTGAGAATGTAGAACTCGAGAATTCTTTAAATCACCAACCATAGCAATTGTAAGCCCATCAATTTTCCCAAAGTTTTTATGTATCGTATAAAGATCTAAAAGTCCTTGAGTGGGATGGTCGCCAGGCCCATCACCAGAATTAATCACGGGCACCGAAGAACCAGATGCAAAATCTTCCACACTTCCCGCAGATGGGTGTCTCACCGCAATTATATCAGCATAAGTTGAAACCATTTTCGCTGTGTCATAAAGAGTTTCGCCTTTTTTCGAAGACGAAGTCGCATTCATATCAGCATTCGAAATCACAGCCCCGCCCAAACGAATCATTGCTGTTTCAAAAGAAAATCTAGTTCTAGTTGAAGGCTCATAAAACAAAGTTGCAAGAATTTTTCCTTCTGCAATTTTCAATTTTTTCTTATCCAAAACAATCGGCAAAAACTTATCTGCCTTTTTGAAAAACTTCAGGATCTCTTGTTTTGAGATATCCCGTGAAGAAAGGAGATGATTCATATTTTGTCTTTAGCTTGATTGAATCTATCTCAAGACAGATTTTTTCTCAAGAAGATTTATCTTGCAAGAAAATGTCGGGAACTGCATCTAATATACATATCCGCCGTTCTTTGATATAATCAACCAATAAACTAACCAAGCAGCTATGCCTGAAGAAGATATTAAGAAAATCTTTCTGGAGGCACACGAAAAGTACTCAGATGCAATATTCCGGTACATTTACTATCGTGTTTACGATAGAGAACTGGCGAAAGATCTCATGCAAGAAACCTTTCAAAATACTTGGCTGCACTTTGCAAAGGGAAAAAAGATTGAACATCTTCAAGCCTTCCTATATATGGTAGCCAAAAATATAATAATCAATAATTCAAGAAAAAATAAAACGCAATCTTTAGATGAACTTATGGAAATGGGCTTCAACCCATCAAACGGAAATACAGAACAAAAATATAACTCACAGATTGACGCTGAAAACCTCTGTAAATCAGTTAATTGTCTACCTGAAAAGTACTCGGAAATAATCAAAATGCGATTCATGGAAGAACTCAGTATCGATGAAATTGCAAGCATTCTAAATGAATCTGCAAATAATATATCGGTAAGAATTAACAGGGCGCTTGAAAAACTACGTAAAAATTTAAACTATTTAAAATGAAATTTGAAAACATTCCTAAAGTGAAACTCGAGGAAAATGAAAAAAAAGTGCAACTAAACAAGCTACTTGATTTCATTGAAAAAAATCCTGTAAGAAAATCGGCGGGAAGGCGTCTAATAGATTGGAGGTACACAAACTTCCGTAAATCATTAACCCTTTCTAATATGTACACATTACTTGCGAAGCCATTGTCGATCTTAGTTTCAGTGTTTATAACAATGGGCAGCGGAACGGCTCTCGCCGCACAAGAAAGTGCCCCCGGTGATCTTTTATATACTTATAAAATAGGTATAAATGAAAACGTACGATCATGGTTGGCTATATCGAATGAATCTAAAGCGAAACTATCTATGGATATTTCAAAAGAGAGATTGAAAGAAGCCGAGAAATTAGCTGCAAAAGGGAAACTTGATGCTGAAAAAAGTGACTATTTAGAATCTGAATTCAACTCCAACATGCTTGAAGGCTACGACAACCTAGGCAAGATGAGAGATGATGACAAAACCGAAGATGCCGATAAAATCGAATCTGATTTCAAATCTGATTTAAAGCTTCATGAAGAAGCTCTACTTGAAATTAAAGGAGATAGTGATGCTGAGAATTCAATACAAATTCAAGGCATTCTAAACTTGATAAAACCGGAAACCCCGGACGTTGAGGGTGCGGCACAAGGTAAGTTAAATGCAGCTGAAAATAAATTGAGTTCAACAATTAAGTTTATTGAAAATAAATCTGAATCTATTGATGCTGAAACAAAAGCTGCTGCCGATGCAAAACTCGAAATATCTCAATCATTAATTACAGAGGGAAAGGCGGAACTTGAAGAAGAAAATTACAGTGCTGCATTTGATTCTTTCGAAGAAGCATTTAAAACTTCACAAGAAGCAAAAGCTATTGTAAATGGAGGAACAGAAGCCGACATTGATGTTGAAACAGAAACAGATACAGATGAAGATGAAGATGAAGATGAGGACAAAGAAAAGTCAAAACTTGATGTACAACTCGACGTGGAAGTCTGAGTCGTAGCTAAGGGGCGTACGAGAAATCGTTCGTCCCTTTTAATTTTATCTTAATCCGAAACAACAGCCAAAATTTATACAATCTTTTGCTTCTTATGAAGCATAAGAAAAAAGAAAACAAATACTGCAACTGCGACAAAAAAAACTATGGCTAATTTTGCATCAGCTGCATCTTCTTCTTTAAACGGAGCAAGCAAAGGCAAAAGAAATAATGTTGAAACCATTAAAGCCGCTGGAATTTTCTTTACCCTCTCTGAAAGTTTTTCCAAATTAAGAGCAATAAATATTCCGACAAGACCAAGTAAACCCAAATGAACAGAAAAAATATTCTGTAATAAACTTGCTTCATAATCTAAAACTAGATAAACAGACCTCATCAAAATCAAGAAAAAGAACGATAAACCAGCCATGGTGTAATACCTGGCAGATGGGTACTTAATAATCATGTAAAAAGCGAATCGGAATCCAACAATATGTAAAAAAATAAAATCAACAAACTGAATGACGATCAAGATAGGCAAAAGAAAAAGAGTTGGAGTTGGCCCAACTGTTCTACTACTCAGACAGAAATCAGCCGTTAAACATGTACCCATGTCCGAGTCCAAATAATATGCAATGCCAAGAAACATCAGATATCCCAAGAATGACATCGATAAAATAATCCGCGGAGAAAGCGAAATAATGAAAATAAAAAGGCTAATTATAAATGTATAAACTGCAGCTGCAACAAATGGTTCCCAAATAATTTTTGCCGGATAAAATAAATATAGAAAAAACGAATAAATGGCCAAAACGAGCACGCACATTATTCTAAAAAAAGTTGTTAATTTCATCTCCTTATTTTTACTCATTTTTTCAAAGAATTATTTGTAAAATGAATAGAAATCAAGCCGTTGATTACAATAAGAAAAGTATAAAAGGAAAGAAAAGATTCAAAAGAAATTAGCATTTTTGCAACCTGCCCAACCGGTGAGATATCTCCAAATCCAAGAGTGAAAAACGTAACCATGCTTATATAAAAACTATCTATAAATCCTATATTTTGAGAAAAAGAGCCTGGTACATGAACAGATAAAAATCTGTAGAAAACTGCAAATGACAGCACAACTTGTAATAGATTTAGCAAAAACATTATTATCAGCCATTGCCCGACAGTATCTTTATCAGGGAAATGAGTAAAAACACGCCCACGCCCAAGAATAAAATTCCTTGAATAAACAATTAAATATTCAAGTATCCTTTGTGAAACTAAAATGCAAAACAGTAGACCTAAGCCAAATGATAAATCGCCTATTTTAAACAAGACAGCTAGGCAAAATACCGTAAGAATAAGCATCGCAATTTCGATCTTTCCAAAAACATTTTTATCTTTTGGAAAAAACAAACCTGAAACTGTAAAATAGCGATTTCCAAACTCAATCGATTCCGAAAAAAATTTTGTAAGTAATGTGGAGTTTTTCATATGCACTGAACTTAACTTAAACGCGGTTTTTTCTCAAGAAGGTTTAACTATCGTGTAAAATATCAATTGGACAGACAGGCCTGCGGAATATAGAATCCGCATGAATGGAAAAACTGACTCTCACATTAAAGGACGGAACCCAAATTACAGGTAAAGGCTTCGGTGCGGCCGAAGAAACCGAGGGTGAAGTTGTGTTTATAACAGGTATGATGGGCTATCCGGAAACTTTGACAGACCCATCTTTTAAAGATCAAATTTTGGTCTTTACTTACCCTTTGATGGGAAATTACGGAGTGCCTGCAGAAGAACTGGACGATAATAAGATCAGCAAATTTTTTGAAAGTGCAAGAATTCATTTGAAGGGGTTGATTGTGAGTGATTATAGCGAAAATTACTTTCACTGGAACGCTTCGAAAAGCCTTTCAGATTGGATGCGTGAATATGGAGTGCCGGGAATTACAGGTGTAGACACGCGTGCGCTAACTCAACTTTTGCGAGATAAAGGTGCTCAACTTGGTAAGATTCATCCTGCAGGAACTACTCCTGGAAAAGAATTTCATGACCCAAATACAGACAATTTGGTTGGGAAAGTGAGCTGCACAGAAATTCAAACATACGGCGAGGGAAAAAAACATATAGCGATTGTGGACACTGGAATGAAACTAAATATTTTGCGAAGTTTCTTAAATCGTGGAGTGAAAGTGACAAGATTTCCTTGGAACAAAAGCCCTTTTGATTATGAAACTGAAACAGGAGCAAAATTCGATGGCGTTTTCTTCTCTAATGGTCCGGGCGATCCAGAAATTGTTACTGAAACACATGAGATTATGCGCCAATGTTTTGAAAGAAAAATTCCAACTTTCGGGATTTGTCTTGGAAATCAAATTATGGGAATCGCTGCAGGTGCAAAAACTTTCAAACTTAAATATGGTCACAGAGGTCAAAATCAACCTTGCATAGATTTGCGTACCGGCCGTTGCTACATCACTTCTCAAAATCACGGTTTCGCTGTAGATCCAAAAAAACTGCCAGATGATTGGATTGTATCTTTTGAAAATGCCAACGATGGAAGCGTAGAGGGTATTCGCCATAAAACCCTTCCCTTTTTTGCAGTACAATTTCACCCTGAGGCAACACCAGGTCCAACCGATACGAATTTTCTTTTCGACGAATTCATAGCGATGCTCTAAAATCGAGCAAGCCTTAACTCGCCAAAATGAAAAAATTCCTCGCCACAGTATTTTTGCTCGCTCTTCTTGCACCTTTAGCTTACGCATCAACAAGCGCAAAACCAACAGTAACGACACCGAATACTCCTGTTAATGCGCCCAAAGCAACAATTTCAGGCACAAGTTCAGCCTCTGCAAAAATAATAATAACTGGTGGACCTTATGAAATCGCTCCGGTGTATGCGGATAGCACAGGAAAATTCTCTGTAACAGTTGCCTTAGTTCAAGAAGCAACAAATTTATTTCATATTCAATCTCAAGTAACAGGTAGCGATCCTAGTGTTGAAGTTGATGTGACAATTGTGGAAAGCGATGTAGAAGCTGCAGCTTATGAAACAGCAACAGGAAGTGACAGAACTGCACCGGGAGCACCAACACTAACTGAATCTTCAGCAGAAACAAGCGATTCAACATACACAATCACAGGAACTGGTGAAGCAAAAACTACTGTAATTATTAGCGGAACAAATGATGCAACCGGGACAGTTGATGCAGATGGACAATTCAGCATTGAAATTGCATTAAAAGGAAGCGGTGAAACAGATACATTTAGTGTTTCACTTAAAGATGCAGCTGGAAATGTGAGTTCAGCCTCAAAAATTACAGTTATCGGTAGCTCAACGGTTACAGTAACAACAGAAGAAAGCAGTGAGACTGAAGAAATATCTTTTCCTGACGCGGAAGGTCACTGGGCAGAAACTTATATTAAAACGTTATATTCAAAAGGAATAATTGGTGGATATTCGAATGGTAATTTCGGACCAGATGATTATGTAACTCGAGCGCAAATTTTGAAGATGGCATTATTAGCTTTCAACCATACTGTGACAGCCGGCACTTCTGATTTCAGCGATGTCCTCACTGATGCTTGGTATATTGATTACGTTACTTATGCAAAATCACAATCAATTGTAGATGGTTATTCAGATGGAAATTTCAAACCTGATAACTATGTTGATAGAGCAGCTGCAATTAAAATTATTCTACTAGCGGCTGACCGAGATGTTGGTACTGCAACATCACCAAATTTCTCTGATGTATCTTCTTCTGACTGGTTTGCAACTTACACAGCTTATGCAAAAGCAAATGGAATAATTGGCGGCTATACAGACGGCTCATACAAAGGTGGACAAAACATCAGCAGAGCTGAGGTCGCAAAAATTCTAGCTGTTATGATAGAATAAGAACATGTACGCATGTTTAGACATAGAAACAACAGGACTGAACCCAAAAAATGACGACGTCATTGAAATTGGAATCATCACATTCGACAATGAAAAAATCATTAAGGAATGGCGAACTTTCATAAAGTGCCCAATTCGACTTCCAGAATTCACAAAACGCCTCACCGGAATTACTGATGAGATGTTGAAAGATGCACCTCTCCTTTCTGAAGTAGAAGCTGAAATGCGCGAAATACTTGGAGATTTTCCAATAATGGGTCACTTCATTTTCTTCGATCTAAATTTTTTGGCAGAGAAAAAAATCCGACTTCTAAATAAACAACTAGACACTTGCCAGCTCGCCCAAGTTTTTCTTCCTGATGAAAGCAGCTATAGCCTTGAAGTTTTAGTGGACAAACTTGGCATAAAACAAGAAGGTGCTCACAGAGCGCTGAACGATGTAAAAGCAAATGTAGACCTTTTTCATATGCTCAGAAAACATGTTGCTGCTCTATCAGATTTAGAAAAAGCATCACTGCGTGATGTTCTAGAAAAAAGTTCGTGGCCTTGGGCACAATTTGTAATTGAGTTTTTTGCCGATACAGGATCACGCATCGCAAGACCGAGCTCAAAAAAATCTACAAATAAAACTGAAAACCATTTCGATTTAATCTCCGCTTGCAAAGATTTAAAAACACCATTCCTAGTTCAAGAATTCAGTCACACAAATCAAGATCTTTTAGATTACGCGCTTTCACTTGAAGAAAAATCACTAATTGTGGTTTCAGAAATTGAATCTTTTCCTGATCATGAAGAAAGCGTGAAGTTAAAAGATGCATCTGAATATTTAGATGAAAAACGTTTCGAACATTTTATTGCGAAGGACAAACTCGACATAAGTGAGACAATGCTGGCTCTGAAGGTAAAACTTTGGGTTTCAGAGACAAAAACAGGTGAAAAAAGTGAACTCCGTCTTTTTAAAGAAGAAAATGGACTTTGGAAAGACATCTGCTGCCAGGAAGGTGACAACACATCTTTTTACAAAAAAAGAATTGATCAAATTAAAGAGAAAAAAATAACACTTATTGATCATGTACATTTTTTGCGCGATCGTAGCCGTGCAAATCCACTCATAAATTTAGCGGCAAATCTTATAATTGCAGATTGTGAAGAACTACCTGAAAATCTTGAAATTGCATGGAAAATTTCTCTTTATGAAAAAAAATTCATTGAAGATTTAGGCCGGCTTCGAATTGAAAACCCAAATGCAGATTTCTTAATTGAGAATTTTTCTAATAGGATATCAATCCTATTCGGATTACTCGGAATGGCTGTTCATAAATTCGGAGACGGAAATGAAACAAGACACACTCTGCTGGTTGAAGATGAAACTAGAACCACTCCGGAGTGGAAAAATGTACGCGATTCTGCTGAAGGAATAGAAAATGCCCTTTCATCACTACTGGCCCAAACAAAAGCCAGTCCAACAAAATCAACTCTAGAAAGATATCTAAGTTACTTCTGTAAAAGTTTGCGAAGTAAATCTGTAGTTCTCTGGATAAACTTTGATAGATCAGACCAACCGGTTGTCTACAGTTTTCCGGAAAATTGCAAAAAAATCTTTGAAAAACATGTTTGGCTCACAAACGAAGTTTGCGCTATTTCCTTTTTCACACACCACGGGAATCTTGAGGATGATTTCAAATTTTTAAAAACAGAACTTTCTCTACCTGAAGCCACTCAATTTAAAATCATCGATAGCATCGCGCCACGCCCAATTTCTTACCCGGAAACAAAAATTTCAGCACCAAATAATGATAAAAATATAAGTGAATCTTGCCATGAAATAGCAATTCAACTCGAAAAAAATCCTGGCAATTTCTTCCTGATGGTTAACTCAATGAGCTCAGGAGAACAATTTTTCTACAATCTTGAATCTGTAAGAAAAAAACTCGACAAAAAACTCTTTGTTCAAAATATGAGTGGAGGACTTGGGAAAATCTTAAAAATTGCTGAAAAATCTGATGGTCAAAATATTTTTGTAGGTAATCAAGAAATGTTGGAATTCTTAACAAAAGAATCTGTAAAAATTAATTTTCTAGCAATTCACAGGCTTCCCTTTTCACACCCAAGTGACCCGATTCAAATGTCGAGATCCAAATATTACGAGAACACTTATGATGAATTTGTCTTACCTCAGGCAGCACTGAAATTTCAGAAAATTTTAAATAAATTCTTAGCAGACAAATGGAAGGATAAGAAAGTTTTAATAATGGATCCACGAATTTCCGAAAAAGAATCGCTCTTCATTGGCTAGCAGAAGCGACTAGACAGGTGTTTGACATTTACATAAAATGTATTTTAGCATTTGCTTTTTCACTGATACTGTGATAAAATACTTAGATTTATTAAAAAAATCTTTTCCCTTATTACCAGCTAACAAAAATAAAAATGAAAAAGGTTCAGAAATATTTGGAACTCCGTTCCGTACGACTAGGCGCACTCGCGGTCCTTGTCGCAACCTTCGTTGGACTACCTGCTTTAGGTCAGGCAATCAACACAAATGCCTTTCAAAAACTCGATGCTGTAAATTACCTTTCTAGCGTGATATTAGCTGAAGAATACCTTGTACCTTCTTCTGAAGGTGCCGGATCATACACGACTCCAAACGACACTTACAAGACACCTGAAACGATGACTGAGACTACACCAGAAAGCACTACTTATAACACTACAAGCAGCTCAGATCCTTGTTCATCTCAAGAATCTTGTGAATCAATGATGGAACAAGGTACTTCTACAACTGAAACAAGCACTCAAACAGAGTCAAAACACTCACAAAGCTCATGTTCAGGTTCAAACTGTGGAACAATGACTGAATATGGTTTTAAAAATTATTCAGAAGATAAAGGATTTACATTTAACTATACATCCAGCACTTCAAGTACAGAGAGTACAACACCTGTTGGTTCTCAATTTACTAAAGATCAATCACAGATAAACAGTCAAATTCAAAGTACTGATGGTTCAAAAGATTGGACACGTTATTCTTCAAGTACAAGTCGCCTGACTGATAAATTCACAGAGGCCGCAAGTCAAATTGCTTCAAAAGGTGGAAAAAGTTCAGCTGTAACAGCATTACTTTCGGCTGTTGCCGGCATCGATTCAGATGTGACAGCGAATCTTAGCGAAATGAATGAATATACTAATTCTTTAAAAACAGCGTCAGCTAATCTAAGCGCAACATCAACCGCAGCTGAAGTTGCTAGCGTTAAAACAGGTACACAATTATTACAAACATACACAACTCTGAGCCAGGCAATGGACGTTCGAGTTCAAGCCGCTAAACAATCTGAAAGTTTGGCAGACATGTATTTACAAATTTCAAATGTAAAAGCTCAGTATAAATCCGGTTCAATCCCTTCTTCAGTTCAAAAGAAACTTGATGCTGTCGAAGCTCAGGCTGATAAACTTGCGGCTTACGTTACAGAAGCAAACGAGCAATATACAAATATTGCATCAGAAATTTCTACAATTAGAGGCTATACAGATTCTGATGAGATTTCTACAGCTCTTGCCGGAACATATAGTTTAGGTGAAGAAGTAAGCTCTTTCTCTGAAGAAATGGAAAAAGACTTTGAGGAATTCTGGGAATCAAACCCATTTGCTACTTTGAATGAAGCTGCGACAGGTGCTCAAACACAACAATTACAGGGCTCAATGACAAGTCAAATTTCAGAAATGAAAGAGGGTATTTCTAGCGCAAAAACAGGATTAGCATTAATCCAATCATTAAATATTGATAAATCTACCGTTACGGATGCACTTTCATCTCTTACAGACAGCGCGGATAAAATGACTAAAGTAATGGGCAAAATGGAAACTGCTCTTACAGAAGCAGATGGTGAACTTTCATCGGAAAATACAGATAAATTTTTGGAGATTCAATCTTCAATTATGAATTCAGTAGGTACAAATATGCAAGTGGTTACCGATTACTTGAACGATAATGAAAGTCTTTGGGAAAACAGTCCAGATGCAGCAATAATCAAAGAATTTATTGCTCACGATTTAAGCGGTTCAGAGAATGCTGAAGAGAACTACGGTGAAGCATTTGATGAAGTTTACTCAGAATCTGCGACAAGTGCAGGAGTTGATCTAGAATCCGTCAAAGACAAGATTGAGCCTGAAAATATGGCAGGGATTACTCAAGAAATATCTGCAAGTCTTATGACTGATCTTGCAAAATATATTGATGATGATGAGGCCGGGGAAGCACTTGAAAACTTAATAAACAAGATACCATTTTTTGGAGAAAAAGGTTCGACAGCACTTCAATCTACAACAGACGTTTTAGACGCAAGCAGCGAAATCCCTAGCGATGAAGACGCAGTTACAACTGAAGGTACTGAAGAATATGTTGAAGCACTAATAGAAGCAATTAACCAAGTTAAAAAAACAGTAATCAGTGATAACATTGGTGAAGACTTGAAATCAGCTATGAATACTGCCGCTGATTATAGAACAACAGGTGCTACTTCAGAAGAAATTGAAGCACTCACTGAAGAGATAAATGATTTACTCGCGCAAAATGATGCAAGCCTAACAGATGAAGGTCTACAATTTAACGATGTTAAATTATCAGATGATGATTGGTACGGAGATGCAGTAATGCAGCTAAAAGAAGACGGAATAGTTAAAGGTAAATCAGAAGGAAATTATGATCCTTCCGGTGAAGTAACATATGCTGAAGTAGCTAAAATGGCTATGGAAGCTTCAGGTGAAGGTAAATCAAGTGGTGTCCCATCTGACAGTTCCGCTGTTGGTCAGTGGTATCAAGCTTATGTGAAATCAGTTGAAGAAAATGCTCCTGAATTCGCAGAACAAGCTGAAGGTCAATGGAATGAAGCATGTCCTCGTGAATGGGTTGCAGTTTTGATTGGCGAAGCATATGGACTTCAACAAAGCGAATATGAAGGTGGATTCGAAGACGTTTCTGCAAGTGATGAAAATGCCGATTGGATGCAAACTGTTTATGACTACGGAGTTATGAAAGGTGATAGTACAGGTGGAACATACAGACCTGAGGAAGGAATCAACCGAGCTGAAGTTGCTACTGTAATTTACAGAGCAGATGAATCAGTTGGTGAAACTAGCTCAATTGATAAAACACTTGATACAGCTGAAGATGACCTAGATGCAATCCTTGAAGAACTTGGAGTTGATGAAACATCAGATTCAAGCACTTCATCTGCCGAAGATGTGCCAACAGCTCAAAAGATTCTAAGTGTTCTTGGAAACCTTAGAGCTATGTTGCCTTTCTTGAATCAATAATCACAATGAAGTTGTGAGCATTAGACCCTGCCAACGCGGGGTCTTTCTTAAAGCTTAAACTTCAGCCTTAACTCTTCAACTTCATCTCTCAACTCAGCGGCCTTTTCAAACTCAAGATTAGTAGATGCCAAGTCCATCTCCGCTTCCAAATGTTGAATCAGTCTTCCCATCTCCTCTTTCGGAACTTTCTTAGTGTCATATCTGCGCACCTGCTTCTTCTCAGCATCTTTTCTGCTCATTTCTATATCTTGAATCGCCTTCACAATTGTCTGAGGCGTAATGTCATGTTTGAGGTTATATGCAGTTTGAATTTCTCTACGTCGATTTGTCTCATCAATAGCGCCCTGCATTCCGGCGGTAATTCTATCTGCATACATAATCACAAATCCGTTAACGTTACGCGCCGCACGTCCAATTGTTTGAATCAGCGACGGAGTACTTCTCAAGAAACCTTCTTTGTCAGCGTCCAAAATTGCAACAAGTGAAACTTCCGGTAAGTCCAAACCTTCACGAAGCAAGTTAATACCCACAAGCACATCGAATTTTCCAAGTCGCAAATCACGTAGTATTTCAATCCGCTCAAGTGTTTCAATTTCAGAATGTAAATAACGAACTCGGATTCCGGCTTCAGTGAAATAATCAGTCAAATCTTCAGAGCTTTTCTTAGTCAAAGTTGTAACCAAAATTCTTTCCTTCGCCAAAACACGTTTTCGAATTTCCTCCAGCAAATTATCAATTTGATGTTCTTTTTTACGAATTGAAATTTCAGGATCAACCAGACCGGTAGGCCTAATAATTTGTTCCACAAGCGCATCTTTTTTCGCCATTTCATATTTTCCCGGAGTCGCTGAAAGATAAATTGTATCGTGCATATAACCCTCGAATTCATCAAACTTCAGCGGACGGTTATCAAAAGCAGAAGGCAGACGGAATCCATATTCAACGAGCGAAGTTTTTCTTGAAAGATTTCCCGCATGCATAGCTCCAATTTGTGGAACAGAAATATGCGACTCATCAATAACCATCAAAAAATCTTTAGGAAAATAATCCATCAAAGTAGGAGTTTTTCCACCTGCTGGAATATTATTTAAATACCGAACATAATTTTCAATTCCACTGCAATAACCGGTTTCAAGCAAAATTTCGATATCATATTCAGTTCGCATTCGAAGTCTTTGAGCCTCTAAATGTTTGCCATTTCTTTTCAATTCTTCGAATCGTTCTTCCAATTCAATTTTAATTCCTTCTACCGCAACTTTAATTTTCTCCTCAGTTGTTACGGCGTGCTTTGCAGGGAAAACTGTGGCTTCAGGCATTGAACCTAAAATCTCACCTGTAAAAGGATCAACTTCAGTAATCTTTTCAATTTCGTCTCCAAAAAACTCGAGTCGAATCGCTGTGTCTCCTCCCGGTGGATAAACCTCTACTGTATCACCCAAAACGTGGAACATACCTTGTCTAAACTCCAATTGCGCTCGCTGATATTGCAGATCTGCAAATTTCCGCAAAAGCAAATCACGTTTAACTTGATCTCCAACTTTCAAATTTATACGAAGTTTCAAATATTCCTCCGGTGAACCTAAACCGTAAATACAGGAAACGCTGGCCACCACAATTACATCGCGTCGAGTTAACAAATTCATTGTCGCAGCATGTCGATATTTGTCTATTTCCTGGTTAATTTGCGCATCTTTTTCGATGTAAGTATCACTGTGGGCAATGTATGCCTCAGGCTGATAGTAGTCATAATAAGAAACGAAATAATTCACAGCATTATCAGGAAAAATCTCTCGAAACTCAGTACAAAGTTGAGCAGCTAAAGTTTTATTATGGACAATCACAAGCGTTGGTTTTTGAACCTGCTCAATCACATTCGCAATCGTAAAACCCTTACCTGTTCCAGTTGCACCCAAAAGAACCTGATCGTGTTTTCCACCTCTAATTCCTTCCACCAATTTTTTAATCGCAGCCGGTTGGTCCCCTTTTGGAGTCTTGGCCGTACTTATTTTGAATTTTTTATCAGACATCGAAAAATATAAAGCCCGAGGACTATACCATAAACTATCTCTGTTTGAAATAGCTTACAGGTGAAGGCACAATTAATTTCTCAGGATCAAGATGAGAAGCAGTCGAATTTGTAATTCTCCAACCTGAAGCTGTATTGAAAACATGACCAAAAGTCAGCTTTAACTTATCTTCTACTCTATCAATATTAATTGCAGGATTTCTAAAATAACCTCTTTGTTTTTCAGGTGGGCAATAGAAATGAGTCGGTTTAGAAAAATCTAAATCCGCATAATGCATATCAGCTTCACCAGCAAGAAATTCTTCTGTTGCCAAAGGATAAAAACCCTTTGCCGTAAGAATACTTTGCAAATCAATAGTTCTCCAGTCATCAGGAATTACGAGTTGTGGAACGTTGTGCCAATTTTCAACTTTTGATTGAAGAAAATCCATAAGTCGTTCCCTTGTGCATTGATCTAATTGATCTAAACCTACAGGTGCAGACTGAATTCTAGTCGGTGCTGACATTAAATGTTGCTCTATTCTTTCCATAAATTTATCTTATTGAACGATGTTTTCTTTCTGAAGAAAGAATTTGGCTCATTAGGTTTTTTGAAGTATGCTTGATTTGAACGCCGCTGTCCAATTCGAGCAGAAAACCGTAAATGGCTTGAAATAGAATTAACATCGCCTGAAGCTTACCACATAATACTCATTTGTCAAGCATGCCTGCACACTTATTACAGATTGCGAAGAAACTCGGGCACGATGCAGGTTTACTTGCTCTCGACTATCAAAAAAAGGGTTTTAAGATTGAAACGAAAGGCTCCAGCTTTAATTTTGTGACAGAAGCGGACAAAGCCTGTGAAAAATTAATTGTAGACTCAATTCGCCACAACTTCCCAGATCACTCAATTTTAAGTGAGGAAATGGGTGAAATAAAAGGAAATGGCGAATATAAATGGATAATTGACCCAATCGACGGAACTACGAATTTTGCCCACGGTCAGCCAATTTTCGGCATTTCTATAGGAATTGTGAAAAATGGAAAACCGATAATTGGAGTTGTTGAAATTCCAGCTCTTAAAGAATCTTTTTGGGCTATGGAAGGTAAAGGTGCATATTTGGGAAATAAAAGATTACAAGTCTCAAAAGTAGCAGAAACTTCCGGAGCACTTTTTGCTACAGGCTTCCCCTACTCACGAGCAGAGCGTTACGAGAAAAACATGGAACTTTTTGATGCATTTTACAAAAATAGTCACGGTGTTCGTCGTTTCGGCGCCGCTTCAGTCGATCTTTGCTTCCTTGCAGCCGGTCGCTTTGACGCCTACTGGGAATTCGATTTAAAAGCTTGGGACATAGCAGCCGGGAAAATAATTGTTGAAGAAGCCGGCGGAACAGTTACCAACATGGACGGCTCAACCCTCGACCCAAAACGCGGCAGTCTTCTCTCGTCAAACAGCCTCCTCCACCAACAGATGCTGAACATTTTGAAGAAGCACGGGGCGGATAGGATTTAACAGGCCGTAGCTACCACTGAGGGTATTTGAGCGTGCAGACCATTGACTTTAAGCCAATTACTCTTAAAATCCTTTTTGCGGTCACGTAGCTCAGTTGGATAGAGCATCAGCTTGCGGAGCTGAGGGTCACAGGTTCGAACCCTGTCGTGGCCACCACACTCGTCCGAAGGACGAGCTTTCCAGTTTTGTTCTTTAGCTACTATGAAAAAAATCATCATCAAAATTGGCACTAATGTCATTACAAAAGAGAATGGGCTTTTAAATTTAGAAGTAATGGAGAACTTGGTTAAGCAAGTTGCCGAACTAAAAAAAACAGGAGTAAAGGTTGTGATGGTGAGCTCCGGAGCAATGGGTGCCGGTCGCTCGCTTATAAAGGTGGAGGGTAAAAATGATGTAGTTAGAAGACAGGTTCTTTGTTCCGTCGGACAAATAAAACTACTTGAGACCTATTTAAAACTATTCCAAAAAGAAAGTTTAATTTGTTCACAAGTTTTAGTGACAAAGGAAGATTTCAGAGATAGAAGCCATTATTTGAATATGAAAAACTGTATTGAGGGCTTGTTGGAAAATAATGTTGTTCCGATTATAAATGAAAACGATGTGATTTCAGTAAGTGAATTAATGTTCACAGATAATGATGAACTTGCCGGCCTGATGGCGAGTTTGATTTCTGCAGATGCATTGATAATTCTTTCGAGTGTTGATGGAATTTTAGATGCAGAGGGAAATGTTTTAGCTGAAGTCGACGAAAAAACTATTTTAAGTAAATTTATCCAAAAATCGAAATCAAGTTTCGGTCGTGGAGGAATGTTAACAAAAGTGAAAATCACGCAAAAAATTGCAGCGATGGGCATTGAAACTTTCATTGCAAATGGCTGCACACAAAACGTAGTAATACGAATTTTAAATGGTGAAAAAATCGGCACACATTTTGGCAGTAGTAGCAAAAAAAGTGGCGTAAAACGTTGGATTTCCGCTAGTGAAGGCCATGAAAAAGGTTCGGTTAAAATCGATTCTGGGGCAGAAAAAGTTTTGAAAAATAAAATCGCAAGTCTACTTCCGATTGGAGCAAAAGAAATTTCTGGCGAATTTAAAAAAGGAGATTTGATTAAAATTTTAAATCCGGAAGGAGAAATCATTGGTCATGGTATTTCAAATTATCATTCTAAAATTGCCAAAAGTCATTTGGGTAAAAAAGGTAAAAAAGCGTTAATACATTATGATTATTTATATTTAAACCAATGAAAAAAATTGCAATTATTGGTGGCGGGAAAATGGGAACAGCTTTAGCTGCTAAACTAAAAAAAGAGTTTAGCATTCAAATTGTGGGCCGAGATTCCAAAATGAAACCATGCGACATTGTGATTCTTGCAATTAAACCTCAAGACTTCGAAAGCTTAGAATTAAACCTGCAAAATGAGCTTTTAATTTCAATAATGGCAGGAGTAAATCTTAAAAAATTGGCGGAGAAAACGTGTGCTAAAAAAATTGTCCGATCAATGCCAAATTTGCCACTTCGAGTTGGAGCAGGTTTCACCGGATGGATTAGTAAAAACGTGAAAGAAAAGAAATTAGTGAAAGATATTTTTTCAATGTTTGGCGAGGAAATTGAATTAAAAAATGAAGATGCAATAAATGCAATTACTGCTTTAAGCGGCAGTGGTCCAGCTTACTTTTTTTACTTGTGTGAGTTAATGACAGAGCAAGCTTGTCACTTTGGTTTTTCGAAAAAAGATGCGGAAAAAATTGCCTCAAATACTTTACTAGGTGCAGCAGAATTAGTACGCAATAAAACAGAAAGTTTCGCGGATTTACGAGCTTCAGTAAGTTCAAAAAAAGGCACAACAGAGGCCGCATTAAATTATTTTATAAGGAGTAATTTCGCAAAATTATTCAAAGACGGCATTAATCGTGCAAAAGCCAGAAGCGAAAAATTAAACAAATGATAAATCTTCAAAAAAAGTTGGCCACAGTAAAAAATTCAAGCAGCGAACTTGCAAATTTAAGCGATTCAAAAATCAAAAAAGTTCTCTCGGATTTAGCTGGAAATTTGCTGAAAAATTCTGCTGAAATTTTTGCGGCAAATAGAAAAGATCTCTCAAAAATGGAGCCGGAAAATCCAAAATATGACAGGCTCTTATTAAACGTGGATCGAATAAAACATATAGCATTAGAACTAAAAAATATCGCCAAACTTGAATCAGGCATTGGAGAAATTCTAGAGAAAAAAACTCTTCCAAATAAACTCAAACTCAAGAAAATACGGGTTCCACTCGGAGTAATCGGCGTGATTTATGAAGCCCGTCCAAACGTCACAATCGACGTTTTTTCCCTTTGTTTTAAATCAAAAAATTGTTGCGTTTTAAAAGGCGGAAGTGAAGCAGAACATTCCAACCTAGCACTTTTTGAGATAATTCAAAAAACGCTCGCGGAAAATAAAATAAATCCTGATCTAGTTTACTTGATGCCGAACGACAGAGCTTTAACTTCTGAACTTTTAAAAGCTCGTGAATTTATTGATGTAATAATTCCTCGCGGAGGCAAAAGTCTAATCGATTTCGTTGTGGAAAATTCAAAAGTTCCTGTGATTGAAACCGGCGCAGGAATTGTTCACACATATATTGATGAAAGTGCAAATCTTAAGATGGCAGCTGAGATTATTTTCAATTCAAAAACCAGGCGTGTGAGCGTTTGCAATGCACTAGACACTCTGATAATTCATGAAAAACAGTTGAAAAACTTAAGTGAAATTGTAAAAAATCTGGCTGAGAAAAATGTTGAAATTTTCGCCGATGCAGCATCTTTCAAAGCACTAAAAAATTACCCTTTTCTTAAAAATAAAGAGAATTTTGGCACTGAATTTCTCGACTATAAACTCTCAATAAAAACTGTAAAAAATCTAGATGAAGCCCTCTCCCATATTGCAAAATATTCTTCAAAACACAGCGAGGCAATTATTTCTACAGATAAGAAATCAATAGCCAGATTTCTAAACTCGGTCGATGCCGCCTGCGTTTACGCAAATAGCTCCACAGCCTTCAGCGATGGTGCTCAATTTGGCATGGGAGCAGAAATCGGCATTAGCACTCAGAAACTCCATGCTCGAGGCCCAATGAGCCTAAAAGAACTCACTACTTACAAATGGATTGTTGAGGGAACAGGCCAAACAAGAATCTAAGCCATCAACTCAGCCGCAGATTTGTACTGATCCATCATACCAAGATCTTTCGCAACACTTTCATAAGTGATGAAACCTTTGTATGCGTTCAAACCTCTGGCAAAGCGGCCGTCTGTTGCAAGTGATCGTTTGATCATTGCTTCAGCGCCTTCTTTTGCAATCATTTTCAAGTATGGAATTGTTGCATTTGTAAGCGCCATTGTTGACTGACGGCTAACCTGACCAGGCATGTTTGGAACACAGCAGTAAATTTTTCCGTAAATTTCATAAGTTGGCTCAGAGTGGCTTGTTCCACGTGAACCCCATAGACAACCTCCTTGATCGATAGAAACATCCACAATAACTGATCCTTCCTTCATCATTTTAATCTGTTCTTCGCTCACAACTTCAGGAGCCTTCGCACCTGCAACCAAGACCGCACCAACCAATAAATTCGCCTCTTTCAATGCATCATTCAAGTTCTCACCTGTTGGTGTTAGAGCCTCAAAATTCTTACCTAAAGTTGGACCAAGATATTCACGTACTTCTTTATTTAAAGCCTCAACTCTTGCAGGATTTATATCAAAAAGTTTCACGTTTGAACCCATTCCAGCAGCTGTTTTTGCAGCAGTCATTCCCACAAATCCACCACCCATAACAACCACGTGTGCGCTGTCTGTACCTGTAATTGTTCCCAAAGTCACACCTCTACCTCCGTATTTTTTCTGAAGATATTCCGCACCGTATTGAACAGCAAGAACTCCTGCAATTTCGCTCATTGGCGCAAGCAAAGGCAATAAACCTTTCTCATCCTGAACAGTTTCGTAAGCAATCGCTGTAATATTATTATTAACCAAAACTTTAGTTAGTCTTTTATCTACTCCTGAAAGGTGCAAATAAGTGAACAGTGTTTTCCCTGCAAATTGCTCAAGTAAATTATATTCTTCAGGAAGTGGTTCTTTAACCTTAACCAAAATATCAGCAGCTTTAACAATATCTTCAGGACTTCTCATCATTGTCGCACCTGCTTCTTTATATTCACCATCTGAAAATCCGCTACCGATTCCAGCAGTCTCTTGCACAATTACTTGATGTCCTTCTTCCACTAATTCCTTAACTCCATAAGGTGTAAGACCAACACGATTTTCATTATTTTTAATTTCCTTTATTGTAGCGATTATCATAGAAAATGATTAAGGATTTAATGTTTTAATCGCTGCCACACGGTCAGACGAATTAAATATATACGAACCAGATACTAATATATTGGCTCCAGCTTGTACAACTTTTGGAGCTGTCAAATTGTCAATTCCGCCGTCTACTGCAATATCTAAATCTGGACGAACTTGGCGCAACCAAGCAATTTTCTCTAAAGCACTTTCAATAAATTTCTGTCCACCAAAGCCCGGATGCACACTCATAACTAAAACTTCATCTACTTCCGCCAACACACTTTCAATCACTTTCACATCTGTTTCCGGATTAACAGAAACTCCCGCCCGCACTCCAAGAGTGTGAATCTTCTTAATCAATCCGCTCATATCTTTCACAACTTCCGCATGAAAAGTAATCGTCGCGGCACCAGCCTTCACGAAATCCTCCAAATATTTCTCCGGATTTTCAATCATCAAATGACAGCTGAGTGGCAACGATGTTTTTATACATCGAATCACCGGCGCCCCAAATGTGAGGTTGGGAACGAAATGACCGTCCATCACATCAACATGTAGTAGATCCACAAAATCCTCAACAGTTTTAATATCAGCATTTAAATTTCCAAAATCTGCAGAAAGAATTGATGGGGCAATTTGAATTTTCATTTTTCCATTTGTGAAATTTTTTCTACTCGCGCGCTGTGTCTTCCACCTTCAAATTCAGTGTTTAAAAAAACCGTCAAAGCCTCTTTCGCCACTTCTTCTGCAACCATTCTTTCGCCGAAACAAATAACATTCGCATCATTGTGAAGTCGTGACATTTTTGCGATTTCTTCACTATCAACATTCACAGCACGAATTCCATCAATTTTATTCGCCGCAATACACATTCCAACTCCACTACCACAAACTAAAACCCCGAACGACCCGGCTTCGCCGGTGACAGCTTCTCCAACTTTCTTGGCGCTGTCCGGATAGTCCGCTTTCACTTCAGCCGTATCTACTCCAACATCTTCAACATCGTGTCCTGCCACAAGCAAAAACTCCTTCAATGAAGTCTTCAAATTATAACCAGCATGATCACTTCCAATAAAAATTTTCATATTAGAAAACTTCAGTTACTGATTTATTTTCATGTACATTTTGAATAACTTTCGCGAGCATCGGAGCAACAGACATCACGATCAAACCTGGAAATTCCTTTGAAGATGGAACCGGAATTGTATCTGCAACCAAAACTTCCTTGAATTTCACTTCAGACAATCGCTGACAAGCCGGACCAGAAAAAACCGGATGAGTTGCCACCAAATAAACATCATGATTTGCTCCATTATCAATCAAGGCCTTATGAGCCGCACAAACACTTCCGGCTGTATCAATCATATCATCGTAAATAATACAGGTCTTACCTTCAATATCACCGATAACTGAAGTCACTTCCGCAATATTAAATTTTGGTCTATTTTTTGTTAAAATCGCAATTGGATAACCAAGCAATTTTGCAAACCTTCCGGCCTCTTTTGCGGCACCTGCATCAGGCGCAACAATTATTGGATTCTTCAGTTTTTTCTTCTCAATATATTTTGCAAAAATTTTTCGAGGGTTCAGATTGTCTACCGGAAAAGGGAAAAATCCTTGAATTTGATCGCTATGCAAATGAACTGTAATAACATGATCTGCACCTGAAGCAGTCAATAAATTTGCAATAACTTTTGCGCTAATTGGCTCTCTTGGTGAAGCAACTCTATCCTGCCGAGCATAAGCAAAATGTGGCATCACAACATGTACTCGGCCTGCAAATGATCTCTTCATTGCATCGATCATAATGAAAAGCTCCATCAAATCTTCATTAATTCTATCTGTCGCAGTTTGAACAATATAAACATCTGCGCCACGCACTGAATCTGCAGGTTTTGCATAAATTTCATTGCATGCAAATCGAGAAATATTCATCTCAGAAAGCGGAACTCCAAGTTCCTTTGCAATAGCACCAGCCAAAGCCGGATGCGATGTCCCTGAAAATATTTTTAGGTTATTGAACCTGCTCATGGCCTTAGATTACTTTAATCTTCTTTCGGAATCAATAAAACTCCAGCGCCAAATTCCAAAATCTGATTTTCCAGCGTTTGCCACGTCGCGCCATCCCCTGTCTGAATCAGCTTAACATTCAGGTTTTTGTCAGCTAAATGTAAGGGATCGCCTCCATAAATCAGCACAATTTTTCCGCTACTCGCAATTCCCGCAGAATATTCACCAGCAAAAGCCGCACGACCCGGCAGACAAATATATCTATTTTCATAATTCACCTTAAATTCAGGAAATTTCTGACCTGGAAAACTCAAATCAATTAAAATCAAGTTTTTGATTTTATGTGCTGCCGCGCAAAGTTTTAAATCTAAAATCATAATAAAATATTACGGATTTCTCTCATTTCTGACTCTGAATAAATTGCGTCGTCATATTCAGGTTTTCTCTCTGCGAATGGCACTCCTTTCGATTTTATTGTCGGTGCCCAAATACAAGTCGGTTTTCGCTGAGTAATTCGTGCTTTCAAATAAGCAAAAGCGATGTCGTCATGATCATGCGCATTTCCCAATTTGATAACTCGCCATCCAAAACTCTCAAACCTTTCTTGAATTGGCTCATCTCTCGGATCATTTTCATCAATAATTAAACAAAGCCTATCAAGCCGTCTTTCAGACGCAGTCATAATTGCCTCCCAAGCCGAGCCGTGATCAAGTTCATAATCTGCTGCCAAACAAAAAACGTGGCTATTCCGCTTGTCCATTTTGACAGCCTCCGCCATGCCAACCGCCACAGAAATTCCATAAGCATGCCTATCTGAAGTCACCTCAATTCCAGGCGTTTTTCTATTCGGCAAATCCGGTGGATTTTCACCCAAATTAAAACCTCGCATTTTCAAAACCGAGTAGAGCGCCGGCAGAGCCTCAATCTTAGACAAGACAAAATAGTCTCTATCTTCCCACTGAGGCATTCTTGAGTCATGTTTGAAAATTTGTCTACCGTTCTCGGTACCAAAATAAAGCGCCTCAATCAAATCAACAGAAGAAAGTGCCCTCCCGGTCGAACCCTTTCCACGCTTTGAAATGTGATCGAGCAGCTCATATCGCAGCTCTGCTTGTCGTTTATTCATGTTTAGAAACTAATCTTTAGGCCTCTAGTGGTCAAGTTTATTAGCACAAAAAGCCAAACAATAATGATAAGAAAATCCAGCCGTATAACAAATTGTCATACAATTGATATCTATTTGATAGCATTTTGATATATAGCCACAAACCTCAAGTCTATTTCGAGGCAAGTGATTTG
>CALRGE010000016.1 GCA_943357175.1 Candidatus Peribacteria bacterium
CCATTACTTTCGAATTCATCCCCCCTGCCAGCTTTAGGTGTACCTGTAATTTTGAAATAAGATGAATCTTGATAGATTAAAAATCCTTCATCACCGTCTTTAAAATATGAGTCATAATCCATTTCTTCAGCAGTTCCATACATACCCCAAGTATATTCAACAGTGAGGTCATCAAAGTAATCATCTACTTGAACATTATTTTTTGGGTCACCAATGTAAACTTCATGATCAACTATTAATAGATCTTCATTTTTTTTTAAATTCCAATATCCTAAAGTATATTCTTGCTCTGTTAGGTCAAAATCAATATTTGTTAAATCACCTGTCTCTGGTGAGCTTATATCGATTACGGTCTCATCATCGTTAGTATCACTGAAACTCCCCTTAAACTGGTCAGGATTTCCAAAGTAAAATGCCACTCCGCCTAATGTGGAGATTACAAGCAATATTATGATTATTTTTTTTGTGCTCATTTGTTTTTATTTTTCTATCTTTGTATTATAACACAAAGTGTACTTTATCGCAAACCGGTTTTTTTGTAGACTTTCTCCATTGTTTGCCATGCAAGTTTGGATGCTTTTTTTGCTCCGGCTTCCATGATGATTTCTATTTCTTTTGATGATTCGAGTTTGGCACGTTTGATTTTTGCATCTTCAAAAAATGAGAGAAGTTTTTCTAGTAGGGCCTTTTTTGCGTTACCGTAACCGAATCCACCGTCGCTGTATTTTGCTTCGAGTTCTTGTAGTTCTTTTGGAGTTGAGAATTGTTTGTATAAGCTAAGTATAATGTCGTCTTTAATAGGCATTGCGTCCTTCAAATCAATGCTGGCGGTTTTTATTCCCATTACTTGTTTTTTAATTTCGGCTTCGTCAGCAAAAATGCTGATTGTATTGTTGTAACTTTTACTCATTTTTTGACCGTCTGTTCCCAAAACCGTTTCAACTTCTTTTTCAATTTTATCCTGTGGTAACTTAAATGTTTCACCGTAGAAATTATTGAATGCAATGGCGATGTCTCTGGCAATTTCAACATGTTGTTTCTGATCTTTTCCAACAGGAACAAAATCTGATTGGTAAATTAAAATATCTGCAGCCATCAAGACAGGATACATAAAAAGTCCTGCATTTATATCTCTTTTTCCTTTTTCCACCGAGTCTTTCCATGCATGTGCTCTTTCTAATAGTCCAGGGTTAGTTACTGTTGAAAGAATCCATTGAAGTTCAGCATGTTCAGGAACATCACTCTGATAGAAAAGAGTGACTTTGTTTGGATCTAAGCCCAATGCGAGATAATCAAGTACAACTCCTCTTCGATATTCTTTTAATGTTTCTCCGTCTCTAATTGTTGTGAGTGCATGATAATCTGCAACAAAGTAAAGGCATTCATGGCCTTCATTTTGAAGCTCTATGTGCTGACGCATTGCGCCAAGGTAATTTCCAATGTGTGGTCGGCCGGTGGGTTTGATTCCTGAAAGTATTCGCATGTCTATATTCTATTAGACTGTTTGAACCGGATCAACATCAATTCTCCAGCCTTTTAAAAGCTCTTGATCAATTTTTTTGATCACGGATTCCGGAGTTTTTCCTTGCACAAAAACGTGCCAATAGAACTTCTTATTCATCTTTGGCATAAGTGCAGGAGCTGCGAATGTTTGATGATTTTCATCGGCAAGTTTTTTCAGGAGTAAATCTGCTTTCTCAGCGCAGAGTTTTTTATTTTCATCAGCAAAAATTAGTTTGATAATTTTAGAAAATGGAGGAAGTTGCGCTGCTTCTCGTGCACTAATTTCTTGTTCATAAAAAGTGGAATAATTATGATTTTTTACAGCTTCCAAAACACAGTGATTTGGGTTGTAAGTTTGAATAATCACTTCGCCTTGTTTTTCTCTTCTGCCGGCTCGACCTCCAACTTGGCTCAATAATTGGAAACTTCTTTCAGATGCACGAAAATCAGGAATATGAAAAGAAGTATCTGCCATAATTACTCCAACAAGTGAAATGTTGGCGATATCAAGACCCTTTGCAATCATTTGAGTTCCAATCAAAATATCTATTTCTTCAGCATTAAGATTTTTGTGAAGTTCTTCGAAACTATCTTTCATACTCATTGTATCTCGGTCTGCACGAGCAATACGTGCTTGAGGGAAAAGTTTTTTCAATTCACTTTCTACTTTTTCAGTACCCAAACCGAAATGTTTGATTCTGTGACTTTGACATTTTGGGCAAAAATCAGGGGTTTTGGTTATGAATCCACAATGATGGCAAATCAAAGTGCTGTGTTTGAATTTAGAAACATGATAGGTGAGTTTTGATTCGCAATTATTGCAAACTGATGCCTCGCCGCAATCTCTGCAAACTGTTGCCGATGCACTCCCACGTCTGTTTAAAAAAAGTAGAATTTGTTCTTTGCGGTCAAGTTTTTCTCGGATTTTTTCGAGGAGCAACTCGCTGAACATCGTAAAATTTTGTTTTTTTAACTCTTCTCTCATATCCACAATTTCAATTTTTGGCATTTCAGTTTTAAGTACTCTTTCGTTCAACTCGAAAAGGTGAATTTTTTCGCTTCTTGCCATTTGCATGATTTCGATACTTGGCGTAGCCGAGCCAAATATTATTTGAGTATTTGTGAGTTTGTTGATTTCAAAAAGTACATCTCGTGTGTTGTATCTTGGAGCCTGTTCTTGTTTGTATGTCCATTCATGCTCTTCGTCCATAATCACAACGCCGAGATTTTTGAAAGGGGAGAAGAGTGCAGAACGTGAGCCGATTACAAGTGATATTTCTCCGTTGTGGATTCCTTTCCATTGTCTGGCTTTTTCACCTTCACTAATTTTACTGTGTACTAATGCAAGATTTTCAAAATTACCTTTGAAGTATTTTACAAATTGAGGTGTGAGCGAAATTTCAGGTACAAGTAATAAGGCTTGTTGATCTGAATCAACGGCATATTGAATAAGATTTTTATACACCTCTGTTTTGCCTGAACCGGTGACTCCATGAATTAAAGAAAGTGGGATTTTTTCATTAATTATTGAATCAACTATTTTTTTTTGATCTTCGGTCAGTGCATGGAATTCTTTCTTTTTGACAGGTGTGGGTGCTTTGCTTCGTGACTTAGTTGGATTTTTTTTCCAAATAGATTTGGGTAGAAATAATTTTAGTGACTCATATAGCGAACAAAAATAGTATTCACTAATGTGTTGTCCGAGTTTAATGTGCCATTCGTGTAAAAATATATTTGGGCTAAGTGTTTCACTAATATATTTTGTATCGAATGTTGGGCTTTCTTTTTTTAGGTTTAAAATTATTCCACTTTTTGTATTTTTGCCAAATGGAACCATCACTAAATCACCACGCTTTATTTCCATTTCCTCAGGTACTTTATAGGTTAAAGTTTCCTTAAGTTTTGAAAATTGATGATTTACGATTACTTCAGCGTACATAATTTTATTTACGGAGTCACAATAGTATCATAGAATTGGAGCCATGTTTAAGTTAAGAAATTTTCCGGCATTTATTGGATTATTTTTGTTTTTAACTGCAAATGCATCTGCTGTAACTTTTACTTCCTCAATTCAACAAGGAAATATTAAAAAGAATGCTATTTTAACGGAGAATTTTCAAATAGAATTTTCTGATCTTATTAAAGAACAAACTGATTCGGATTCTGACGGTATTTCAGATATTGTTGAAATTATTGCGGAAGCTGCAGAAAATAGTTGGTCTGTTCAGGTTACAGAAATGGGCTACGATGCACCTGTTGGTTCAGGTTCTCATTTGAGCATCATTTTAGATGATACAGACGATTATTTAACGGAAGGAGCTGTTGGTATAACAAGTATTGAAAGTGATGGAGTTTCACCTTATTTGGCTATTGACCCTTGGCAGAGTGAAAATATTTTAAATGTCACGATAGCTCACGAATTTTTTCATTGTATTCAGTTTACTTATTCTGAAGATGGATCTGATTTTGCTGGGACTTTTCAAGGTGTCGCTTTGGCTGAAGAAATTGCTGTTTGGTTTGAAGATAGAGTTTATGATAGTGTAAATGATTATTTGGGTTACTTAGGTGGTTTTTTAGATTATCCTGATTTCTCGGTTTTCTCAGGTGTTTCTCCTGCTTCTAATCCTTATTATGTTTACGGGCTTACTATCTGGCCAAAATTTTTGGGTCAGTATTTTCATAGTGATGCTCTGATTAAAGATATTTTGGATACATATTTTTCCTCATCTTTGTCGTATGAAAATGAGTATAAAGTTTATGATGCATTTAAAGATACAATTAATTCAAATGGTGATGACATAGATAATACTTTTCAAGAATTTACGCTTTGGAACTTGGACTTAAATCAGTATGAAGAAGGTGTTAATTATCCTGAAGTATTTACAATTACAGATACAACTCAAGATGCCTATACTTTATCAGCAGAAAGTACTGCGCCAGCTTTATATGGTACTAACTATCTCTATTTTGAAAATACAGATGGAGATGACGATTTTCATTTCCATATTCAGAAAGCGGATGGGGTTTCATTTGCGCTTGCTTTAGTTGGTAAAAAGAAATCAGGACCAGATCTAAATAATGTTGAAAAACTGATAATTGCTGAGGATTCTTCGATGGAATCAGAGTTGGTTTTAAACGGACTTTCAAATTATGAAGGTGTTTATGCTGTAATTTCTCCGCTTCAAAGTGAGTTCAATGATTCTGAATCTGATATAGGGGTTTTTGATGAAGGTTATCGTTATTATTACATAGCCGGTTTTGGCCATTCTGTAATTTCTACTCAAGATTTGAGCGTGACAAGTAGTTCGGAAAAAGATGGAGTAAGTACAATTTCAACTGATTCAAGATCTTCAGATAGTTTGGTTTTGCAAATTATTGATTATGATGAAGAGTCTGTTAGTTTGAAATGGAATAGACTTACAGATTCATCAATTTCTTCATATTTAATTAAATATGGAACTTCCAGCACTTCCTATTCTGAAAATCAGGAGGTTACTAAGGCATATATTACAAATGGAACTGTTCATGGATTGACCGAAGGAGAAACTTATTATTTTGAAATTCATGCGCTTGATTCTGACGGTAATGATGTTTTAGAAAGTCAGCAGATTGTTGTGACTCCAAAGCAATGGGTTTTCACCGATGTTTCATATCTACATTCAAATTATGATTCAATTTCATCTCTTGTAGATTGGGGGATTTTTGAAGGTTACAGTGATGGAAGTTTCAAACCAGATTGGAAAATTAATAGGGCTGAGCTTTTGAAGATTTTTATTACCGGTCAAGGAATTGAGCCAGCTGCAGATCTTTATAATAACTGTTTTACTGATGTGAAGTCAGAGTGGTATGCGAAGTATGTCTGTTATGCAAAGAGTAAAGATTGGATTGCCGGTTATGCAGATGGTAGTTTCAAACCATCAAATTATGCTAACAAAGCTGAGGCTCTAAAAATGCTACTAAATACATATGGAGAAAAGTTGACTGAAGGAATTAAAATAAACTCGATTCCTTATGATGACGTTGTAAAATCAGCTTGGTATGCAATTTATGTTTGGAAGGCGAGTAAACTTTCAATTTTGGAGGAAAATTCAGGTGATAATTTCTATCCTTCAAACATTAGAACCAGGGCGGAAATGGCTGAAGAACTCTATCGTTACCTTGTTGTAAAAGGTTTGAAACATATTTAAGATTTAACCCACGCCATTATGTTTAATCAGGAACGAAAGGCATTAAAATGGATGCAGAAATTTTTGAGATTTAATGATTATATTGCGGCTGCGTCACTTTATTTGCAGGGAAATTATTTGCTGAAAGAGCCTCTAAAAATGGAGCACATAAAACCTAGAATTTTGGGGCACTGGGGAACTGTTCCTGGATTGAATTTTATATATGCGAATTTGAATTATTTAATTTGGAAACATAAATGCGAGATACTTTTTGTGACTGGTCCGGGGCATGGAGCGCCTGCGATATTGGCAAATTTATTCAGCGAAGGAACTCTTGAGAATTTTTACCCGGAAATTACTACAGATGCAGAAGGAATGGGTAAATTGATTAAAGGATTTTCTTGGCCATTCAGTCATTTTCCAAGCCATGTTACTCCTTCAGTTCCAGGATCAATTTTGGAAGGTGGTGAACTTGGTTATTCACTTTCAACAGCCTTTGGAGCGGCTTTTGATAATCCGAATTTAATTGTAGCTGCAATTGTGGGTGATGGTGAATCTGAGTCAGGTCCGCTTACAGCTGCATGGCATAGTACTAAATGGCTTAACCCAAAAACTTCAGGTGCGGTTTTGCCAATTTTACATGTTAATGGTTTCAAAATTTCTAATCCAACAATTCCCGGAACGATGGATGACAAAGAACTTACTTCGCTTTATTCCGGATTCGGTTGGAATGTGAAAATTGTGGAAGGAAAAAATATTGAGAAAAAAATGATAAAGGTGCTCGAGGAGTGTTATAAAGAAATTAAGAAAATTCAGAATGATGCGAGATCCGGTAAGAAAATTTTCAAACCAAAATGGCCAATGATTGTGCTTAGAACTTTGAAAGGTATGCATGGTATTAAAAATTTCCATGGTAAAAAAGTTGAGGGCTCATTTAGATCTCACGGAATCCCACTAGAACATCTTGCTGAGAAAGATGAATTTGAGGCGGTTGAAAAGTGGCTTTCAAGTTATAAAGTCAGCGAATTTTTTGATTCCAACGGAAAAATCTCAAGCGACTTATTCCAATTTATGCCGGAGAAAAAATATAGAATTGGTATGAATAAACATGCAATTGGCGGAAATATCTTGAAGGATATTAAAGTGCCTGATCTTAAAAAATATGCAATAAAAGTGAAAAAAAGAGGTGCGATTCACGAAAGCAGTATGAAAATTGGTGCGCTTTTGGTGAGAGATCTTTTCAAATCAAATAAGGAAACTTTTAGGGTAATGTGTCCGGACGAATTGGAATCAAATCAGTGGCACGGAATTTTTGAAGGTTCCAAGAGGGCATATATGTGGCCGGTGCCTGAAGCATCCGAGAATATTGATCAGGAGGGACGTGTAATGGAAATGCTTAGTGAACACACACTTCAGGGTTGGTTGCAGGGTTATATTCTTACCGGTCGTTATGGAATGTTCGTTACTTACGAGGCATTTGCCACAATTATTTCAAGCATGCTTGATCAGTATGGTAAATTTCTTAAACAGAGTTTCAAAGTTAAGTGGAGAAAACCAGTTTCTTCGCCGTTGTACATTCTTTCTAGCGTTGGCTGGAGGCAAGAACATAATGGATTTTCACATCAGAATCCAAGCTTTGTTTCTAGCATGTTAGAAAAACACGGGGAGTTCACTCAAATTTATTATCCTGCAGATGCGAATAGTTTTCTGGTTGCTCTTGATGAGGCTATGAAGAGAAAGAATGGAATAAATGTTATTGTGGTTGGAAAACGTCCTCTGCCTCAGTGGTTAACTCTCGAAGAAGCGAAGGCGCAGGCTGTTAGGGGAATTGGAGTTTGGGATTGGGTTGGAGGAAAGGAAGCAACAAAAAATCCTGATGTAGTTTTGGTTTCTGCAGGAGATTATATGACAGATGAAGCTTTGCTTGGCGTGAAAATTTGTCAGGAAATGATGCCTGAATTGAAAATTCGTTATGTGAATGTTTCAGAAATTTCAGGTGTTTCTGTGGGTGACTATTCTAATCGCAGCACTCCAAAATCTTTAAGCCACAAAGAGTTTGTGAAATTTTTCACTGAAGATAAGCCGATTGTTTTTAATTATCATGGCTATAGAAATGATATTGAGCAAATTTTCTGGGATTTTGCTGATCCAACGCGTTTCACAATTCATGCTTATAGCGAAGAGGGCTCAACAACAACCCCATTTGATATGGCGATTAGAAATAAGGTTAGCAGATATCATTTGGCTATAAATATGGTGGAAAAAGCATCATTGAAGAATAAAGCTGTTGCTAAGAAGAAAGATGCATTCGTGAAATTGCTGAATAAAAAAATAAGCGATCATCATAAATATATTATTGAATTTGGAGACGATCCTAAAGAAATTAAAAACTTCAAATGGTAAAAAAAATATTAATTTTAGGAGCCGGGTTTGCCGGTATTAGAGTTGCAAAAGATTTGAGTCGGCGGATGCCTGCTGATTGTAAGATTACTTTAGTAGATAAAAATAAGGGTCACTTATATACACCTGATTTATATGAAATTGCGAGCTCACCACATCAAAAAATTACTGAGGAATGCTTAGTGGAATTACGTGAAACAGTGGTTACACCGATTGCAAGTATTTTTGGATCGAATGTAGAGGTTTTAAGAGATGAAGTTTTGAGGATTTTACCTGAATCGAATTCTGTTGAATTAAAGAATGCAGGAAAGCTCAGTTATGACTATCTTGCGATTTGTCTTGGCTCTTCAACAAATACTTATAACATTCCCGGCCTTGAACAATTTTCTTATCCAGTTAAAAGCATCAATGATGCCGTCGCGATTAACTGTCATTTAGATACTTTTTTCAAAGAACTTTGGAAAGTTGGGAAAAAACCAGAAATTGATATTAATGTTGGTGGTGGTGGTCCAACCGGAGTTGAATTTTCTGCAGAACTTTCTTTTTATGTGAACTTTTTATCTAAGAAATATAAGTATCCAAGAGATCATGTAAAAATAAGAATTATTCAAGGCGGTAATGAACTTATTGGTCTTGGCAGGGAAGTCTCGATGATTGCTTTAAATAGGCTTAAGGCACATGGAGTTGATGTACTTTTTGGGTCTTATATCAGCAAAGTTTCTGCGAATGAAATTGAGTTGAAAACTAAGGAAGGCCAGGTAAATACAATCAAATCAGATTTATTACTTTGGACAGGTGGTGTGAAAGTTAACTCGGTTGTTTCGAATTGCTTTGGAGATGAAAAAAGTGCTGGTGCAATTATGGTCAATCATTTTTTACAGAATGATAAATATAAAAATATTTTCGCATGTGGTGATTCAGCTTTTGTGAAAAATCAGAAAGAAGAGCGAGTTTTAATGATGGCTCAGTTTGCATATGAAGAGGCGAAGATCGTTGCAAAGAATATTTCTGCTTCGGTTGCTGGAGTGGCGATGTCTGAGTATATTCCGTCTGACCCGGTTTTTATTATTCCAATTGCTGGGAAGTTTGGAATTATTAAATATAAAGAACATGTTTTCTCAGGTTTCTGGTGCTGGCTTGTGCGTAGAATTACTGATTTACGATATTGTTTACAAATTCTTCCTCCTTGGCAGGCATTCAAAAAGTGGATGCATGGAAATAGGGTGTTTGTGGAGAATGATTAGCGGATAGTTACAATTTTTCCGGGAATTGATCAACTGGACTTCCATCATGTTTCCATGATAAAGCAGCTCGAATTGTTCGTGGAACCAGTTCCATACAATAAAATCGTTCTTTGCTATTTCTTGAATGAGTCTTGCCGTGTACCATCCCAACGTTATCAATTATTAATAATTGATCATTTTCCCACTTGTGTTCATATACCAGATGCTTATCTCTAATATATTTAATTAGTGCGCTTCTTATATTTTTATTTCTGAAAAATGAGTAGGAACCATAGTCAGGGTCGGTAATTCTCATAGAAAAAGCTAGAGGATCTAAATCTATTTTTTTTCTTATTTGATCAATTGCATATTTTAATTCAGAATCATGCATCGTATAATCTAATTCCAATTTTTTCCTAAGATTGGGAGTTTTTGTTAATGAATTAATAAAATTTGCTGTTTCTTTAAGAAATTCTTTTCTTTCCATTATTGCCGTCAAAGGATCATTCCTATCTGGCTCATTTGTGTACCTTAGAGTTAGTATATCGAAATGTCTTGTATTATAAGTAACGCCGAATCCAGTACTTGAACCACCGACTGTGTCTCTATGTAACATTTGATCTCCTTCACTATCTTGAGCAGATGTCATCTGGCCTGTTCCACTATTAAATTCTACTCTAGTTCCAGACCCTTTTTCATATTTTTGTCTTGGTGCTGTATAATTTTCTACGATTATGAATCCATATTTATTTAATAATTCTTTGCTAACTTTATTTGATTCAACTAGTTCCATAAAAGTTTGATCTTTAAAATCAGTTTTGATTCTAATCCCTGGTTTTTTTAATGTAGGAGCTACAAGCTCATAGTTTATATCTGATTCTGAATTCTCAATGTATAAATTCATTTGAAAATTTAATTTATCTTCATATTATAACATTATATGACTTTGTAAGTCAAACAGGCGGACTTCGTCTAGTGTCCTGAATCCAAATAGCTCACGCTACGCGTGAGTAATGGTGCACCCGGAGGGGTTCGAACCCCCAACCCCTGGTTCCGAAGACCAGTGCTCTATCCAGTTGAGCTACGGGTGCAGCTGGCTGATTCTACTTTCTCTTGTTCCAAGATACAAGCAGGAAGCTTGCAACGAAGATTGAAGAGTATGCCCCAACTGAAAGACCAATTGTTAAGGCTAAGATGAACATCTTTAAACTTGGAGCTCCGAAAAATAGAAGTGCAACGGTAGTTATTAAAACTGCAATGGAAGTGTTGATTGATCTTGCCATTGTTTGATTAAGTGCATTGTCAACAGTTTCTCCTAATTGTTCACCTTCTTTTCTGAAACGTAAGTTTTCACGAAGTCTGTCGAAAACTACGATTGTATCGTGAACTGAGAATCCCATTACTGTTAGAAGTGCAGTAATGAAAAGCGCATCAACTTCTACTCCCATATATTTACCTAAAAGAACAAATACTCCAATTACAATTGCTACGTCGTGTATTAGAGCCACAATTGCTGCAAGACCGAATTTCCAAGGTGAAAGTTCACGTGGAATTTTTCTGAATGCGAATGATATGTATAGGACAATCATTAATGATGTAAGCATCAAAGCAATCAGCGCTTTGTTTTTTAGAGTTTCACCAATTACAGGACCTACAGTTGTGAATCTAAGTTCTTCTACAGTTGTGAATTTCTCTTTAAGTTTTTCAAGAATTTTAGCGTGTTCTTCTTCGCTGAGTAGTTTCATTCTTACCAAGAATGTGCCTTCACTTGTTGATACAATTTGTTCTTCTCCAAAATCTCCTACTTCTTCAATTGTTGATTTCACTTCTTCAGAGGTCAATGCCGCTCCGTCTGCCGCCTGCGCGCTACCCAATTTCAGTTCCAGCATTGTTCCACCAGTAAAATCTAGACCAAGTTTCAATCCGAATATTCCTAATAAAAGGAAGGAGACAAGAACTGCTGCACCTGAGATACCAAGCCAGAAGTTTTTATACTTAACGAATTCGAAGTGTTTTGTACTTTCTTTTTTAGGTTTTCCCCATAGCCATAAATTCTTTGCTAATGGTGTCTCTGCTGTGAAAAGTAGGAATGTTCTTGTTAGTATGATTGCGCTGAACATTGAGATCAAAATACCAAGTGCTAAATTGAGGGCAAAACCTCTAATGATTGATGATCCAAAGTAAAACAAAATCGCACAAGTAATGAGTGATGAGAAGTTTGAGTCTCGGATTGAATCCCAGGCTCTTGTGAAACCTTCTTCGATGGCAGCGTGTAGGCTTTTCCCTCTTTTTAACTCTTCTTTAATTCTTTCGAAAATCAATATGTTGGCATCTACGGCCATACCGATAGAAAGAATTACACCTGCAATACCAGCAAGTGTTAGAGTAATTTTTGTTGATAAAACGAAAGTCAAAAAGAATAATACAAAACAAGAAATGATAAATGAGATGAATTTTTCACCACCTGAATCGCTGCTCTTTAAGATTAAATGCACAAGATAAACGAATATTCCTAGAGCTATTAAAATTGCAAGCGCTGTTGGCAGAGCAGTTTTAATTATGAACAATAAAATTAGTACATATATGCTGAGGGCAATGTTGGCAATTAATCCTGGAACACGGTAGTAAAGAAGCATGAATAGAGCCAAAACCGCAACACCAATGAAGCCCGCTTTGACACTCTGAGTAAGTGCTTCGCTACCAAGTGTTGCACTGATTGTATACTGACCTGACAATGCTATTGGAGCTGGAATTGCACCTGTGTTTAAGTCACGTGCTAGATTTTGCGCTTCATCAAGTGTGAAATTTCCTGTTATTTGAGCACTTCCTCCTGAAATTTTATCTTGAACATTTGGAGCGGAAATTAATGTTCCTCCAACGAAAATTGCAATTCTTTTTCCAACATTTGCAGCAGTCAATTCTTCAAATAATTTTCCACCTTCTTCATTGAATTCAATTGATACATATGGCTGGTAAGCCTGATTGAATGCAACATCAGCTCGTTTGAAATGTTCACCTGTAAGTGCTGTTGTTTTCCATTCATCAGGCGCAGTTAGGTATACAATTTTATTGAGGGTGTAAGATTGAACATCTTGTTTTGTAGTGATTCCACCTGTTTTTTTGTAAACTTCAATTATGTGGTAACCGAATGGAGTTTCAATAATCTCTGAGATTCCACCTTCAGAAAGTGCAAAGGCCGCATCTTCGAAAATTTTAGTCATCACTCCAGATCCAAATTCTCCAAGATCTCCTCCTTTGTCGAAACTTCCTTGATCATCAGAATAATCTTTTGATAAATCTGACATTTTTTGACCACCCTGAATTTTTGTTTGTACTTCTTTAATTCTTGTCATAGCTTCTTCTTTTGATCTTGTGGCAGAACTTCTTTCTCCACCAACAAATGAAACAAGAATATGACGTGCACTTACTTTAATATCTTCAGTCACATCTTTATTCTCAGTTGTTACATCAACAATCTGAACTACAGCAACACCGTTTAGATCAATGATGTTTCCTTGATCGTCGGCAGTTAATCCATCTTTAATTTCGAAAGGAGCTAGAACTGTACCTTTAGCTTTGCCTTTTACTGCTTCCTGCATTTCTTTAGAAAGTTTGCTTAGCTCGGTTGCTTTCTGTGTGAAAGAGTAAACTTGGCTTGAGTTAGCCGATTGTTCAGCATCGCCAAGAGTTTTGAAATCTCCACCTGCGTTTAATTTGCCATAAAAAGTTTTAGCTAAGTCCTTTGCCCATTTTAATTTCTCCTCATCATTTGGATTTGGATTTTCCTCTTTAAACTCAAGCTGGATTGTTTTTCCAACAACAGCTTTTGCATCTTCAATATCTGAAATTCCTGCTAATTCCACAACCACATGATATTCATCTGCAATATTCGATATATAAATGTTTGGCTCTGCAACTCCAAGCCCGTCAACACGTCTTCTAATTACTTCTTTAACACCTTCAACTAACTGATCTCTGTCAGCTTCTTCAACTTTTGCTAAATCAATTTTGTAATCAAGTTGAGTTCCGCCTTTAAGATCAAGACCCAAACTAAGATCTGTTTTATAATCGGCATATCCTAATAGACCTGATAAGAGTAAAATTACTAGAACTTGACCTGACAGGACTTTTTTAAGGTGATTCATTGTTTTTTGGCTAGGTGTAGAGATAAGTCTGGCAAATTATACGATCAAATCTATCGAATACAAGTTTAGCTGTACCAGTCCGCTTTCCAGACTCAAAAAAATGTGCTGTGGTTAGCGAACTATTTTGAATTCTGTGGAACTTGTAGATTAATTATTATTGCTCAAGTTCTCATCTATCTCAAAATTATTTCCTTTACCACTACGTCCATAGTCATCAGCTAATTTTACGACGTCATCTAGATCATTTGTTGAGACTTCTAAAATGTCTGAGTCTTCAAGGCCTTCGGCTCGGTGAATTGTGAATGGCAGAATATCGAGTTTGTCACCCGGGTTCATTATTATTTCCTCCAAGTTTTTTTCGTCAGTACCAAGTAAAAACTTAATTTTTCCACTAAGTAGATACTGAGTCTCAGTTTTTTTCTCGTGATATTGAAGAGAATAACGGTGGCCTTTCTTTATATGTAGAATTTTGCCGACGTATTCAGGTTGAACTGCGAACCATATTTCGTGCCCCCAAGGTTTAAGTTTTTTTTCCATTTATTTGAGTGACAAGTTTTTTTAAATCTTGACTGCGATCCATTGGACAAATGAGAGTGTAGCCTTTTACGTTTACAACCACCATATTTTTTAGCCCTAATGCTGCAACTAGATTTTCGCCTTCGTTATAAATCACGCTACCTTCACTATCGATAATCAGCACATTTCCTTTTTCAAGATTTTCTGTTTCCTCTCCGGTTAGCTCTTCATGTAGAGATTTCCAAGTTCCAATATCACTCCAGCCTAAGTCTGCTGGAATTATGCGAACTTTTTTTGGATCAAGTTTTTCCATAATCCCAAAATCGATAGAAATTTTATCGCACTGTGGATAATGTTCAATTATTTCTCCGCCTGATTGGATCGCCATTAAATGCTCGTAAGTTTTTGGTAGATGATTTTTATATTCCTCCAAAATTGTTGAAGCTTTCCAAACATAATAACCAGTATTCCAAAGGTAACTGTAAGAGCTCAGGAATTTTTTTGCTGTTTCAAAATCTGGCTTCTCTTTAAATTCCTTAAACTCGTAGACTTCGACTTCATCAACTTCCTTAATAAGTTTTCCAATTTTTACGTATCCAAGATTAACATTTGGGAATTTTGCCTTAACCTCAATTATATTTAGAGTATCTTCATTTTTTGCTATTTCAGCTGCAATTTTTAATTTTTTCTCGAATTCATTTCGATCTTTAACAAAATGATCCGCATAAACAACAGCCATAATTGCTTCCGGATCTTCTTTTGAAATTATTGCAGCTGCAAGCCCAATTGAAGGGCCAGTATCTTGCATGCTTGGCTCTGCGATAATATTTTCAGTGGGAATGTTTGGAGCTTGTTCCCTTACAGTTTGAACATATTCTGCATTTGTACTTATATATATATCTTTTGGATCGAGAAAAGAAACTCTCTCGAGTGTTTCTTGTAGCATCGTCTTGTCTGAAACTAGTTTTTGAAACTGTTTTGGTAATGTTTCAGTGCTCATTGGCCAAAGCCTGGTACCTGCTCCTCCAGCTAAAATTACAATTTTCATATTCTCTTTATATCATGAGATTTAGGTATCGATCAATAATCACATCGCCATAAAAAAATGCTAAGGCTGTTCCAAGTGAAAGAAATGGTCCGAGTGGGATCGCGGTTTTTTGTGATGCCTGTTTTGTTGCCAATAAGTAAAGACTGTAAATTGTTCCTAATAAGTAAGCTGACATAATTGCTACTAAGGTGAGCTGCCAGCCAAGCATTAGTCCCATAAATGCACCTATTCTTATATCGCCGCTGCCTAGCCATTTGCCTTTTGAAATAAGCCATTGAATACCGAAAAAGGATATACCAATTACTGCGCCGAGAGCTGAGCTTTGGATAGTGCCAAAAATTATGCTTGAGATTAATGCGAACAAAATTCCCGGAATCATCACAGCGTCATGAATTTCTTGGTATAAAAAATCGTAGAAAAAAATGAAGATCAAAATGCTGAATAAAATGGCATTGATTATGAAATTTTCTTGAAATGAAAGTGCAAGGAAGGTGAGGGAAGTAGTGATTTCAATGATCGGATAAATAGCGGAAATTCTTGCGCTGCAAAATGCGCATTTTCCCCTTTGAATTAAAAAACTAAAGACTGGAATCAAATTTACTGCTCCTAGGGTGTGCTTACATTTTGCGCAATGAGATCTTCCAAAGAAAATCCCGGTTTCACCGTTGTGAAGGCGAGGAATAAGCATGCTTAAAAAACTTCCAACAATCAGTCCAATTAATAGAATGTAAATCTTCATTGAGCAATTAAAGCATTATATCTTTCAGAAGCAAGTGCGCTAATTGAATCACCTGATTTTGAAAGTTCATATGCTTTTTTGTATTCCCATTTAGCACCTTCAGGATTGTTTTGTTTCTCTCTTAATCTGCCGGCATTATAGTGAGCTTCTGCAAAATTAGGGTCAATTGAGTATGCATTTTTGATTTCTTGATCAGCTTTATCTAGTTCATTTTTTTCTATATAAACCCATGCCAATAAATTATGACTCATTGCTTCATTTGGAAATCTTGACACAGATTCTTGTGCCAAACTCAGTGCACGATCCAAATCTACAATATATGTTATTGCAATCCAAACCGGTCTAACGAAAATGCTAATATCAGTGTAATCAATTTTTACTAAATGTTCGTATGCCTCCAATGATTCCTCGTATTTTTTTAGAAAGAGTTGGCTTTCAGCAATTTTTCTATAGGCCTCTGTTTCAGGTTTGAATCCATAAAGAACTGCCAATTCAAACTCATTTACTGCATCTTCATATTTATTTTGGAAAAAGTATGCATTTCCTAAGAAATAGTGAGTTTCAGGTTTTATTGCATCCAATTTTTTCGCTTCTTTTAATGACTGTTCGGCATCAGCGTAAAGATTTGTTTTAAGTTGAGAATATCCAAGCATTATCCAAACGTCGCGATAGTCACTCTTTGAACCTAGAATATCCAAAGCCAAGCCTTTAGCTAGTTGGAATTCTTCACAATCAATAAAAGCTTGTGTTAAAAGCGCATTTAAATATGCTGTTTGACCGTCTTTCTCTATTTTGAAATTTGAATAAGTAGTCAAAAACCTCTCGATATATTCTTCAGGGATGCTGCCGCTTAAAATTTTAGCTTTTTCAAGTTTCTTTTTTGCATCGTCAAATCTACCAAAATAAGAATCAAGTAAGGCGCCGTAGTATTTTCCTTCTTGAGTTTCTTTTGTAAACGAGTCAAAAATACTTTGTGCCTCTTGAAATTGTTCAGATTTAATTAATGCTTCTCCGTAAAGTGCGGCAAATTCTAAATTTTGTGGATCCATCTCTTTGACTTTTTTGAACTCTGCTAATGATTTGTCATATTCCATTAGTGCTTTATATGCTTTGCCTAATTTTACGTATGCCTCTGTATTTTCTGGTTGAAGATTAATTGCGAATGCATATTCAGAAGCGGCCAGTGAATAATATTCAGATCCCATCAAACTGTCGCCCTTCTTAATTCTAGTTGTGAAATCTACTGGTGTTGTGATTTTAACTGTTCCATCTGCTCCAATTAAATCTGTTTTGACAAAATCTCCAGCGCCTTTCAAAAATAATACAAAAATTCCTACGATTAGAAATGTACTTAACGATACTACTCCTATTTGTAGATAATTATTTTTCAAGAAATGTTTTTAGGTGACGGTGGTATCTTAATTCGGCTGATAGGGCGAGCGCAAGGCTTACTGCATCTGCGGCGTCATCTGGTTTTGGAATTTCTTTCAAGTTGAGCTCAATCATAACCATTTTTTGAATTGATTTTTTATCTGCTCTACCGTTTCCAGTAAGTGCTTTTTTCATTTGACTGGGTGTGTATTCCTGAATTGGGATTCCACTTTCTTGCAGTGCCAAAAGAATAATACCTCTCGCCTCAGAAACACTCATTGCAGTGCTCACATTTGTTGAGAAAAAAAGTTGTTCAATAGAGCAAATTTCTGGCTTCAGATCAGCAATAATTGATTTTAGATCATCATAAATTTCTTTCAGTCTCAAGCTTTTTTCTGTGTGAGCTTTTGTTCGAATAACTCCAAAATGCAGCAATTCTTTCTTAGTTCCATCAGATTCAAGCAAAGCAAAACCTGTTAGATTAAGACCCGGATCAATTCCTAATATGCGCATGCTGACATGATACAATCAGGCCTTCAATTGAACAAGAGAACGCTTCTCATTAGATAGTTTTATCACAACAATTTCTTCTCCTTTTTTGAACATTTTTTTTGCGTCTTCAGATCTCATAACTTCTTTAGTCACTACGATTTTCTCAATTCCCCAAAAGAAATTTAGTTGTCTTGCGGTTTTGTTAGAATTTGTAATAACGATTACAGGAACTTTAGGTCTGTGCTTCAAAACGGTTCTTGCTGTGAAACCTTCTTTTGTAATAACCACAATTGCGCGTGCACTTATATTTTCAGCGATCAAACAGGCATTTAATGCCATAGTTTCATCTTCTTTTAAGTTTTTAGGATCAGTTGGAATAGGGGAGAGTTCATTATCTTTAAAAATCGCCTCTTCAGTTCGTCTTGCCACTCTTGCCAAGGTTGCAACTGCCTTGAATGGATAGCTTCCAACAGCAGTCTCATTTGAAAGCATGAATGCATCGGCATGATCGAAAATTGCATTTGCCGCATCGCTAATTTCAGCTCTCGTAGCAATTGGATTTGTAACCATAGATTGCAAAATTTGTGTTGCCACAATTACAGGTTTGGCACTTTTTCGAGCCATCGCAATCATTCTTTTCTGTTCTACCGGAACTCTTTCTGCTTCAGTTTCGATTCCAAGATCACCTCTTGCAACCATTATTCCATCTGAGACCTCAATGATTTTTTTAAGATTTTTTAAAGCATCTTTTCTTTCAATTTTTGAAATAATCATTGGGTTCTTTCCACTGTATTTTTCTATTTCTTTTCTTAATCTTAAAACGTCTTCTGCATTCTCAACAAATGATAAAGCGACGGCATCAACTCCGAGTTTCAGTACCATTCTTAAATCTTCTAAATCCTTTTTTGTTAGTGTGCCAGATGGAGGAAGTTTGGAGTCGGGTAGATTTACACCTTTTTTACTTTTTAAGTAACCGCCGGCAGTAATTTTAACTTTTATGTGATTACCATTGATGGATACAATTTTTGTTCGAATTAGTCCGTCTTCTATTAGTATTCTTTCCCCGGGTTTAACAATTTTGTTTATGTCAGGGTAGGGGATGTGTACAGTGTTTTTCTCTCCTGCTTTTGTTGATAAAATTATTTGTTCACCAGTACTAACTAATTGCTTCTCATTCTCAATAATTCCAAGTCGAATTTTAGGGCCTTGTAAATCTGCTAAAATACTTATAATTTTTCCAGTTTCAGATTCAATCTTGCGAATGTTTTGAACAATTTTTTTGAACTGTAGCTCGTTTCCGTGAGAGCAATTTAGTCTTAAGATATTCATCCCAGATTCAACTAATCTACGTAATGAAGACAGCTCTTCTGTAGCTGGGCCGATAGTAGCAACAATTTTTGTTCTTCTCATTTATTTGTTTAAATCTACGTTAGCATTGTTCCTTCTTTTAAAGATTGCAAGTGCAATCAAAGATAGAAGAATAAGTGAGCTTCCACCGATTGTAATAAGTGGTGAAATTCCTTCAGTTTTACCTGATGCGAAACCTGTTGTTGAAAGTGTGAATTTTACTTGCACCGGTGCACTTTGAGAATTGTCTATGTTGCTTACAGAGTAAACTGTGGCTGTGTGTTCTCCAGGTTCTAATGATGCTGGAGGAGTAAGTTTGAAGTTTTGATCTGCAACGATTGTGTTTGTAAGCACAAGACTTCTCCATGTAACAACAATGCTTGAGTCTTTATTCTCTGTAATACCGTCGATTGTTACACTGTTACCCTCAACTTTGACTGCAATTTCCGGCGCTTTTACATTTGTTACTCCAACATTTAATTCTTCAGGATATGAAACTGATAATGTCTTATTATTTTTACTAGTTACAGCAGTAATTGTATATTTTCCTGCCTCTAGTTCTGAGGTACTTAGTGAATAGAAACCATTTGCGTCAGTTTCTGTTTTACCGATTTCTTTCTCATCTCCGTTCTCATCAATTATATAAAGGCTAACTTCTGCATTCGGTGTATCTGTTCCACCCATAATGAATTGTTTACCAACTGAGTTGAGCTGGCCCTTTTTGATATTACCAATACTGACTGGGCTAACTTTTGATGCTTTTGACGGATTGCTGTCATAAAGCAGTACTTCATTACCGTCGCTTAGACCGTCAGAATCAGAATCACCATCTTTTGGATCAGAACCAATTTGAAGTTCTTGCTGGTCTGAAAGACCATCTTTATCTGTATCTACATTTCCTAAAGTTTCACCTTCTTCAGTATTTAGAACGACATTATTCTCTTCGATATACTCCTCTTCAATTTCAGTATCTATAACTTTTGCATTAAATACAGAAACCTCTTCAGGTTTTTCCTTTTCATCAGCTATACCGTCACCGTCAGTATCGTAACTGTCTGGATTGCTTCCATTCTCAATTTCGACTGTATCTGCAACGCCATCCTTATCTGAATCGTTTGATTTAGGATCTGTACCGTAAAGGAATTCCTGTATGTCAGGCAGTCCATCTTCATCAGTATCTTTCTTTGCATCAATCTCAGTTTCATTGCTTCCGAAATTTTCATTTTTCCACCAAAGTGGTATTTGATCTTTTCCTTTTTCTCCAATGAATGTTGCTTCTAATAATGGAGCTGTGAAAGTCGATTCTATTTTTGGAATTATTGGCTCAATAGGTTTTTGAACTCCATCAGGGTTTTTTATGAGATTATCTTCTGTGATTTGAGTTGGCTCGATTATTAAATCTGGAGCTTTAAAATTTGAATATGTTTCTTGAACGGGTTTTATTCCTTGTGCTTGATTATTAGAAATAGGGTTACTATTGCTTGTTGGTTGAGCGGCTTGAATACTTTGGGCAGGTTTAACACCTGGAACACCTGGAACGCCTGGAATGTTTGGGATATTTTGAACATTTTGAGCACCTGGAACACCTGGAATGTTTGGGATATTTTGAACATTTTGAGCGCCTGGAACGCCTGGAATGCTTGGAACGTTTGGAACACCAGGGACACCAGGGACACCTGGAACACCTGGAACACCTGGAACACCTGGAACACCTGGAACACCTGGAACACCTGGAACACCTGGAACACCTGGAACACCTGGAACACCTGGAACACCTGGAACACCTGGAACACCTGGAACACCTGGAACACCTGGAACACCC
>CALRGE010000017.1 GCA_943357175.1 Candidatus Peribacteria bacterium
AAACCTTCGCATTCCTCGAGACATTCTTGCAAATTTTTTGCGGAATTTTCGTGCCTTTCTTCACAGTGGTTTGCTATGGCAACTAATGTTTCCGGAGAGGGCAAATATAGACCGGACTCAAGCTGCAAACCTGATGCACTTTGAATTTGTTCCTTCAAAAGTCTTGAAATTCTTCTAATTTCTGCTGCTTTTTGAGTTTGATTTTCCGCTTGAAGTGGGTCTGGTTTTAGTCGGATCGCCGAAGCACTGTCCATTGCTCCTTTAACAGAAATTCCGTTACGTAGCGATAAATCGTAGTGCAAATTAACTCCACCGTTTGTAGGCCTATTTTCTGGAGGGCGTACCCACCAATCAATACTTGCTTCTCTGGGGTAGGGGTGATTCGCCGCAAATTCGTTCAACACTAATACGTCCAAATCGTGATGCATGTTTAGTGACTTAAAATCGCCTTCAAAGGTAAGCAATGATTTAGCTGTTGATCCAAGAACAACTCCAATCAAGCCGCTGTTTCTTAAAATAAGATCTGCAAGTGGTATCTGTATGTCTACCGGCAGTATTGTTTTTTTATCAGCTTTTTTTAAAAGTTTTTCGTGAAGCTCCCCACTTCTGAAGCGTTTTGTACGGGAAAAATCGAATTTCGTGTCGCTACTCTCGTCGTACCTGAAACGTGGGTCGCCCCATTCGTTGAATTGTGGTCGCATGTTTATCTCTTAATACCGCGCGACGATACCATATAAAATGGGGTTTTGTCAAGCGCGTGGCCACGATGGGATTTGACACGCGTAAAGAGTAAATGTTGTATAATACTGCCGGCGCCGGCACTATTGGCGAGAAGCATAATTTCAGAGTAGAATCGCCGCGATGTCCATTGCAAAGAAAATTCTCGGGAATACGGCAATACAAATTGCGGGGCGCGCTGTGATGGCGGTCACGAGTGTTGTTATTTTAAAGGCGATTTCGAATTTTCTGGGGGTTGAGGGCTACGGAACTTACACTGCCGTTTATGAATATTTGGCTTTTTTTGGAATAGCGGCGGACTTGGGGCTTTTTACAATCGGCGTTCGTGAGATGGGAAAGGGGCTGAGGCCGCGCGAGTTTATTGCTGGGAATATAATGGGAATGCGAATGGTGACGGCGGCGACTGCGATGATGCTGTCTGTGATGATTGCTTTTTTGATTCCAAATTATTCTGAGACCAATATTCCGGTCGGGGTTGCGATTGGCTCGATTGCGGTTTTTCTGTCTATTATGCATGGCACCGTGTCTAGTGTTCTGCAGGTTGAACACAAAATGCAGTGGTCAACTTTTGGGCTTGTGGGAGGTAAGTTGATTTCAATGTTTTGGATGCTGGCGGTTGTTTATTATTTTTATATTGGTGATCCGAGCGCCGCGGCTTTTAATAATTTGATTTGGGCGGGAGTTGCCGGCAATGGTTTTGCTCTGATTTTTACAATTTTCTTTGCCTTGAGAGTTGTGCGGTTTAGGCCAAGTTTTTCTATGGAATATTGGCGTGAAATTTTTGTTTCTGCTTTGCCTTATGGAACGGCACTAGTACTTAGTACAATTTATTTTAGAATAGACTCGATTATGTTGCTTTTCATGAAGGGTCCACATGAGGTTGGTCTTTACGGAATGCCGATGAGGATTTTGGAAATCTTATCTGTTATTCCGGTGTATTTCATGAACAGTGTTTTGCCAATTTTAAGTAAGGGTCTGCGTGAAAAAAGTTCTGAAGTTCGCAGAATGATTCAGCTTTCTTTCGACTTTTTATTTATGTGCGCGGCTCCAATTGTTGTGGGACTTTTTGTATTGGCGTATCCTGTGATTTTTTTGATTTCGTCTCCGGAGTTTTTGAGTAGGCTATCTGATGGCTATTATGGATCTGACATCGCGATGCAAATTCTGGTTTTTGCCATGTTCTTTTCTTTTCTAAATAGTCTTTTTTCTTACACTTTGGTTGCGGCAAACAAGCAGTCAATTTTACTGTGGATAAATGGTGCGGCGGCAATATTCAATATCTCAGCGAACCTGATTGTCATTCCTGCTTGGGGTTTTAGAGGAGCTGCTGTAAATACTGTCGTTACTGAAGTTCTCATATTGTGCGCGGCATGTTTTTTCGCGAAAAAACATGTTGATTTTAAAATCACATTCGGCACTTTTATTAGAACTTTTTTCTGTGCCGCTTTGATGGGGACTGTCGTTTTCTTCCTCAAAGATCCAACTTATAATTTGTGGGGATTGCAGAACTTTAATGTACTTTTGTTGGGAGTGATTGGTGCTGTAATTTACGGCGGTTTGATTTTTGCGAGCGGTGCTATCCCTGTGGAGTTTAGGAGAAAGTTAAAATTTTAAGTGTGTAGTTTTTGATGCAAAAACTTTCGGGGTATTGACGTGGTAGGTTTTATTTCATGCCTGACCCTGCGCGGTCAGCTAAAACACTTTCGTGGGTTTTGTGAAGTTCCGTGTTTGGACTTTAGCAAAAATACAGGTAGAATTTCCGCAAATGAAAATGGATAAGCTAACAAATTGGATAAAAGGTGCGGCGGGAGTTAATCAACAACAGCCGGCAAAGCCTTTCGTGAAGCCTCAAAACCAACAGCCTCGTCCGCCACAGCAACAACAGCAGCAAGCTCCTCACAAAGAAGCTCCGGTTCACCGAGATGTGATGAGAATTATTCCGATTGGTGGGCTTGAAGAGGTGGGGAAGAACTCAATGTTGGTTGAGTATCAAGATGATATTGTTTGTATTGATATGGGCTTTCAATTTCCTGAAGCGAATATGCTTGGGGTTGATTATGTAATTCCAGACATTAAATATTTGCGTGAGAGAAAAAAACGTCTGCGTGGAATTATTGTGACTCACGGTCACCTTGATCATATTGGCGCGATTCCTTATGTTTATGAAGAGCTCGGCTTCCCAACAATTTACACATCGAAACTGACTTCAGGATTGATCATGCGAATGCTCGAGGAGCACAAGCTGCATAAGTTGGCGAAATTTGTGATTATCGACTCGAAACAGCCTTACCGAATCGGAAAGTTTGAGGTTGATTTTTTCAGGGTAAATCACTCCATTCCTGATGCATACGGCCTTGCGATTCGAACTCCAGAAGGTTGCATGATTCATACCGGTGATTTCAAGTTCGACTTTACTCCTGCTGACGGCGTTCTTTCTGATATTTCAAAGATCGCTTCTCTTGGAAAACGTGGGGTTAATGCTCTTTTTTCAGACAGTACAAATTCCACAAAACCCGGCCACACAATTAGTGAAAAAATTGTCGGTCAAAATTTGGAATCTTCAATTGCCAGCGCCAAGGGCCGAATTATTATCGCTTCGTTTTCTTCACTGATCGGGCGAATTCAACAAATTATTGATTACGCCGAACAGCACGGCAGAAAGATTTTTCTTTCAGGCCGAAGCATGGACGAAAATATGAAGGTTGCGAATAAATTGGGCTATTTAAGAATTCCTTCAGATATTATTCAGCCAATCAAAGAGGTGAACAAGTTTCCTGACGATAAGATTTTGATTCTGAGTACTGGTAGCCAGGGTGAACCGATGTCTGCGCTGTCCAGAATGGCAACCGGCGCTCACACTAATGTGAAAATCTCGAAAGGTGACACGATTGTGGTTTCTTCGTCTCCGATTATCGGGAATGAAAAGGCGACTGCGTTTTTGATAGATCAGCTTGCGCGACGTGGGGCCGACATTGTCCACAATAAAATTATGGACGTGCACACTTCCGGTCATGGCCAACAGGAGGATTTGAAGTTGATGATGACTCTTGTTAAGCCTGATCACTTGGTGCCTGTTCACGGAAATTTTTACATGCGAGAGTGCCATGCGAAGCTCGGTCCTCTTGTTGGAATCCCGGAGGCAAATGTGCACGTGATTGATGACGGCGATGTGCTTGAATTGCGAAAGGGCAAGCTTGAATTCAAGAAGGAAAATATCAAAGTGAATTATATCGTGGTGGATGGAATGGGGCTTGGTGAACTTGGCTCGCATGTTGGAATTGAGCGAGAGGCGATGTCTCAAAACGGCGTTGTGATGATTGCCTTGAAGATGCGCGGCGTGCAATTAATTGGAAATCCGCAGGTGTCGGTTCGTGGTTTCGTTTATCAGAAAGAAGAGGCGAAAGTGATTAAAGAAATCGAAGTTGAGGCTCGTTCTGCTTACTTGAAACTACAGAAAAAAGACAAAGGTGCTCGGCAGTCCGACTACGAATCTTTCATTCGCGCCGCGGTTGCGAATTATATCTTAAGAAGGCTGGATAGGCGCCCTCTGGTTAGTCCGATTATTGTGAATGTTTAGTTAATATTCCAGGGTGAAAGCTGGGGTATCAGCCTCTATTGTTGAAAGTGATGGTTTGTAAGAAATTATTTTTGAATTTACAGGTGCTGTGTCACGAACGGCGCAATTGGTGTAATTTCCCTTAACGTGACACTGTCACGTTAACAACCTGATGGGCTTTCGACCAACAATAAATTTCTAACCTGGTTAGAGCGACAGCGTCGCGACAAGGGATTATCCCACGTTGAGTCTATTTCCAGTGGAGGCTACTTTGTCGAAGCGGCGCGCCACTGAAATTGTTCAAAACTATGTGCAAATGTGTAAAAGTTGTGGAAAAGGTTTTGCACCGGGTTTTCCAAACGCTTGTGGAAAGTTTTTTAGTTAAGCTCGGTGTTTCACACCGAGTACGGTGCGAAAGTAGTAAAAGACATCAGTTTATACACAGTGTCTGCACGTTTTAAACAAGTTTTGCACAAAGTTGCGTTTTAACTGGTTAAAGTTTTGCACAGTACTTTTTGGTTTATCTGTAAAATATTGTCTATTTTGAAACAAAAGCCGCGCCAAAATAGTAGTTTCTGAAATAAAAAGGTGGTGCTTGGCAAGATGGTACTACAATTACTGTTTATATATTTATATAATTTAATATAAAATCCAAAAGATGAAAGTTAAATGTTCGCAGTCTGGTTTAGCGCAAGCACTGACAATTGTTAATAGGGCGGTTAGTCCTAATAATACTTTGCCGGTACTAAATAATATTTACATAAAAAGTGAAAACGGAAAACTTTTATTAAGTGCGACAAATTTGGAAATTGCAATTCAGGCATCAATAGATGCGAATGTGGAGAAAGACGGAAGTTTGACAGTGCCCGCGAAAATTTTCAGTGCATATGTTCCGCTTTTAAGTAATGAAGAAGTTACTTTAATTGGAGCAGAAGGAAGTACTTTGGAAATTAAATCTAAAGATGCAAACACAAAAATGAAGGGAATTCCGGCGGAAGAATTTCCGGTTTTGCCAAAATTAGATGGAGGAGAAAAGTTTAATTTACCTTCAGAAACACTAAGAAAAGCGATTGATCAGGTTGCGTTTGCGGCGTCGACAAATATTTCAAGACCGGTTTTAACAGGTACACTTTGGATTTTGAAAGATAAAAAACTGAAAATTGTGGCAACAGATAGTTATAGATTGGCTGAGAAAATTATTAATGTGGAGAGTGATGCAGTTTCTACTTTTATTGTTCCTGGTAGAACAGCTCAAGAATTGGCAAAAATTTTAGGAAGCGCTCAATCAAAAGAGATTTCTCTTTATGTTACAAAAAACCAGATCGCTTTTGAAGTCGATGGAGTTGTTTTAACCTCAAGATTGATTGAAGGAAATTTCCCAGATTACGAAAAGATTTTACCAAAAGAATCAAAAACAAAGGCTAAAGTTGGCGTAAACGAATTTACATCTGCGTTGAAAAAAGTTTCAGTAATTGTTAAGGAAAATAATAATAGTATTAAAATTTCTCTCGATGCTGGGAAAATTAGTATGACAACTGAGAAAACTCAAATTGGAGAGGGGGCTTGTGAGTTTTCGCTCGAAATGGAAGGAGATAAGGCTGAAGTTGCGCTAAACGTGCAATATTTACTTGATGCTTTGGCTCGTATGGACGACGACACTGTGAATTTTGGCTTGAATGACGCGCTTTCACCTGTTATACTCTCGCCTGCAAAACCGAGTGGGTATACTCATATAATAATGCCGCTCAAGGTTTAATAGATTTTTTGAATTTCAGCTTGAAGGATTGTAAACATCTTATCTCGCTCTTTGCATCCAGACAAAATTTGGAGCTTATAGAGCAATTTAATCAAAACGGCTATTCGTCTGTTTCGGGCGGTGGAAATTTTTCCTCAAAAGCGTTTCTGATTTCTGATTTACTTCGTGAGAACGATGATATTCAGAATGTTTTTTGGATTTCTTCAGATCATTCACATAAAGAGCATATTGCTAGGGCAGGTCAGCTTTGGGGTGATTTGCAGGTTTATGATTTTGAATACGAAGAGAATTTGATGCGCGATAAGAAAGTTGAAAGGTTGAACCGTGTTCGTTTGATGGAAATGTTGGCGCTTTTGGACTCTGAAAAGAAATGCTTGGTAACGGCGGTGCACAATGATTTATCTATTTTGTGTCCTGAACAAAGCGAAATTGATAAGTTGATTATGAGAGTAAAGAAAGGAGATGTGATGGATCCTGTGCCGTTTTTTGAGGGATTGATTGCTGCCGGATATGAAGTTTCTGGAGATGCTTTTGTCGCGAAGGGAGATTATTTTAGGCTTGGTGATGTGCTCACAATTTGGCCGGTGAATAGCGAGTTTCCAGTGAGAATTGAGATGAGTTTCGAGAACATTGAAAAGATTTCTGTTTACGACCAGTCTAAAAAAGAAAACGTAAAAGATCTTAAAGAAATTAAGATTTATCCGATAAATGCAGGTGAGCTGAAGACATCGATTTTGTCTCGTTTTGGAAAAAACTCGATCGTGATTGATGACGAGGTGGAATGCGTGAACGAAGAAATGGCGATTTTTGAAAAGGCAATGGAGGCGCGGCTTCCTGAATCGAAATTTATCGAGTTCAGATCTTTCATGGAAGAGACTCCGTATCATCACCATTTGCACTATCTTTCAGTTTTGAGATATCACAATCCACTGGATTTTGTGGCGGACATGCGTGAGAAAATGCAGATTGGATGGAGGGTTTTTCTTTTCACAAAACATCCAGAAGAATATCGCGGACTTTTTGCAGAGAAGAATATTAATTTTGCGGAATGGAAGATTGGCGAAGTAGTTCCAGACGATGCGGTAATTTTATTTGGAATAGACAAAGATGAAGTTTTTCCAGAGGCCTTTCAAAATCCAGGTTTAAAAGTCCAGGTAGTTTCCGATAGAGATATTACCGGAGTTACTGAGGCTGAAAAACGCGCGCCGCAAAAGCAACAGGCATATATGGACTTTTTGACGGGCTTGAAAGTGAACGATTTCGTTGTGCATTCTAATCACGGTATCGGTCAATTTTTGGGACTGGATAAGAAAACCGTTTATGAAGTTACGCGCGAGTATTTGAAAATTGGATACGCAGAAAATGACAGGCTTTTTGTGCCGATTGATCAGGCGGATAAAGTTTCAAAATATATTGGGGCTGGTGATAGGGCGCCGAAACTTACGAGATTGGGAAGTGCCGAATGGGACACAATTACGAGTCGAGTTCGAAAGGAAACCGAGAAAATTGCGAAGGAACTTTTGGAATTGTATGCTGAGAGGCTGCAGGCTCGTGGAACGGCATTCTCACCAGATACGAATGCAATGATTGAATTTGAAAAGAAATTCCAGTATGAAGTTACGCCTGGTCAGCACCGTGCGATTTTGGATGTTAAGCGAGATATGGAAAATAAAAAACCGATGGATAGACTTGTGTGTGGAGATGTTGGATTTGGAAAAACCGAGGTTGCAATGCGGGCCGCATTTAAGGCTTTTCAAGATGGAAAGCAAGTTGCGGTTTTGGCACCGATTACAATTCTTGTTGATCAACATTATAAATCTTTCTTGAAAAGAATGGAGGGAACAAATGCGCGGATAGAAATGCTTTCTCGATTTAGAACTCCGGCCGAATTGAAGAAAACAATAAAGGCGCTTGAAAGAGGAGAGGTAGACATTGTGATTGGAACACATCGACTTTTGCAGGACGACATTAAATTTAAAGATCTTGGTTTGTTGATTATTGATGAGGAGCAGCGCTTTGGCGTGAAGCAAAAAGAGCGATTAAAGTCTCTGAGAACCGAAGTAGACATTCTAACTTTGACCGCGACGCCAATTCCGCGAACTTTGAATATTAGTTTGCATGGGCTTCGAGATATCACAACCATTACAACTCCACCGCCGGGAAGGCTGCCGATTGTAACTGAGGTGCGAAGATTTTCGATGGCGCTAATTAAAACCGTAGTAGAGAAAGAATTAGATCGTGGCGGACAGATTTATTTCTTGCACAATCGAGTTCAAACTATCGATGACATGGCTGCAAAATTGCGAACATTAATTCCTAGAGCGCGAATTGTTGTGACTCATGGAAAGATAAATCCGGACGAATTGGAAAAGAGAATTTTGGATTTTAAGGAAGGTAAATATGACGTGCTTGTGAGTTCGACAATTATTGAAAATGGAATCGATTTGCCGAACGCCAACACCTTGATTGTTAATCAAGCGGAGAAGTTTGGGCTCGCGCAACTTTATCAATTGAGAGGTCGTGTGGGGCGTGCAAAAACTCAAGCCTACGCATATTTCCTATATCACATGGAGCGCCTTCCATTGGATGCAAAAAAGAGGCTGCGCGCGATTGTTGAAGCCAGTGAGTTGGGTGCCGGATTCCAAATCGCAATGAAAGATTTAGAAATTCGTGGAGCCGGGGATATTCTTGGGGCTAATCAATCCGGAGCAATAAATATTGTTGGAGTGAGCCACTTTGTGCGAATGTTAAATCAGGCGGTTGAAGATTTGAAGGCGGGTAGAAAAGTGGAAAAAGATGAAGGGGCAAAAGATGTGACAATCGAAATTCCATTACCGGCATATATTCCTGACGAATATATTTTAAGCAGCAAAGAAAAGATTTCTGTTTATCAAAGATTGGCCGCCGCTGACACAGAGGCTTACCTTGTTGAACTGAAGACAGAATTAATTGACGATTATGGAAAAATGCCTGAAGAGGTTTCGAATTTGTTCCGCGTATTGGAAACTAAAATGTATGCAAAACACGCGGGTGTAATAAATGTGAAAGCTGAGAATGTGCATTCGCAAAAAGACAGGCAAATTGTTTTACATATGTCATCGAAGGTGAGACCGGAAAATATTATGTCACTTTTGGAATATAATCCGAAGTGGGTGATTTCTGGATCGAAACTGAAAATCAGTTTTGAGGAACTTGGTTTGAACTGGGTTGAAGAATTAAAAAAATGCCTTACAGCGTTGGGTAAAAAGATGAAGGACATGCCTGGCTCGGTTGCGGAATAATTAATTTTCGGCTATTCTAAAAGCGCCTCTTTAAGCCAAAAACATGATTATTCTGTTTTTGATAATTAGTCAGGCCCTTTCAATTTTATTTTTGATTTTATCAATCAAGCGTCTTTACGCGTATATAAAAATATATAGGTTTGATGAGTCGATTTATCATCATTTGTTTGGACGAATGCACATTAAACAGATTGTTTGGTTTTATATCTTTACGATAATACTCTCTTTGGCTGCCGCTATTTATTCAATCCTGATTATATGAAGAAAAACTTCAAAGGCCAGCTTGATGACGAGACTGTGCATTTCTTTTTCAGAAGGCATTGGTCAAAGATTTTATCTAATTTTTTTCTGATTTTTCTTATACTTATTTGTTTTGTATCCACCTTTTTTTTAGGATTTATAGGCCTAAGTGGACAAGATTTGCATAATTTCAAATGGGTAATTTTGATTGTACTTACGACTTTAACCTGGTTCCTGCACTTCCAGTTTAGTAAAGTTTTTTACTATCACTTGCACACGGTTGTTGTAACAAATATGAGGCTAGTGATTGTGGATAAGTCAGTTTTTTTTCGTGATTCGCGAGATTCGATAGACCTTTTGAAAATTCAAGATATAAATAAAAAACAAAATGGTTTACTTCCGACCCTTTTAAATTACGGCGCTTTTGAGATCACGCTTTCAGGATCAGATAAACCGGTAATCATTGACTTGGTTCCTACTCCTGATCATTATTTTAAACGCCTAAATACAATCAAACAGGACATGAGCCAGAAGGTGCTGGCCGTTGAAGACAGAGTGTGATATGCTCCGCGAGCTCTTTGAAAACGTGGGGATGTACAGGCCTCGACAGAAAGATCAGAAGTCGTTTATCAGCTTTCAGGTGATTGCATGGTCTCACCTCAACCCGTCCATGCGAGTCTAAATGCTAACTCTGAAGCAAATCGTGTTGCCGCTTACCTTGCAAGCAAACTAGCTCCGGCTAGATTGTCAGCTATGGCTGCGTAACACGCATCCGTCGCCTTTAGTGCGACGGGGTTCTCTTAAGCAAGGCTTCGTAGCTTTTGAGGGCCTAATTACGAGGCTCAGGTGACCGGCTGCTTATTTTCCGGCCGCGAACCAAAACCCTGGTAAATACGCGATGAAAGCTCTTTGTTCTTTTCATATTTTCATTGCGTAAACGAAAAGAACTACGAAAGTAGACGGTAGACCTCTTCCTTTTTGGACGCGGGTTCGATTCCCGCCATCTCCACCATACTCACAACAGAATGTAATTCTGATTGTGAGCTTTTCCCAAGCCGTAAGCATTGGTGTCTAAGGGCTCGCATAAGTTAAGCATACTCGACTAAGTCGAGCTTTTTCTGCTACCCGCGGCTCTTGTGTGTTTTTGTACATTTTGTTATAATTGTACAAAATAACTTATTACTCATATGCTTCACTACACTACAACGGAAGCCAGAAAGCACCTGGGAGAAATCGTTAATAGGGTTAAGTATCAAAAAATAATAGTTTCCATAGGGAAAAAGAACGAAGAAGTTTTGATTGTCCCAAGGGCTGAATTTCAAGGCGACCTACCAATAAGTGAGATAAATGCTGGCTCTCCAAGCTTTGCTTTTCTGGAAGAAGAGCCGGAAATTTATTCTCTAAAAGATCTGAAAAAGAGATATGTATAAATTTGCTACGATCGTACTTGTTCCCTTCCCATTTACAGATCTTACTTCGAGCAAAGTAAGGCCCGCGATGATAGTTTCTAAGTCTCCATCTGAAGAAAATGATGTTATTGTTTGCTTTATAACTTCAAAAACTCGAGGGAAGAAAAATGGACAGTTTTTATTGAAAAATGATCATTCGGATTTTAAATCTACAGGGTTAAAAGTGGATTCTACTTTTCGATTTGATAAAATTGCGACCCTACATAAAAGTCTTATTTTAGGTGAAATTGGCAAGGTTTCAAAAAAAATATCTGATAGAATGAGAACAAGTTTCAGTAGTTCTTTTGGGTTTTAATTATAAGATAAATATGGACTCAGCGAAAATTGCAAAAAGGGCAGGCCTCCGATATTCCAGCGACCAAGAGCCTGGGCTTAATTTGAAGAAAATTAGTCTTAAAGATTCGACAAGAATTAAGTCACTTCGAATTCCGCCTGCGTGGAAGGAGCTTTGGGTTTGTAAGGATGCAAAAGGTCACATTCAGGCCACCGGGGAAGATGAGCGGGGAAGGAAGCAGTATATTTACCATCCGAAATGGAAGGAAATTCGGGCTGAAACAAAGTTTCACAAATTGCTGACACTTGCGGAAGTTTTGCCAAAAATCAGGAGGGAAATTAGTAAGGACATCTCTAAAAAAGAAATAGATAAACCAAAAGTTGTGGCAACAATAATCGAGCTGGCTGAGAAAACTTTAATTCGAATTGGGAATGAAGAATATGTGCGAGAAAATCACTCTTACGGATTAACTACGATTAGAATAAATCAAGTTAAAGTTAGCGGCTCCGAAATCCATTTCCATTTCAAAGGGAAGAGCGGCGTTTTGCACGATGTCGATTTTTTTGACGAGCGATTGGCCAAGGTTGTTTTAAGCTGTGAGGAAATTCATGGTCAGGAGCTTTTTTGTTTTAGAGATGCTAGCGGAAAGGTGCATGGTGTACATTCCGGAGATGTTAATGAATATTTAAAAATTACGAGTGGGGTAGAAATTAGCGTTAAGGATTTTCGAACTTGGTATGGAACGGTTAAGGCACTTGCGCATCTTCTTAAATTTGAACCCTGTGAGACTTTGGCCGAGCGAAAAAAGAACGTGGTGAAAACTGTTGAAGTTGTGTCGGCACATTTGCGAAATACAAAGGCGGTTTGTCGGAAGTCTTACATCGATCCTAATGTGATTGAGTGTTATTTGTCTGGTGGAGAACTGACCTTCCCTTGTAAATGTGGGCCAAAGTTTAAAGATTTACATGTTGATGAGCATGCTTTGGTTCATTTCTTAAAGAGAGATAATTAAATGCGCGAATCAATTAATTTTCTGTCGCAGGTAATAAAAAATCCGGCAAAAATAGGTGCGATTGCCCCGAGCTCAAAAGGGCTGGCAGAATTAATAGTGCAAGAGGCTCAACTGCAAGATGCAAAAGTTATTGTTGAGCTTGGACCTGGCACTGGAGTTTTTACCAGGGCAATTTTAGAGGCAATGAGCCCGGAATCCGACTATTTCGCTTTAGAAATAAATAGAAATTTCGTTGAGACCCTGGAGTTTACCCATCCCGAAGCCACCGTTTACCATGACTCCGCGGAGGCAATTGGAGAATATTTAAAAAAGCATGGCCATGAGAAATGCGACAGGATTATTTCAGGATTGCCATGGGCTGCATTTGAGTTTGAACAACAACAAAGTTTAATTGCCAAAATCCATGATTCTTTAGTAGATGGGGGATTGTTTTTAACTTTCGCTTATTTCCCACTGAATCACTTGCCTAATGGGCGGTCCTTTTATGAATTACTGTCCGGTAAATTTACAAGCGTGCAAAAAACTGACACGGTGAGTAACCTTCCACCGGCTTTTGTGTATGTTTGCGAGAAATAGACTGGATTTGCTCTCTACTCTGGAGTGATGTATAAGTTCCGCATGTCCTATTCTGAAACAATTCTAAGTTTTGACGCGGTGACCTTTGAGCACGAGCACAATAAGCCGATTTTGAATGCTGTGGATTTTTCTGTGCGTGATGGGACAAAGATTACTGTGATGGGCCAGAATGGAGCGGGGAAAAGTACGATTTTTAAATTGATTACTAGGCAATTGAAGCCGAATTCAGGAGTTGTAAATGTGGGAAATAAATTCACAATTGCGACTTCCCATCAGGTTATGCCGCATGATGACCGAGAACTTACTGTTGAGGCATTTTTTCAGAAGAGATTTAAAGAGAAGAAGCATGATTTGAGTAGAGATATTAAAGAGGTTTTGGAAATCGTAAATTTAAAAGCGCCTTCGGATAGACTAGTGAAATCTTTCTCGGGTGGTCAACAGGCGAGGTTGCTTTTGGCTTCTGCCCTCATTCAAAATCCTGATCTTTTGCTTTTGGATGAGCCAACAAATAATTTAGATAAAGCTGGAATTGAGCACCTCACGAATTTCTTGATCGACTATCCAAAAACTTGCATCGTAATTTCACACGATGCGGATTTCTTGAATGCATTTACTCAAGGCGTACTTTATTTGGATGTTTTCACTCATAAAGTTGAACAATATGTGGGTAATTATTACGATGCGGTTGATGCAATTGAGGCTCGTCGTGAGAGAGAAAATATGAAAAATGCACAGCTTGCGAAAGGTATTCAAAAAAACAAAGATAAGTCGAATGAGTTCGCTCACAAAGGTGGAAAGTTGCGTTTAGTAGCAAAAAAAATGCGTGAAGCGGCGGAAGAAATGGAAAGTAATATGGTTGAAGTTCGCCGTGAAGATAAAACAATTCGAGAGTTTTTTATTCCGGCACAGGAAGATACTTCAGGAGAAATTTTGAAATTAACTTCTGTTTCGGTAATTAGAAATCATGAGAAATCGACTAAAAAAGTGATGATTTCACTGCGAAAAAAAGAGCATCTATTGTTGACTGG
>CALRGE010000018.1 GCA_943357175.1 Candidatus Peribacteria bacterium
ACCAATATCTCCAGTCGTTACTGTTACGGGAGAATAAGCATCGAGTCGCCGAAAGAATAAAATCGAAATTTTTCGCTGATCGCGAATTCATAAATTTCCTTCAGGTGTCGTTTTGAACCTTTTGAATGCAAAAACGCTTCCACCAACATCATGAGCGAAGAGCCTGGTAAGTGAAAGTTTGTTATAAGCGTATCTACCATTCTGAACTTAAAATATTGTTGAATAAACAGATCTGATTTTCCTGCCGGCACTCGCGTTTTTCCGTAAGTCTCTAGAGTTCGAACAACCGTCGTTCCAACTGCAACTACATTTTTTCCTTCGATATTTTTCAAAGTCGACTGAGGAATTTCATATGTTTCTTCATAGAATTTCCCGCTCTCACGATGCTCCGGTAAAACTGGTGCAAAAGTTCCAAGTCCAACATGGAGCGTAACAAAATTACGTGAAATCCCTGCCAATTCCAGTGACTTAAAAACTCGCGGGGTAAAATGCAAAGAAGCCGTTGGCGCAGCTGCAGACCCAGGATTTTTTGCAAAAACCGTTTGATATTTTTTCCTTAAAAAATCTTCGCTCAAATTTTCATGTTCAATATATTTTGGGATCGGCGTTGTCCCATATCTTTTCAAAATTTTCTCCAAATCTTTCATTGGGAAATTCGCCTCAAATTTATAAACTTTGTAACTTGCATCAAGAACTTTTAATTTTAAATCTGGCTCGATAAAAATCTCATCACCATTATGAAGACGCCTGCTAACTATGCCCTTCAAAATATATTTGTCACATTCGCCAAGCAAAACCAAAAGCTCCAAATCTTCGTTTCCAGCCTGATAACATTTCAATCTAACCGGCAAAACCTTGCTTTCGTTCATCACTAAAGCAGAATTTACAGGCAAATATTTTGCGATATTTTTAAAAGTATCAATCGTGATTTTATCTTTTTCTACTTCATAAATTAAAAGTCGTGACGAATCGCGCGGTGAAGCGGGCTTTTTCGCGATCAAGTTTTCAGGTAGATTGTAACGGTAAAGTGTTTCCATAGCCGCGACATTCTAGCAAATGAAATTAAAATTTAAAATAAACGACGCAATTTTTCTAGCGGTTTTTATTTTACTGCCACTTGTTTTCAATCCGTTTAATGGCGAAGTTGAGATAGTAAAACTCGGATTTTTAGTTTTTTTGGCGATTGTTTTAGGGTTTTGGCCAGGAAAATTCAAATGGAATTATTCTCTCACAATCTTGGTAATTTGCGGGTTATTTGCAACTATTTTCGCAAGAGATCAGTACCTTGCATTCTGGGGATCAGATAATAGGCATTTGGGTTTTGCGGCAATTTTATCTTGCATGGTAATCGCAGCAAAATTACCGAAAATAAATTTCGAAAAATTCTTTGTTTTATCAGGTGCAATAAGTTCAGCAGCGGCGATAGTAATTACGAATATTTCATCGGCATCTTTATTCGAAGGACGAATGGGTGGCACTACAGGAAATCCAAATATTTTAGGTGCATTTTTAGTGCCTACAATTTTCCTTACAATCGCAAATTTCAAAACCCGAGCGGTTTCATCATGGGCATCTTTAATCCTGCAAATATATGTTTTATTCGAAACGGGAAATAGATCTTCATGGTTGGCGCTCGCAATCATTTTACTTATTTTCTGCGCTCAAAAAAAGAATTGGAAAATGCTTGCAACAACAATTTTCAGTTCTGGAATTTTTGCATTTTTTGGATGGGAAAGACTAATAACTGAAGTCTCAATTGGAACACGATTTGAGCTATACAAACTCGCTTTAAAAGAAATTCTTTCACACCCTTTCGGAGTGGGTTATGAGCACATTCAAACAGTAATTTCTTCGCCAACATTCAGCCTAGTTCCAGATAGAGTTCATCAACCTTTCCTAGACATGAGCTTGTCAGCGGGAATTCCCTCCGCGCTCGCTCTGCTCGCGCTTTCCATCACAACTTTCCTAGCATTACGAAAAAAAAATCCAAACTACGCTCTCGCCTTTCTCGGTCTTTTCATTTCACTTCAAACTAGTTTTTTCACAATACTTACGGTCTTCATATTTTTTGTTTTTGTAGGGCTTGCTCTTTAACAGCAATTTATGGTATAATGACAAGAATTTAACAAAAATAAAAATGTCTTCAGAAGATTTAAAGGCCGAAAGTTACAAAATTGAGAGCTGGGTAAGCAAAGGTAAAAACGGCGAATTACAATCGAGCCCGGAAGCTAGAAAATTGGCTGAAAAAGCACAAATTAAATATACAAGTAAGGATGCTCAAGATAAACTTTACAGAGAAGTATTTGGGACTTTCCAAAATAAAGAGGAGTACAACGCAAGTAAAGGTGAGCCATTTTTGGTTGATTCAACAGATCAAGGAACTGGGCTTTTAGAAGCATTGGCAAAACGATCTCCAATTTTAAAAGCAACTTTCAAAACTTTTCCTGATACTAGATTAGATGCTTATCAAAATTTATTTTTCAAATTCGAAGCACAAGGTGCAGATGTAAATATCTTGAAAAAAGGCGACAAAGTAACTATGAAAGAGGGTCTTGTTACAGTGGAATATGCAAATGGCAAAAAAGCTTCTGCTCTTCTTTTCCCATGGGAAGAAGAAGAGTCTGCTCCTGCCCCGCTGCCAGTTGCTCCAATTAAAGCTGTAGAAATTCCTAGTCCAGTTGTGATGCCAATGGCTCCAGTAATTGAAACGGTAAAAGTTACAACTCCACCGCCTGCTGAACCAGCAAAGGCTCCAATCATGCCAATCGACAATGAAGCGCCTGTTGAAGTAAAACCTGGAATTGATGTTCCATTCGGTTTTGAAGATGAATGGGGTGTTACAAAAGAATTATTCAAAACATTTGAGCAAACATATCCTCAAGTAAAAATCACAGATGAATCGGCTGACTACAGTATTGGATTTGATAGACCAATTGGTTCTAAAAAAATAATGATTTCTAACAACATCACAGATGTACGTTATATTCTAGAAGTATCACCACGTAAAGGTGCAACAAATTATACCGACACTTCAAAACTAAATTTCACTGTTACAGAATTATATGATGGTAATTTTAATGCAAGGAATGAAACGAAAAGTTATAAGTTCCACGGCAAGCCTGAAAGCTTAGAGAGCGCAATAACTGGAGTAGTAGAATACACTGCAGAGATTCATGATGCTTCATTCAGCTTAGATTCTCACATAGCAATGAGCACTAGTGAATTTCATGAGGAAATCGTGAATATGGGGCCTAAACAGAAACTTGCATACATTCAGGCCTTACTAGTAGATACAAAGAAAAAATATGAACATATAAGTGGAAGCGCCATCACACGCAAAAAAGACAAAGTCTATCTTGCAGGCGTACAAGCAGAAGTAAATTTCTTAGAGAAAGCTTACGAAACTCTACATTTTGAAACACAAGTTTGGCCAGAACGTGAAATCAAATCAAAACAAGTTGAAGAGATTCTTGTCTACTTCAATGCAGAATTCGAAAAAACTAATCGATAAGTTTTTCCAATAATTGCACGGGGAATATCGGTGTTTTTTCAGCAAGGCCTTGATGGTATAAAACCGTCGAAGCCGTTAATCCGGGCAAAGTATTTATTTCAATTACAATGATGTCACCATTTGCAATATTCAAAAATGCATCTATTCGAGCATAGCCGGAGATTCCCACTTTTTTCGCAACTTTTTCTATACTTTTTTTCGCGCGTTCAATCACGGCCACTGCAACAATTTCCTCAGACGGAGGCGTGATATTGATGCCGGTTCCACCCTGAAATTTCTCTTCAACGCTCAAAATTGAGCTCTCGGCAATTGTTATACTTGGGCTCAAAGCATGCCCAGCCAAAACACCAACCGTTACTTCAACAAAACCGCTATTTTTTTTGTGCCTAAGCTTATTTCCAACCGCACGAATTGAGTCAGTTTCAATAAATTTTTCGAGTAAAATTTTCTCCATTTTTTCTTGAGGCATTTCCAAAATACCGGTCTGATTTTTTAAAGTTCCTTTCGGTACAGAGGCAAGTCCACTCTTCACTATCTCCAAATATTTCTGTAAATCCACAGCAGAGAAAAGCCTAGCGATCCCAGAAGAACAGCCATCTCCATGTGGCTTCACAATTAAAGTTTTGCTTCCCAATTCACGAACTAATTCAATCCATATTTTTTCAACATTTTTAATTTCAGAAACTTTCATTAATTTTTTTGGCGCCACAAAAATTCCTTCATTTTCCATGCCTGCCAAGATTTCACCGGTCAAAAATTTATCCATACAAATGGCTGATGCTTTGCTTCCGCTGCCGTTAAATTTCACACCCTCATCTTCAAGCTTTTTTTGAATAACGCCATTCTCTCCGTTGCCGCCATGAAGTCCCAGAAAAATAATTTCACTGCCCTTGATGAACTTTTGCAAAGAAATTTTCTCAGGCACAAAAAAACTTTCGCTAGGCTCAATCCCCAATCGCAATGAAACTTTTTCTTTCAAAAAGCTTAGTCGCTTTTCATCTTTTTCTGCATTCTCACAATTTGCCATCACCTCTTCAACTGTGTGATTTAAAGTTAGAGCATAAGGAAGCCTCCAAACATCCCCATTTAAATCTAACAGGTACGGCTCGGGCGCATATTTCTTACTTCGCCTCAGTTTTAACCACACATTGGTTCCACTCATCAAAGAAACTTGCCTCTCTGAAGTTGGACCTCCAAACAAAACTTTGACCGGCTTTTTATCAAGAATTTTTTCTGATACAAGCGGCAACTTTATTGCATTTCTCGCGCAAGCCTGGCCAACAATATGTCTGAGCAAATCTCTGTGACTAAGCCCGACTCTGGCTGATTGTTGGAACAAAAAAGAATTCTGTTCCATTCCGCTAATAGGATTAAAATCGGAGAACCAAATTTTACCGTCCGGTAAAAGCCAACCGTCAAAACGAGCAAAATCTCGCATACCTAAAACCTTAAAAAGCTGCTCCGCCTGCACTTGAATTCGCTCAATAGTTTCATTGTCAAAACGTGGAGGGCAATGATATTTCACTTGTCTAGTTGGAAGATATTTTTTTCGGAAATCAAAAATTTGATGATCTTCATAATCGGTTTCAATTTCAGTTGGCAAAACAGCAACCGGCATTCTAAAACGATTTTGCAAAATAATTACTGTGAATTCAATTCCTTCACAAAATGGCTCAATAACAACACGAGTATCAATTCTTTTCGAAAATAAAAGTTGAACTTTTTCGAGAGCATCTTCAACATTAGAAACAGAATATACTCCAATGCTAGACCCTCCAGTGGCAGGCTTAACAATCGCTCGTTTAAGATTATTTTTCTTAAAAAATTCGCTAATTATTTTCTTATGATCATCGTGATAAATTTTTAAAACGGCCGACGGAAGTCCAAAAAACCCTTCAGATTTTATGAATTCATTTGCATCAAATTTATCAAAACATTTTTTACAAGCATCAACTCCTGAGCCAACATAAGGCACTTTATATTTCTCTAAAATTCTCTGAATTCCTCCGTCTTCACCAAATGCACCGTGCATGACCGGGAAGGCCAAATCCACACTTTTAAGCAAATTTTTCAGCGCGTTTTTACTCAAAAATTTCGCGGTTCTTTTCAACTTAAAATCAAAATCGGAAGGCGTGTTTGAATAAAGTTGCATTCGCGAAATTGCATATGCCCTCTTTTTATAATCGAAATAAATCGGCACAATCTCAACATTCTCATCTTCCAAATGATCGGCCACGCTTCTCGCCGAATTAAGTGAAATTCCCCTTTCAAGCGATGGCCCACCACAAATCACTGCGATTTTCATAAGTTTTTGCAAAATTTTCTGCGACAATTA
>CALRGE010000019.1 GCA_943357175.1 Candidatus Peribacteria bacterium
AAATAAATCGGCACAATCTCAACATTCTCATCTTCCAAATGATCGGCCACGCTTCTCGCCGAATTAAGTGAAATTCCCCTTTCAAGCGATGGCCCACCACAAATCACTGCGATTTTCATAAGTTTTTGCAAAATTTTCTGCGACAATTATAATCTGAAGACTGGCCTTTAACAAGCATCTTAGTCGGACTACAGTACTAATTTTGCAAACACTACATTGCTTCATACATCCGCAAGTAATTGTAGGAGTTGGTCGCCCTGTCTATATGTGCAACTAATGATTCCGGAGTGAGCAAAAGCCTGTCTGAAACTCCCCTGATAGCATTTAGAAAGGCTGGGTCTTGTTTCGCAAAAATAAGCTCTTCAACTCCACTTTCAGTCGCCTTCCTCAATCTACGTATTCCCATAAATATGGGCTGTTTAATTACAGTAAATCCACCATTTTCATCAAGAACTCTCAAAATAAGATTCTCTCTTTCAAGAGCAGCGACATAAGAGTCATCATCTCTCGGAAGAACCTTTGAACGAGTATTTAAATCAAAATCATATGCAATTGGAACATATGTTTGATTACCATTTTGTACTGTTTTTGAAACATGAAAATCAAGTTCAGACTTAGCCGAAACAGTTAATTTTGATGAAACACCTTTAATCTTTGGTCGAGATTCAACAATAGCAGAAACTCTATCTCGAAAAATCTTCGTTAAATTCACAGGCTCTTCGTGCATAGCTGATGGGTCTAGATAGAACAAATCACCATCCTCTTCAACAAGAACCGCGAAATGAGTTCCTTTATCACGAGCCAAATGTACAAATGACGGATCGTAGCCCTTGCTCTCAAGTTCATTCGCCAATGCTCTCGCCTGCCCAATACAGTTTCTTCCCAAATGCATAGGAACTTCATCACCAGCGGCGAGCAAAGTACTGGCAAAACTACTAAATGGAATTCTCTCTTGAATATCTCTTAAAGCTTCTCTCATATGCGCGGCACTATAAGCCAAAATAATGAAAAGTCAAGGCCGACTTGCCAAAACCCAACCTTCAGTGTATAAATCACTCTAACTTAATAAATATGGCCGAATTTCAACATAAAGCAGATCTCACACCAATTTCTACCAACCTAGACGGGCTTGAATTCCCGTCGCCTACATTAGATGAGCAAATCATCAGGAAGTTTGATCCGAATTATAATGATTTCCTAAATACTATGGATCCGGGTGGAGACATGATGCCGGACTTTATTGATTGCAAACTTAAAAATTTCCGGGCCGTTTTGGAGGAAGAAATTTGTACGTATCTATTCATCAAACTAAAAGCGGTGGGCCTTTCTGATGACAGCATCTCTATTCTGGCCAATGAACTTTCAAATGCAAAAATGTCTGATTTATCAGGGCTTTCGATTCAAAAGCCAGTACTTCAAGAGCTATTAATGAAGATGAACTCGCTTCGAGTTCAGGCCCTCGCCAATTACATTGATGATGTCGCCGAGACATACGTTGGCGAACAGGAGCAAACTATTCTTGGGCCAGCAATGATTGCCGCAGACAGAATGTACATAAAACAAGACAACGGCTGTGAGGATATCGAGTCGGAAAAAACTGAAATCCTGGAATCCTTCAAATATCTTGTTGAGCAAATAAATCACGCGCCGATGGTTTTAACTAAAGACCCAGACCTCAAGTTAATGAGAATTAAATCTTCATTCTACGAAGAAGTAATAAAAGATCTTCAGGCTGGAAAACCATATAGGCTTGCGGAATCTGCTGAGAAATTAATACTATTCGGCGGTGAAAATACAAGCTTCAAAGTTGATCTAGTACTTATTCTGAAGCGCCTCAGAAAAATAAATCGATATATCGAATTAAATGGTCGAAAAGTACGAAGCGTTATCGCATAAACTATTTAGCGCAAAGTTGCTCTATTCGACTTTAAAATCGCGCGTGCACGCTTGCCTTCAATCATTTTCTCTTTCGCCCGTTTTGACCTGTGTTTCTTCTGTTTTCGCAACTTAAAAACTCGCATCGCTCTTTCAGATTTCGCACCCAAAACTTTGTCTTCAATTTTATCTATCAACAATTTATACGCGGAAATTCTATTTCGACTTTGCTCCCGATTAACCTGACATTTAACCTCAATGCCCGTAGGCAAATGTTTCACTAAAACTGCGCTCGAGGTCTTATTTATCTTCTGTCCGCCTGCACCACCACCACGCACAAAAGATTCGACAATATCTTCCGGCTCAATTTTGAGTCGAGCCGCCTTCTCTAAATAATGCGGATTTAATTCAACAGGGAAATTCATGCGGAAATTCTAACTGACCTGCGAAAAAAACTCCAATTTAAGATCCTCTAACAACCTTTAATAGAAAGTTTACTCTCTCAATCCATTGAATCATCTCCATATCTTCACAATGATTCTTTCTAGGCGTAATATCTGCTGTCATATTTGGATTCACTCCTTTCTCTATTAACTCCTGCTTTGCTTCTTCTTTATTCATATTTATAAATTTAAATTTACTTATCCAAATCCAAAGTATGATCAATTCTAATCTGATCAACGAACTCAGGAACGTGGGAAACCAGAATCATAGCGCCGTCGTAATTGTGAAGTGCCTCAGCAATAACCGGCAAATGACGGAAATTTATGTGATTTGTCGGCTCATCCAAAATCAAAAGTCCTGGCTCTTGCAAAACCAATCGTGCAAAAGAAACCAATCCTTTTTGCCCCTCAGAAAGCGTCCCAATTTTTGCGTGGATATGCTCTTTTGTAATCAAAAATCCAGCCGCAACAGATCTAATCCTCTCCTCCAAAGCAGTCTTTCCCACAGATTTCAGCGCCTCCTCAAATGACTGATGAACGGTGTGCTCAAAATTCAAGGTAGAAAAATCTTGGCGATAATAACCAACTCGGACTCCATAACCAATCATTGCTCCTTCCGCTTTTCCGCTAGCCAAAGCCTCCAAAAGCGTACTCTTCCCAATTCCATTTGGGCCAGTCAACAATAGATGCTCTTTTTTTCGCAGTGAAATCATCACTTTTTTAGTCGATTTCTCATGATTTCTAATTACCGAAACAGAAGTTAATTTCAAAATTTCTCCTGAAGTATCTTCCTGTGCCGGAATAAAAAACTCTCGAATTGT
>CALRGE010000020.1 GCA_943357175.1 Candidatus Peribacteria bacterium
AAAAACATAATTTCAAAGAGACCGTCACTCGAAGCGTTGAAAACATCACAGACGGAGTAATTATTACTCTAACTACAGATGATGCCGAAACACTGACAAGACTTCAAAGTATGACCGAATTGCCTCCTCGTGGTGGGGATCTTTTGGAAAACGTTGATCAGTCAGTGAATATATTAGATAACGGAGTACAAATTACTCTAAAATCTGATGATGCTGAAGTGGTGGAAAAATTACAAAATATGCCGGAAAAAGGACCTCGACATGGTGGACATGGTCGAATGCCTTTCATGGGAGACAAAGTTACTCGTACAGTAGAAAAAACTGACAATGGTGTGATTGTCACTTTTTCATCTGACGATGCAGAGATAATTGAAAAGCTTCAGGACTTCAAGTGGGAAGGACCTGATCAAGAGTAAGGACCTTTGGGGGCTGGTGACCTGGCCCCCTTTCAGGTAAAATCAAAGCATGCAGAAAACAATTCTAATAATCGAAGATGACAAAAAAATCGCTGATCTCATTGAGCTTTATTTACAAAGAGAAGAATTCAGAACCGTGCAAATAAACGACGGTGCTGAAGGCCTTGAATTAGCACTTAAAATAAAACCTGATTTAATTGTACTCGACCGTATGCTTCCAAACCTTGAGGGCTTGGAGCTTTTAAAAAAACTGCGAACTCAACTCGAAACTCCGGTTTTAATTTTGAGCGCAAAATCAGATGAAATTGAAAAAATTATCGGGCTAGAAATTGGTGCTGATGATTACTTGAGCAAGCCATTTAGCCCAAAAGAATTGGTTGCGCGAGTTAAGGCAATTTTACGGCGCGCGCGTTCTCAAATTAGCAATTCGGAACTACTTCATTACAAAGATCTCAGCCTCGATTCAGAAAAAATGCAAGTTACTCAAAATGGAAAAATACTTGAACTTTCTGTACTTGAATTAAAACTACTTAAACATCTAATGAAGAGTCCAGGCAGAGTGTTTTCTCGCAAACAATTAATGGAAGATCTTTATGATTCCCACAGTTTTGTTTACGAAAGAACAATCGACGCCCACATAAAAAACCTTAGAAAAAAACTTCACGATGACCCAAAAAAACCGCTCTATATTTCTTCAGTTTTCGGGCTTGGTTATAAACTTTTAGATGATGAAACTTAATCTTAGAAGCAAACTACTAATCAGTTACATAATAGTTATTTTATGTACTTTAGTTTTACTGAGCTGGTTTGTAGACATTCAAATCAGCCAACATTTCCGAAAATTTTATGAAGAAGGTGTAGAAATGAGAATCGGTCCAAAAGGCGATATTTTTCTAGAGGCAATTCGCCAATCAATATTTTTAACTGTTTTAGTGGGTGGAATTATTGCAATTTTTATAAGTTTTATTATTAGCGGATACATTGTGAAGCCAATAAAAAAATTGATAGAAGCAACCAAAGCAATCGCATTAGGAAAATATGAAGAACGTGTAAAAATTGAATCTGATGATGAACTTGGTGATCTCACAATGTCACTGAATTCCATGGCAACATCTCTTGAAGATCATCGCTATTTACAACAACAACTTATAACAAATGTCTCTCACGAATTAGCCACTCCACTAACAAATATTGGTGGTTATTTAGAAGCATTAAACGACGGAGTAATTGAAGAGAAAAATCGGAAGGAAACATACATTTTAATGAAAGAAGAAACTGATCGTTTGAAAGCTATGCTCGACGAAGTTCGAACTCTTTCTACCTTAGAACAAACAAGTTTCAAAATTAAGCCGGCTCAAGTAAATATAAAAATTTTAAGCCAAAAAATCATCACTCAAATTCACCCACAATTCAAAGAAAAAGGCGTTCCAATCAAATTAGAATCTAGCTTAAAATCTGAAGAATTTACTTTAGATAAAGATCGTTACACACAAATTTTACTGAACATTCTGAACAACGCACTTCAATATTCAGCAAAAGGAAAACCAGTAACTGTTGAACTTTCAGATTCAAAAGACGGTATAAAAATTAGCGTGACTGATCACGGCATCGGAGTTCCTGCAAAAGAACTTCCATATATTTTCGAACGATTTTACCGTACCGACAAATCTCGCAATCGCAAAACCGGCGGCCTCGGAGTTGGCTTGGCAATAGTGAAAGAACTTGTAGAAGCCCATGGCGGAAAAATCTCAGCAAGAAGTGAAGAAGGCAAAGGCAGTACCTTTACTATTTTGTTTCGAATTCAACGTTGAATTCCACGATCATGCAAATACCCGCTCGATTTATCAAAAATCAAAGTGGCATATCCGGGATCTAAATTCGCATACCATACAGAACAAGAACTTGCTCCAAAATTGTGTGAGCCACAACCTCTTGGAAATTTTCCATTTTCAAATCTCAAACTTTTACCTTCCACGAAGGTATCACGCATATCCTCCATGATTGCTCCACCTGAAACCTGTACAATCGAATAAAATTCACCTTTCCGACCAACCAAATGGTTAATATTAATTCCACCCTTAGAACCATATTCAAGTGCATTAAAAAATGCCTCATTGAAAACATTCCTCATATCAAATGAAGCGCTACAACTATATCTAGTTGAAGCTTGAGTCTTGTACCAAGTCGCCAAAATTGACTTGCCTCCGGGTAGAACTTTATCCATTTCATTTTTGAACTCTGGCTTCAGAAGTGAAATAGACCCACCTTCAAGAACATCAATTTCAATAGCATCATTATCATATAAACATTGTATTGCTTTGCGATATTCCATTACCTTTTCAAAAAGCGGATCATCCGGTTTCACATTAATTTGCCTACCGTCAACAATTTCACCAATTCTATCGATTCCGCTTTCTATTGTTAATTTTGGGTCGAACATATAATAATCATACAACATAATTATTATTTGACAAATATAGTTTTTTCTATATTATCACTCGGCATTTAAATATTTATGGAAGATATTCAAGATTCACTCGCGGAAAGCAGCCAAATAATACAAATTTCAGATTTTGAATTAACAGAAGCTAAAAACTTATTCGCA